>JAFEFF010000046.1 GCA_018240745.1 Pseudomonadota bacterium
CGGCTCGGGCGCCGTCGACAAGATCAAGGTCGGCAAGGAGCCGCATGGCCTCGCCGTGTGGCCGCAGCCCGGCCGCTATTCGCTCGGCCACACCGGCAATTTGCGCTAGTCGCCAAGGCTCGGCAGATTGAGCCCGTGCTCGCGGGCGCATTCGATCGCCGATGGGTAACCCGCATCGGCGTGGCGCATGACGCCGGTGGCCGGGTCGTTCCACAGCACGCGCGCGATGCGCCTCGCCGCCTCGGGCGTGCCGTCGCACACGATCACCATGCCGGCATGCTGGGAGAACCCCATGCCGACGCCGCCGCCATGATGCAGCGACACCCAGGTCGCGCCCGAGGCGCAGTTGAGCAGGGCGTTCAGCATCGGCCAGTCCGACACCGCATCGGTGCCGTCGCGCATCCCCTCGGTCTCGCGGTTGGGGCTGGCGACCGAGCCCGAATCGAGGTGATCGCGGCCGATCACGATCGGTGCCGCGAGCTCGCCCTTCGCCACCATCTCGTTGAAGGCGAGACCGACGCGGTCGCGATCGCCCAGCCCGACCCAGCAGATGCGCGCCGGCAGGCCCTGGAACCTGATGCGCCTGCGGGCCATGTCGAGCCAGGTGTGCAGATGCTTGTCGTCGGGCAGCAGCTCCTTGACCTTCTCGTCGGTGCGGTAGATGTCCTCGGGATCGCCCGACAGGGCGGCCCAGCGGAACGGCCCGATGCCGCGGCAGAACAGGGGCCGCACATAGGCCGGCACGAAGCCCGGGAAGGAGAAGGCGTCGGCTACGCCTTCCTCCAGCGCCATCTGGCGGATGTTGTTGCCGTAGTCGACCGTCGGCACGCCGAGCTTGTGGAACTCCAGCATCGCCCGGACATGCGCGGCCATCGACTTCCTGGCGGCCCTGGCAACGCCCGCCGGATCCCTGGAGCGCCTGTCTTCCCACTCGGCCAGGCTCCAGCCGGCAGGCAGGTACCCGTTGCCAGGATCGTGCGCCGAGGTCTGGTCGGTCAGGCAATCCGGCCGCACGCCGCGACGCAACAGCTCGGGCAGCACCTCGGCCGCATTTCCCAGCAGGCCGACCGACACGGCTTTCCTCTCCCCGGTTGCCTGCCGGATGATCGCCAGCGCGTCGTCGAGGTCCTTGGCCTGCCGGTCGAGATAGCCGGTGCGCAGGCGGAACTCGATGCTGCTCGGCCGGCATTCGATGGCGAGGCACGAGGCGCCCGCCATCGTGGCCGCCAGCGGCTGCGCGCCGCCCATGCCGCCCAGGCCGGCGGTCAGGATCCAGCGGCCGGCGAGATTGCCGCCATAGTGCTGGCGGCCCATCTCGACGAAGGTCTCGTAGGTGCCCTGCACGATGCCCTGGCTGCCGATGTAGATCCACGAGCCCGCCGTCATCTGGCCGAACATCATCAGGCCCTTGCGGTCGAGCTCGTTGAAATGCTCCCAGGTCGCCCAGCGCGGCACGAGGTTGGAGTTGGCGATCAGGACGCGCGGCGCGTCCGCATGGGTGCGGAAGATGCCGACCGGCTTGCCCGACTGCACCAGCAGCGTCTGGTCGGCCTCGAGACTCCGGAGCGAGGCGACGATGCGGTCGAAGCTCTGCCAGTCGCGCGCGGCGCGGCCGACGCCGCCGTAGACCACCAGCTCGCCCGGCTTCTCGGCGACGTCGGGATCGAGGTTGTTCATCAGCATGCGCATCGGCGCTTCGGTCAGCCAGCTCTTGGCGGTGAGCGTCGTGCCGCGCGGCGAGCGGATCTGGCGGCTGTTGTCGGTACGGGTCATGTTCTCTCGGGCACAAGAGACGGAAGCGGTCCGGCGACCGCGACGACCGCGCCGCTGCGGATCAGGCGCGTCGCCGCCTGCTGGTCGGGATGGAGCGAACGGTCCTCGTCGAGATGCGGCACCTCGCGGCGCAGCAAGGTGCGTACGGCTTCGAGGCGCGGGCTTGATATTAGCGGTGCATGGAAGTCGCAGCCCTGGGCGGCGGCCAGCAACTCAATGCCGATTACCGTGCCGCAATTGTCGGCCATGTCGATCAGCCGGCGCGCAGCGTGCGCCGCCATCGAGACATGGTCCTCCTGGTTGGCCGAGGTCGGGATCGAATCGACGCTGGCGGGATGGGCGCGCTGCTTGTTCTCCGACACCAGCGCCGCTGCCGTCACCTGCGGGATCATGAAGCCGGAGTTCAGCCCCGGCCGCGGCGTCAGGAATGCCGGCAGGCCCGACAGGGCTGGATCGACCAGCATCGCGATGCGCCGTTCGGACAGGGAGCCGATCTCGCAGATCGCCAGCGCCATCGTGTCGGCGGCGAAGGCGACCGGCTCGGCGTGGAAGTTGCCGCCGGACAGCGCCTCTTCGGTATCGGCGAAGATCAGTGGGTTGTCGGTGACGCCGTTGGCCTCGGTCTCCAGCGTCGCCGCCGCCTGGCGCAGCAGGTCGAGCGCAGCCCCCATGACCTGCGGCTGACAGCGCAGGCAGTAGGGATCCTGCACCCGCTCGTCGCCGACCAGATGGGAGGCGCGGATCGCCGAGCCCTGCATCAGGTCGCGCAGGGCGTCGGCCGTCTCGATCTGTCCGCGATGGCGGCGCAGGAGGTGGATGCGGTGATCGAACGGCGCGTCGGAGCCGCGCGCGGCATCCGTCGAGAGCGCGCCGGTGACCAGCGCCGACTGGTACAGCGTCTCGATCTCGAACAGCGCGGCGAGCGCATAGGCGGTCGAGAACTGCGTGCCGTTCAGCAGCGCGAGGCCCTCCTTCGCGCCAAGCGTCAGCGGCCTCAGGCCGGCGTCGGCCAGCGCCTGCCCGGCAGGCAGGGTGCGGCCATCGACGATGATCTCACCCTCGCCGATCATGGTCGCCGACATGTGCGCCAGCGGCGCGAGATCGCCGGACGCGCCGACCGAGCCTTGTCGGGGCACGACGGGCGTCAGGCCCCTGGCCAGCATCGCCTCGATCAGGCGCACCGTCTCCAGCCGCACGCCCGACGCGCCCTGGGCGAGGCTGGCGAGCTTGAGCGCCATCATCAGCCGCGCGATCGGCACCGGCATGGGCGCGCCGGCGCCGGCCGAGTGCGACAGCACGATGTTGCGCTGGAGCATGGCGAGGTCGGCCGGCGGGATATGGACGTTCGCGAGCTTTCCGAAGCCGGTATTGATCCCGTAGACGGCCTCGCCCCTGGCGATGATCGCCGACACCGCGGCAGCCGACCGTTCGATGATCGGCACGTCGGCCGGATCGAGCGTCGGCACGCCGCCGCGATAGATATCGCGCCAGTCGCGGAGGCTCATCCCGCCGGGCTTCATCGGCCTCCCGATTCGCCGATGCAGTGGCGTGAGGCCGATCCGGAGACGCGGTCACACTTCATGTTGCGACCTTAGCCGATTCGCGACTCGGGTTCCTCCCTATGCGAAGCATGGGGAGGCGCCCCGAAGGGGCGGAGGGGTCATGAGCTGCAGACTGGGGTCTTCGACTCCTCCGTCGCGGATTACCGCGCCACCTCCCCGCGCTTCGCGCAGGGAGGAAATGGTTCTACGGATCGATCAGCACACCGGGATTCATCATGGCCTTGGGATCGAGCTCCCGCTTGGCGCCGCGCAGCGCCCGGGCGAACAGCTCGGGCCGCTGCTTGTCGTAGAACGGCCGGTGGAAGCGGCCGACCGCGTGATGGTGCGTGGTCGTGCCGCCGTGCTCGACCGTCGCCGCGGTGCAGGTGGTCAGCACCTCCATCAACTGCTCGAGCCCCCGGGGCTTGTCGACGACGCCGCCGAAGGTGAAGTAGAGGCACGGCCCGTCGGGATAGACGTGGGTGAAGCGGCAGGTGACGGTGCCCTCGCGGCCGGTCACGCGCTTGATCGTGTCCCGGGTGATCTTCGTGATCTTCTGATGGAAGTCGCGCATGCGCTCCCAGGTCATCGCGGTCTCGAAGGTCGAGGAGAGGATGCCGCGCGCCACGGCATGCTCGCTGTAGTGCGGCGCGCGGATGAAGCGGTTGCGCCAGGCGCCGGCGGCGCCCGAACGGTGCGCGTTCTCGTCGTCGGGATCGGACTGGTCGGCGACGCCCCCGTGATCGGCACAGATCTCCAGCGCCCGCTTCATCCACGCCTCGAGCGGATGGTCGGCGGATTCGAAGGCCAGCACGAGCACCGCTTCCTCGCTGCTCCACGGGATTCCGGGCAGCGCCTCGCGCGCCTCGAGCAGGCGGCAGTTGGCGGGATAGAGGCCGGCCTGGGTGATGCCGCGCACCGCATCGGCGCCGTCGTAGAAGCTCTTGAAGCGGACCGAGGCTGACGCCCGGAAAGTCGGCTTGCGCCGCAAGCGCACCCAGGCCTCGGTGATGATGCCGAGGATGCCTTCGGAGCCCAGCACCATTCGGTCGGGGCTGGGGCCGGCGCCGGAGCCCGGCAGGCGGCGCGTCTCCATGACGCCGGCCGGCGTCACCATGCGGGTGCTTTCGACGAAGTCGTCGATGTGGGTGTAGAGCGTGGCGTAGTGGCCGCCGGAGCGGGTCGCGATCCAGCCGCCCAGGGTCGAGCAGCGGTAGGCCTGCATGTAGTGCCGCATGGTGAGCGGCGTCTTGCGCAGCGCGTCCTCGATCGCCGGCCCGTAGATGCCGCCCTGGATGCGCGCCGCCTGGCTCACGTCATCGACCTCCAGGATCTTGTCCATATGGCGGGTCGAAACGGTCACGACCTTGTCGAACGAGGCCTGCGGCTCGATGCCCTTCACCACCGACGAGCCGCCGCCATAGGGGATCGCCTTCGCGCCGATCCGGTCGCACCAGTCGAGCACACGCACGACATCCTGCTCGGTCTCGGGGAAGGCGACCGCGTCGGGCGGGTTGGGAACGGATCGCATGAACATGCGCCAGGCGTCGAAGCCCGCCTTGCCGTAGCTGTGCTCGAGCCGGGTCAGGTGATCGGTGCGCACCATCACCTGCAGGGCCGACGGCACGTCGACCCGCGGCTTGCGCAGCGTGATCTCCTCCGGCTTGGGCGGCGGCGTGACGTCGAAACCCTTCAGGCCATAACGCTCGGCGATCTCCGCTTCCCACGGCTTGATCTCGGCGGGCGACAGATCCTCGTCGGCATAGCCCCAGGCATAGAACTTCTTCTGACGGCGCATGACGTTTCCTCGGCTTTATTCCCGGGACGACGGAGTGTGAATCATCCCCTACGCAGCGTACGCGATCGGCTTGCCGCTGCCCTTGATCTGGGTGCGGTGCATGATGCGGCGCGCCGCGCCGTCGAACGGATCGCGGCGATGCATGGTCGAGCGGTTGTCCCACATCACGAGATCGCCCAGCCGCCAGACATGCTCGTACAGGAACTGCGGCTGCGTGCAGTGCGCCCACAGGGCCTCGAGCAGTGCGTCGGACTCGGCACGCGACAGGCCCTCGATGTACGAGTTGCGGCGGCGGCCGAGATAGAGCGTCGGTCTGCCGTTCGCCGGATGCTTCAGGATCGCCGGATGCCAGGCGCCCGGCGCCTTCATCGGATCGTCGGTCGGCGTCACGCCCTTGCGCAGGTAGCCGCCGGAATTGTAGGTGCCGTCGTGCTTGACCCGGCGAGTGCCGAGCCGCCGGCGCAGGTCGTCGGGCAGGGCCGCGGCCGCCGCCTGCATGCCGCAGAACCAGGTGTTGCCGCCGCTGGGCGGGATCTCCAGCGCGTATAGCATCGAGGCGTCGGGCGGCATCTCGAGGTAGCTCATGTCCGTGTGCCAGACCGCCTCGCCGTTGCCGAGCGCGCCGATCGGGTCGCCGTTCCTGTCGAGCACGTTCGACACGACATAGATGTCGGGATAGCCGGGCGGGCTGATGCGGCCGCGCTCCTGGTTGGGCGGCGGGTCGAGCTCGCCGAAGCGCCGGCTGAAGGCCAGCAGGTGGTTGTCGTCGAGCTGCTGGTTGCGCAGCAGGATCACCGAATGCTCGTACCAGGCGCGCTCCACCGCGCGGAACTCCGCCTCGCTCATGCGCTTGAGGTCGACGCCCAATACCTCGACGCCGACGGCGGCGCTAAGCGGCCGAACCGTCACTGCCATCGCTTCCTCCTCGATTGGTCGGATGATCGGCCCGCCGGCGCAGCCGATCAAGCGCCCAGCACCAGCTTCAGCCAGCTCGAGAGCTTGTCCGCCACCGGGGACGCGATCGGCCCGGTGAATCCCGGATCATTCGGGCCCGACACCGCCTTGAGATTGTGGCTGACCATCGGGAACACCGCGACCTCGCCGGCCCTGGAGCGCTGCGACAGCGCATCGACCAGCGGCTGGACATCGGCCATCGGCACGACTTGCGTGTCGGCGCTGCCCTGCAGCAGCAGGCAGCTCGCGTCGATCGCCTCGAGTGCCCGGGCCGGATCGAAGGTGAGCGCACGCTGCAGGAAAGCGCCGGCGCTCGCGGGAAAGACCAGCTTCAGCTCCTGCGGCGTGTCGTCGGGTGCGTGGCCGGTCTCGATGATCGTCCGCATGATCCGGTCGGCCTCGGCGGCGAACGCCGGCGCGCTGCGCGCGATCTGGTCGTGGACGATCCCCTGCAAGGGTCTGCCGGGCGTCGAGGCAAGCACGATGGCGTACGGTCCCTTCTTGCCCATCGCCTGGGCGGCCGCGAGCGACAGCAAACCGCCCTCGCTGTGACCGAGCAGGGCGGTGGCATAGGGCTTGATCTCGTCGTGGCGCAGCAACTCGGCGTGCGCGGCCTGCACGTCGGCGACGAAATGGTCCCACGCCCAGAAGCGCTCCTGCGCGCCGAGGCTGCTCTCGGGCTGTGGCGTGGAGGCGCCGATGCCGCGCTTGTCGTAGCGCAGCGTTGCGATGCCGTTGTCGGCCAGCAGCCCGGCGATCTGCTTCAGGAGATCGATCTTCTCCGCAAGGTAACGGTTGTTGCCGTCGCGGTCGGTCGGGCCGCTGCCCGCGACCAGCACCACGCCCGGCACACGCTGCAGCTCGCTGATCGTGGGCAACAGCAGCGTGCCGCTCAAGGTCACGCCGCCCGCGCCGGCAAAGCGCAGATCGAGGTGCTTGGTGCCGATCGGATGGTATCTCTGCGCCGCGGCCGGCCGGGCGGCAAACGCGGCGGCGGCGAGCAGCGCGCGCCGGTGGATCACGCCCTGGGACTCATTGGCGGGGGCCGCTCAGGATATGGACATGGAAGTGGAACACGATCTGGCCGCCGCCCGGGCCGACATTGGAGCCGATGCGGTAGCCGTCGGCGACGCCCAGCCGCTCGGCGACCCTTGTGACCGCGCGCCAGAAGCCCGCGACCATGTCGGGCGGCGCCGACTGCGCGAAGTCGGCCAGCGACACGTACTCGCCCTTGGGGATCGCCAGCACGTGCACCTTGGCCTTGGGATGGATGTCCCTGAAGGCGAGCGCGAACTCGTCCTCGTATACCTTGGTGCAGGGTGCTTCGCCGCGCAGGATTTTCGCGAAGATGTTGTTGCGATCATAGGCGGGCGTCATGGCGCGGCTATTTGTGCTTGGCCGACGCCGCTTCGGCAAGACGGCCTAACCGCCGCGCCGTCGCCTCATCCGCCGTCGCTGGGTACCGGGCCCCGACCACTGACGCCGCGTAGCTGCCGGCCGCCGATGATATGTACGTGGAAGTGGAAGACGACCTGGTTGGCGTCCGGTCCGTGATTGGCGACCAGCCGGTAACCGGACTCGTCCAGGCCGAGCACGGTTGCCGTCTTCGCGACCGCGCGCCAGAAACCGGCGATCAGCGCATCGGTCGCCGAGGCACTGAAGTCGGCGTTGGACACATACTCGCCCTTGGGCACCACGAGCACATGGACCGGCGCCGCCGGATGGATGTTGTTGAAGGCGAGCGCGAACTCGTCCTCGTAGACCCTGGTGCAGGGCGCTTCGCCACGCAGGATCCTGGCGAAGATGTTGTTGCGGTCGTAGGGCGCCAGATGATGCGGCGGCTGGGACGGCATGCGCGGCTATTTGTGCTTGCGCGCGGCCTTCTCGGCAAGGCCGCCCAGGCCCTCGCGCCGCGCCAGCTCGTTCCAGATCGCGCTCGGCTTGACGTTGTTGGCAGCCCACAGGGTCAGCAGGTGATAGAGCATGTCGGCGCTCTCGCCGACCAGCTTGGGCCTGTCGCCGCGGATGCCTTCGATCACCGCCTCGACCGCCTCCTCGCCCAGCTTCTTGGCGATCTGCTGGCGGCCGCGGCTGAACAGGCGGGCGGTGTAGGAGGTGTCGGGATCGGCGCCCTTGCGGCTGTCGATCACCGCGTACAGCCGGTCGAGCACGTGCTCGACGGCGACGTCCTCGTCCTTGCGCTTCCTGAGCGGCTTCTTCTTGGCTTTCTTTTTCTTTGCCATCCGAGGGGTACTCTGGGCGCCTCTTGGATGGGCGCCTCGACTCAATTCTACGCCAAATTCACGCAAGTTGCGAGATCGGACGAACGGCAACGCCTGCCCGCGCCAGATGTTCCTTCGCCTGGGCGATGGTGAACGTACCGAAATGGAAGATCGATGCCGCCAGAACGGCCGACGCGCGGCCCTGCTTCACGCCCTCGACCAGGTGATCGAGCGTGCCGACGCCGCCCGAAGCAACGACCGGCACCGGCACCGCGTCCGAGACCGCGCGGGTGAGCGCCAGATCGAAGCCCGACTTGGTGCCGTCGCGGTCCATCGAGGTCAGCAGGATCTCGCCGGCGCCATGGTCGGTCATGCGCCGCGCCCAGTCGATCGCGTCGAGCCCGGTGCCCTTGCGGCCGCCATGGGTGAAGACCTCCCACTTGCCGGGTGCCGACTGGCGGGCGTCGATCGCCACCACGATGCACTGGTCGCCGTACTTCTCGGCGGCTTCGCGAACGAACCCGGGCCGGCTGACGGCGGCGGAGTTGATCGAGACCTTGTCGGCGCCGGCCAGCAGCAGGCGGCGGATGTCCTCGATCGTGCGCACGCCGCCGCCGACGGTGAGCGGCATGAAGCACTGCTCGGCGGTACGGGCGACCACATCGAGGATGGTGTCGCGGTTCTCGTGGCTCGCGGTGATGTCGAGGAAGGTGAGCTCGTCGGCGCCGGCGGCGTCGTAGACGCGGGCCTGCTCGACCGGATCGCCGGCGTCGCGCAGGTCGACGAACTGCACGCCCTTGACGACGCGCCCGTCCTTGACGTCGAGGCAGGGGATGATGCGGACCTTGAGCATGTCGATCAGTCGCCCTTCAGCACGCGGATCGCATCCGGCACGGTGACGCGGCCGTCGTAGAGCGCGCGGCCGACGATGGCGCCGACGATGCCGTGCTCCTCGGCGGGCCTGAGCTCGCGCAGGTCGTCGAGCGAGCTGACGCCGCCCGAGGCGATGACCGGCGTGGTGAGATGCTGGGCCAGCGTGATGGTCGCGTCGATGTTGACGCCGCCCATCGCGCCGTCGCGGTCGATGTCGGTGTAGATGATGGCGGCGACGCCGGCGTCCTCGAAGCGCAGCGCGAGGTCGAGCGCGCGCATGGTGCTCTGCTTGGTCCAGCCGTCGACCGCAACGATGCCGTCGCGCGCATCGATGCCGACCGCGACCTGTCCCGGCCACTGCTTGCAGGCCGCCTTCACCAGGCCCGGCTCCTTGACCGCGATCGTGCCAAGAATGACGCGCTTCACGCCCGCCTCGATCCATTGCGCGATGCTTTCGATGGTGCGGATGCCGCCGCCGAGCTGGGCCGGGACCTCGACGGTCTTCAGGATCTCCTCGACCGCCGCTCTGTTGACCGGATGGCCTTCGACCGCGCCGTTGAGGTCGACCAGGTGCAGCCACTCGCAGCCGGCCTGCGCGAAGGCCGTGGCCTGGGTCGCCGGACTGTCGTTGAACACGGTCGCCTTGGCCATGTCGCCGCGCAACAGGCGCACGCACTTGCCGTCCTTCAAATCGATGGCGGGAAAAAGAATCATTGCGGCGCGGGATTTAGCGCGTCGCGGCCCGTCGCGCCACCCTCCGTAGTATGTGTCGCAAAACCATCCCCATTATCCCGCTGACTCACCGGAGCTCGTGGAATCTCGTGCTTGTCGGCGCGCGGGTGGAGGCGGATGGTTCTTCTCACGAAGTTCGGCGAGCGCTCAGGCGGGGACCGGATGGAGAGAGGGACCGTAAGGTTTCTCGCGGTGGCGAAAGCCGCTGATGGGCTCTGGAGTGCCGCGTTGAAATCGTCTTCGACGGGGCACCGCATCTCCTCTCGAGGGGAGTATGCGACGGGAAACCGGTGCCGGGGTCCGATGCGAACGGTCCATGCGCATGGATCGGACGTGCCCCGAGGATGGTGATGGCGGGCGGGGATCCCGCAGCTCACCGGCCACTCGCGGCCCCGCAAAGGGGTTGTGGCCAGCCGCGCCCCGCGGCGAGTGCGACGAACACTCGACGAAGGTGCGTGCGAAGCGGCGAGACCAGGAAACTGGTCTCGCCGTTTTCTTTGCTCATGCGGATCGCGGAACTCCAGGTCCGCGCTCCAATGAGCGGGTGGCAACGGTCCCACCTGAGCTCGCCTAGCGGTGCGCGGCCAGGAAGTCTTCAACCGAGACGCCGCCTGTTTCAGTACGCCATGCAGGGTGCCGGTTTTGAGTTCCTTGTGATCGGGAACGACACAGCCGGCGGAGCCGCGTCGCAGGATGACGTGGCTACCGCGTTGGCGCCGAATGACAAAGCCGAGCTTTTCGAGCGCGCGAATGACTTCGCGACCCGAAACGCGCGGCAGTTCAGCCATTCACGGCGACTTCGAAGGTCGTAATCAGCGATCGGCCGCGTGCAGGGAGAGGAAACTCCTCAAGATAGAGTTCCGTGGCCTCTCGAAGATTGGCCAACGCCTCGTCGATCGTCTCTCCTTGGGACGTTGTACCGGTCTCCGGGTTGCTGGCCGTATAGCCGCCTTCCGGATCGGGAATGAGGACCGCTGTAAGCTGCATGATCGCCTCTTAAGCCTGAACTTAAGTATCACTTAAGTTTGCGACAATGCCTAGTCTAGCCGCGATCGTTCAGATGGCAGGCGCTGACGTGACCGGGCGCGACCTGCTTGAGCGCCGGGCGCTCGACCTTGCAGCGGGCGAAGGCGTGCGGGCAGCGTGGATGGAAGGCGCAGCCGGGCGGCGGGTCGAGCGGCGAGGGCAGTTCGCCGGCGATCGGCCTGTAGGTCCGCTGGTGCGCCTCGAGCTTGGGCACCTCGGCGAGCAGGGCCTGGGTGTAGGGATGGTTGGGCCGCGCGAACAGCTCGTCGGCCGGCGCGATCTCGATCAGGCGGCCGAGATACATGATCGCGACCCGGTCGGAGAGATGCTCGACCACCGCGAGGTTGTGGCTGATGAACAGGTAGGTGAGGCCGAGCTGCCGGCGCAGGTCCATGAACAGGTTCAGCACCTGCGCCTGGATCGACACGTCGAGTGCCGCGACCGCTTCGTCGCAGACGATGAAGGCGGGCTTCACGGCCAGCGCCCGCGCGATGCCGACCCGCTGGCGCTGGCCGCCCGAGAACTGGTGCGGGTATCGGCTGGCATAGGCCGGATCGAGGCCGACCTTGGTCAGCGTCTCGGCGACGTAGGCGGCCTGCCTGCCGCGGTCGACCAGCCCGTGCACCCGCGGCGCCTCGCCGACGATCTCGGAGACGCGCAGCCGCGGATTGAGCGAGGCGAACGGGTCCTGGAAGATCATCTGCACGGCGAGCTGCCAGGCGTGCTTGTCCTCGCCGCCCATCGCGGCGACGTCCTGGCCGCGCCACAGCATGGTGCCCGCGCTCTGCGGCATGATGCCGGCGACGATGCGGCCGAGCGTGCTCTTGCCGCAGCCCGATTCGCCCACCAGCCCGACCACCTCGCCCTCGGCGACATCGAGATCGACGTCGGATACCGCCTGCACGACCGTCTCGCGCACGCCCGCGCCGAAGGCGTTGGCGATCTTGCCGGCGAGATCGACCCGCTGGACGAAGCGCTTGGTGATGCCGCGCAGCGAGAGAAGCGGTTGCGGTCCCGTCATCGCGTCCTCACGCCGCCGCGCGCCAGCAGCGCGCCCAGTGGCCGGGCCGGTGCTCTTCCAGCGCCGGCATCTCGTTGCACTTGTCGACCGCGATCGGGCAGCGGGCCTTGAAGGCACAGCCCGCCGGCAGCCTGAGCAGCGACGGCGTCATGCCGGGAATCTGAGCCAGCCTGTGGCCGCGCGTGTTCTGCGACGGCACCGATCCGATCAGCCCCTTGGTATACGGGTGCATCGGTCGCTCGATCACGTCGGCGGTGCGGCCGAGCTCGACGATGCGGCCGGCGTACATGACGGCAATGCGGTCGGCGAGGCCCGCGACCACGGCGAGGTCGTGTGTCACCCAGATCATCGCCGTCCCTGACTCGCGGCAAAGACGCTGCGCCTCGAACAGGATCTGGCCCTGGATGGTGACGTCGAGCGCGGTGGTCGGCTCGTCGGCGACGATCAGCTTGGGCTTGTGCAGCAGCGCGATCGCGATCGCCACGCGCTGGCGCATACCGCCGGAGAACTGGTGCGGATAGGCACGCAGACGTTCATCGGGCGAGGGGATGCCGACCTGGACCAGCGCCTTGCGGGCACGGTCGCGCGCCTCGGCGGCGCTCACCTTCACGTGCGCCTGCACCGTCTCGATCATCTGCGTGTCGACCCGCAGGACCGGATTGAGGGTCATCATCGGGTCCTGGAAGATCATGGCGATCGCTGCGCCGCGGATCGCCCGCAGCCTCTCCGGGCTCGCCGCCGTCAGCTCCTCGCCGTTGAACCTGATCGAGCTGCCCTCGACGATGCGGCCCGGTGGGTCGATCAGGCCGAGGATCGAGAAGCCGGTGACGGTCTTGCCGGAGCCCGATTCGCCCACGAGTCCCAGGATCTCGCCCGGCGCCACATCGAAATCGACGCCGTCGACCGCCTTGGCCACGCCTTCCTTGGTGAAGAAGTGCGTGCGCAGGTTGCGGACGCTGAGCGTGGCGCTCATCGAAGATTCCGGGGGTTCAGCACGTCGCGCAGGTGATCGCCGGCGAGGTTGATGCCGACGATGGCGATCGCCAGCGCCACGCCGGGGAAGAAGCTGATCCAGTAGCTGCCGGACAGCAGGAACTCGAAGCCGTTGGAGATCAGCATGCCGAGCGACGGCTGGGTCACCGGCACGCCGACGCCGAGGAAGCTGAGCGTCGCTTCGAGAGCGATGGCGCGGGCGAGCGTAATGGTGGCGATCACGATCAGCGACGGCATGCAGTTGGGCAGCATGTGGCGAAACACGATGCGCCACGGCGGCAGGGCGAGGCAGGTCGCAGCCTCGACATATTCCTTGTTGCGCTCGACCAGCGCGGCGCCGCGGGCGGCGCGCGCGAAATAGGCCCATTGCACCAGGATCAGGGCGATCAGCACCTTGTCGATGCCCTTGCCCAGGACCGACAGCAAAATCAGTGCCACCAGAATCGCGGGGAAGGACAGCATGATGTCGACGAAGCGCATCAGGAAGGCGTCGGTGCGGCCGCCGGCATAGGCGGCGACCAGGCCGACCACGACGCCGATCGCCAGCGCCGCCAGCACCGAGACGAAGCCGACGAACAGGCTGATGCGCATGCCGTAGAAGATCGCCGACATCATGTCGCGCGCCTGCCCGTCGGTGCCCAGCCAGTAGGTGATCCTGCCGTCGCCCGAGACGGTGCCGGGCGGCGACTTGGCGTCGAGCAGGTCGAGGTTGGCGATGTCGAACGGATTCTGCGGCGAGATCAGCGGCGCGAACGCGGCGACGAAGATCGACAGCACGACCAGGACGAGGCCGAACACCGCGAGCCTGTTCTCGCAGAAGTCGGAGACGATGCGGCGGAGCGGCGTCTGCGGCGCCGCGGCGACGACAGGCTCCAAGGGGGCGGGTTCGAGGGCAGCGTCGGTCATGTGGCGCGGCTTTCGAGGCGGACCCGCGGGTCGAGCACGGAATAGAGCAGGTCGACCACCAGGTTCAGCACGACGAAGAAGAAGACGATGATCACCAGGTAGGCGACCACCACCGGCCGGTCGAGCAGCAGGATCGAATCGATCAGCAGCTTGCCGACGCCCGGCCACGAGAAGACGGTCTCGGTGACCACGGCGAAGGCGACGGTCTGGCCGAACTCCAGGCCGCTTACCGTGGCGATCGGGATCATGATGTTCTTCAGCACATGCACGCCGACGATGCGCCGTTCGCTCAAGCCCTTGGCGCGCGCGAACTTCACGTAGTCCATCGGCAGGACCTCGCGCGCGGTGGCGCGGGCCAGTCGCACGATCAGCGCGCCCTTGTATAGCGAGAGCGTGATCGCCGGCAGCAGCAGGTGGCGCAGGCCATCGAGCGTCAGGAAGGAGAGAGGCACGCCCAGCACGTCGACCGTGGCGCCGCGGCCGGAGGCCGGCAGCCTGGGCCAGCCGGGGATCAGGTCGGGGAGCATCACGGCGAACACCATGATCAGCATCAGCCCGACCCAGAAGTTGGGCAGCGAGAAGCCCAGGATCGAGCCGGTCATGATCGCCTTGGATCCCGGCGTGCTGGGGCGCAGGCCGGCGTAGACGCCCATCGGCAGGCCGATCGCCAGCGACATCACCAGAGAGGCGAAGGCGAGCTCCAGCGTCGCCGGGAAGCGCTCGAAGATCAGGCCCATCGCCGGCTGGCCGGCCAGGAAGCTCCTGCCGAAGTTGCCGTGCAGGGCGTCGTTCACGAACAGCAGGTATTGCCGCCACATCGGCAGGTCGAGATGCAGCGCGCGGCGCACCGCCTCGCGCTCGAGCTCCGAGGCGTCGGGGCTGATCATCATCAGCACCGGATCGCCGATCAGGTAGATGCCGACGAACACCAGGATCGACATCACCACCATGACCAGCGCCGCCTGCATCAGGCGACGGACGATGTAGACGATCATGGTCAGACTCTCCGGACCGCGGGTCTCCAGGCCCGCTCATGAGCTCGAGCGGACCTGGAGGTCCGCGGTCCGTTGAGACCCAACATCACTGCGCCGGCTTCACGCCGATCGCCAGCGTGTTCTGGTCGGCGCGGCCGGCATAGGTCAGGCCCTTGCGCATCGCCCACACCGAGAGCTCGAAGTGGATCGGGATCAGGCCGTGATCCTGCTGGATGGCGATCTTGCTCGCCTCGGCCAGCAGCGCCTCGCGCTTGGCGTCGTCGTTGGTGGCCAGCGCCTCGACCAGCTTGGCATCCATCGCCTTGTTGGAGTAGCGCGCCGCGTTGGTCGTGCCCATGCCCTTGGGACGGTCCGGCGTGGCGAGCAGCGCCTTCAGGGCATTGCTGAGCTCGCCGGTGCTGGCGCCCCAGCCGGCGAGATAGGCCGAGTACTTGAAGCTGTCGCGGTTCTTGAAGAACACCGGTGGCGCGACCGCATCGACCTCGGTCTTGACGCCGATCCGGCTCCACATCGAGGCGACGGCCTGGGCGATCTTGAGGTCGTTGATGTAGCGGCCGTTCGGCGCGCCGAGCGTGATCGAGAAGCCGTTGGGATAGCCCGCCTCGGCCAGCAGCTTCCTGGCCTTCGCCGGATCGTAAGGGTCGACCGGCGTATCCTTCCTCGTGCCGCCCATCGGGTAGGGCAGCAGGTCGCCGGCCGGCACCGCGACGCCTTCCATGATCTTGTCGTCGATGCCCTTGCGGTCGATCGCGATCGACAACGCCTCGCGCACCCGCTTGTCGAGCAGCGGGTTCTTGCCGTTGGTGTCGGGGATGCCGACCGACGGCTCGCCGTGCTGGTCGAGATGGATATAGATCACGCGGTTGGAGACCGCTCTGTCGAGATGGATCTTCGGATCGTTCTTCAGCTTGGCGAGGTCGGTGGTCGGCGGATCCTCGATCAGGTCGACGTCGCCCGACAGCAGCGCCGCGACGCGCGCGGTGTTGTTGCTGAGCGGCCGCAGGATCACCCTCGACCAGGCGGGCTTGCCGCCCCAGTAGCTGTCGTTGCGCTCGCCGACGATGCGGCTGCCGCGCTGCCATTCGACGAACTTGAACGGGCCGGTGCCGACCAGGCCGTTGCCGGCGTTGAGCTCGGCCGATGTCTTGCCTTCGGGCGCCGAGCCCGCCATCGCCTTCTTCGACAGGATCGGCAGCGCGGCGAGATCGAGCGGCAGCAGGGGCGCGGGCCCGTTGGTGTGGATGCGCAAGGTGAGCGGATCGACGATCTCGAAGCTCTTCATCGAGCGGGTGTAGATCGTGTAGGGGCCTGGGCTGTTGGGCACCTTCGGAATCCGCTCGTAGGTGAAGACCACGTCCTCGGCCGTGAAGTCCGAGCCGTCGTGGAATTTCACGTTCGGCCGCAGCTTGAATTCCCAGGTCGTGTCGTCGAGCGTCTTCCACGACAGCGCGAGGCCGGGCTTGGTCTTGAGGTTCTCGTCCTGCAGCACCAGCGCATCGAAGAAATGCTGCGCCACCTGGATGTTGGGATTGAGGGTGTGGAACTGCGGATCGAGCGAGCTCGGCTCGGTCTTGATGCCGATCTTCAGTTCCTGCGCCGTCGCCGGTCCCTGGGCCGACAGGCTGATGGACGCCACCGCCGCCGCCAACGCGGCCAGCCGGCCGATCTTGCTCATTGAACACCCTCCAAACGCTGACATTCAGTCCTTATGGCAAGGCCGCGCGGCGAGGGCTAGTCTGCCGCGATGACACACATCACACCCGACCGTCTGGCCGACCTCGCCGCCGAGCTCACCAGGATCCGTCGCGACATCCATCGCCATCCCGAAACCGCCTTCGAGGAGACGCGCACCGCGCAGATCGTCGCCGACAAGCTCACCTCGTGGGGCATCGAGATCCATCGCGGCCTCGCCACCACCGGGGTGGTCGGCACCCTGAAGGGCAAGCGGCCGGGCCAGAAGACGATCGGCCTGCGCGCCGATATGGACGCGCTGCACCTGCAGGAAAAGAACGAGTTCGAGTACGCCTCGTCGATCCCCAACAAGATGCATGCCTGCGGTCATGACGGTCATACCACCATGCTGCTCGGTGCGGCGAAGCACCTCGCCGCCGAGCCGGACTTCGCCGGCACCGTGCATTTCATCTTCCAGCCGGCGGAGGAAGGGCTCGGCGGCGCGCGGGTGATGATCGAGGAAGGGCTGTTCGACAGGTTCACCTGCGACGCCGTCTACGGCATGCACAACATGCCGGGCTTCGAGAAGGGCCACTTCGCCATCCGCACCGGCCCGATGCTGGCCTCGTCGGACAGCTGGGAAGTGACCTTCAAGGGCACCGGTGGCCATGGCGCGATGCCCGATCGCGGCACCGACCCGACCTATGTCGCGGCGCAGTTCATCGTCGCCGTCCAGGGCATCATCGGCCGCAACGTGCCGCCCAGCCAGGCCGCGGTGCTGAGCGTCGGCCACATCCATGCCGGCACGCCGGGCTCGCCCAACGTCATTCCGTCGGAGGTGCTGGTGAAGGGCACGGCGCGCAGCTTCTCGGCGCAGGTGCGATCGCTGCTCGAGCGCCGGCTGGCCGAGGTCGCCGACGCGATTGCCAGATCGGGCGGCTGCGAGGCCGTCTCCACGTACCATCGCCGCTACCCGTCGCTGGTCAACGCCGCCGACCAGACCAAGATCGCGATCGAGGCGGCGGCGCTGACGGTCGGCCGCGACAAGGTCGAACCCAATGTGGCGCCGATCGCTGGCGCCGAGGACTTCGCCTTCATGCTGGAGAAGAAGCCCGGCGCCTACATCATGATCGGCAACGGCGGCACCGGCGAGGGCGGCTGCCACAACGTGCACTCGCCGCTCTACGACTTCAGCGACGAGATCCTGACGACGGGTGCGGCCTACTGGGTCAACCTGGTGCAGGTCGAGCTGGGCGACGCCAATCTGTCGTCCCGAGCCTGATTGCTCTATCGGGTGACGATGGTCGGTTTGACGAACTGGGCGAGCGTGGCCTGGTCGGCGCGGGCGGCGTAGCTGAGATCGCGGCGCATCGCCCAGACGGACAGCTCGAAATGCAACGGCAGGATGCCGAAGTCGGCCCGCACCAGCCGGCTCGCCTCCTGCAGCAGGGCGTCGCGCTTCTTGTCGTCGACGGTGCGCATCGCTTCCTCGAGCTTGGCGTCCATCGCCGGATTCGAGTAGCGGCCGCGATTGCTGCCGCCCATGCCCTTCTCGCGGCTCGGCGTCGCGACCAGCGCGCGCAGCGGATTGGACATCTCGCCCGATTCGGCGCCCCAGCCGGAGAGGAAGGCGCTGTACCTGTACTCGTCGCGATTCTTGAAGAAGACCGGCGGCTCGGTCGCCTCGACGCCGGTCTTCACGCCGATGTGGGTCCACATCGATGCGACGGCCTGCGCCACCTTGAGGTCGTTGAGGTAGCGGCCGGCGGGCGTGCCGAGCGTGATGGCGAAGCCGTTGGGATAGCCCGCCTCGACCAGCAGCCTCTTGGCAGCCGCCGGGTCGTAGCGGTCGGGCCGGGTGTCGCGCGAGGTGCCGAACGCGGGAAACGGCAGCAGGTCGCCCGCCGGCACGGCGACGCCTTCCATGATCGTGTCGACGATGCCCTTGCGATCGATCGCGCGCGAGAGTGCCTCGCGCACGCGGCGGTCCATCAGCGGGTTCTTGCCCTTGGTGTCGGGAATGCCCGGCGACGGCTCGGCATGCTGGTCGAGCCCGATGTAGATGACGCGGCTCGACACCGCCTCGGCCAGCGCGAGCCGGGAGTCCTTCCTGAGCTCGCCCAGCTCGGCGGCTGGCGGATCCTCGATCAGGTCGACATCGCCCGCGACCAGGGCCGCGACGCGGGCGGCGGCATCGGTCAGCGGCTTGAACACCACCTGCGCCCAGGCGGGCTCGGTTCCCCAGTAGCTGTCGTTGCGCGCCAGAATCAGCGCGCCGCCGCGCTTCCAGGAGACGAACTTGAACGGCCCGGTGCCGACCAGCCCCTCGCCGCGATTGAGCTCGTCGGTCGTCCGGCCTTCCGGCGCGCCGCCGGCCGCCGCACTGTGGGACAGGATCGGCAGGTTGGACAGGTCGACCGGCAGCAGGGGCGCCGGCGCGCCGGTCGTGATGCGGAGCGTGAGCGGATCGACGGTCTCCAGCCGCGTCACCTGGCGCGTGATCGCGGTGAAGGGCGTCGGGCTGTTGGGCACCTTGGCCGCGCGCTCGAAGGTGAAGACCACGTCGTCGGCCGTGAAGGGCGAGCCGTCCTGGAACTTCACATCGGGCCTGAGCTTGAACTCCCACACCGTGTCGCTGACCGGCTTCCACGACAGCGCCAGCGCCGGCACGAGGAGTTGCGAGGCGTCGCGCGCGACCAGCGGCTCGAAGATGCTGAGCGCGATCTGATTGTTGGCGGGGAGGTTCTGGTACTGCGGATCGAGCGAGGTCGGCTCGGCCTTGAGCCCGATCCGCAAATCCTGCGCCGCCGCCGGCAGCGCGAATGCCAGCAGGGCGATCAGCAGCAGGGACACGCACCGCGTCATGGCGCGCGACTCTCTAGACGACCGAACCGCTTTGCAACGTGGCAGGACGCCCATCATGGACGCCCATCGTAGGACTGTGATCAGCCGTGAGGGTCGTGGACCCAGAGATCCCGCAGATGCAGGCCGTCGGGTGCGAAGTCGTACACCGCCGCCAGCTCCGGCATCGGCGTGTGCGGCATGTCGGCCACCGGCAGGCCGAGCCCGTCCATCAGATTGCCCAGCAGCACCAGCGGATCGTCGACCATCGGGAGCGGCGCGTCGCCCGGCGCGAAATGTTGCACCACATGGAGGTTGCCGGCGACGCCGTACACGCGATCGAGCGACGCCCCGAAAGCGGCGGTGTCATGGCCGGCTGCGGCCCATGGCGACGCGGCCGGCGGGGTCTGCGCGAACGCGATGAGGGGTCGATCCATTCGCATGAACTGTAGCACGTAACTGCTTGATTATGAACAACATCGCGAGCCGCGAAACGAAGCCATGGCTTGCCGTCGGCCGACAGCATAGGGTGCGGCTCGAATTCAATGGGGAGCACGGCATGAACGGTGCGGAGAGTCTGGTTCGGACCCTGGTGAAGGGCGGCGTCGAGGTCTGCTTCGCCAATCCCGGCACGTCGGAGATGCATTTCGTCGGCGCGCTCGACCGCGTCGAGGGCATGCGCTGCGTGCTCGGCCTGTTCGAGGGCGTCTGCTCGGGCGCAGCCGATGGCTACTACCGCATGAAGGACAAGCCGGCTTCGACCCTGCTGCATCTCGGCCCGGGCCTCGCCAATGCGGCCGCCAACCTGCACAACGCCAAGAAGGCGGGCTCCGGCATCGTCAATATCGTCGGCGAGCACGCGCTCTATCACATCAAGTACGACACGCCGCTCACCGCCGACATCGAGGGCATCGCCCGGCCGTTCTCGCATTGGGTGAAGACCTCGCCGACGGCGAAGACCGTGGCCAAGGACGGCGCTGCGGCGATCCAGGCGGCGCGCGTCGCGCCGGGCCAGATCGCCACGCTGATCCTGCCGGCCGACACGGCCTGGACCGAGGCCGAGGGCGTGGCCGACACGCCGGAGACGCCGCAGCCGCAGAAGCCCGCGAACGAGGCGGTGGTCGCGGCGGCCAGGGCGCTCAGGGAAGGCGGCGGCTCGGCAATGCTGTTCATCGGCGGCCGGGCGCTGCGCGCCAAGGGGCTGGAGCTGGCCGGCAAGATCGCCGCCAAGACCGGCTGCAAGGTGCAGGCCGCGGGCGGCACGGCGCGCATCGAGCGCGGTGCGGGACGGGTGCCGGTCCTGCGCCTGCACTTCGTGGTCGAGACGGCGCTCGAGATGCTGAAGGGCACCAGGCAGATGATCCTGGTGGGCGCCAAGGCGCCGGCTGCGTTCTTCGCCTATCCCGGCAAGCCCTCGGTGCTCGTACCGGAAGGCTGCGAGGTCACCACGCTCTGCCCCGTCGACGGCGATCCGATCGGTTCGCTCGAGGCGCTGGCGGCCGAGCTCGGCGCGCTGAACGAGAAGCCGAAGGTCGCCGAGGCCAAGCGGCCCGAGAGGCCGACCGGCAAGTTCACCCTCGAGGGGCTCGGCCAGTCGCTCGGCGCGGCGCTGCCGGAAGGCGCGATCGTGATCGACGAATCGGTGACGACTGGCCGCGGCTTCTTCCCGTTCTCGGTCGGCGCGCCGCCGCACGACTGGCTGAACAACATGGGCGGTTCGATCGGCTTCGGTGCGCCGGTCGCGGTCGGCGCTGCGGTGGCGTGCCCGGATCGCAAGGTGGTCGCCATGATCGGCGACGGCTCGGCGATGTACACCATCCAGTCGCTGTGGACGATGGCGCGCGAGAACCTCGACGTCTGCGTGATGATCTTCTCGAACCGCAACTACAAGATCCTCTACAGCCAGCTCGCCGATGTCGGCGCCGCCAACCCCGGCCCGCGCGCCATCGACATGCTGACCCTCGACCGCCCGACGTTGCAGTTCACCGATCTCGCCAAGGGCATGGGCGTGCCGGCGGCCAAGGCGCACGACCTCGACGAGCTGAACAAGCAGCTCACGTACGCGATGTCGCAGAAGGGCCCGTACCTGATCGACGTGGTGATGTGAGTCGAAGCGACAACGCTGCTGCGTATTCCTCCCCATTCAAATGGGGAGGTGGCGCCGTCTTACGGCGTCGGAGGGGTCATAGGCCCCAGTATCGGTGCGGCCCATGACCCCTCCGTCGCGGGTTACCGCGCCGCCTCCCCATCCGAATGGGGAGGAAGGGCCTCGTGCACGCACGCTCTACGGCCGCCGCCGCGGCAAGAAGCTTCGGGCAGGCCAGGAAGCCCTGCTCGATACCGTGCTGCCCAGGCTTCTCGTCACCGTTCCGCCGGCGCCGCAGAAGATCGACCTGGCGGCGCTGTTCGGCACGCGCGAGGTCTGGCTGGAGGTCGGCTTCGGCGCCGGCGAGCATCTGGTATGGCAGGCCGAGCAGCATCCCGATGTCGGGCTGATCGGCTGCGAGCCCTATCTCAACGGCGTCGCCAAGTGCCTGGCGCACATCGAGCGGACCGGCGTCAGCAACGTGCGCCTGTTCACCGACGACGCGCGGCTGGTGATGGCGGCGCTGCCCGCGCAATCGTTGTCCCGCGCCTTCGTGCTGTTCCCCGATCCGTGGCCCAAGACCCGCCATCACAAGCGCCGCTTCGTCCAACGCGGCACGCTCGATGTGCTCGCCGGCCTGATGAAGCCCGGCGCGGAGCTGCGGCTCGCGACCGACGATCCGAGCTACCTGCCCTGGATGGTCGAGCACGCCTGCACCCACCCCGCGTTCGAATGGCTGGCCGAACGCCCGGCCGACTGGCGCACCCGGCCGGCCGACTGGCCGCCGACCCGCTACGAGCAGAAGAAGATCGCCGGCACGCCCACCTTCCTGCGGCTTCGGCGACGTTGAGATCAATGGCGCAGAGTCTGGGACGAATCGCCTCGAGTGCAAGCGGGCGTGCATTTCAGGCGTCCCACGCGAGTGGGATGCCGGCTGGAACGCCCATGCCTGCTTGGACATCATCGTCTTCTCATGCTCTTTTGGACCGCGAGCCACTGGCCTGAGCGGAGCCGCAAGCTCCGGCTCGCTCATGAAGCGTGAGCGAGCCGGAGCCTCGCGGTCCGGGAGATCATGACACGCCACTGAGTGTCGCGCCTCCAGCACAAGAGCGTTGAGACGCTTCGAGATGCCTAAGCGGACGCGTTCTAGGCGTCCCTGGCGACGGCGCTCGGGCGCCACAGGACCAGGACTGCCGCCGCAGCCTGGAGGACCAGGCAGGCCATCAGCGAGGTCCGGTAGCTGCCCGACATGTCGTGTAGCACGCCCAGCAGGTAGGGCCCGAGCGCCGCCACAAGCTGGTTGATCGCGACGTTCAGGCTGACGGCGCGGGCGAAGTCGCGCCGGGGGAACTCCTGCTGCACGATCAGGCCGGGCAGGGTGATCAGGTTGCCGACGCCGAAGCCGAACAGCACGCAGCCGAGGTACAGCGCGCCGGTCGACGTGCTCGACAGCAGCACGACCATCGAGCTGACCTGCACGCAGAGGACCGCGGCGGAGGCGCCGCGGCGGTCGACCCGATCGATCACCATGCCGATCACCAGTCGGCCGGCCAGCGCCGAGACCGACGTCAGGCTCACCGCCCAGCCGGCGCCCTTGAGGCCCAGCGTCGGCTCGAGGAAGGCGACCTGGTGGGTAATGAAGCTGATCTGCGCCAGCAGGCCGAGCGAGAAGGCGCCGAGCATGGTGAGGTAGCCCGGCTGGCGCAGCAGCTCGGCGCGGCTCATCGGCTCGCCGCCGTCGTAGTGGGTCGATTTCTCGTCGCCCGCGTCGTGCTCGCCGGCGTGGCGTTGCCGCAGCACGATGGCCGCGAGAGGGCACATCGTCGCCAGCACGAAGGCGACCGCGGCCAGGCAGGCCGTGGGAAAGCCCAGCGAATCGATCGCCCAGGCGAAGGCCGGCGCGAACAGAAGGCCGCCGCATGTGGCGCCGTTCAGCGCCAGGCTGGCGGCGAGCCCGCGCCGCCGGTTGAACCATTGCGCGATCAGCGTGTTGATCGAGCCGCCGCCCATCGCCGCCCAACCGGGGATCATGACGGCGAAGGCGAGGTAGAGCTGCCACGGCCGGTCGATGACGGTCAGGCCGAGCACACCGAGGCCCATCAGCATCACGCCCACCATCACCACCAGCCGCGCCCCGCGCTTCTGGATCACGTCGCCCACCTGCATCACCAGGAAGGCGCCGGCGATGTAATAGAAGGTGATGGCGGAGGAGATGGTGGCTGGCGACCAGCCGTGGGCCTTGTGCAGGGCCACCAGATATAGGCTAAGTCCATAGAAGCCGAGACCCCACCCGTAGAGGGCGATTACGAACGCGCAAAAGACCACCCACCAGCCGTGGTACGCTTTGTTGACCTTGTTCATGCGGGAAGTCCTGTCATGCGCCGGCGGAGGCGGCTGGCGGTTTTCGGAATGCATTAAGAAAGCTTGCCAGCCTGCAGAACTGAGCCTATATCCGCGCCATCCTCATACGGGTTCGCGGGACGAGCCAAACAAAAAGAGTGGGCCAAAAACCCGCTCTTTTCATTTGCGGGCAATCCCACGCGCCTCGAACCGTCGAGTAACCGCACCTGCCGTGACCGAACTGTTGCGACGAATCGAAGACATCGTGAGCCCGACCGTCGTCGGCATGGGCTTCGAGCTGGTCCGCGTGTCGATGAGCAAGGGCGGCACCCTGCAGATCATGATCGAGCCGGCGGACGGCCGGCCGATGGATGTCGAGGACTGCGCCACGCTCTCGCGTGCGCTTTCGGCGGTCCTCGACGTCGAGGATCCGATCCCCAGCGCCTATACGCTGGAAGTGAGCTCGCCCGGCATCGACCGGCCGCTCACCCGGGAGAAGGATTATGTCCGCTGGGCCGGCCACCTCGCGCGCGTGGAAACCACGCAACCGATCGAGGGCCGGCGCCGCTTCAAGGGCACGCTGCTGGGATTGGAAAACGGTACGGTCCGGCTCCGGCTCGACGACGACAAGGAGGCCGACGTGCCGCTGGCCCTGGTCCTGCGGGCCAAGCTCGAGCTGACCGACGCACTTCTGGACGAACACCGCCGCGCGCAGGAAGGCGCGGAGCCGACACACTAGAGAGCCGACACACCAGAGATAAGGGAACCGAGAGGAAGACATCATGGCAACGACTGCCGATATCCCGCGCCTGGAGATGCTGCAGGTGGCCGACATGGTCGCCCGCGAGAAGAGCATCGAGCGCGAGGAAGTGCTCGAGGCGATGGAGCAGGCCATCCAGAAGGCGGGCCGCGCCAAGTACGGGCTGGAGCACGACATCCGCGCCGAGATCGACCGCAAGACCGGCGAGATCAAGCTGCTGCGCTACATGCAGGTCGCCGATCCGGTGGAGAACGAGAACGTTCAGGTGTCGCTCACCGAGGCGCAGCGCCGCAATCCCGAGGCGCAGGTCGGTGACTTCCTGACCGACGAGCTGCCTCCGATCGACTTCGGCCGGGTGGCCGCCCAGACCGCCAAGCAGGTGATCACCCAGCGCATGCGCGAGAGCGAGCGCAAGCGGCAGTACGAGGAATTCAAGGATCGCGTCGGCGAGATCGTGTCGGGCGTGGTCAAGCGCGTCGACTACGGCAACATCACCGTCGATCTGCAGCGTGCCGAAGGCGTGATCCGCCGCGACGAGACGATCCCGCGCGAATCGCTGCGCGTGAACGACCGCGTGCGCGCCTACATCTTCGACGTCCGCGAGGAGCCGCGCGGCCCGCAGATTTTCCTGTCGCGCAGCCATCCGCAGTTCATGGCCAAGCTGTTCACCCAGGAAGTGCCGGAGATCTACGACGGCATCATCGAGATCAAGGCGGTCGCCCGCGACCCGGGCAGCCGCGCCAAGATCGCCGTGCTCAGCCACGACAGCTCGATCGACCCGATCGGCGCCTGCGTCGGCATGCGCGGCAGTCGTGTCCAGGCGGTGGTGCAGGAATTGCAGGGCGAGAAGGTCGACATCATCCCGTGGTCGCCCGAGCCCGCCAACTTCATCGTCAACGCGCTGGCGCCGGCCGAGGTCAGCAAGGTGCTGATGGACGAGGAGAAGAACAAGGCCGAGGTGGTCGTGCCCGACGATCAGTTGAGCCTGGCGATCGGCCGCCGCGGCCAGAACGTCAAGCTCGCCTCCCAGCTCACCGGCTGGGAGATCGATATCATGACCGAAGCCGAGGAGAGCGAGCGCCGCCAGAAGGAGACGCGCGAGCGTACCGAGCTGTTCAAGGCCGCGCTTGATGTCGACGACGTGATTGCCCATCTCCTGGTGGCGGAGGGCTATGCCGCCGTCGAGGACGTGGCCGATTCGGCGGTCGAGGACCTGCAGTCGGTCGAAGGCTTCGACGAGGACATCGCCACCGAGCTGCAGCGCCGTGCCCGCGAGTATATCGAGAAGCGCGACGCCGAGCTGACGCAGCGCCTCGAGGAGCTGGGCGTGTCCGAGGACGTCCGCAACACCGAGGGCCTCAGCCTGCCGATGCTGGTCGCGCTCGCCGAGCAGGGCGTGAAGACGCTCGACGACCTTGCCGACCTCGCTTCCGACGAGCTGCGCGAGATCGTCGGCGAGAGCGCGATGGATGGCGAAACCGCCAATGCCATCATCATGAAGGCGCGCGAGCATTGGTTCCCGGCCGAGGAAACCGCCCCGGGCGAGGACGCCAAGGCCTGACCGGAGAAGGAGACCGATCGCTTGACCATGGCTGCCGCCATGACCCTCGAACCCACGGCCCAATCGGCCGGTCCGTTGCGCACCTGCATCGTGACCGGCGAGACGATGGCGCCTGAGCGGATGATCCGCTTCGTCGTCGGGCCGGAGGGCGAGGTCGTGCCCGATCTGGCGCGGCGGTTGCCGGGGCGCGGCATGTGGCTGAAGGCCGAGCGGGCGATCGTCGAGCAGGCGGTCGCGAAGAAGGCCTTCGCCCGCGCCGCGCGCGCCGCGGTCAAGGCGGCGGCCGATTTGCCGCAGCGGGTCGAGGAGCTGCTGTTGCAGCGCGCGCTCGAAGACCTTGCGCGGGCGCGGCGGGCCGGCCGCGCGGTCGCAGGCTTTGTGAAGGTGGAGCAGATGATCGGCCAGCGGCGGGCCGGATTGATCGTCGTCGCGGACCAAGCCGAGGGCGATGGCCTCGGCAAGCTTCAGGCGAGCGGTTTGCCGATCGAGCGCCTGGGCACTGTCGCCAACCTTGGAGGCGTGTTCGGACGGGAACAGACAGTTTACGTCGCAGTCGCGCGGGACGATGCGTCCGGCGCGTTTACTCAACGAATTGCGAGCGGTGCGGCGCGGTGGCGTCGCTATCGTTCGAACGGCGTCGGTTGACGGGCCCCCGTTGACTGGCCGGAGCGGAGCAAGGACAAGAAGCGTATGACCGATCAGAAAGAAACGACCAAGCCGACCAAGCCGCTGAGCCTCTCGACGACGGCGCGCGCGGGCTCGGCAGCCGCTTCGAAAGGCGGCGAGACGCAGGTGCGCCAGAAGTTCAGCCATGGCCGCACCCGCGCCGTGACGGTCGAGGTCAAGAAACCCGTGAAGCGCCCCGCTGCTGCATCGGCCCCGGCGGCTGCGGCCTCCGGGCCGACGCCCGCGCCCACCCCGAGTGCCCCGGCGCCGGCAGCGTCCGGTCGGACGCTCAAGCTGGGCGGTGGCGGCGCTGCGGCGCCTGCCGCGACGGCGCGTGCGGCGACTCCGTCCCCGGCGCCCTCCGGTGGTGCGCGCCCGACGCTCAGCCCGCGGCCGGCCGGCCCGGCCGGGCGCGGCGGGGCCGTCCTGAAGACCCTGACCGAGGAGGAGAAGGAAGCGCGCGCCCGCGCCCTGGTCGACGCCAACCGTGACGCCGAGGTCGCGCGCCAGCGTGCGGCCGAGGATGCCAAGCGCCGCGACGCCGAGGAGAAGGCGCGTCACGCTGCGGAGGAAGAGCATCGCCGCCGGCTCGCCGAGGAAGAGGCGCGCAAGAAGGCCGATGAGGAGATGAAGCGCAAGGCCGATGCGCTGGTCCAGAAGCGCATGGATCAGGCCGCGGCCGCTCCGCAGACGCCGATGGCGCGCCAGGTCGAGGAGATCGGCGCCCGCCCGCCGGCGGCTGCGCCGTCCGCACCGCCGCAGCAGTCGCGGCCCTCCGGCCCCGCGCCGGGCCGCCCGTCCGGCCCGATGGCGGGCCGTCCAGTGATCGTGCCGCGGCCGCCGGGCTCGTCGCCGCCGTCGGGCGGACCGGGCGGCATCCGTCGTCCGCCGATGCGGCCGCCGATGGCACCGCCCAAGCGTCCGGCGCAGGCTCCCGGTGCGCGCCGTGAAGCGCCCAAGCGGCGTTCGGACAAGATCGACGTCGGCCGTGCGGTCGCCGGAGAGAACGACTTCCGCAGCCGGTCGGTGGCGCAGCAGCGCCGCCGCCTCGACCGCGAGCGCCGGCGTGAATACGACGCCGAGCCGCAGCAGAAGGTCTATCGCGAGGTCACCATCCCCGAGACCATCACGGTCCAGGAGCTGGCACAGCGCATGTCCGAGCGCGGTGCCGACGTGATCAAGACGCTGATGGGCATGGGCGTGATGGCGACGATCAACCAGGCGATCGATCCCGACACCGCCGAATTGGTGGTGACCGAGATGGGTCACCGGCCCAAGCGTATCAACGAAGGCGACGTCGAGACCGGCCTGACCGATTCGGTCGATGCCGAAGACACGCTGGTGGCGCGGCCGCCGGTCGTGACCATCATGGGCCATGTCGACCACGGCAAGACCTCGCTGCTCGATGCGCTGCGCGCCACCGACGTCGCCGCGCACGAGGCGGGCGGCATCACGCAGCATATCGGCGCCTACCAGGTCACCCTGCCGTCGCACCAGAAGATCACCTTCCTCGACACGCCCGGCCACGCGGCGTTCACCGCCATGCGCGCCCGCGGCGCCAAGGTGACCGACATCGTCGTGCTGGTGGTGGCCGGCGACGACGGCGTCATGCCGCAGACCAAGGAAGCGATCGCCCACGCCAAGTCGGCGAACGTGCCGATCATCGTCGCCATCAACAAGATGGACAAGCCGGGCGCGGATGCGAACCGGGTGCGCAACGAGCTGCTGCGCGACGAGATCCAGGTCGAAGAGCTGGGCGGCGAGGTCCAGTCGATCGAGGTCTCGGCGACCAAGAAGATGAACCTCGACAAGCTCGAGGAGGCGATCCTGCTGCAGGCCGAGGTGCTCGAGCTCAAGGCCAATCCCAACCGCGCCGCCGACGGCGTGGTGATCGAGGCCAAGCTCGATCCGGGCCGCGGCTCGGTGGCAACCGTGCTGGTGCAGAAGGGCACGCTCAAGGTCGGCGACGTGCTGGTTGCCGGCGCCGTGTGGGGTCGCGTGCGTCGCCTGGTCGACGATCGTGGCCAGGTGGTCGAAGAGGCGAGTCCGGCCTTCCCGGTCGAGATCCTGGGTCTCGCCGGCACGCCGCAGGCGGGCGACGAGTTCCATGTCGTGGAGAGCGAGGCGCGGGCGCGCGAGATCGCCGATTTCCGTGCCCGGCGCGACCGGCAGGTCGAGCTGGCCCGTGCCGCGGGCGGCCGCGGCACCCTCGAGGAGATGATGAAGGGTATCCGCGAGGGTACGGCCAAGGAACTGCCGGTGCTGATCAAGGCGGACGTGCAAGGCTCGGCGGAAGCGCTGGCCGGCGCGCTGTCGCGCCTCGGCAATGACAAGGTCGTTACGCGCGTGGTCTATAGCGGCGTCGGCGGCATCAGCGAGGCCGACATGACGCTGGCCAAGGCGTCGGGTGCGCTGATCATCGGCTTCAACGTGCGCGCCAACCCGCAGGCACGCGAGATCGCCAAGCGCGACAAGATCGACATCCGCTACTACTCGATCATCTACAAGGTGACCGAGGACATGGAGCAGCTGATGGTCGGCCTGCTCGATCCGACCTACAAGGAGACGTTCCTCGGCAACGCGCAGATTCGCGAAGTCTTCCGCATCACCAAGGTCGGCAACGTCGCCGGCTGCATGGTCACGGAGGGCATGGTCAAGCGCGGCGCCAGGGTCCGCCTGCTGCGCGACAACGTGGTGATCCACGAGGGCACACTGAAGACGCTGCGGCGCTTCAAGGACGAGGTCCGCGAGGTCCAGCACGGCTTCGAGTGCGGCATGGCGTTCGAGAACTACGACGACATCAAGGTCGGCGATGTGATCGAATGCTTCGACGTCGAGGAAGTGAAGCCGACGTTGTAACGAGGCTTTCCTCCCCTTCGCGGGCACCGGC
>JAFEFF010000047.1 GCA_018240745.1 Pseudomonadota bacterium
AGGTTGTCGACTGCCAGCGGCGAGGCGAGCCGCGCGATCTCGCGCGCCGTGACGACGCCGCCCGGCTGAAACGCCGCGGCATCCGCCGTCAGGATGCGGATACGCACGCCGCGGACGAGATCGAAGGCGCGCTCCAGCACCACGAAGCCACCGTTTGGCAATGGCCGGATGGCGGTCGGATTGAAGTCGGGAATCTTGGTGTAGCGGAAGCTTTGCCAGGTGTAGCTGTCCTTGCCGACGGGCTGGCCGAGCCAGCCGGCCAGTACGCCCGGCGACACCTCGTACTCTTCGCTGATCGCGATGATGCGGCCGTCGGGCAGGACGGTGATGGTCTCGACGCCGCCGTTCCATGGCTGGCGGCCGAAATCCTCGGGCAGGTTGATCGCCGTCGGGATTCCGTCGAGCGTCGGGTAGTGCCAGATGCGGTGATGGCGCTCGAAGCTGACCAGCCACGAGCCGTCCGGCAGCAGCGCCATGCCCTCGGCGTCGGCCCAGTCCTTCTGCACGAGCGGCTTGCCGTCGAGGGCGCGCAGCGAGCCGATGCGACCGTCCTTCAGGCCGATCAGATTGCCCTTGCCGTCGTACTCGACGGTCGCGGTGAGCCAGCTGCCGACATCGGAGATCGAGCTCAGCGTCGTGCCATCGGCCGAGACCTGCAGGTCCGACCAGCCGCCGAAGTTGGGCGAGTTGGCGGTCATCGAGATGCCGCCACGCCACAGCAGCTTGCCCAGCCGCTTGAGGTCCGGCTGGTCGAGCTTCAGCGGCACCGGCTGCGCGCGGATGTCGAGAGCGACCGGCTGGGCGCCGACCGGCGTGGTCGGCGGCCCGCCCGTGCAGGCGGCGATCAGCAGGCAGACGAGAACGAAGGAGCGAAGGGCACGCATTTGCGCGCCCTTGTATCATGTCTTTCGGACCGCGAGCCCCTGGCCTGAGCGGAGCCGAAGGCTCCGGCTCGCTCGGATTCATGAGCGAGCCGGAGGCTCGCGATCCGGAAGAGAAGGAGTTAGGCGGCGCGCTTGCCGCCGCCGCCCTTGGTCGCCTTGCTCATGGCGCGCGCGACCCGCTTGCCGTCGCGGGCGGCGCGGATGTCCTTCTGGTCTTCCTCGTCGAACAGCGAGGCGAGCTGCTCCATCATCGTGCCGCCGAGCTGGTCGGCATCGACGATGGTGACGGCGCGGCGGTAGTAGCGCGTGACGTCATGGCCGATGCCGATGGCGATCAGCTCGACCGGCGAACGCGTCTCGATCCAGTCGATCACGTCGCGCAGGTGCCGTTCGAGGTAGTTGCCGGGATTGACCGAGAGCGTCGAATCATCGACCGGCGCGCCGTCCGAGATCACCATCAGGATCTTGCGCTCCTCGCTGCGCGGCAGCAGGCGGTTGTGCGCCCACAGCAGCGCCTCGCCGTCGATGTTCTCCTTGAGGATGCCCTCGCGCAGCATCAGGCCGAGGCTCTTGCGGGCGCGCCGCCATGGCGCGTCGGCCGGCTTGTAGATGATGTGACGCAAGTCGTTGAGACGGCCCGGATTGGCCGGCTTGCCGGCGGCGAGCCACTGCTCGCGGCTCTGGCCGCCCTTCCAGGCGCGGGTCGTGAAGCCCAGGATCTCGACCTTGACGCCGCAGCGCTCCAGCGTGCGGGCCAGGATGTCGGCGCTCATCGCCGCCACCGTGATCGGCCGGCCGCGCATCGAGCCCGAGTTGTCGATCAAGAGCGACACCACGGTGTCGCGGAAGTTGGTGTCCTTCTCGACCTTGTAGGACAGCGAGTGCATCGGGTTGGTGATGATGCGCGTGAGACGCGCGGCATCGAGCATGCCCTCGTCGAGGTCGAACTCCCAGGAGCGGTTCTGCTGCGCCATCAGGCGCCGCTGCAGGCGGTTGGCGAGCTTGCCGATCACGCCCTGCAGGTGGCTGAGCTGCTGGTCGAGGTGGTTGCGCAGGCGGCCGAGCTCCTCGGCGTCGCACAGCTGGTCGGCCTCGACCACCTCGTCGAACTTCTGGGTGTAGGCGTGATACTGCTGGCCGAGCGGCTCGTTGCTGAGCGCGCCCGGCGGCAGCCACGGACGCTCGGCGCGGCCCGGCTCCTCCTCGTCGCCCGAGCCCATCTGCATCTCGGTCTGGGCCTGGTCGGCGGTGGTCTCCGAGGCATCCTCCTGCTCGGAGGCGTCCTCGGTCTCCTCGCCCTGGGCGCCGTAGCCCTGGCTCTCGCTCGAATCGCTCTGGTCGTCGCCGGTCTCGTTCGACTGGCCGTCGGCGTTCTCCTGATCCTGGCTGTCTTCCTGATCCTCGTCCTGCAGGTCCGACGATTCGTCGCCGAGCTTGAGGTCGCGGATGAGCTGGCGCGCGGCGCGCGCGAAGGCCTCCTGGTTGCCGAGCGTCTCCTTGAGCTTCTGGAAGTCGCGGCCGGCGGCGGCCTCGACCTCGGCGCGCCACATGTCGACCATCGCCTTGGCCGATTCGGGCGGCGCCGCGCCCAGGAGCTGCTCGCGCGCGATCAGGCTGATCACGTCGGCGATCGGCGCATCGTCCTTGTTCCTGACCCGGGCATGGCCGCGCTGGTCGGAGCGCTGGCGCCACAGCGCCGACAGGTTGTCGGCGACGCCGGCCATGCGGCGCGCGCCCAGCGCCTCGACGCGGACCTGCTCGACCGCCTCGAAGATCGAGCGGGCGGTCTCGCCGCGCGGCACGCGGCGCAGGTGCATCTTGCGGTCGTGATGGCGCAGCTTGAGCGCCATCGAGTCGGCCTCGCCGCGCACGCGGCTCACGTCCTCGACCGGCAGGTCGCGGGCCGGCACGGTGATGCGCGCCTCCTGCCCGAGCAGCGAGCCGCCGTCGGGAACGAAGGAGACGTTCACGTCCTTGCGGGCGATCGCCCGCATGGTGGTTGCCGTAACCCGCCGGAATTCCTCGAGCGGCGTTGTGTCCTTGGCCATCAGGCCCTCTTAGTGCAGCTTGCCGCCCTTGCCGCTGGACGGAGGAAGTTCCTTGCCGAAGCAGCGCTGATAGTATTCGGCGAGCGTCGAGCGCTCGACCTCGTCGCACTTGTTGAGGAAGGTGAGGCGGAAGGCGAAGCCGATATCGCCGCCGAAGATGCGGGCGTTCTCGGCCCAGGTGATCACCGTACGCGGCGACATCACGGTCGAGATGTCGCCGGCGATGAAGCCCGCGCGGGTGAGGTCGGCCAGCGCCACCATCGCCGAGATGATCTTGCGGCCTTCCTCGGTGTCGTAGTGCGGCGTCTTGGCGGCGACGATGTTCACTTCCTGATCGTGCGGCAGGTAGTTGAGCGTGGTCACGATCGACCAGCGGTCCATCTGGCCCTGGTTGATCTGCTGCGTGCCGTGATAGAGGCCGGTCGTGTCGCCCAGGCCGACCGTGTTGGCGGTCGAGAACAGGCGGAACGACGGATGCGGATGGATCACCTTGTTCTGGTCGAGCAGGGTGAGCTTGCCGTCGACCTCGAGCACGCGCTGGATCACGAACATGACGTCGGCGCGGCCGGCGTCGTACTCGTCGAACACCAGCGCCGTCGGGTTCTGCAGCGCCCACGGCAGGATGCCTTCGCGGAACTCGGTGACCTGCTTGCCGTCGCGCAGCACGATCGCGTCCTTGCCGATCAGGTCGATACGGCTGATGTGGCTGTCGAGGTTGACGCGCAGGCAGGGCCAGTTGAGGCGCGCTGCGACCTGCTCGATGTGGGTCGACTTGCCGGTCCCGTGATAGCCCTGGACCATGACGCGTCGGTTGAAGGCGAAGCCGGCGAGGATCGCCATCGTGGTGTCGTGGTCGAAGAGGTACGCCTCGTCGACCGCCGGCACGTGCTCGGTCGCGGCGCTGAAGGCAGGGACCTCCATGTCCGTGTCGATGCCGAACAGCTGGCGCGCAGAAACCTTGATATCCGGCATGCCCGAGACGTTCTGCCGGGCCGCGGTCGTCGTGGAAGCCATCACGTGTCCTACAATACAAAGCCCGCCAAATTGCGGGCCATAAAGCATAGTCGCAGGCCGGTTTGTGCACCGCAAGCGACCAATTGCCGTGGCTGCCCTGAATAGGGCTAATCACTCCACGGGCAGGTTTTCCGATGCCCGCAGGGTGGAATAGGCGGCGTTGATTTCCTTGAGCTTTTCTTCCGCCTCCCGCGCGCCGCCATTGGCATCGGGATGGTGGATTTTGACCAGTTCCTTGTAACGAGATTTCACGGTTGCCTGTGTCAGCGGCCATGAAAGTTCAAGCACCCCCATGGCATTGCGTTCAGCCGGCGTGAGTTGCTCGCTGCCATCCATCCTGGGCGTCGGCCGTTCGAACAGGCCGGCCTCGTTGCTGAGATCCAGCGGGTCGTGGAGGCGCGGTCCGCCGGCGCGGCGGCCGCCCAGCGGCCACACCGGCCGGCGCCAAGTGGTGTCGGCCCGGATATGTTGCTCGATCGCCTCGGCGTCAAGGCCGGCGAAGTAGTCCCATTTCTTGTTGTACTCGCGGACATGCTCCAGACAGAACCAGCGGTGCTGATCGAGCCGGTCGCGCGCGAACGGCGCCTTGTACTCGCCGTGCAGCGGACAGCCCGGCGCCTCGCAGACCCTTTCGTAGGTCTGCACGCCTTCCGTCGTCAGAGGTTTGGCTCGCCGTCGCGGCATCGGACTAATATGTGTTCAACGTCTTGGACGGGCAAGAGAGGCAAGCAATGGGCGCGGTTGCAAACGCGATTGACAACAAGCTTCGGACGCGGTTCGCGCCGGCGCGGCTTTCGATCGAGGACGAGTCTTCGCGTCACCTCGGCCATGCCGGCTATCGCGAAGGCGGCGAGTCTCATTTCCGTGTCGAGATCGTGTCGGCTGCGTTCGAAGGCAAGAACCGGGTGGCGCGGCAGCGCCTCGTCTACGAGGCCTTGAAGGACGAATTCGCCGCCGGCTTGCACGCCCGCGCGCTGACCACGCTGACGCCTGCGGAAGACAAGTAATGTCTCTCTCCTCTCCCCCGATAGGGGGAGAGGTTGGGAGAGGGGGTTATACAAGATCGGCGAGCCACCGGACGCGGCCTCGGGCTTCCCTCTCGGCAGTCTCCGCAGAGTCGCAAATCGAGACGAAGCGACCAACCGGTAGCCATGCTTTCTCAAGCGGTTCGTCTGACCACTTTTCTTCGCTGAAGCTGTAGGAGCCGTTCTCCAGCGCGACAATGAGAACGCGTCGTTTGTTGTTTGGATGGAGGATGGTCTTCACGACTACGTCCATCGCTGTTCCCCCTCTCCCTAACCTCTTCCCCTAGCGGGGGAGAGGAACATGATCATGAGCGCGCAGGATGCGCGCGGTCCGATGAATCAGCCGTCGAGCTCGATTTCCTTGTTCTTCGCGGCGTCGCGCACCGCCTCGGCATCGGGGCCGGTGTAGAACTGCGGG
>JAFEFF010000048.1 GCA_018240745.1 Pseudomonadota bacterium
CGCTACGGCGACGTCACCTGGCAGGAGACCTTGTCGACGAAGTAGTTGATCCTTGGCCCCATGACGGCGAAGCCGGCGCGAACGCTCGGCCCGATCTGGGACACCGTAACCCGCGTGGCGGATACAGGGTTGCCGTGGTTCGTGAAACGGCACTCGACGACGGGATCCACCGGTTTGTTGCTGTTGTTGTTCAGGTACGCGATCACCTGCCAGCGCTGGCCGGGCACGGCGCGCAGCATCGTGTTCTCGATGGTGACGATGGGCACCGTCGGTCCGGCGGTTACCGGCACGCTACCGACCGGCTTTGCGGTGGCTCTCTGCAGAACCACCTGCGCCGGTGCCGACTGGCTGGTGGGATCGAAGGCGTGATCCTCGGGCAAGATCGGCTTGCCGCCCTGACCGACATTCTCCGGTGTCCACACCATGCCGGTCTTGGGATCGCGGAATTCGGGCACGCCCGTCGTGGCCGATATCTCCACCGAGCTCTTGACGGCCTGCGCCCGCGCGGCTGGCGCCAACGTCACGGCAACAACGCAGAGCGACACCGCCATCAGTGACCTGTTCATCGCCACCTCCTGTGGAACTGGTGCGGTCGGCATTGTACGGAGGGCGCTCGCCGGGGCATCGGCTCGAAGTCCCGCGACTGTGCCCGGCGTTCCAATGTCGGCGTAAGGCGCGTCGCTCAGGGTCGCGACGCGTAGCCGCCAGACAGGCGCCGCAACTGTTCCAGGGTATCAAGGCCGACGTGGGCGCGGGCAGAGTTCAGTCCGGACCCCTGGCGAGAAAGCATGGCCGGCAACTGGCGTCGCTTCATTTGGCGCGCAAGCTGAAGATGTAGGCGATCAGGTCGTCCTGCTCCTGCTCGGTGAGGGAAAAATCGGGCATTCGTCTTCCATGCCGTGACGTCATCGCTGCCCGCAGCTTCGATTCGGTGATGTTGGGGTCGGCAGCCAATGCCGGAAATGTCTCCAGCCCGTTGGCGCTCCCGATCGTCGCCGAGCTCGTTACGACATGACAATTCGCGCACCAACGCTCTGCCATGGCCCTGCCTCGGGCGACGTCTTGCGCTCGGGCGAAGGCGGGCAGCATCAAGAGCAACAGGACAAGCTTGCGCATGGTACCCCTCGACGCGTGTGCCGGCGCTTGTCCGCCATGGCTTCCTCGCCGTTTGTATAGCCGCAACGTGCATGGCACGGCGAAGTTGCTGGAGGCGGCCGAAAGCCTACGCTACGGACCTTGCGCAGGCTGACGGCGAAAGGTAGGGCTCCCAGCGAACTTGCCGTAGAGTTCGGACAGCCAGGTTCGCAGCGGAGCGCGATATGGACGAGTTCACTCAGAAGCGAGCAGCCTGCCAGGACGGGGGTGGACGTGCGCAAGTGAGGTAGCAATGATTGGCGAGCTTTCTCTCCCTGAAATAGAGAATCTCTTGCACAACGAGCTGATCGCGCGGATCGGCTGCCACACCGGCGGGCACACCTACGTTGTGCCCGTGACCTACGCATACGATGGCAAGGCCATCCTCGGATATTCACCGGAAGGCCTGAAACTCACGATGATGCGCGAGAACCCAAAGGTATGTGTGGAGGTCGATCATATCGACGACCCGGCGACATGGCGCAGCGTGATCGCTCACGGCACATTCGAGGAATTGTCCGGTGCCGCTGCCGAGGAAGCGGTACGCAAGATCAGAGCGAGGTTCGACTCGCAGAGGGTCAGCGGGACCGCCGCTCCCAGTCATGGTTTGGATCCGCATGCCCGGTCGCTCGGTCGTATACGGTTTTCCGCCTATCGGATCATTCTCGAAACCAAGACCGGACGTTTCGAACGGAGCGACCGGGTCGAGACGTCGAAGCCGCCCGCCTGATCAGGAGCGGTCCCCGCCACGCTCGACCGTCGGCCGAAGCCGACCCCTTCGGAGCGGCCGCTTTTCGGCAGGGGGAGCGCCCTCGTACCAGCGCGGTAGGACCAGGGCGCCACGATCAGCGTGCCGGGCGTCCTCGCGCCGGGGGCGGCCCTACCGGCGGACAGGCCGCCGTCGTACAGTCCCATCCGCGGGCGTAAACGACAGCGTGCTTCGGTCCTCCACCTTTCGGGAGCTCACGATGTTCATTCGCAACGCTTGGTACATTGCCGCCTGGGTGGATGAGCTCGGGCAGAAGCCGTTGGCTCGGCGCATCTGCGACGAGCCGGTCGTTCTCTTCCGGGACGGCGAGGGGCGAGCCGCCGCGCTCGTCGACCGCTGTTGCCACCGGGCGGCGCCGCTGTCGCACGGCGAAGTCGTGCCGGCCGGCCTCCAGTGCGGCTATCACGGCCTCACCTTCAACGGCAGCGGCAAGTGTGTCGCCATCCCGGGGCAGGCCAACATTTCCGACAGCGCGCGGGTGCGCAGCTACCCGCTGGTGGAGAAGAACCAGTTTCTGTGGATCTGGATGGGCGACGCGGCCCGCGCCGACGCCGGCCAGATCGTCGATTTCCCCTACCATGACGACAAGGCCAATTGGCCGAACAAGCACGACTGCTATCCCATCAAGGGCAACTACATGCTGATGGTCGACAATCTGATGGACCTGACGCATCTCGGCTACCTGCACGCCAAAACCGTGGGCGGCAATCCGGCGACGCATGTCCATGCGGAGATGAAGACCACGAACACGCCGACCGGGCTGAAGTTCACGCGCTGGATGCGCAACTCCGTGCCGCCACCGAGCTATGTGAAGGCGGCAGGGTTCAAGGGCCGGGTCGATCGCTGGCAGGAGTTCGAATGGGTCGCGCCCAGCTCGGTCCTGCAATGGACCGGCGCCGCCGATGCCGGGACCGGCGCCTATGAAGGCAAGCGCGAGGGCGGCTTTCAGTTCCGTCTGTTCCACGGCCTGACGCCGGAGACCGAGACCTCGTGCTTCTATTTCTGGTCGTGCGCCAACGGCTATCGCCAGAACGAGCCCGAGGCGACGGAGCAGCTCTATCGCGAGATCGCGCCGACCTTCGTCGAGGACAAGGACATGGTGGAGGCGCAGCAGGCACGGCTCAGCGAGCTGGGCGAGCAGGGACTGGTCAACATCGTGTCCGACGCCACTCGTGTCGTGATGCGGCGCTTCATCGAGCGGCTGCTCGAGCGGGAAAACGGCGCGCTGGCGGCGGAATAGGGCTCTTTCGCTGGGGGCGCGCCACTCCGTGGCGCGTCTTCTCATGTTCTTCTTGAAGACATGACGCGCCACGGAGTGGCGCGCCCCCAGCAAAAGATCACTCGTGGCCGCGGAACTTGTTGTTGACGGTCCGGTCGCCGGCCATCCACCGCTTCAGCGAGTCGTGCGCCGTCGAGCGCTGCCAGGCGTCGATCTCCGCGACATTGGCGGGATCGGCGGTGAACTCCACCATCAATCCGTCGGGATCGGACGCGTAGATCGACTTGCAATAGCCGTGATCGCGTTCGCGCACCGGGATGTTCTCGGCGGTGAGGCGCCGCTTGATCTCGTTCAGGGTCGCCTCGCTGACCGCCAGCGCCAGGTGCACGTAGAACGGCTGCTGCCGGGCCTTGAACTTCGCGGCGACGTCGGCATCGGCGAACTGGAAGAACGCCAGCGCACCTCCGTCGCCGATCGCGAAGAACGTATGGGCGAACGAAATCTCCCGGCCGGGAAAGTCGGGCGACTGGCCCCGCTCGATCCATGTCGCCACCAGCGGCAATCCGACGATGTCCTCGTAGAAGTGCCGCGTGCGCTCCTGGTCGGCGCAGACATAGGCGTTGTGGTGAAGCCGGGTGGGCAACTCGCTGAGGACGCTGGTCATGACCGTGTTTCCTCCTCAATTCAGCCCAGTGTACCACCCTCCGTCGTCCCGACGACGGCGAGTTAGCCTTTCACCATCGCCACGCCGGCGGCGAAGGCCTGCTGGAGGAGCCACACGTCGCCGGCAATCGCGACGAAGTCGTAGCCGAGCGTCGCGAACTCCGCGCACTGCTTCGCATCGACGCCGAGGCGGCCGGCCGACTTGCCGTGCTTCTTCGCCGCCGCGATGGTCGCCTTCTCGTGCTGCAGGAACTGCGGGTCGCCGAACGCGCCCGGCTTGTTCATGGCGACGGACAGGTCGTTGTGGCCGAGCCAAAGCATGTCGACGCCCGGCAGGCTGGCGATCTCGTCGGCTGACTCGGCGCCGCGCGGGTCCTCGATCTGCAGGATGATCACGGTGCGCGTGTTCTGTTCGGCGAAGCGGTCGGGCAGGGGCTCGCTGCGCATCGCGTAGCGCTCGTGCGCGAGGCCGAGCGCCACGCCGCGCGTCCCGTCGGGCCAGTACTTGGCCGCATCGAGCACCGCCCTGGCCTGCGCGACCGACGAGACGATCGGCACCATCACACCCTCGGCGCCGGCATCGAGCGCGCGCGAGACGTGATGACGTTGTTGTGATGGCACCCGCACGATCAGCGGCAGCTCGGCGGCCTGGCAGTAGCGGACCACCTGGCGCACGGTGTCGAAACCGAAGCCCGTGTGCTCCATGTCGAGCACGGCGTAATCGGCGCCGGCTGCCTTCAGGATCTGGCCGATGCCGGGCGTGGCGAACTCGAACAGGAACGTCCCGATCTTCGTCCGCTGGTTACCGACGAGAGACCGCAAAGTCGGTGTTGTCATTGCACTGTTCCCCAGCGCGCGGTTCCATTCATCCGGAAATCGCTCTAGCGTTCGCCGTCCAAAGCGACACCCATCAATAGGGAGACTGAGATGAAACTCTACTACATGCCCGGCGCCTGCTCGATCGGCATCCATGTGCTGCTCGAGGAGATCGGCAAGCCGTACGATCTGCACAAGGTCGACGGCGCCAAGCAGGAGCAGTACGGGCCCGACTTCGTGAAGCTCAATCCGAAGTCCAAGGTGCCGACCCTGCAGCGCGACGACGGCTCCGTGCTGACCGAGTTCCCGGCGATCGCCACCTGGCTCGCGCGCAAGAACCCGGAAAAGAACCTGCTGCCGAGCGACGCCGACGGCGAGGCGCGCGCGCTGGAGGCGTTGGACTACGTCGTCGCGACCATGCACATGCAGGGCTTCAGCCGCATGTTCCGCCCGGGCAACTTCGCCTACACCGAGGCGGATCACGACAAGGTCAAGGCGCGCGGCAAGGAGATCATGGAGAGGGGCCTCCAGATCATGGACAAGGCGCTCGAGGGCAAGGAGTACGTCGCCGGCAAGTTCTCGATCGCCGACGCCGCGCTGTTCTACATCACCTTCTGGGCCGCCGGCCGCATGAAGATGCCGCTGCCCAAGAACATCGCCGCCCACTACGAGCGCATGAAGGCCCGCCCGGCCGTCAAGCGCACGGTCGAGCAGGAAGGCCTGGCCGGCGCCGTCTGACCTCGCGCTTCTTGATTTCTCTGGGCGGCTCGCCCCACGACCCGCGTTCGTGGGGCGGCTCGCCCGAGCAAACGACATTGACCGCCGCAGACATCGCGTCCGCCCATGGGACGCGATGTCTGCGGCGGTTCTTCATGGCCTGGTGATCCTGTCGGCGATTGCGCAGGCGACCTGGAATGCGCTGATGAAATCCGCCGGCGACCGCATGCTGACCATGGCGGCGTGATCTTCGGCGCGGTGATCGGCACGCTCCTGCTGCACGAGGGCTTCGGCCTGCGCAGGCTCACGGCGTCGACCATGGTCGTCGCCGGGATCACGCTGTTGGCCCTATGGCGCTAAAGGAGCGGCGCTGGGGTAAGCTCGAACCATGCTGCCTGCCTCGCTCGAGAGCCGTCTCAGGCTGCCGCTGATCGCGGCGCCGATGTTCCTGGTCTCCGGCCCTGCGCTCGTCGTCGCCGCCTGCCGCGCCGGCGTGATCGGCTCCTTTCCGACCGCCAACTGCCGCACCATCGCCGAGCTCGATGCCTGGCTCGCCGAGATCAAGGCCGCGACGGCGGGCGCCGCGCCGTTCTGCCCGAACCTGATCGTGCACCGCTCCAACCCCCGCGTCGCCGACGATCTCGCCGCGGTGCTGCGCGCGAGGCCCGAGATGGTGATCACCAGCGTCGGCTCACCCGAGCCGGTGATAAAGCCGCTGAAGGACGCGGGCTGCCTGGTGCTGGCGGACGTCGCTTCGGTGCGCCATGCGGAGAAGGCGGTGGCGGCCGGCGTCGACGGCCTGGTGCTGCTGACGGCGGGGGCGGGCGGCCAGACCGGCTGGGTCAATCCCTTCGCCTTCGTGCGGGCGGTGCGGCGTTTCTGGGACGGCATCGTCGTGATGGCGGGCGGCATGGCCGACGGCCAGGCAGTCGCCGCGGCCGAGCTGCTGGGTTGCGATCTCGCCTACATGGGCACCAAGTTCATCGCCACGCGCGAGAGCCTGGCCAAGCCGGCCTACAAGGAGATGCTGGTCGATGCCCGGCTCGACGACGTGAAGCTGACCCGTGCCTTCACCGGGCTCGAGACCAACATGCTGCGGCCCTCGATCGAGGCGGCCGGCCTCGATCCGGACAATCTGCCCGAGCGGGGCGCAATCGACATCGCCAAGGACATCAACGCCGCCGAGCGCGAGCGGCTCGATGCCCCAGGGTCCAGGGCCAGACGCTGGAAGGACATCTGGAGCGCCGGCCATTCGGTCTCCGGCGTGGCCGACATCCCCTCGGTCGCCGAGCTGGTCGAGCGCACGGCCGCCGAATACGCCTCAGTGCAGGTGGTAAAGACCTGAGGCGAAGCCGAATTCGGCCGGCTTGATAAGCTGCGTGCTCGCGACCCGGATGCGGTGCAGCTTGCCCTCGAGGTTCTTGTCCCAGAAATCGAGGAACTTGCTGAGGTTGGGGAAGCGGGGGGCGATGTCCAGGTTTTGCCAGACGTAGGACTGCAGCACGTGCCGGTGATCGGGCATCCAGTAAAGGATCTCGGCGGTGGTGATGCGGTAGTCGTTGAGCTGCGCTACGAAACTCCGGTCCATTGATGTGCTCCTTGACTCGTGAAGCATATGCGAATATCGACGCCGGCTAAACGCTAGGTCGTAAAAATTCGTTCCACATCAACGACTTGGCAGCAATTGGGGGCGATTGCTGCCAGCAAGGACCGGGGACCTTGCTGCAGCGCACCACAACTCGATGGAACCTTTTCGCCCGCGCCTTGACTCAAGTCCGCCTCGCTCCTAAATCCGGTCCGCCGTTGGCACTCAATGCATGAGAGTGCTGACAGGTGAAGCGGGCCCGGTCGGGCCGCTTCGGGCAACCAGGGAATATGGAGGCAACAGCATGAAGTTCCGTCCGCTTCACGACCGCGTCGTGGTCAAGCGCGTCGCGGAGGAAGAGAAGACCAAGGGCGGCATCATCATTCCGGACACGGCCAAGGAAAAGCCGATGGAAGGTGAGATCATCGCCGTCGGTCCGGGCGCCCGTGACGAGAACGGCAAGCTCGTTCCGCTCGACGTGAAGGCCGGCGACCGCATCCTGTTCGGCAAGTGGTCCGGCACCGAGATCAAGCTCGACGGCGTCGAGTATCTGATCATGAAGGAAAGCGACATCATGGGGATCCTCGAGGGTTCCGCCGCGGCCGCCAGGAAGGCCGCCTAAGTCGATTCCGACCAAGTCATCAACCAACGAACATCCGAGAGGGATTAAACAATGGCAGCGAAAGAAGTCCGCTTTAGCGGCGATGCCCGCCAGCGCATGCTGCGCGGCGTCGACATTCTCGCCGACGCGGTGAAGGTCACGCTGGGTCCGAAGGGCCGCAACGTGGTGCTCGACAAGAGCTTCGGCGCTCCGCGCATCACCAAGGACGGCGTCACCGTCGCCAAGGAGATCGAGCTCGCCGACAAGTTCGAGAACATGGGCGCCCAGATGGTGCGCGAAGTGGCCTCGAAGACCAACGACATCGCCGGCGACGGCACCACCACCGCGACCGTGCTCGCCCAGGCGATCGTGCGCGAGGGCGTGAAGTCGGTGGCGGCCGGCATGAACCCGATGGACCTCAAGCGCGGTATCGACATCGCGGTCGAAGCGGCGGTCGAGGACATCAAGGCCCGCGCCAAGAAGATCACCGGCACCGACGAGGTCGCCCAGGTCGGCACCATCTCGGCCAACGGCGACAAGTCGATCGGCAAGATGATCGCCGAGGCGATGAAGAAGGTCGGCAACGAGGGCGTCATCACGGTCGAGGAGGCCAAGAGCCTCGAGACCGAGCTGGACGTGGTCGAGGGCATGCAGTTCGACCGCGGCTATCTCTCGCCGTACTTCATCACCAACGCCGACAAGATGATCGCCGAGCTCGACAGCCCGTACATCCTGCTGTTCGAGAAGAAGCTCTCGGGCCTGCAGGCGATGCTGCCGGTGCTCGAGGCGGTCGTGCAGTCGGGCAAGCCGCTGCTGATCGTGGCCGAGGACGTCGAGGGCGAGGCGCTGGCCACCCTGGTCGTCAACAAGCTGCGCGGCGGCCTGAAGATCGCCGCCGTCAAGGCGCCGGGCTTCGGTGATCGCCGCAAGGCGATGCTCGAGGACATGGCGATCCTGACCGGCGGTCAGCTGATCTCCGAGGACCTCGGCATCAAGCTCGAGAACGTCACGCTCGACATGCTCGGCAAGGCCAAGAAGGTCATCGTCGAGAAGGAGAACACCACGATCGTCGACGGTTCGGGCAAGAAGGCCGACCTCGAGGGCCGGATCGCGCAGATCAAGGCCCAGATCGAGGAGACCACCTCGGACTACGACCGTGAGAAGCTCCAGGAGCGCCTGGCCAAGCTCGCGGGCGGCGTTGCCATCATCAAGGTGGGCGGCGCGACCGAGGTCGAGGTCAAGGAGAAGAAGGACCGCGTTGACGACGCCATGCACGCCACCAAGGCGGCCGTGGAAGAGGGCGTGGTCGCCGGCGGCGGTGCGGCCCTGCTGTACGCCGTCCGTGCGCTCGACAAGCTGCGCACCAGCAACGACGACCAGAAGGTCGGCGTCGAGATCGTGCGCCGCGCGCTGCAGTCGCCGGTCCGCCAGATCGCCGAGAACGCCGGCTTCGACGGCGCGGTGGTCGCGGGCAAGATGCTCGACCAGAAGGACGGCAACTTCGGCTTCGACGCCCAGAAGGGCGACTATGTCGACATGGTGAAGACCGGCATCATCGACCCGGTCAAGGTCGTGCGCACCGCGCTGCAGGACGCCGCTTCGGTGGCCGGCCTGCTGGTGACGACCGAGGCGATGGTCGCCGAGAAGCCGGAGAAGAAGGCCCCAATGATGCCGCCGGGCGGCGACGGCGGCATGGGCGGCATGGACTTCTAGGTCCACGCTTCTCCAGAGAAGATCGGAAAGGCCGGTGAGCGATCCCCGGCCTTTTCTTTTTGCTGGGAGCGCGCCACTAACAAGAAACAGGCAGCGGCGTTAGGGTATCGAAGTCGGCGGCGAAGCCCAAGCTGCGTATCCGGCTGATCAGCTTCCTGGCCTGTGCCTCGTTGTTGCGGCGATCGAGGTGTTGC
>JAFEFF010000049.1 GCA_018240745.1 Pseudomonadota bacterium
CCATCCCCGCTTCCGCCACGCGGGCGGCATCCTGCATGCGTTCGATCTCGGCGTCCTCCTTGATCATGCGCAGTCGCGAGATGACCGGGCCGGCGGCGACGACCTTTGCCTTGGGCAGAATATGGCCCTTGAAGACCTCGAACAGCGCGGCGTCGAAGAAGTTCTTCTCCAGGCCAATGGTGGCCCCGGTCAACCCTCGTTCCCGGATCACGTCGCGAAATCCGTGGAACATGTCCTCCTCGTTCTTGAACTGGCGGATATCCGTCGCGGCCGACGCCGTTCGTACATCGCGAAAATCGCACGTTGGCACCGATACCACGCACTCGAGCGAGGTCGTGAACAGGGCCAAGGCGCAGGGCCGGCCATCGCCCGTGAAGTACGCAAGATTGGACGGCTTCATCAGGAAGAGAGCATCGATCCCGCGCGCCTTCATGAGGCGAGCTGCCCGGTCCCATCGGACCTGGTAGTCGAATGCCGAGGTCGCCATCGCTTACTCCCGCCAAGGTGCTCGTCCAGCAGCTACTCATGCCAGTTGGCTGTCCGCGAGCTTTGCCGCCTTGATCAGGATCAAGGGCGTGGCGGTCCGGGTTCCTTTCAGGCGCGGCCGGCGTCGGGCTCGCGCTGGTACATCAGCAGGTCGAGCACCAGCCCGCGCCGGCCGAAGCTGCACAGGATCGAGTGGGCCTGGCCGCGATGGTGTGTCTGGTGGTTGAAGAAGTGCGCGAGCGCCGGCGCCAGCGCCTGCTCGAGCACCTCGGGTGTCGAGACGCGGCGATAGCGGATGGTGCCGGCGAGCTGCGCCTCGCTCAGCCCGTCGATGTAGTCGACGATGCGCTTGTCCTCGGCCTCGCGGGCGCGGCGCAGGTCGGGAAGCTGTTCGTGCTGGATCATGTCCAGCCGCTCGGGCGAGGGGCCCCGGCCGGTGAAGCGGTGCATCCAGACCCGGTCGGCGGTCAGCAGGTGGTTCAGCGTGCCGTGCATCGACTTGAAGAAGGCCCCGCGGTCGGCGCGGTACTCCTCGTCGCTGAGCTCGGCGGCGGCATCGTAGAGGCGGCGGTTGGCCCAGGCGTTGTAGCGGGCCAGGGATGCGTAGTGGGCCTTCATGTCCTCATGATGGAACGATCGCCGACGCCTGCAAGATTGATTGAGCCGGTCAAGCTTCTTTGCCGGCAGCGGCGGCGAAGCACATCATCACCGCGCACGGCAGGAAGACGCGGACGTCCTCGACCCATCCGAACAGCAGGCCGGGCACCGCGAAGAGCAGCGCCAGCAGGACGAACCGGCGGGCAAGTTCGGTGCCGAGATCGACGCAGGCGGCGAGGAACAACGTCATTCCCACCAGGAGGCCGAACCAGCCGACGATGGCGAAGGAGCGCACCGCCTGGATCAGCGATGCGATGTTGTGCGGCAGGGCGATCCAGTTCGACGCGCCGGTCTTGCTGATCGCCAGGCGCAGCGCGATCGCCAGGCCATAGCTCGCGGCGCAGATCACGAAGGCCTCGGTGCCGCGCTTCAACAGCGGCCGCGGCGGGGCCAGCACGAACCAGGTGATGCCGGCATAGGCCGCCGATTCGCGGTTGGCCGCGAAGACCACCGCGATCAGCAGGCAGAGGGCGAAGCGGCCGTCGAGCGCGGCCGCCACCGCCAGGGCCTGGGCCGCGAGGTCGATCACGTCGGTCGGATCCTCCCAGGGGAAGGCGAAGGCGCCGATGGTCGACATCGCCATCAGGACGACGGCGAGCTGGAGGCGTCCCGGCGAGGGCCGCAGCGCGCGCTGGCAGGCGAAGGCGAAAGCGCCGAGGCCGAAGATGCAGCTCGCGAGCCGCAGCAGAATGTACCACTGGCCTTCCGACAGGACGCCCACGCCGTGCGTGATCGTCAGCAGCACGATGGGAAACAGGACGCGGTTGTAGAACGGATGGATGGTCGAGGTGTCGCTGCCGAACTGCATCGGCCGGCCGTGCAGGATGTTCGACATGTTGTGGATCGTGTCGAGCCGCGTGTGGATGCGCAGCTCCAGCGATGCCCAGGCCACCAGCAGGCCGAGGCCGATCACGAGGGCTGCGGTCCGGAGCACCGGCCGGGAAGGCATTGTCGACATTGCTGGTCCTTCAGCCGCGATAGCCGCGCCGCCCGGCATCGCGCAGCCATAGCCGCACGAGATGACGCTTGCGTTCCGGCTCGGGGAAATCGGTGAACTCGGTGCGGGCGTGGCCGGTCGCCCGATTGTCGACGTATTGGATCTGGCCGGCTTCGAAGCCCAGCTCGACATGCAGCTCGGGCTGCTCGAACACCGACTGCACGGCGGCGAGCGCGGCCGCGGTCTCGTTGTCCGGCCGCTCGCCGCGCAGTGCGTAGCCGGCATGGATCTCGCTCAGCGCCAGCCGCGCCTTGATCGTGCCGTCGCCGCCGCGCTCGAAGATCGGGGCGGCGAAGGTGGTGGGTTCGCCGGGCCGGTGCTCGGCATGGCGGTCGTACCAGAACGGCCGGTAGAGCCGCGGCATGAGCTCCGGATGTTGGCGCTCGAGCGCGTCGTGCACGGTGGCGACGCTCATCACCTGGCTGATGCCGCCCTGCATCGCCGGATGCAGGCACAGCAGGCAGACGAACTCCGGTGGCGTCTCGTTGTAGGAATTGTCGTTGTGAAAGCGCAGGTCGACGTTCGTCACCGTCGGACGGATGCCGGAGCCGGGCGCGAGCTTCGCACCGGTGTCCAACACGTCGTAGAACATCTGGCCGTCGAGCTTCTGCGCCACCGGCCGGGCGAGCAGGCTCGACAGCAGCCAATAGACCGCGATCGCCTCCTCGCGGCTGACCTCGTCCATCGGCAGGCGGTCGAGCACCGCGAACATCGGCCCGCTCCGCGTCACGCGGCGGACCTCCGCCATCGTGGCACGGCACGCGTCGAGGGTGAAGTCGTTCGGATCGAGCAGGAAGGTCGGCACTGGCGCGCGGCGCAGCTCATCGCGCACGGCCAGCAGCTCGCGAACGGCGGCCTCGGGAAGGCGCACTGTCCAGTCGGCCGGCGCGATCGTCGAACGCGTCCAGGCTTGCGGCACCGGCATCAGAAGCCGAAGGCCTTGCGCACGTTGCCGCCGAGAAGGCCGGCGCGGCCCGCCGGCGGGACGGCGTCGGCCATGGCCTCGAGCGCCTGCAGGTAGTCGCCGGTATGGTCGGGGTGCGGGTAGTCGGACGCCCAGAAGAAGCGGTCGGCGCCGTAGGTCGCCATCATCGCCGGCAGCGTCCGCTCGTCGGGATCACCCGAGATCCAGACCTGGCGGCGGAAATAGTCGCTGGGCTTGAGCCTGAGCGGCGCACGGCCGCCGAGATAGGTCGAGGTGGCGACGCCGTCGAGCCGGTCGAGCCAATAGCCGATCCAGCCGGCGCCGCACTCCAGCAGCACGAGCTTGAGCTTGGGGAAGCGGTCGAAGGTGGCGAAGTCGTAGAAGGTGGTGAAGGCCTGCCGCACGCCTTCGCCCGCCGTCACCGAGGCGAGCAGCGACAGGCGATGACCGTTCTCGAAGCGTGGCGAGCGCAACTCGAACGGCTCGAAGGCGGGATGGATGGCGATCGACACGTCGAGCTCGACCGCCTTCGCATAGACCGGATCGTGGACCGGTGCGCCGTGCGGCCTGTGCGTCCAGGTGAAGGGCACGACGAAGGCGCCGCGGCAGCCGTCCTTCACCGCGCGCTCGAGCTCGGCCGCGGCCGCCTCGGGATCGCCGAGCGACAGGTGCGCGATCGGGATCAACCGCCCGCCGCTGTCGCGGCAGAAGTCGGCGATCCAGCGGTTGTACGCACGGCAATAGGCCTGGCTCAGCTCGACCTCGTCGAGCTCGGCCTCCCACAGGATGCCGAGCGTCGGATAGAGCACCGCGGCGTCGAGCCCCTCGGCGTCGAGCAGCTTCAGCCGCTCGGCCGCATCGCAGGCGCCGTAGGGCATGTTGGCGGCGTAGGTCTTGTCGGGATGCGGCGTGAAGGCCTCGAGGTCCTTCTGGCCCATGCGGCCGAGCGTGGCGGGATAGCCGCGCCGCGTGCGCTTGCTCGGCCGGCCGCCGATCTCGAGATACTCCAGCCCGTTCTCGTCCCGCTTCATGCGCAGGGCGCGGTCGCGGTACCTGGCCTCGATATAGTGATCCCACAGGCCCGCGTCTTCCAGCACGTGCCCATCGGCATCGACCGCGCCGCGGTGCTTGAGACGATGGACGGAAGCGGGATCGAACACGGGCCGCATCGGCGCTCCTTCCTGTTTTTGTTCGCCGGCCGCCGGGCCGTACGGCATGACGCTATGCCACTTGCCGCCGGCCCGCCAGCGGCCGCCCATCGGGCCGCCCTCCACGCGGAAGCCGAGCCGCTCGATGCGGCGCCTCGAGGTCGCCGGCCCCGAATGGCCCCAGGCGCAGGCGCCCGGTTTGTAAAATCGAGGCTGCCTCGAGGGCGTGCGCCGTGCGTTACACTAGCCACGGAGGCTCCCATGACCAAGTGCATCGGCATCCTCACCAGCGGCGGCGACTGCGCCGGCCTCAACGCCACCATCCGCGCCGTGGCCCTGCGGGCGCACCACGGCTACGGCTGGAAGACGGTCGGCATCAGCCACGGCACGCACGGCCTGCTGCATCGGCCGGTCGCGGCCGAGCCGCTCGACCCGTCGCGGCTCGACGCGGTGCTGGCGCGCCAGGGCGGCACCTTCCTCGGCACGACCAACCGCGGTAACCCGTTCGCCTTCCCGATGGCCGACGGCAGCAAGAAGGACCGCTCGGCCGAGATGGTCGAGGGCCTGCGCGAGCTGCATCTCGACGGGCTGATCGGCGTCGGCGGCGATGGCAGCCTCGAGATCCTTCGCCGGCTGCTCGGCGGCACGCACCTGCCGTTCATCGGAATCCCCAAGACGATCGACAACGATGTCTTCAACACGGAGCGCGCGATCGGCTACTCGACCGCCATCGCCATCGCCACCGAGGCGCTCGACCGCTTGCAGCCGACCGGCGCCAGCCACGATCGCGTCATGGTGCTGGAGGTGATGGGCCGCGACGCGGGCCACATCGCCATCGCCGCGGGCATCGCCGGCGGCGCCGACATTGCGCTGATCCCCGAGGTCGAGTGGCGTCTCGATCGCGTCGCCGCGCGCGTCGACCAGCTCCGCCGGACGGGCCGCACCTCGGCGCTGGTCGTGGTCGCGGAAGCGGCGGGCGACAGTCACCGGGGCGGTCCGAAGGGCGGCGAGCGGCTCGGCGACGCCAGCATCGGCGGATGGCTGGCGCACCGCCTGACCGAGATGACCGGCTCGGAGGCGCGCGCCACGGTGCTGGGCCACGTCCAGCGCGGCGCCCAGCCGACGGCGGAGGACCGGCTGCTGGCCGCGGCGTTCGGCGTGCGCGCGGTCGACCTGCTGGCGGCCGGCAAGGCCGACCGCATGGTCGGCTGGTGGAACCGCACGGTGATCGACGTGCCGCTGGAGAAGGTGGTCGGCCGGTCCCGTACGGTCGATCCGCAGGGCGCCCTGATCCGCACCGCCCGGGCGCTCGGCATCTGCCTCGGCGATGAGGGGTAGCAGTTCCTCCCGATTCATATGGGGAGGTGCCAGCCCGGCACTTTCGCACTTCGTGCGAAAGTGCCCTATCGCCTCCGACCGCGTAAGGCGCGGCCACCTCCCGTCGGAATGGGCAGGAACTGCTCGATTCGTCCCATGAGGCTGGGATGCACAAAACGTTGGCCCGCTTGGACTTCAGGCGATTCGTCCCACGTCCCGCCACACACCGCTGTTGGGACGATTGTCGAATTGGCGGGACGCGGGACGACTTATTCACAGGTGAGCGTTCTGCCACAGCCAAAAAACTTCGCCCGAACTTTGCTCGGTATCGAGCCAGACAAAATCCGTATTGGGGTAGGCCTTCTCGAGCGGCGTCTTTCCGCGGCCGATCTCGCAGAGGAGCCCGCCACCGGGACGGAGATGCCGGGGCGCGTCGCCGAGGATGCGGCGCACGAGGTCGAGCCCATCGTCGCCGGCGGCCAGCGCCAGGCGCGGCTCGTGGCGGTACTCGGGCGGCAGTTTGGCCATCCCGCGGGCATCGACATAAGGCGGGTTGGTGATGACCAGGTCGTAGCGCTGCGTGCCCAGCGGCTGGAAGAGATCGCCGCGATGGAGCGTGATGCGGTCGCCCAGCCGGTGGGTCGCCACGTTGCGCCGCGCCAGCGTCAGCGCGCCGGCCGAGAGATCGACCGCATCGACCTTGGCGCGCGGGAAGGTGAGGGCGGCGAGGATGGCGAGGCAGCCCGAGCCGGTACAGAGGTCGAGCACGCGGCGCACCCTGCGCGGATCGATCGGCAGGGCGCCGTCGGCCAGCAGATCGCCGATGAAGGAGCGTGGGATCAGCGCCCGCCGGTCGATGTGGAAGCGCACACCGCGCATGTAGGCCGCACCCAGGAGATAGGGCGCCGGCATGCGCAAGGACACGCGCGCATCGATCAGGGTCAGCAGCTTTGCTCGCTCGGCCGCCGTCGGCTTTAGGTCGAGCCACGGCTCGATCGTATGGATCGGCAGGCGCAGCGCTTCCAGCATCATGAACGCCGCCTCGTCGACGGCGTTGGTCGTACCGTGCCCGTAGGCCAGACGCGCCGCCTTGAAGCGGCGCACCGCGAGCCGGAAGAAGTCGTTCAAGGTGACCAGAGAGGGTTTGGATCGGGCTGCCATGCCGGCCTAGATTAGCCGACATGAATCGCCGCGCCTTCGTTTTCGCGAGCCTCGCCGCTCCGCCGGCCACGAGCAGGGCGCGTGCGACGAACGGCCTGCAGGAGTAGATGTCATGATGGCGCTCGAAGGTCTGGTGGTTCTCGACCTGACGACGCACTTGTCGGGCCCGTTCTGCGGCATGCAGCTCGCCGACATGGGCGCCGATGTGATCAAGATCGAAAGCCCGCAAGGCGATTCCATCCGCGGCGCGCCGCCCTTCGTCGAGGGCGAGGGAGCGCCCTTCATGCTGTGGAACCGCAACAAGCGCGGCATCACCCTCGACCTCAAGGCGGCCGACGATCTCGAGATCTTCTGGGACCTGGTCGACGGCGCCGACGTGGTGCTGGAGAACTTCCGGCCCGGCGTGCTGGACAAGCTCGGCATCGGCTGGAGCGCGCTGCACGAGCGCAATCCGCGGCTGATCCTGGGCTCGATCTCCGGCTTCGGCCAGACGGGGCCCTACGCCAGGCGCGGCGGCTTCGATCTCGTGATCCAGGCGATGTCGGGCCTGATGTCGGTGACCGGCCCGAAGGACGGCCCGCCGTACCGCATCCCGCTCGCCATCTCCGACGTCGGCGCGGGCCTCTACCTCACGATCGGCGTGCTGTCTGCGTTGCAGGCCCGCCACAAGACGGGCGAGGGGCAGTGGGTCGAGACCTCGCTGCTGGAGGCCACGGTGTCGCTGGGCGTCTATGAAGCCGCGAACTACTTCGCGACCGGCGTGCGGCCGGAGAAGCTGGGGCAGGGCCATCGCGGCTCCTCGCCCTACCAGGTGTTCCAGACCAGGGACGGATGGATCACGATCGGCGCGGCGCAGCAGAACTTCTTCCGCAAGGTCTGCGAGATGATCGGCAAGCCCGAGCTGGTCGACGATCCGCGCTTCAAGGCCAATGCGCTGCGGGTGAAGAACAACGCCGAGATCGTCGCCATCCTGCAGGCCGAGCTCGGCAAGAAGACCAACGCCGAATGGCTTTCCGCCTTCGAGGCCGAGGGTATCCCGGCCGGCCCGGTGATGTATCACGACGAGGTGTTCGCCGACCCGCAGATCCTGGCGCGCGGCATGGTGGGCGAGGTCACGCACGCCAGGGCGGGCAAGCAGAAGACGCTCGGCGGGCCGGTCAAGCTGTCGGCGACACCGGGCGGCCTGCGTCGCGCGGCGCCAATGCTCGGCGAGCACAATGCCGAGCTCAAGATACGGCAATC
>JAFEFF010000004.1 GCA_018240745.1 Pseudomonadota bacterium
GAGTTCGTCTACTCGCACCAGTGGCGGCAGCACGACCTGGTGATGTGGGACAACCGCACCACCATGCACCGCGCCCGCCGCTTCGACCGCACCGAGGTCCGCGACATGCGCCGCACCACGCTCGCTGGCGAGGGGCCGACGGTGGAGCAGGTAGGGGCGTGATTTTCTTTGGGTCGAAATCCAAGTCTTCTGCGGACCATCGCGCGATTCCTGGGAAATCTCGCTCCCGAGCGTCAAAGGTGGCGAATCCGGCGACTCCATTATGGGCATTGGCCCCCGATTCGAGGCGCGGAAACAGCGGCTTTTTCCTCGAGCCATTGCCCATAATAGGTGTTTGGCGCGCAGTGATGCAGAGTCGTGCGCATGATCATGATGTGTTGCGCATGCTGTCGCTCCTGCGTCTCCGATGCCGACGGCATCGGCATTTCAGCCGTTCCACTCCCCAAATGCTGCGGGTGTTTTTTTCAGGGGCGGGCGGCGGTGGATTCGTGGACTCCTGACCTGGAACCCTTGTGCCATCGGCATCCAACCGGTCCACTGCGGAGTGGACTCTTGTGGACTCCGTGGACTCTAGTAGCCGATTGCCGCGCCGTCGCTGCGCGGGTCGGCGCCGCCGATCTTGAGGCCGCTCGCCGGATCGATCGTGATGCCGTGGGCGTGGCCGGCATATTCGTTCCAGTCGCCCCAGCGGTTCAGCAGGTGGCCGCGGCGCTCAAGCTCGGAGAGCGTGGCGGCGGGCACGCGGCCCTCGATGTGCAGCGTGTCGCGTGCTTCCCTGATGGCGAAGCGGCCGCTCAGGAAGCGCGGCGCTTCGAGCGCCTCCTGGATGTCGCGGCCATGGTCGATCATGGCGAGGTACGTCTGCAGGTGGATCTGCGGCTGGCCGTCGGCGCCCATGCAGCCAACCGCGGCCCACAGCTTGTCGTCACGGTAGGCGAGCGAGGCGATCAGCGTGTGCAAGGGAGTTTTACCGGGCTCGACCCTGTTGGGGCTCTTCGGGTCGAGCGAGAAGTAGGCCGAGCGGTTCTGCAGCACCACGCCGGTGCGCCCCGCCACCACGGCTGCGCCGAAGCTGCCGTACACCGAGTGGATCAGAGAGGCCGCATTGCCCTCGCGGTCGACCGCCGCGACATAGACCGTGTCGCCGGCCAGGCTTCCATAGGACGGAATCTTGTCCCACGGCAGCGCGCGGCCGGGATCCATGAGCCTGCGGCGCTCGTTGGCGTAGGCCTTCGAGATCAGGCGCTCGGTCGGCACCTCGGCAAAAAGCGGATCGGCGATGTGCTGGTCGCGGTCGTGGTAGGCGACCTGCTTGGCCTGCACCATCAGGTGCACATGGTCGGGCCCGAGGAACGGTTTCTTGTGCAGCTCGAACGGCTCGAGCAGGTTCAGCATCTCCAGCACCGCGAAGCCCTGGGTCGGCGGCGGCGTCTCGTAGATCGTAACGTCGCGATAGGTGCCCTTGATCGGCTCGCCCCAGCGCGCGCTCTGCGCCTCGAAATCGGCGGCGGTGAAGAAGCCATCGTTCGCCTGGCTCCAGCGCACCATCTCCCTGGCAACATCGCCGTCGTAGAAGCCGTACCAGCCGTCGCTCGCGATCGCCTCCAGCGTGCGGGCGAGGTCGGGGTTCCTGAGCACCGGGCCGTGCTTCAGCAGGATCGCCGCGGCCTCGGGGCTCTTCTCCAGATCGGGCCGCGCCATGTTGCGCCAATGGGCGAGCCGCCGGGTCACCGGGAAGCCGTCGCGCGCATAGCCGATCGCGCTTTCGAGGCAGCGCGCGAGCGGCAGGCGGCCATAGGCGGCATGCGCCTCGGTCCAGCTCGCGACCGCGCCGGGCACGGTGAGCGTGCCGGGCAGCACGCCCTTGATCGGGACTTCGCCGAGGCCGCGGCGGGTGAAGGCGTCGATCGTTCCGCCCGACGTCGCGCGGCCGCCGCCGTCGATATAGCGCACCTGTTTCGTCTTCGCGTCGTGGATCAACCAGAACGCATCGCCGCCGATCGACGTCATGTGCGGATAGAGCACCGACAGCACGGCGCTGGCGGCGAGGGCGGCATCGATCGCCGACCCGCCGGCGCGCAGGATGTCGACGCCGGCCGAGGAGGCCAGCGAATGGGGCGAGGTCACCAGGCCGTTCGGCGCCAGAGTGGCCGGACGGCCGGTGCGTATGTCTGTCATGAGAAGTTCTTAAGGCGTTCGGTGCGCGGTTGACAGGAAGAAGGGCGCTCCCTATTACATAACCGAGTGGTTAAGTGTCCCGCAGTCGCGTTCGAGAGGTCGCCATGAACGTTGCCCTTCGGCCTGGCGAGCAGGCGCTCGAGCTGGTGCGCGTGCTGAAGGCGCCGCCCGAGCGCGTGTTCGCCGCCTGGATCGATCCCGACCAGGCCTCGCGCTGGTGGGTGCCGCAGGACTGCACGCTGGTGTCGTGCAAGATGGACGTGCGGGCCGGCGGCGGCTGGCATCGCCGCATGCGCGTGCCGGACGGCAGCGTGATCGCCAAATGGGGCGAGTACCGCGCGGTCGACGCGCCCGAGCGGCTGGTCTTCACCTACAACACCGAATACGCCGACGGCACGGTCGATCCCGAGACTCTGGTGACGGTGACGCTGGAGGATCTCGGTCAAAACCGCACACGGCTCACGCTGCGCCACGAGCGTTTCTGGTCGGAGCCGGCGAGCATCAGCCATACCGGCGGCTGGACCGGCGCGCTCAACCGGCTCGAGCAGTTCACGCAAGCGTAAGGGCTTCGTCATGGTGAACGGGTTTCCCAGGGATCGTCTCGCGCGCCTGCGTCTGCAGCAGCTGCTCCTGATGGTGCAGCGCATGATGGCCTCGTACGACTAGAAGAAGAGGAGAAGAACCATGAACGTGCAGCCCTATCTGAGCTTCGAAGGCCGCGCCCAGGAGGCGATCGACTTCTACAAGTCGGCGATCGGCGCCAAGGTCGATGTCGTCATGCTGTTCAAGGACGCCCCGCCCGACATGCAGGCCAACATGCCGAACAAGGACAAGGTCATGCATGCCGCCTTCCATGTCGGCGACACGCAGATCATGGCGACCGACGGCGAGTGCAGCGGCAAGGGGTCGTTCACCGGCATCTCGCTGACCCTCAATGCCGGCAGCAATGCCGAGGCCGACAAGCTGTTCAACGCGCTCGCCCAGGGCGGCAAGGTCAACATGCCGATGAGCGAGACCTTCTTCGCCCATCGCTTCGGCATGGTCGCCGACAAGTTCGGCGTCGGCTGGATGGTGCTCCATCCGAAGGAGCACGGCTGAGCCTTCGGCGTCAGCGCTTCTCCACGTTGGAGCTGCGCAGCGGCACGCCGAACTCGCGGCGGCAGACATCGGCCAGGACCTCGACGCCCTTCTTGATGGTGGCGGGGTCCGGATTGGCGAAGCAGAGTCGCAGCCGCGACCTGGCATAAGCCTTGTCGGTCGACCACTCCGGTCCCGGATTGAGCGCCACGCCGGCGGCCTGCGCGGCCTGGAACAGCTTCAGCGTGTCGACGTTGTCGGGCAGCTTTACCCAGAGGTAGATGCCGCCCGGCGGGTCGCCGAACTCGGCGGCGGTGCCGAACTGCTCGGCCAGCGCCTCGCGCAGCACCTGCAGCTTGTGGGACAGCGTCTTGTTGAGCTTGGGCACATGGTTCGCGAAGTGCCGGGTGCAGAATTCGGCCAGCACCATCTGCTCGAGCGCGCCCGAGCCCGCATCCTGCTTCAGGCCGAGGATGCGGGCGAGGATGCCCCACTTGGCGACGATGTAGCCGACGCGCAGCGCCGGCGCGATCGACTTGGAGAAGGAGCCGACGAAGATCACGCCCTCGCCGCCGGCCAGCGAATGGATCGACGGCGGCCGCTTGCCGCTCCACACCAGATCCGAATAGCACTCGTCCTCGAAGATCATCGTCTTGTACTCGCGGGCGAGCGCGATCATCTCCTTGCGGCGCTCGACCGGCATGATCGAGCCGGTCGGGTTCTGCACCGTCGGGATGGTGTAGATGTACTTGGGCGTCACGCCCCTGGCCTTGAGCTCGGCGAGCGTCGACTTCAGGGCATCCATGCGCATGCCGTCGTCGTCGAGCGGAATGCCGACGATGTTGACGCCGAACTTCGCCAGCCGGGTCAGCGCGCCGCCGTAGGTCTCCTTCTCGATCAGGATGGTGTCGCCCTTGCCCAGCAGCAGCGTATTGACGAGGTCGAGGCCCTGCAGCGAGCCGGAGGTGATCAGGATCTCGTCGGGCGTGCACTCGATGCCGGCGTGGCCCTTGAGCTTCTTCGACAGGAACTCGCGCAGCGGCCGGTAGCCGAGCGGCCCGCTGTTGAGGCCGTAAGTGGCGAGCGTCGGGCCCTCGCGGCGCAGCACCGTGGTGGCGGCCTCGACCAGCGCCTCGACCGGCACGTTGTCGGCGTCGTTGTGGCCGCCGACGAAATTGTACTTGGGGAACCCGTTCCACTTGGCGGCGGGCGCGGGCGTGCCGGGCGCGAGCAGCGGCGCGAAATCGAACGGGGCGGTCATGGGCATTTCCCTCTACGGTCCAGGTTCCCCAATTGCTGGGGCAAGACCGCCCGCCGTGCAAGGGCGCTAGGTCACGGCGCGGAACGATTTTGCGTCGGCCATTTTCCACGGGACCAGCCAGCGCGGATTGTCGGTGCCCTCCAGCAGCTCGCGCTCGCGCAAGCCCGGGTAGAGCTCGGCGAAGGTCGCGATCTCGCTGGGGGACAGGCGGTGCGAGATGTGCACCGGCCGGAAGTCGTTGGGGTGATCGAGGCCGGCGGCCGCGGTCAGCTCGGCCAGCGCATGCACCGTCGCCTTGTGGAAGTTGGCGACGCGATGGAGCTTGTCCTCGACCACCAGCGCCTTCTGGCGATGCCTGTCCTGCGTCGCCACGCCGGTCGGGCAGCGGTCGGTATGGCAGCTCTGCGACTGGATGCAGCCGACCGCGAACATGAAGCCGCGCGCGGCATTGCACCAGTCGGCGCCGAGCGCCATCACGCGCGCCATGTCGAAGCCCGAGACGATCTTGCCGGAGGCGCCGATCCGGATGTGCTGGCGCAGGCCGATGCCGATCAGCGCGTTGTGCACGAACGAGAGCCCCTCGCGCATCGGCTTGCCGATATGGTCGATGAACTCGAGCGGCGCCGCGCCGGTCCCGCCCTCCTTGCCGTCGACGACGATGAAGTCCGGCCAGATGCCCGTTTCCAGCATCGCCTTGCAGATCGCCAGGAACTCCCATTCGTGGCCGACGCACAGCTTGAAGCCGGCCGGCTTGCCGCCCGACAGCCGGCGCATCTCGCCGATGAACTGCATCATCCCGATCGGCGTCGAGAAGGCCGAGTGGCGCGACGGCGAGATGCAGTCCTGCCCCGTCGGCACACCCCGTGTCAGCGAGATCTCGACGCTCACCTTGGGCGCCGGCAGCACGCCGCCATGGCCGGGCTTGGCGCCCTGACTCATCTTGAGCTCCACCATCTTGATCTGGTCGTTGTTCGCCGCCGCCTCGGCGAACTTCTCCGGCGAGAAAGTGCCGTCGGGATTGCGGCAGCCGAAGTAGCCCGAGCCGATCTCCCAGATGATGTCGCCGCCGCCCTCGCGATGGTACGGGCTGTAGCCGCCTTCGCCGGTGTCGTGCGCGAAGCCGCCCAGCCTGGCGCCGCCGTTCAGCGCGCGGATCGCGTTGGCCGAGAGCGCACCGAAGCTCATCGCCGAGATGTTGAACACCGAGGCGGAGTAGGGCCGGCTGCATTGTGGGCCGCCGATGGTGATGCGGAACGGCTCTTTCTGCAGCGGCGCGGGCTGCATCGAATGGTTCACCCATTCGAAGCCCGGTTCGTAGACGTTGTAGGCGGTGCCGAACGGCCGCACATCGAGCACCATCTTGCCGCGCTGGTAGACGACCGAGCGCTTGTCGCGACTGAACGGCAGGCCGTCCTTCTCGTCCTCGAAGAAGTACTGACGCATCTCCGGCCGGATCGCCTCGAACATGAAGCGCAGGTGCGCCGCGATCGGGTAGTTGCGCAGCACCGCATGCTGGGTCTGCATGAGGTCGTGAACACCGACCGCGAAAAAGAACACCGCGATGCCGAAGCCGACCCACAGCCAGGCGAAGCCGGGATGCAGCGCCAGCGCCACGGCCAGGATCGCGCTCACCAGGATCGACAGCACGAACGGCACGAAGCGCAGCTCGAACATCAGGAACAACGTGGACATCGGCCCCCCTCTGGTCGCCTACTTCGGTCTCGGGTCGCGGAGCCCGGCCTCGGGTTGCGGCAAGTGACCCTTCCGCAGCAGTGTGACCGCCTTGACCAACGCCCGCGCCGCGTTGCGCGTCTCCTCCTGGAAGGCGCGATCGGCATCGAGCGCCCGGTGGCTCTCCGCATAGGGCTCATAGTAGCCGACATAGCGGTCGATGGTGGCCTTGTGGCCCGCGCTAATGAGGCCGATGTCGGCCAGCCAGTCGGACAGCGACCGGCGCAGCGTCTCGGCGCCGGCGGCGTCGCCGTGCACCACCACGGCATAGGCGCGGCCGGCGAGATGGTGCGGGTAGCTCCAGCCTTTCATCTCGATATCCTTGGCCTTCTGCGGGTCCTTGCCCGCGGTCGAGGTCGGGTCGGGATTGCCGCCGTCGGCGCAGACCAGGCGATCGATCATGGCCTTCAGCACCGTCGGCGCCTGGTACCAATGGACCGGCGTCACGATCATGACGCCGTGCGCCGCCGCCCACATCGGGTAGATCCGGTTCATCCAGTCGTTGGTCTGGCCGAGCGAATGATTGGGGTAGCAGGAGCACGGCCAGTGGCACAGCGGCATCGCCGTCGACACGCAGCCCTTGCAGGGATGGATCTGGATGCCGAACTCGGAGGTCTGCCGATTGAGGTCGAGGAGCTCGACCTCGAAGCCGCGCTCGCGCTTGATCGTCTCTTCGGCGATCTCCGTCAGCCGGAAGCTCTTGGACACCTCGCCCGGGCAGGTCTGGTCGCTGCGCGGCGAGCCGTTGATCAGCAGGATGCGCGACCTGGAGGCCGGCGACCTCTGCCGCTGCTGGGCCTTGCGGACGGCATCGCGCGCCGCGCGCCATTCGTCCGACAGCTCGTACCCGGGATCGGCATAGCCCGCCCCGGCGGGACGGGTGCGCGGCGACTTGCGGCTGTTGTCGTAGCCGTCCCAGGCGGCGTCGATGATCTTGGCGACCTCCGCCTGCAGCGGTGCGAAGGCGGGATCGTAGAAGCGTTCCTCGAGGCGCCTGGCGAAGGTCGCCTTGTCGAGCGCCACGCTGGGCATGCCCTTGCGGACTTTGATCCGCGCCATGTTCTTCCTCCCTGGCTGAAGGGAGGATAACGTTTATGCCCGGCGTGGGCTGCGGGAAATCGCCTGCAGGGCCTTGAGATGCGCGGCCGTGGCCGACAGCGCCTTGCGCTCGATCGCGCGGTAATGGCGAATCAGCTCCTGCCCGCGCGGCGTCAGCGCCGCGCCGCCGCCCGAGCGGCC
>JAFEFF010000050.1 GCA_018240745.1 Pseudomonadota bacterium
CGGGCATCCAGTTCTCGATGCCGGATTGGGTCAACCAGAGCCAGAATGGCGATGGCGGCAACGCCATGTTCAACCTCGACCAGGTGAACAATCTGGTTGCCAACAACAGCCTCGGTGACGCATCGGTCAGCTTCTGCGGAATTGCCGGGAGCGGCTACTCCGATGGCGTGGGTGCGTCGGTGTTCTCGCAGACCGCGAGTGCGGTGGGCGGTATTGCCGACACGGCCGGCTCGGCGGTCGGGCACGACAGCAGCCCGGGCACGGTCAGCGCTTCCGCGGATGCGCCGATCACCCAGGATGCGTTCACCCAGAGCATCGTCATGGGGGCGAACATCCAGTTCAACTCCGCCAGCTTCAACGTCGTCGGCCACGACAGCGTCACCACCGACCTGTCCGGCGGCGGCCATCACGGCCCGGCCTGATCGATCCTGGTTGCGTAAGGGTCCGCCCGGCCATGTGCCGGGCGGATTTTTTTGATGGCCTACAGGGCGGATCCGGCCGTTCGCGGGCCCTCGGGCGTGGACTGATCTGCTCATGGGCGCATCGCTCGTAGGTCTACGAAGTGAGTAAACGGGTTGCGCTTGTCCGAATGACGGTACCGGAAGGTCCGCCGATGATTTCACCAGTGAAGGTAAGGGCGAAGGAGGTTCGTGATCTCTTTCGAGTGGGGACAACTGGGGAGGACAGTCATGTAGCCATCCGTGCTGCCCGTCTCTCGCCGGCACTGCAGGCCGGAGCGGTTTCACGATCCTCAATGTCAATCCAGCCGGTCAACGTCGGCCTGTCGCTTCAGCGCAGAGATGAATTGCCGAAGTAGACCCGACAGGACGCTGGAGAACGTCAAGCCAAGGAGTGTCTACTATGAGTGATAACCACGATCCCTCGAACCAGGATCAGCTGCAGGCCCAGCTCAACGCCCAGCTTCAGGGTCAGGGACAAGGCCAGGGTCAAGGCCAGGGTCAGGGCCAGCTCGGCCTCCAGGGCCAGGGACAGGCTCAGCTCGGCCTGCAGGGCCAGGGTCAGGGCCAGGGTCAGGCGCAGGGCCAGTCCGAAGCCCAGACCGCTGCCCAGGCGGTTGCGCAGTATGCCGAGAACGCCAACGGCAACGGCAACCTGAACGGCAACGGCAACGGCAACGGCAACCTGAACCTCAACGGCAACGGCAACGAGAACGGCAACGAGAACGCCAACTACGACGCGAACTCGCTGTCGAACCATCTCGACAATGCCGTCAGCAACAATGACCTGAACAACGTCGCGAACCATGTCGACAACACCGTCACGACCGCGGTGCACGTCGATGTCAACATCGACCTGAGCGGCCTCGACCTGAAGCCGGCGGTCGACAACTCGGTGAGCGGCGACTTCAACCACGGCATCCAGTTCTCGATGCCGGACTGGGTCAACCAGAGCCAGAATGGCGATGGCGGCAACGCCATGTTCAACCTCGACCAGGTGAACAACCTGGTTGCCAACAACAGCCTCGGCGAGGCGTCGGTCAGCTTCGGCGGGCTCGGCGTCGGCATCGGCGGCGATTCGGTGGACGGCTCGGTCCCGTCGTCGGTGTTCTCGCAGACCGCGCACGCGACCGGCGGTATTGCCGACACGGCCGGCTCGGCGATCGGGCACGACAGCAGCCCGGGCACGGTCAGCGCCGCTGCGGATGCGCCGATCACCCAGGATGCGTTCACCCAGAGCATCGTCATGGGGGCGAACATCCAGTTCAACTCCGCGAGCTTCAACGTTGTCGGCCACGACAGCGTCACGACCGACCTGTCCGGTACGGGCGGCCATCACGGCAGCTGATCGATCGTAGTTGCGTAGGGATCCCGCCCGGCCAGGGGGCTGGGCGGGTTTCCCTCTGAGTAAGTCTGGCCCCGACTTACGGGGTCATCGATTGGGCGTTCTTAGGGGGATCAGATGCAGCCAGGTAGCCGTAGCTACATCACCCGGTTTTTCGGCCAGCTGCATGTTCCAGTCGATCCGATCATGCTCGAGATCGACTACGACGACTTCTACCGCAAGCAACGACCCGACGACGAGCAGAAAGACACTCATGCTCCCGCGCCGGCCGGTCCCCAGTTCGACGACGCGGACGGTTTCAGATCGCCCACTCCCCCGGACGCGCCAGCGGACCCTTGGGCGCTGATCAATCCCCACGGTCCGTTCCATCACGGGGCTCCGCCGGCGCTTCCCGCGCTGAAGGACGTCGCCAAGCTGCCGCTCCATAACCCGTTCGACCACTATCCCGCCGGCGCACCCGGCGACGAAATCAGGATCGAGGTCGACTACAGGAGCGGCGGGGACCAGCTGGACATGCGGGTCATTCAGTCGAACGTCATGGCCAACAATGACGAGTTCGGCTCGAAGGAAGTGACGGCATGGCCGTCGCACCAGATCCAGGACATCACCGCTCTCGACCAGTTCGCGCAGGAGCAGCTTCCCGCGGCATACGCACATACCACCGTGCTGTCGCCTCAATCGATCGCGGATACTCTCACCGAGCTCGGGACGCATTCCTCGGGGACCGCGCCCGACACTTTGCAGGAAGGCCGCACCCTCGACGGTCAAACGGCCAATATCGACGATGTGCTGCCGACGGCGGCTACGGCCAATGCGCCCACGATCCCCACCGACACCCACGAGAACATGGCTGTGGTGTCGACTGGAGGAAACCTCTCCGCGAACTTCGGCGGATACGCCAACGAGCACGGCGTGATCGGCACGCTGGTGGTGCTCGGCGACAGCTACAAGAGCGATGCCATCGTCCAGACCAATCTGCTGGTCGATCAGTCGGCGATCGAGGGCAGCACGCCGGCGACCACCATCCAGACGGGAGGAGACGGCGCCAGCAACGCCGCCGACTTCATCCACACGTTGAGCGACAATCCCTATGCCATGGGGGCGTTCGCCGGCCTGCATTGGCACGTCGATACGATTCAGGGCGACTACTACAACGTCAGCCTGGCGATCCAGTACAACAACCTGAGCGACCAGGACAGGGTCTCCCAGACGGCCACTGACCACTACAAGTTCGTCGAAACCGGCTCGAACGAGCAGGGCAACCAGCTGGTCGAGTACAATCTCGACACCACGCACTACGACCTCGTGATCGTCACGGGGAACTACTACGCGGCCAACTGGATCTTCCAGACGAACGTCCTGTTGAACAACGACCTCGTCGTGCTGAACGCAGGCGAGGGCGGCGCCGGCCACGAGACGGTGTCAACGGGCGCGAACTGGCTTTCCAACTACGCGCAGATCATCGACTACACTGGCGCCGGCCACGCCATGACGCCAGAGATGATGGCGGTGGCGAGCGCCCTGCAGGGCGGGCAGCAGTCGCTGGATGCCTCCATGGGCCTCACCGTCCCCGGCAACGGCAGTCCCGACCTGAACGTGCTGTTCATCAACGGCAACTACTACGACATGAACGTCCTGCATCAGACGAATGTCGTGAACGATAGCGACACAGTCATCCAGAACCTCTCCAACGGCGAATCCGGCTTCGTCACCACCGGCGCGAACTCGCTTCAGAACGAGGCGGTCCTGGTCAATGTCGGCCCGACCGGCGGCGAGTATGTCGCGGGCAACCAGTACTCGGAATCGGTGCTCATCCAGACCAATATCATTGCCACCGGGTCGAACGTCGACTCGCAGCCGGGCATACAGACCAACAACCCCAGCCAGCTTGCGCCCGAGGCGGCCGCGATCATATCCCACGATACGACTCCGCCGGCGCCGCCGCCGCCGGACCAGTCGACCGCGCCGCCGCCGACCGACCATACCGTCCACACCACCCCCGATCCGTTGACTAGCGTGCTCTCTTGAAGGCACGGGAAAGCAAAGATCTGCCATGAACGCGGTTACTCGTCCGAACGAGCCCACTCCAGAAGAGCCCATGAGCTCGGGCGGGGGCAAGGCTCCCCCTCCGCCGCCCGCGAAGCCGCTGCAGCGCCGGTCGTTCGATCGCGAATTCAGGCAGGCACTCGGCCGCGGCATCGCGGCGGTCCGCAAGAGCCTCGTCACCGTGACGATCTTCTCGTTCGCGGTGAACACATTCGTGCTCGCAGTCCCGGTCTACCTGTTCCAGATCTCCGATCGAGTGCTCACCAGCCGCAGCATGGACACACTGGTCATGCTCACGGTGATCGTGATCGGCGCGCTCGTGATGCACGTCCTGATCGACATCGTGCGCCGTCTCATATTGATGCGCACCGCAGTCGAGGTCGAAAGCAAGCTCGGTCCCGCGGTCCTCAGCGCCGCCGCGAAGTCCTCGCAGAACGGCTCGAGCAGGGAATTCCAGGTCCTGGGCGACCTTCAGCAGTTGCGCAATTTCATCACCGGACCGGTGCTCCTCACCATGCTCGATGCGCCGGTCGCGCCGGTCTATCTGTTCGCCGTCTTCATGGTGCATCCGTACCTCGGCTTCATCGTCGCGGGGACTGGCGCCGTTCTGCTGACGATCGCGATCGCCAACCAGAGGGCGACGGCGGTTCCGTTCGGCATGGCTTCGACTTACATGATGCGCGCCACCCTGCAGGCCGATGCGATGGCCCGCAATGCGGGCGCGCTGAACGCGATGGGAATGGTGCCCGAGGCGGTGCGGATTTGGGATCGCGAGACCCGGGAGTCCCTCAAGTCACAGGTGACGGCGCAGGACCGCAATACTCTGCTCGCCGGCGTATCGCGACTGATCCGGCTGATGACCCAGATCGCGCTGCTCGGCACCGGAGCCTGGCTTACCCTCAAGGGCGAGCTCACCGGCGGCATGATGATCGCCTCGTCGATCGTCGCCAGCCGCGCCCTCGCTCCGATCGAAGGCACGATCGAGGGCTGGCGCACCTTCGTGGCGGCGCGACTCGCCTATCAGCGGATCAAGGTGCTGCTGCAGACCTCCCCGCTGAACTACGAGCGCCTGCGGCTGCCCAAGGCCCACGGCCTGGTGACGGTCGAACGCATCCTTTACGTGCCGCCGCCGAACAAGAAGGTCATCCTTAACGGTGTATCGTTCCAGCTCAATCCCGGCGAGTCGCTGGCTATCGTCGGATCCTCGGGCACCGGCAAGTCGACCCTGGCCAAGATGCTGGTCGGCTCGATCTTCCCGACGGCCGGGTCGATCCGGCTCGACATGATGGACCTGCGCAACTGGGATCCGCGGCAATTCGGCGAAAGCGTGGGCTACCTGCCGCAGGACGTGCAGCTCTTTCCGGCAACCATCAAGGAGAACATCGGCCGCATGCGTGAGGACGCCTCGGACGAGGCGATCTACGCGGCGGCCGAGCTGGCGGATATCCATGAGATGGTGTCCCAGTTCCCCCAGGGCTACGAGACGCCGATCACGATGGACGGCTCGCCGTTGTCTGGTGGTCAGAAGCAGCGTGTCGGCCTGGCGCGCGCCTTCTTCGGGGATCCGCGGCTCGTGGTGCTGGACGAACCGAACTCCAATCTCGACGTCGCGGGCGAAATCGCCCTCGGCAAGGCTCTGCTGCGCGCCAAAAAGAAGGGCATCACCGTAGTGGCGATCACCCAGCGGCCGCAGCTGCTGCGGAGCGTCGACAAGATCCTGGTGCTCAACAACGGCACGGTGCAGGTGATGGGCAAGCGCGATGACATCCTGCCGATGATTTCCGGCACTGCCGGGAAACCCCAGCCGCAAACCGCCGCCGGCATCGTCGACACACTCGAAGGATAAGAAGGAACGTCGTCATGGCAGCCGTTGCAGTCGAAGACGAATGGTATGCGGGGATCACCCGCTCCGGTAGGCGGGCGAGCCTGCTGGGTTACGCCTTGATCCTGGTGTTCATGGTGGGCTTCGGCGGCTGGGCGGGAACCGCCCTGATTGCCGGCGCGGTGGTGACTTCAGGTGCTTTCGTTGCGACGGGCGAAAACAAGCAGGTACAGAGCTTCGACGGCGGCGTGATCAAGGAAATCCTGGTGCATGAAGGCGACAGGGTCGAGGTCGGCCAGCCGCTGTTGATGCTGGACGAGACCCAGCCCAAGGCCGAATTGCGCAGGCTGCAGTTGCGCGAAGCCCGGCTCGAGGCGATGCGAGTTCGCCTCCAGGCCGAAGCCGAGGGCAAGAAATCGTTCGTGTGGCCGGCCGATTTCAAGAAATACAACAACGACCGTGACGTCCAGGCGGTTCTCGACAGTCAGTTGAGCACCTTCACCGCCCGCCAGCGCAACATGGAAACCGACATCGCGACCCTGCAGGAAAGCATCAACGCGCTGCAGGAGCGGGTCGAGGCAGGCAAGATCCAGATCGCCAATGTCGAGCGTCAGGCGGCTCTCTATGATGAGGAAATCGGCACCAAGAAGATGCTCGTGAGCAGCGGCCTGACGCGAAAGTCGGATCTGCTGGCGCTGCAGCGTGGCTTCGCCGCATCGAGCGGCGAAATCGGCCGCCTCCTCGGCGAGGTGGGCGACGCGCGCGAGCGAATCGCCCGGACCAAGGAGCAGATCAACGGCGTCTATCATCAGGCGGTCAAGACTGCGATGGAGCAGCTCGACGACACCGTCAGTGAGCTCCAGGACGTGCGACAGCGGATCCGCTCCGCCGAGGCGGTGCTGAGCCGCATCCGTGTCACCGCGCCGGTGCGCGGCATCGTGGTCAAGATGCGCTATCACACGCCGGGCGGCGTGGTCGAAGCGGGTCGCAGCATCATGGAGATCCTGCCGGTCGACGAGAATCTTCTGATCGAGGTGCGCATCAGGCCGCAGGACATCGATCACGTGAAGGTCGGGCAGGATGCCACCATCCGGCTCAACGTGATGAACGCGCGGTCTACACCGATGCTGGTCGGTACCGTGGCCTACGTCTCCGCCGACGCCATAACCGATACCAGCGGCGTCAACGTGAACGCCGACAACAATCGGCGCGACGCGTATATTGCCCGAGTCAGGCTGGATGTGAGCGAGATGCAGCGCATCCCGAATTTCCACCCCGTGGCGGGAATGCCGGTCGAGGTTTACCTCAAGACCGGTGAGCGGACGTTCTTCCAGTACATTACCAAGCCGGTCATGGACAGCTTCGCGCGCGCATTCCGCGAAATCTGACCGGAGGACTGCCGAGTTGGACGTTTCAGGACCCCCTGCTCGAGGGGACCTGAAACGCGGGCGAGTGGCCGTTCGCTTTCTCCGTATATGGTCCCTGTTCTACCTCGTCGTGGTGAGCTCGAATCGACGATGCGCACGACATCCGGGTAGCGGGCAGCGGCATCCGCGACGAGCCGATCACGCTGGTCCGGCGCGGCCAAGTGATCATGCTCCTTCACGTCGAGCGCGCCCACGACGATGAACATGCCCGGATCGGCGACATCGCCCAGGAAGCGCGAAGACGCCTCGGCCGCAAACCGCCCCTCCACTTGAGGGCGGTCTCGGGCCTCAGATGGTGGGTTCTCGCAACAGCGCGCCGCGGAAATCGCTCTCGACGCGCCGATGCTCGATGCGCGCTGCGGTGCCGAAGAGGTGGATTTGCGCGCGCGGCTGCCGAGCAAGACGGTCCATCCTCGAACGACGCCGCGGCAGGAGAGGGGCAAGGCAAGCCGCACTGGCCAGGAGCACGCGTCTGCGACTGCTCTCCATCATCGCATGGTGGCAGGAGGCGGGACGATCAACGGCCAGGGTAGTGAAACGGGAACGGGAAGTAGTGATGGTGGTGGTGATGATGATGGTGGTGATGATAGCCACCGTCCATGGGCGGTGGAGGGGGAGGAGGTGGCGGTGGCGGAGGTGGTAGCTGGATTTGACTGACCGCCACGCCGCTAGGGCCCGAAGTTGTCGGGGGTGCGTTGGGCACTGGCCGGATTTGCGCGAGCGCGTTGGTGGCGGTCTGACTCACTGCAAGCGATGCCAGGTCCTGGAATGTCTGGTACGTCTTGCCCGAGTTCTGGTCGGAGAAGCCGGATCGCTTTGCCTGCTCGTCAGGGCTGGTGTTGTTGGTGGCATGAGAGCCCTCGAGTACATGCATCGGCTGCGTCAGGACCGATGCCGGGACGAGTGTCGGCAGTCCAGGCGGGCCGCCGAACGAGGTCTGGATCTGAGTTCCCGGCCGTAATGCCGTCTGGGTATGGCCGCCCGCCGTTACCTCGAGCGACTTGCCGAACAGGAAGGAAGCGGTGGTCTGCGAGGAATCGACGGTGAAGAGCCCGATGCCGCCCCGCAATCCCATGCTCGCGGACGGCGTGTCGACGGTGATCGCGGTGTTCTTGCTGATCTTGCCGCCAACCAGGCGAAACACGCCTTTGGTCGCGGTGATCGCGATCTCGCCACTGTTCTGCGCCGGATCGTACACGAACCGGTCGATCTTCACCCGCGCGTTGCCGGAAACGGTCAGAGCGGTTCCGTCAAGAAAGACGAGATGCACGCGGTCGTCCGGTCCCGTCGTTACCAGCTCGTCGGCCTGGATATCGATTCCAACCCGCAGTATGCGCTCGTCCTCCGTGGGCGGCTTCCCGATAGGACTTCCATCCGAACTCGAGGTCACACCGACCTTCGCCCAAGCGGCAGGCGCGAGCGAGGCCATGAAGAAAGCGACGCCAAGCCAGGCGCCGATGCGCGCGGTTCGTGTCATTCTTACCTCTCCGTGGACAGAGCGCCGTCGGCCCCGCCTTACCCCACCCAGGAGGGGATTCGGACACACTGTGGTTCCGAGGTCGCGTTGCGAAGGAAGACCCAGTGTCCTGCATTATGCTGGGTCACTGAAATAACCAAGAAAATCGCCTGGCCCGGTGCCGAGCCCTACCCCGGTAAGCGGGCCAGGCGATCCTTCGGCGGCCGCCGAGTGTGGGAGAAACAAGCGGCCCCTTGCGCCGGGTTGGGGCGCCGGCGTGAAGGCTGTCAGTATAAGCCCTTGCGATTCCGGCTCGACGAGCGTTTGCCGACCCTTCGCCAGTGACATCCCGTTTTCATGAGCGAACTCGGCGAGTCATATTTTGTGCGATATCGTACATGTCGCAGATTGTGTCGTCATTGAGTGTGGGCGTAGCCGCCGCCGTTCTGTACGGTTTACTCAGAGTGGTTTCAAAGGACGTGCCCGATGGGCCAAGAAGAAGAAGAGCGACAGGATCCTGCGGTATTGCGGGAACTGGCTCGGCGTGTGCGAGTCGTCGCCTCGGCGCATCGCGACTCGGAGAGGTGCCGTCTGTTGGACTTCGCGGACGAGCTCGACGCATTGGCATCGAAGCTCGAAGGCGCTGGCGCTCCTTGATTGAAGAAGAAGGGCTTCCGATCGACTTCGGCCACGATTGACGACCGCAAGGCTGCTGCCTTGGTCGCCATTTCGCGATCGTTGCCGGAGCGCCCGTAAAAGCCATGCAGCGCAAAATCAAATCGCGCAGCCAATGTCTCGATAGGTTCGAAGCAACCGCGATGACCTCCGCGTGCGAGCAGCGCGTCTGCGGCTTCGGTTCTGGCTGTTTTTGGGTTGGATCCACTCGTCGAATATCTCGCCGAACCTCTCGGCGCTCGATGGACTTTTCTTTGCTCGATTTTGGATGGAGAATTGGGAGTCGAACAAAGTGAGGCTAATAAAATGAAGATAGGCAGGCGTGCATTCGTCACCGCCGCGTCGACTGTGGCGGCGTTTTCGAGCCCGGTAGCATTCGGTCAGAAGAACTACGACGAAGGCGTGACCGACACTGAAATCAAGCTTGGCAACACCAATCCCTATAGTGGCCCCGCCTCTTCCTACGGGGCGATTGGCAAGACGATCGATGCGTATTGGAAGGCCGTCAACGCGGCCGGCGGCATCAACGGCCGCAAGGTCGCCTTCCTCAGCATGGACGACGGCTACAGCCCGCCGAAGACGGTCGAGGTCGTCCGCCAACTCGTCGAGCAGGACAAGATATTCGCGCTCTTCCAGTCGCTCGGCACGCCGTGCAACACGGCGATCCACAAGTACATGAATCAGAAGAAGGTGCCGCAGCTCTACGTCGCGACCGGCGCTTCGAAGTGGGGCGATCCGCAGCACTTTCCGTGGACCATGGGCTTCCAGCCCGACTACCACACTGAGGCCGTGATCTACGCCAAGCACGTCCTGGCGAACGTCAAGGATGCCAAGGTCGGCATCCTGTCGCAGAACGACGATTTCGGGCGGGACTACTTCGACGGCTTCAAGCAGGGTCTCGGAAAGGAGACGGATCGGATCATCAAGCACGTCACGTATGAGGTCACCGATCCCACGGTCGATTCGCAGATCATCCAGCTCAAGGACTCGGGCGCCAACGTCTTCTTCAATATCACCGCACCGAAGCAGGCCGCCCAGGCGATCCGCAAGGCTGCCGACATCGGCTGGAAGCCCGCTCACTATCTGGTGAATGTCTCGGTATCGGTAGCGGCGGTCATGAAGCCCGCCGGGTTCGACAACAGCCAGGGTATTATCACGGCGTCATACCTCAAAGACGCGACCGACCATCAATGGGACAACGATGAGGAGATGAAGACCTGGAGCGCCTGGATGGACAAGAACATGCCGGGCGCCAACAAGGCCGATGCGAATCACGTTTACGGCTATGCCGCGTCGACATTGATGCATGAGACCTTGAAGCGATGTGGCGACAATCTCACGCGTGCGAATTTGATGAAGCAGGCCGCGAGTTTCCGGAATTTTCGGGTCCCGCTGCTGCTGCCTGGCATCACCGTCACCACGAGCCCAACCGACTTCTATCCCATTCAGGCGGTGCAGCTTTCTCGCTTCAAGAACGATAGTTGGGATCTGTTTGGCGAGATCATGCATGCGGAAAGCAGCTAGTCGTCTGCAATGGACCGTGCATGTGCCTCGGAACCGCCAGGGAGTTGAACTGCGAGTCTGGCTGCTGCGGGTCGACGCGCTGTCCGAAGAGGACGTCGCGCCGTGGCTGCCGTTGCTCGACGCGGATGAGAAAGCGCGCATGGTGCGCTTCGTCCATGCGCGAAACCGCGTCCAGTTCGCTGCCGCCCATGGGCTGACCCGACTGGCATTGGGCCGTGTCTTGTCCGTTCCGCCGGCATCGCTTGCCTTCGTGGAGGGGCCCAACGGCAAACCCTCGGCACTTCGAGACGGAGGGCCGGCATCGGTGTCCTTCAACCTCAGCCATGCCGACGGCATGGTTGGCGTGGCGGTGCTGGCGCAACCTCATGTGCCCGTCGGCTTCGACCTCGAGCGCTTCGACCGCAGAATCCAGCTCGAGCTGGCGGACCGCTATTTCCGGCCGGAGGAGGCGAACTGGCTGGCGGGCCTCGCGCCGGACGAGCGGCCGCGCGGCTTCCTGCGTCTCTGGACCCTGAAGGAGGCGCTGATCAAGGCGACGGGGGAGGGGCTGTCGCGCGAGCTCGACTCGTTCTGGTTCGAGGTCCTTCCGCCGCGCCTGCATTTCGTTTCTCGCGACGAGAGCGAGGACCATTGGTGCTTCGAGCAGCGGATCGTCGACGATGCCTTCGTGGCCGCTGCCGGCCTGCGGCTCGGGGATGGGATCGGCCATTCTCCGATATGGCGTGCGGTCGATCCGAAGAAGCTGCTTGTCGAAGGAGCCGGGGCTCTGGAGTAAGCTCACCGCCGTGAGCTCCAGTCTACCCCGCCTCACTGAAGTTCCCTCCGAACCGATCCCGCTGTCGGTGCTGACCGGATTCCTCGGCAGCGGAAAGACGACGCTTCTGTCCCGGGTCCTCGCGCTGCCGGATTTGCGCGACACCGCTGTCGTCATCAGCGAGTTCGGGGCCGTCTCGCTCGATCACCTGCTGCTGGAGGCCACGGCCGACGACGTGGTCGAGCTGCCCAACGGTTGCACCTGCTGCGCCGTGCGCCAGGGGCTGGCCGACGCCTTCTATCGTCTGCTGAGATCGCGGCAGGCCGCCACCAAACCGCCGTTCCGCCGCATCGCGCTCGAGACCAGCGGGCTGGCCGATCCCGGGCCGGTTCTCTACACGCTGTCGGCCGATGCCTTCCTCGAAGCATCGCTCCGGTTGGATCGCGTCGTCACGACCGTCGATGCCATTGCCGGTCCTGCGACGCTCGATCGCTATCCCGAGGCGGTGGCGCAGGCAGCCGTCGCCGACCTGTTGCTGCTGACCAAGACCGATCTCGCGGCCGTGCCCGACAGGCTCGTGCAGCGGCTGGCGGCGCTCAATCCGACGGCGCCGATCGTCGATGCGAGCGACGCCGAAGCGAGCGACCTGCTGTTCGGCGGATCGCCCAAGGCGCTGCCGCGGCCGCGACCGACGGCGTCGGTCACGCATGCGCACGGCATCTTCGCCTTGCCGGTGCGCCTCAATCGGCCGATGAACCGCCTTGCGTTCGCCGTCGCGCTGGGCGGCCTCGCGCGCGACCACGGCGAGAAGCTGCTGCGCGTGAAGGGCCTGGTCGAGTTCACCGACCGGCCGGGCGGGCCGGCGGCGATCCATGCCGTGCAGCACACGCTCTATCCGCCGCGCTGGCTCGAGCGCTGGCCGGACGCCGCCGATGCCACCAGCCGGCTCGTGTTCATCATCCGCGATCTCGAACCGGACGAGATCTTGCGCCGCTTCGCCGAGGGCGAGCCGGCGTGCATCGCCTCTCCGGCAGGAGTCACCTGATGCTCGACCTCGCCATCACCGGCGGCACGTGCGTGCTGCCGACCGGAACCCAGGCCGCCGACATCGGCGTGAAGGACGGACGCATCGTGCTGGTCGGCGGGCCGGGCTCGCTGCCCGATGCGACGCGCACCGTGCCGGCCAAGGACAGGCTGGTCATTCCCGGCGGCATCGATCCGCACATCCACTGCCTGATGCCGGTGCGCGCCCCGGGCCGGCCCGACGTGCTGACCGATCCACCGAGCCAGGTGAGCAGGGCGGCGCTGCACGGCGGCACGACGACCCTGATCGACTTCGTGCAGTGCGTGCACGACCGGACCGTCCAGGAATCGATCGAGGCGACGCGGGCGCAATGGAAGGACGCCTGCTACACCGACTACGGCTTCCATCTCACCTTGATGGGCGAGGTGCCGCAGCCGCATTTCGGCCAGCTCGCGGATGCGATGCAGGACGGCCATGCCAGCATCAAGATCTTCACCACCAACATCCGGCCGGGCAATGTCGGTCGCATGGTGCCGCACGGCCACATCTGGGAGGCGCTGAAGGTGGTGGCCGGCGCGGGCGGCATAGCCTGCATCCATGCCGAGGACAACGACATCGTCATGTTCATGTACGAGAAGCTGATGCGCGAGAACCGCGTCAGCTTCGAGCACATGGCGGAGGTGCACAACGCGCTGAGCGAGGAGCTGTCGTTCAACCGGGTGATCCGTCTCGCCGAGAACGTCGAAGGCGCGGCACTCTACATGGTGCATGTCTCGGCGGCGACCGGTGTGGCGGCGCTCGAGGCCTCGCGCGGGAAGGGCTTCCCGATGTACGGCGAAACCCTGCACCAGTACCTGATGTACAACGCCGAGGACTACAAGCGGCCGGGCGGGCAGATGTTCCACACCTATCCGTCGCTCAAGTATCCCGAGGACCAGAAGCGGCTGTGGGAGGCGACGAATCGCGGCGCCATCCAGACCATCGCCACCGACGAGCTGTGCTGCCCGCTGCGCGTCAAGCTGCAGGGCAGCCGGATCGACGACACTACCGGCGGCAACTCCGGCGTCGAGCCGCGGGTCGGGCTGATGTACACGCAGATGGTGAGCCGGCGCGGCTACTCGGAGGCGCACTTCGTCGACATGATCTCGACCAATGCGGCCAAGATCATGGGCCTTTATCCGAGGAAGGGCGCGCTGGCGGTCGGCTCGGACGCCGACATCGTGCTGCTGCAGACCGGGCTGTCGAAGACGATCAAGGCGGCCGACCTGCACGAGACCGACTACACGCCGTGGGAAGGCCACACGGTGACGGCGTGGCCGGCGGTCACCATCAAGGCCGGTCATGTCGTTGTCGACAACGGTGCATTCCACGGCGACCTCAAGCACGGGCAGTTCCTGAAGCGCAAGGTGAGCGAGGAGATCCGCAGCCGGCCAGCCGTGTAGCGCAGATCCCGCAGGATCGCGTTCCGCGTCCCACCGCCGTGGGATGGTTAAAACGCCGGCCCACGTGCATTTCAGGCAATTCGTCCCAGATCCTGCACCACACCCCAGTTGGGACGATTGTCGAATTGGCGGGACGCGGGACGACTTATCCACCGTGGCTTTTGCGCCACCGGCGGAAAATTTCCGCGCTGCTGCCCGATGTCACCGAAGGACTTCGAGGCCTCTGCTTCATTGAGGCGTGCGCAAGGTCCAATGCCGCCGAGAGCCGTGTGGTATCGATCGAGGTCTAGGGGTGATCCCGGAGCATGTTGCCCGGGCCCACCAACCAGCTACTCTCCCGGCTGCTGACCGCAACCACAGCCCGCGAGCCCGCCATGTCCCGCATCCGCCCGTCCCGCTTCGTGCACGTGGTCTATCGCACCCGCCAGTTCGACAGGATGATCGACTGGTACAAGGCGATGTTCGACTGCCGGGTGCAGTACCAGACGCCGGTGCTGGCCTTCCTGACCTACGACGACGAGCATCACCGCGTCGCGTTGATCAACCTCGACGCGGTGGCGCCCGACGCCAGCCACGACGGCAAGCGCAGCGCCGTCGGCGTCGACCATGTCGCCTACACCTATGACAGCGTCGAGCATCTGGTCGAGAACTACGCCCAGCTCAAGGAGAAGGGGATCCTGCCGTACTGGTGCATCCACCACGGCGTGACGATGTCGATGTACTACGCCGATCCGGACGGCAACCAGATGGAGATGCAGGTCGATTGCTTCGCGTCGAGCGACGAGGCCAATGCCTTCATGACGGGGCCGGGCTTCGCCGCCAATCCGATCGGCGTCGAGTACGATCCCGAGGAGGTCCTGGCGAAGATCAAGGCAGGGGCGCCGGGCTCGGCCTTCCTGCATCGCCAGAGCGATCTGCCGGTGTCGCCGATCCGGGGTGCGATGTCGCCGCCGGCGTAGAAGCAAATTCCTCCGCATTCACATGGATTCACATGGGGGAGGTTACGATCTCGATCAATCCTGCGGCGGGACGAACATGTAGCCGACGCCCCAGACGGTACGGATCGCCGTCGGGTGCTCGGGATCGACCTCGATCTTGCGGCGGATGCGGTTGATCCGCAGGTCGATCGCTCGATCGAACGCCGCCATCTCGCGATGGCCGATGCGCTCCAGCATCCAGTTGCGCTCGAGCGGCCGGTTGGGGTTGTCCGCGAACAGCTTCAGCAAGTCGAACTCGCTGGCCGACAGCGTCTCCTCGCTGCCGTCCGCCTCGATCAGGATGTGGCGCTCGAGGTCGAGCACGCGGCGGCCCATGCGCACCCGCTTGCTCGGCGCGGCGGCCGGCGCCTCGCCGGTCCGGCGCAACACGCTCTTGATGCGGGCCAGGAGTTCGCGCGGCTCGAACGGCTTGGGGATATAGTCGTCGGCGCCCGATTCCAGGCCGACGATCCGGTCGACCGTCTCGCCGGCCGCCGTCACCATGATGATGCAGATCTTGCTGCTCTTCTCGCGAAGCCAGCGGGCCAGCGCGAGGCCGTCCTCACCCGGCAGGCCGATGTCGAGCAGCACCAGGTTGGGGATCTCGCGCTCGACCAGGCGGCGCAGTCCAACCCCGGAGGCAAAGCCAGTGACCCGGTAGCCCCGCTTGCTGAGGTAACCGATCAACAACTGGCGGCCCGCGGCCTCATCTTCCACGACGACGATGTGTGGGCGCCAATCCATCCGTCTGCAACTCTTGTCCTAGGCCCGGGTCCGGAAGCAAAAATGTTAGAGTAATTCAGCGGGTTAGCCAAGCTGAACGGACCTTCAGGCGTCGATTTGCCCCCGAACCCGATCCATTTCGACGACCAGATGGCCGAATTCACCCTCGCAGGCCACCCGATCACGCGCCCTGGCCGCAGTCTCCAGCGCCGCCGCGCTGTTGCTCAGAAGCCGCGCGCCGACCGCCAGGGCGCCACTGCGCAGGCGATGGGCGGCCGACTGCAGGGTCGCGAGGTCGCCGCAGGCCATCGCCTGCTCGATGTCGTGCGAGGAGGCCGAGACCGTTTCGCTGAACCGCCGCAGGATGCTGCGCCGCGCCGCGTCGTCGTTCTCCACCCAGGGATCGAGCACGCTGGGATCGATCGCCGGACCGTCGCTCGGGACGGCAGCCGGTGCCGGCTTCTCGGCCTTCACTTCGACGACCGGGACCTTCTTCTCGGGTTCGTCCGGCACCCAGCGCTTCAGGACATGGCGCAGGCTGTCGAGCCCGACCGGCTTGGCGAGATAGTCGTCCATGCCGGCCGCCTTGCAGCGCTCCTCCTCGCCGGCCAGCGCGTCGGCGGTCACGGCGACGATCGGCGTGCGGGGACGGCTCTCGGCCGTCTCGATGCCGCGGATCTCGCCGGTCATGGTGAAGCCGTCCATCAGCGGCATGTGAACGTCGGCGAAGACGATGTCGTAGTTGCCGCTGCGCCAGGTGCTGAAGCCGGCGAAGCCGTCGGCGGCTGAGTCGGCCGGCATGCCGAGCACCCTGAGTTGGCGCAGCATGACCTCGCAGTTGATCGGATTGTCGTCGACCACCAGCGCCTTGCGCTTGGTAGCGGGCGGCGCGGCGGCGGCGCCTGCGGGGGCGGAGCCCGCCATCGGAACGACCGCCGCGGGCTTGGGTTGCGGCAGGGCGATCGGCTGCTCGACCACCGTCGGCTTGAGCTTCAGGGTCACGATGAAGGTCGCTCCCGAGCCCGGCAGGCTGGAGACCGTGACGTCGCCCTGCATCAGCTCGGCGAGCTGCTTGACGATCGACAGGCCGAGGCCCGAGCCGCCGAAGCGGCGGGTGATCGAGCTGTCGACCTGGCTGAACGGCTTGAACAGCCGGGCCTGCTGCTCGCTCGATATGCCGATGCCGGTGTCGGTAACCGCCAGAACGACCTTGGCCATTCCGTCGTCGGCCGATTCCGCCGACGCGCGCAGCATGACGCCGCCGCGGTCGGTGAACTTCAGCGCATTCGACAGCAGGTTGAAGATGATCTGCCGCACGCGCGTCGGGTCGCCGATGAAGGCGTCGGTCGGGCTCGATGCGACGATGCCGACCAGCGACAGGCTCTTGCGGGTCGCCTGCGGCTTGAATACCTCGACCGCGCCGTCGATCAGGTCCTTGAGGACGAACGGCAGCTCCTCCAGCCTGAGCGCGCCGGCCTCGATGCGGGAGTAGTCGAGCAGGTCGTTGATGTTGCGCAGCAGCACCTCGGCCGATTCGCGCATCATGTTCAGCGTGTGGGTCTGGTCCTTGCCCGGGCCCTCGGCCTCGAGCACGTCGATCATACCCAGCACGCCGTTCATCGGCGTCCGCAGCTCGTGGCTCATGGTGGCGAGGAACTGCGACTTGTGCTGCAGGGCGCGCTCGAGCTGCCAGCCCTTCTCGCGGATCTCGTTGATCAGGCGGACGTTCTCGATGGCAATCGCGGCCTGGTCGGCGAACACGGTGGCGAGCTCGATCTGCTTGGCCGAGAAGGCCGCGACCTCGGTGCGGGCCAGCGCCAGCACGCCGATCAACTGGCCATCGCGGGTCATCGGCAGGCCGAGCATCGTGCCGATGCCGGAATGGTCGGCCGCGCCATTGGCCATCTCGGCGGCGGCGTTCGACACCGAGACCGTGCGGGCGCCCCCGGCCACGCGCATCACCAGGTCGTCCCACGCTGCCGCGGCGGGCGCCGCCTCGTGGGCGTCCTGGTTGGCCTCGCCGGCGCCGGAACCGGCGATCCAGCGGAAGGTGCCGTCCTGGAACTGGTAGATGCCCGCGACCTGGGCGTGGCACAGGCGGGTCGCGGTATCGAGGACGACCTGCAGGACCGGCCCGAGATCGAAGGTCGAGCGGCTGATCGCCTTCAGGACGTCGGAGATCGCCGTCTGGTAGTCGAGCGATTCGCGCAATTCGGCGGTGCGCTCGCTGACCTCGTGCTCGAGGTCGATCCTGGAGCGCTGCTGGGCCGACGCGAAGCGGTAGAGCAGCACGACGATCAGCACGCCGGCGGTGACCAGCAGCCCGGTCAGCAGCCAGTGCTGGAACGACAGGTCGTGCTGGTCCTGGGCGACGATGTCGCCCGAACGCACGTTGGCCGCAGCGGCGAGTTGCAGCATCCGCGGCACCTGCGGTTCCAGCAGGTTGCGGATCTTCACCACGACCTCGGGATTGGGCAGGCCCGGGATCAGCTTGTCGATCGTCGCGAGGGTCGATTCGAGCTCCTCGACGTTGCGCTTGAGGTCCGGCCGCCCGGAGATGAACTCGGCCGCCTCGCCGGTGCGCAGCAGCACCAGGCGATTGGCCAGGACGTCGAGGCGCAGCGCGACCGCGTCGGCGTCGATGTGGTTGCCGGGCAGCGCCGAGGCCGAGATCGTCTCCTCGAGGCGCAGCACCTCGTGCGCGGCCTGGCTCAGCAGCCAGACGAGGTTGTAGCGCGAGACCCGACCGAGGGCGTCCTGGCGGTTGACGATCAGGATGGAGTTGGCGATCACGGCGACAGCAAGGAAGCCGAGCAGCAGCGCCAGCAACAGCCGCTTGACGTTGGAGAACCGGTCGAAACCGGCCGCCAGCAACTTCCACATCGCCCGACCTCGGGACGTTTACCCGCGTCCGCGGCCTACTTCACGACCATGCGCGCGACCTGCCACACCGACCGGCTGTAGAAGCGCTGGTGCTGCAGTTCGGGCTTGGAATCGTAGTTGTAGACGATGAACAGCGGGCCCTTGTCGCGCACCGGCATGTAGTTGCCATCGCGCTTGGTGGCGAGGATCACCGGCTGGTTCTTGAAGTCCTCGACCGGAATGTCGGTGGCGTAGTCGTTGAGCGCGGTCACCGTGAGGCTCGTGCCCTTGCCGCCGACCGCCTCGAGCAGCTTGTCCATCGGCACACCGGTGAAGGTCACCGGATCCTTGTACCACGGTGTCTTGGTGGTGAAGGAGATCGTGCCGAGCGCCTCGAGCATCGGCATGTCGAATTCGGCCTTGTCACCGTTGTTGGTATTGCTGATCAGGCCCGAGACCGTGAGGATCACCTTGCCCGTCGGCTTGGCCAGCGCCGCCGCCATCGCCCGCGTCGCGCCCAATGCTGCCATCGTCGTCGCCATGGCGGTGAGCTTGGCAAACCCACGCCGCGTGACCATCGTTTTCATCTCAGTCTCCCAATTGCACAAACGCCTCGCCCCGACCGCCACTCCGGCCGCGGCTTCCCTAAGACCTCTGCCAGCGCCGCTCAGATCGGAGGTTCGGCGTGGCGGTATTCCTGATAGATGGCGGAGTTGCCGCTGTGCTCGCGCACTTCGACCGACTCCACCCATACCCGGCCGTCGGTGTCGGCCTTCACCATCTTGCCCACCTGGTTGAAGACGAATCGGGCGACTTCCTCGCATCCGACAGCCGGCAGGATGCGCAGGTTCATCAGCCCCAGCTCGGCCATGTTCTCGAAGGCGCAGAGCTGCGGATCGTCGGCGGCGACCAGCACGGTGTGGTCGAACATCTCGTGCAGCCAGGCCCGCACTTCCTTGAGGTTGCCGAAGTCGAGGCACCAGTTGTTGTCGTCCAGCCGGTCGGTCGCGAATACGAAACGGAAAGCCAGCGCATAGCCGTGGACCTGCTGGCAGTGCGAGTGATCGGCGCGCCACTGGCGGAAGCAGCACGACAGGCCCTCGTTGTGGTCGTAGAGCTTGGTCGAGCGGTACAGCACGCCGGTGCCGGAAGGCTGCGACACGGACTTGAGCTGCATCTTGTCGAACACGGCCGTCATCCCCGGCTCCTGGATTCGAGTGCCCGGCATTCCTCGAGGAACTCCGCCTTGAGTTCCGGATCGTCCTTGAGGACGCCGTAGTAGGCGCTGCTGATCATCTGCGACTCGTGGCTGGCGAGCACGCCGCGGTGGGTCTTGCACATGTGCACGGCGCGCAGCCGCACCGCGAGTCCGCGCGGCGCGGTGCGCTCCATCAGGTAGTCGCCGATCTGGCGCGTCAGCTCCTCCTGGACCTGGAAGCGGCGGGCGAAGTGATGCACCACGCGGTCGTACTTGGAGAGGCCGATGACACGGCCGTCGGCGGCGATGACGCCGATGATCGCCGAACCGTAGATCGGCATCAGGTGATGGGCGCAGGTCGAGCGCATCTCGATCGGCCCGGTCACCATCAGGTCGCTCGAGGTCTCGACGCAGTCGAATTCGGTGAGCCTCGGCGGCGCGGTGAAGCGGCCGGCGAGCAGCTCGTTGACGTACATCCGGGCGACGCGCTGCGGGGTGTCCTGGGTGTTGGGGTCGCTGCGGTGATCGATGCGCAGGATCTCCATCAGCTCGGCGAGCTTCTGGGCCGCAGCGTCGATCATGGACTTCTTTTGTTCCTGGGTGAGCGGGGCATCGAGCGCCTGATTCGCCTGCGTTCCCAAGTACAAGCTGTCGATAACGTCCATCCGAATTCCTCGTGCTGCGGCTGCCCACCGCCACACCGAAGCCATCGCCGTGTACCGGTCATGGGCAATGACCTCAAAAATAATTTACCATTTTCACGTGTCATGCCGCTAGGTCCACAACACCGCTGGCTAAGGTTTTGTTTTTGATTGGGATTCTGCGCCGGAGAACCTCGAAATTGGTGGGGCCGGAGATGTAACGATGGTTTCGCTGAAGTATTGCGCCGATAAACCGGTTGCGACGGAAGCGTCGGGGCCGTGCGTCATCGTACGGTAACGCCAGACAGGCTGGCGCCGCCGCAGCATTGGCGATCGGGGCCGCTCGAGCCCCCGATCCCCCTTCACGACCGGGTGGTCGCGACGCGTTCAGGCGTCGCGATTGAGGTCGCGGTACATCCTCTCCAGGCGCTCGTCGTCGACGTCGGGCTGAGGATCGCCGTCGAGCTCGTCGAGAGCGGTCCACGGACGGA
>JAFEFF010000051.1 GCA_018240745.1 Pseudomonadota bacterium
GCGCCTGCTGCCCGGCGATCCGCTCGCCGAGGCTCAGGCGGTCTCGTGGATGTCGTTCATCGCCTCGACGCTGCATCCGGCACGCCGGATGGGCGAGGATCACGTCTCCGAAGTCTGGACTCTCGCCGACCGCAAGTTCGGCGAGCACGACTGGGTGCTCGGCACTTATTCCATCGCCGACATACATTTGTTTCGTCTGTATTGGCGTCTGGTCAACGCGCCACGTCCCTATCCGAAGGGCCTGAACCGCCTCGAATCGCTGTACGAGCGCATGCTGCTCCGCCCCGCAGTGCAGCGTACGCTCGAGGTCGAGGCTGAGTTGGGTTACGAATTGCCGGCTTGACACGACCCGGGCTTCTGTCGTGGCATTTCTGTGACCGACGCGGTCATGGCTTGTCGCTCGGGAATGCTCGGGCAAACATCGCCCCGGGGCAGATCGTTGGGGGCAGATCATCGCCTGCGGCGTGTTGACCAAAGGCCAGAACATCTCGCAACCGCAATGCGGCCATGTCGTTCACTGTGTTGGCGATTCTCTCCGGGGAAGGCGATGCTACGAAAGAGTCTGTACCGTCAGACCCTGGTCCTCAGCTTTTTGCTTCTTTCGGCCTGCGACGTGGCGCAGAATGCGCAACGCGACTTCAATCGCGTGCTGCATTCGAGCTTCGGCTCCTCCACGGCGTCGGCTTCGGGCGGCCATTACGGCCAGGCACGCGCCACGCCTCACCCGGCTGCAGCCAAGCCGGACAGCAAGCCGACGGAAGAAGCCGCCAAGAGCGAATCGGAGCCGGTCGTCGCGCCCGCCACAACAGCGCCACCATCGCAGGACGTGAATCTCATGGGTAAAAGCGAGGGTGAGGTACGCGCCATGCTTGGCCCTCCGACAAGCGTGGAGGAACGCGCCCCGGGAAAGACCTGGCACTACCGGGATGGGCAATGCAGCGTCGACGTCCAGATGTATCCGGACGTGAAGACGCGGCAGTTCGGAACCCTTGCGTATAAGGTGAACAGTGATGACAACTCCGATGAAGGAAGACGCGAGTGCCTGGCCCGGTTCAGGTCCCGCGCCCAGCCAGGATCGGGTTGACGGCGTCGTCGAGCCGATCCGGCTCATCCTGGTGGACGACGACGACGACTTCCGCGAAGCCGCCTCGGCCGAGCTGACCGACCTGGGGTTCGCGGTCGAAAGCTTCGCCGACGGACAGAGTATGCTGTCCTCGGTGGCCGACGGCACGACCGCCGACGTGATCGTGCTCGACTGGGGGCTGCCCTCGATCTCGGGCATCGACCTGCTGCCGCGTCTGCGTCGCGAGGGCATCCAGCTGCCAGTGGTGTTCCTCACCGGCCGCTCGTCGCAGCATCATGAGCACCTCGCCTTCGATCGCGGCGCGCTCGACTTCGTCGACAAGGCGCGCGGCGTGCCGATCCTCGCCAAGCGGCTGCGGGTGATCGTCGAATCGTCGAAGCGCCCGCGCGAACTCGAGGCCGAAGAGGTCCTGCATTGCGGCCGGCTGATGCTGAAGCCGCGGGTCAGCCGCGCCTACTGGGACGAAATGGACGTCAATCTGACGCTCACCGAATTCAATATCGTGCGACTGCTCGCGTCGAATGTCGGCAACCATGTGACCTATCGCGCGGTGTACGACTGCATGCACCACGTGGGCTTCATCGCCGGGAGCGGAGAGAATGGCTACCGAACCAACGTCCGTTCGTCGATCAAGCGCATTCGAAACAAGTTCCGACTCGTCGACCGAGACTTCGCCGAGATCGAGAATTATCCTTCATTCGGTTACCGCTGGGGAAAGCCCAAGGACGCCGAAACGTAGCTGGATCGATTCGGCGCGCCGCCTCGGCGCGTCGCTCACCCTCAAGCTGGTGGGACTGGTCGGCATCTTCATCGCGCTCCCGATCGTCCTCTACAGCCAGTTCGAGAGCGCCGACCGCCAGATGCGGGACCTCGTCACCCGTGCCATACAGGATCGCAGCAAGCTGATCGGCCACGCGCTGGCGCCGGTGCTCCGAACGCTCGAGCCCGGCGCCGACAACGTCCTCAACGCCGAGCTCGCCAAGTTCGCCAGCGACGGCACTGTGCTGCGATTGATGGTGCAGCCGGTGTCGCCGACCGGCGAGGCCCAGCCCGACAGCGGTTTCTACTTCGTCGCCTCGGCACCCGAGATCAAGGCCGAGGAGGTGGCGCCCGAGCTCGACGAGCTCGCCCGGCGCGGCATCCTGAAGAAGCTGAGCGACGCCTGCATGGGCGACGCCTCGGAGGAGCTGCGCTACCGCCAGCCCAACGGCAAGGTCGAGCTGTTGACCTCGATCATCCCGATCAAGACGGCGCGCGGCTGCTGGGTGCTGACCTCGACGCACACCACCTCGGAATTCCTCAACACGTCGATCGGCCGGCCCTACTGGGAGACGCGTGCCGTCAGGGTCGCGGCCGGCATCTATCTGGTGCTGGCGATCCTCGCCATGCTGGCAGCGGTCAGCATCTTCCTCAGCCTGCGCCGCTTCCGCGAGGTCGCCGACGAGATCGGCCAGGGCCGCATCGGCGACTACGCGTTCTCGCAACGCAACATCGTGCCGGAGCTGTCCAGCGTGGCGCGCGACTTCGACAAGCTGGTGCTCGACCTCAAGCACCTGTCGCAGCAGATCCGCCAGTCGGCAGAGGACAACGCCCATTCCTTCAAGACCCCGCTCGCCGCCATCCAGTCGTCGCTGTCGCCGGTGCGCAAGGCGGTGCCGCTCGAGGATCAGCGTGCACGGCGCGCGCTCGAGATCATCGATTCGGCGATCGCCCGGCTGCTCGCGCTGGTCAACGCTGCGCAGCGCTTCGACACCGGCACGGCCGACCTGATCGAGGCGCCGCGCGTGCCGACCAACCTCACCCAGCTGGTCGGTGAGGCGACGCTCAACTTCCGCGAGATCACCGCGAGCCGCGACATCCGCCTGATTCGCCGGCTCGACGATTCGGTGGTCGTGCGCTCGGCCAAAGGCATGCTGGAGACGGTGCTGCAGAACATCCTGGAGAACGCCACAAGCTTCTCGCCGCGCGGCGGCAGCATCATCATCACGCTGACGCAGAGCCACGATACGGTCGAGCTGCAGGTCGACGATGAGGGTCCCGGCATCCCGGCCGACAAGATCGACCGGGTGTTCGAACGCTACTTTTCCTCGCGCCCCAACCAGCCGAGTGAAACCGGCCGGCCGCCCCATTCGGGGCTCGGCCTCTGGATCGTTCGGCGCAACGTCCAGGCGCTGGGCGGCGAGGTGCGGGCAACCAACCGTGTCGGGGGCGGCCTCTCTGTCGCCGTCAGCCTGCCGCGTTACAGCGATTGAGTCTCCATTCTGCCGCACAACCCCGCGGCCACGATGACGAGTCGCTGAAGTTGTCACGAATTCGACACTTCCTGCTGCACCTGCGAAACACACTTTGATCACTGGCCGCTCTAGGGGTGCACTCATAGCTTCGCGGCCATGGATGCACTCACCGACACTGCACTCGCGAAGTTCCAGCAACAGGGTTCGGCGCAGATCCACCCCGTCATCCTGTCGGGCGGTGCGGGCACGCGTCTGTGGCCGCTGTCGCGCGCGGCGTACCCCAAGCAGCTGCTGCCGCTCGTCTCCGAGCGCACACTGCTGCAGGAGACTGCGGCGCGCAATCTGAGCGACGTCGGCTTCGCTGCACCCCTGTTGATCTGCAACGAGGACCATCGCTTCCTGGTCGACGAGCAGCTGCGCCAGGTCGCGATCGAGCCGCAGGCGATCCTGCTCGAGCCGATCGCGCGCAACACCGGCCCCGCGATCGCCGCCGCCGCGCTGTGGCTGCTGGCGCGCGATCCCGATGCGCTGATGCTCGTGCAGCCCTCCGATCACGTCGTCGCCGACACCGAGGCCTTCCATCGCGCCGTGATGCAGGGCATTGCCGCCGCCCACGCCGGCCGGCTCGTCACATTCGGCGTCCGGCCGACGCGGCCCGACACCGGCTACGGCTACATCCAGGCGGGCAGCGCGCTCGCCGGCGCCGAGGGTGTGCAGGCGGTCGACCGTTTCGTCGAGAAGCCCAATCGCGAGACCGCCGAGCGTTTCGTCGCCGATGGCAACTTCCTGTGGAACAGCGGCATCTTCCTGCTGTCTGCCCGCGCCTATCTCGACGAGCTCGCGCGCATCAACCCGGCGATGCTCGCCGCCTGCGAGCGCGCGATGCAGGCCGGCCAGGAAGACCTCGCCTTCTTCCGACTCGATCGCGCCGCCTTCGCCGAGGCGCCATCGCTGTCGATCGACCACGCGGTGATGGAACATACCAATCGTGCCGCCGTTGTGCCGGTCGACATGGCATGGAGCGACGTCGGTTCCTGGCACGCGCTGCGCGACATCGGTGACGCCGATGCAGCCGGCAACGTGTTGCAAGGCGACGTGCTCGCCGAGAAGGTCACCAACTCCTACATCCGCAGCAGCGAAGGCCGGCTGGTCGCCGCGGTCGGCCTCGACAATGTGGTGATCGTCGCCACAGACGACGCGGTCCTGGTCGCCGATGCCGACAGCGCTGCCCAGGTCTCGAAGCTCGTGACCACCTTGCGGCAGCGCAATCGCAGCGAGCCGGATCAGCACACCACCGGATATCGCCCGTGGGGCAACTACCGCACCGTCGACGCGGGAGACCGTTTCCAGGTGAAGCGCATCACCGTCAAGCCCGGCGGCAAGCTCAGCCTGCAGAAGCACTATCACCGCGCCGAGCACTGGATCGTGGTCCACGGCACCGCGATCGTGCAGCGCGGCGAGGAGCGCATGCTCGTGCGCGAAAACGAGTCGGTCTACATCCCGATCGGTACCGAGCATCGCCTGGAGAACCCGGGCAAGCTGCCATTGCAACTGATCGAGGTGCAGTCGGGACCGTACTTGGGGGAGGACGACATTTTGCGCGTGGCCGACAGCTACGGCCGCGTTTGAACCAGTGAAAAACGGAAGCCCAGGAGGAACCCATCATGTCGCCCAGCTCTCCCCTAGTCGTGAAGATCGTTCGCAGCGGTGTCATCGCCGGGCTGCTGGCGCTCGGCGCCTGCGGCGACAGGGACACCACGCCGATCGTGCCTGACACCTCGAACGGCCAGGCGCTCAGCCTCGCGCCCAACGGCGTGCCTGCGTCGTCCGACTACAAGCTCGGCCCCAATGACCGCACCCGCATCATCGTGTTCGGCCAGCCGTCACTGACCGGCGAGTTCGTGCTCGACGGCAACGGCGTGCTCGCCTTCCCCCTGATCGGCAATGTCGATGCCCGCGGCATGACGCCGAGCCAGCTGCAGCAGACGATCGCCCAGCGCCTCGACCAGGACTGGATCAAGAATCCGAGCGTCAGCGTCGAGGTCTCTACCCGCCGTCCATTCTACGTGGTCGGCGAAGTCCAGAAGCCCGGCAGCTACCCCTTCGTGACGGACATGAACGTCCTGAACGCAATCGCCACCGCCGGCGGCGAGACCTACCGCGCCAACATGCACGACTTCTGGATCAAGCGGAAACGGGACGGCCGGATCGTGCGCGTCGAGGCCAATCAGGAGAGCATCCTGCAGCCGGGCGACACCGTCATCGTCCGCGAGCGTTACTTCTGATCGCCTGATCCATCCTCCAGCGTTCGATGGTGACCATGCCTGACGATTATCTGCGTCTGCCGCAGCGCCGCCCGGCGCTGCGGTCCGTGCCGAGCACCGAGCGCTATGTTGCGGCGCCCGCGCCGGCCACGGTCGTGCGTCCCCAGCCCCAGCCCGACGACAGCCTGGCCGAGACGCTGCGCAAGCTGTGGCGGCGGAAGAAGATGATCGCAGCAGTGACCATCGCGCTCGGAGCCGCCGCCGCGGCGGTCGCCTGGTCGATGCCGTCATACTATTCGGCCGAGGCTCGGGTCCTGGTCGGCGTGCAGTCGCCGCACGTGCTCAATGTCGAGGCCGTCATAACCGACACCAACCCCGATGCCGAGCGCGTGCAGAACGAGGGCTACGTCCTGCAGTCGCGCACCCTCGCCAAGATGGTGATCGACAAGCTGAAGCTCGACCAGAACCCGTCGTTCAATCCCGATCTGCGCAAGCCCTCGATCTGGGCGCGCATCTTCAACGTCGATCAATTCCTGCCGCAGTCGGTCCAGAACTGGCTGAAGAGCCTGCACGCCGCGCCGCCGCGCACCGGCAACGTGACGCCGATCACCGACAATACGCTGAGCCCGCACGACAACCGCATGATCGACGTCTTCCTCAACATGGTCGACGTATCGCTGCTGGGCCGCAGCCATGTGCTGAGCGTCAAGGCCGACGCGCTCGATGCCAACACCGCGTCGGCGATCGCCAACACCCTGGCCGAGACCTACCTCGACTTCCAGCGCAAGGACAAGGTCGCGACGATGGATCGGGTGGACAAGTTCCTGATGGGACGCGTCGCCGAGCTGCGCGCGCAGGTGAAGAAGTCCGATCAGGCGGTCGAGGACTATCGCCGCGCGCACGGCCTTTACAAGGGCTCGGGCACCAACGGCAACGTGACCGCCCAGCAGCTCACCGAGCTCAACACCCAGCTGATCGCAGCCCAGACCGCCAAGGTCGAGGCCGAATCGCGGCTGCAGGAGGCGCAGGTCGCCAGCAAGGGCGTGGCGGGCAGCAAGGAGAGCATTCCCGAGGTGCTGCGTTCGCCGCTGATCTCCGCGCTCAAGGCTCAGCAAGCCGCCGCCGAGCAGAAGGCGGCCGAGGCCGCTTCCATGTACGGCAGCAAGCATCCTCTGCTGAAGAGTGCGCAGGCCGAGGCAGGTTCTGCGGCGGCGCGGGTCAACGCCGAAGTCGCCAAGACCGTTGCGGGCCTTGCCCGCGATGCGCGCGCCGCCGACGCGCGCTACCAGGCGCTCAAGCAGAACTTCGACGCCCTCAAGCAGCAGATGGGCGTGGTGAACGACGATTCGATCGGGCTCGAGGCACTCGAGCGCGATGCCACGGTCAACCGCAACCTGCTCGAGGCGATGCTGAACCGCGCCAAGCAGAGCACCGGCGCGGAGGAGATCCTGCAGGCCAACGCCAAGCTGGTCTCTCCGGCCGCACCGCCGGAGGCGCCCGCCTATCCGCCCAAGGCGCTGATTGCCTTCCTCGGCGCCGTCGGCGGCTTCCTGCTCGGCTGCGCGATCGCCCTGATGCGCGAAAGCGGCGACGCCTCGTTCCGCCGCGCCGACCAGGTCGAGGCAGTGACCGGCCTGCCCGTGCTCGCCATGGTGCCGCAGGTCGGCGGACGCACGCCGCCTGCCATGCAGGTGCTGCGCCAGCCGACATCCACCTACAGCGAGGCGCTTCGGCGCATCCAGATCGGCATCGAGCTGTCGCAATCTGCCGAATCGCCCAAGACCATCCTGTTCAGCTCGGCGACCCCGTCGGAGGGCAAGTCGGTGATGGTGGCCTCGCTCGCCCGCCTGATGGCGAGCAATGGCCGGCGCATCCTTGTCGTGGACTGCGACTGGCGCAGCCCGCGCCAGCACCAGATCTTCCGCTGCCCGATCGGCGACGGCCTGGCCGGGCTGCTGGGCGACCGCGCGGTGGTGCTGGACGACATCCTGTACCACGACGCCGTGTCGGGGGTGGACGTGCTGACCGCCGGCAACTGGAGCCCGCGGCAGGCGCACCTGCTCGCCTCTCCGCGCATGCGTCAGATGCTCGAGGCGCTGGCGCCGCACTACGACCACATCCTGCTCGACACCGCGCCCGCGCTGGTGACGGCCGACGTGCTGGCGCTGTCGCGCTTCTCCGACAAGGTCGTGTTCGTGATCCGCTGGGCGCATACGCGGCAGGACGCCGCCATCGAGGCGTTGAAGCAGATCATGGACGCCCAGGGCGATGTCGCCGGCGTGGTGCTCTCGCGCGTCGTGCCCCGGCAGTACAAGCAGTACGGTCATCGCGATCCGTTCTACGAGTACTCGCGGCCGATCAAGGCGAGCTTCAGCTGATGTCGGAGCCGTCGCCCGTACTGTTCGTCACCCGCTATTTCTGGCCGGAGCTGATCGGATCGGCGCCCTTCACCAGCGGTCTCGCCGAGTGGCTGGCGAAGGAAGGCCGGCAGATCACGGTCCTGAGCGGCCTGCCGCACTATCCCGGCACCTCCGTGTTCCCCGCCTACCAGGACGGACGCTTGCGGCACGAGACCGTCGGCAATGTCGTGGTCGAGCGGGTGCGCTCGGGGCCACCGGCACGAAGCTCGGCACTGGCCCGCATCCTGAACGAAGGAGGCTTCCTGTTGCGCGGGTTGGGCACGCTGGCCGGCGGCCGCATCAAGCGCCACCCGGTCGTTCTGGCGCTCTGCCCCTCGATCCTGTGCGTGGCCCTGGCGCTCGCCGCCCGCCAGCGCGGCGGCTCGGCGATCGCCATCGTGCACGACATCCAATCCGGCCTGGCCGAGCGGCTCGGCATGAACGGCGGAGCACTCGCCCGGCTGATGCGCTGGGTCGAGCGGGTCACGCTCGATCGCGTCGACCTCGTGGTCGTGCTGTCGCAGGAGATGAAGGACCAACTGCGTCGCATCGGCGTCACCGCGCCGATCGACATCGTGCCGCTATGGGTCGACACCGACGAGATCCAGGCGATCGAGCCGGCGACGCGACCCTCGGTCAAGGTCCTCTACAGCGGCAATCTCGGCCGCAAGCAGGGACTGAACCAGGTGGTCGCGATGGCCGAGCAGCTCGCGACGCGCCGGCCCGAGATCGAGATCGTGCTGCGCGGCAACGGCAACCAGGCGCAGGAGCTTGTGGCCGAGATCGGCAAGCGTCGCCTGGAGAACGTGCGGCTCGCCGAACTGCAGCCCAACGAAGGGCTCGCCACCGCCCTGGCGGCCGGCGACATCCATCTGGTGCCGCAGAACCCGCAGGCCGCGGCCTTTGCGGTGCCGTCGAAGGTCTACAACATCATGGCGGTCGGCCGGCCGTTCGTGGCGACGGCGCTGCCCGACAGCACGCTGTGGCGTTTGCAGAAGCAGAGCGGCGCCTTCCTGTGCGTGCCGCCGGACGAGCCGCTGAGCTTCGCCGAGGCGGTGCTGCAGCTGGCCGACGATCCCAAGCTGCGTCGCGAGCTGGGGCGGCGAGGCCGCGAGTTCGTCGAGCAGAACTACGCCAAACCGCTGATCCTGAGCGCCTTTTCGAGCCGTCTCGATGCCCTGGTCGCCGGACGATGACGCGGTAGGACCACGCAAGGTCCTGGTCTTCGAATCCGATGCCGAAGGCCATTCTCTGGAGTGGCTCGAGCATCTGGTCGTCTTCGCCGCGGCGCGGCCCGACATCGAGCTGGTGCTGGTCGTGCCCGAACTGCTCCGCGCCCCGCTCGAGCGCGCGGTTCCGCTCACCGCCCTCGGCCGCATCCGCGTGACCGCCCTGACGGCAGGCGAACGCAAGCTCTGCGCCATGCGCCCGCTGGCCCTCGCATCGCTCGCCCGCTGGTGGACGATGCGCCGGTATCTGCGGGCGAGCGGCTCCACGCATGGCTTCTTCCTCTGCCTCGATCTTCTTTCGCTGCCGCTGGCGCTCGGCCTGGGGGCTGGAGGCAAAGGCCTGTCGGGCATCCTGTTCCGGCCATCGGTGCACTATCGCGACATCGGGCCCTATGTGCCGAGCCGTGGCGAGCGGTTGCGCGATCTGCGCAAGGGGATGCTCTACCGCGCCATGCTGCGCAACAAGGCGCTCCGGCGGGTTCTGTCGCTCGACCCGTTCTTCCCCGCCCATGCGCGCACGCACTATCGCGGCGGCGAGAAGGTCTTCGCCCTGCCGGATCCGGCGCATCCGAAGGTCGACGCACCGGCGAACGATCAATCGGTGTTCCCGGCCGACCGCATCGGCTTCCTGCTGTTCGGCTACCTCGCCGAGCGCAAGGGACCGCTGGCCGTGCTCGACGCGTTGCGCGCCCTGCCGCCCGAGGTCGCCGACCGCATGGCCGTCTTGTTCGCCGGCCGCGTCGATCCGGCATTGCGCTCCGAACTCGAGCGCCGCCGGCTGGTGGTCGAGCGCGAGCGTCCGGGGCTGTGGCTGCGCATCGACGACCGGCGGCTCGAGCGCGGCGAACTGACGGCGCTGGTGCGGCAAAGCGATGTCGTGCTGGCGCCCTACCAGCGCTTCGTCGGCTCGAGCGGCGTCCTGTTATGGGCGGCGCTCAACGGCCGGCCAGTCCTCGCACAAGACTACGGTCTGGTCGGACGCCTCACGCGCGAGCACAAGCTCGGCCTCTCGGTCGACGCCTGCGCTCCGTCTGAAATCGCGCGCGCCATCGGGCTCATGGTGACCGAGGGACCGCGCCAATTCTTCGACGCCCAGGCGGCCCTGCGCTTCGCCGCCGCACAGACTCCGGGCCGCTTCGCATCGCTTGTGCTTTCGGTGTGACCAACCATCAAGTCCTTGTTTGATCACAACACTTTGGGCGCGGCTCTTCCGATAGTGGGTGTCAAGGAGCGTAACCCCCTCATGCGCCAAAAGGTCAAAACGATCTCGGAATCGGTGGTGAAGCACGTCGTCGCCGCGGCGGACGCGGCGGCCGTGTTCGGCGCCGGTATTGTCGCCCTGCATTGGGACGCCTCGAGCGTCGACTGGCGACTCGCCGGCCTCGTCGTGCTGCTCGGCACCGTGCTCGCGGTGAATTTCCTCCATCTCGCCGGGGCGTACCGCTTCAACGTCTTCTCGCGAATCGAGAGCGGCGTCGGCCGCGTGCTGCTGGGCTGGCTGTGCACGTTCGGCGTGCTGTTCCTCGCGACGCGTCTGTTCGAGCCGGTGACCGAGGCCGACGGGCCGTGGGCCGCGGCTTGGTTCTCCGGTGCCTTCGCGTTGATGGGAGTCGGGCGCTTCGTTCTGTGGCGCCGCATGCTGGCCTGGACGCGTGCCGGGCGGCTCGGCGAGATCGTGGCGATCGTCGGCGCCGGCCCGGTCGCCCAGCGCCTGCTTCGCAGCCTCGCCGCGCGGCCATCGCCGCTGCGCGTGCTCGGCGTCTACGACGACGAGGTCGGCGTCTGCGACGGCCAGGCGGCGCAACTGCCGCGCTCCTGCATGGGCTATCCGATTCGCGGCACGATCGACGACCTGGTGAGCGAGGCGCGCCAGCAGCACATCGACACCGTGCTCGTCGCCTTGCCGCTCAACGATGACCGCCGGCTGGTCGAGGCGCTGAACCGGCTGTGTCAGCTGCCGGTCGACGTCCGGCTCTGCCCCGACGCCTTCGGCCTGCGGCTCGGCCAGGTGCGGGCGAGCCACATCGCCGGTCACACGTTCCTCAACGTCGTCGACCGGCCACTGAGCGGCTGGCCGGCGATCGCCAAGCAGATCGAGGACCGCGTGCTGGGGGCGGCGATCCTTACCCTGATCTCTCCGCTGATGCTCGCGATCGCCATCATGATCAAGCTCGACAGCCCGGGACCGGTGCTGTTCCGGCAAAAGCGCTATGGCTTCAACAACCAGCTGATCGAGGTCTTCAAGTTCCGCAGCATGTACACCCACATGACGGATCACAATGCCGAGCAGCTGACGCAGCGCAACGATCCGCGCATCACCCGGCTCGGCGCCTTCCTGCGCCGCACCAGCCTCGACGAGCTGCCGCAGTTCATCAACGTCGTGCGCGGCGAGATGTCGATCGTCGGCCCCCGCCCGCATGCGCTGTCGGCCAAGGCCGGAGCGCTGCTCTACCAGGACGCCGTGAAGTACTACGACGCGCGCCACCGCGTGAAGCCCGGCATCACCGGCTGGGCGCAAGTCAACGGCTGGCGTGGCGAGACCGACACCATCGAGCAAATCAGGAAGCGTGTCGAGCATGACCTCTACTACATCGAGCATTGGTCGATCCTTCTCGACCTCAAGATCATCATCCGAACCATCCTGGGCGGATTCACCGGTCGTCACGCCTTCTGAGTCGAGGCGTCCGCCGATGCGCTGCCTGTGGCTCACCCTCGCGGATCCCGACCCGCGGCACAACGGACAGTACGTCTACTCCGGCGGCCTGATCGATTCCGTGGCGGCGACCGGCAGCGAGATCGAGGTGCTGGGTCTGCGCCGGCTCGACTCGCCGCGCAGCAACGGCGCCCGCGACGAGCATGTCGTGTGGTGGCTGCCGGGCGAGCCGTTCGACCCGCTGCAGTCGCGCTGGACCAGCCTCGCCTCGCTGCTGCCGCACATCGCCTATCGCAGCCGCACCGCCGCGATGCAGCGCGTGCTGCACCAGCTGCTCGAGCGCGGCGGCTGGGACGGCATCGTATTCGACGGCATCTCGGTCGGCTGGGCGCTCGCTCCGGTGCGCGCCTTCTATGGCGATCGCAGCGACCGGCCGCGGCTGATCTACGTCTCGCACAATCACGAGGAGAGCCTTCGCCAACAGGTTGCCGACAGCCAGCGCACGTTCTTCCGCCGCCAGGCGGTCCGGCTGGACGCCACCAAGGTCGCGCGGCTGGAGCGGGACCTGGTCGACCAGGTCGACTTCGTCACCGCCATCACGCCGGAGGATCTCCAGCTCTACGAGCGCCGCCGCGGCGACCGGCCGATGGGCGTTCTGACGCCCGGCTACCGCGGCCGCAAGCTCAGTCATCGCGAGATCACCGGTGGCGTGCCGCGGCGGGCTGTGGTCGTCGGCAGCTTCGACTGGATCGCCAAGCGCATGAACCTGGAGGAGTTCGTCGCGGTCGCCGATCCGATATTCGCGCAAGGCGGCGCCGAGCTCGTCGCGGTCGGCAGCGCCGAGGAGCGCTTCCTGAAGCGCCTGCGCGAGCGCACCAAGGCGAGCCAGTTCACCGGCACGGTGCCGGACGTCACGCGCTACATGGACGAGGCGCGCATTGCCATCGTGCCCGAGCGCAACGGCGGCGGCTTCAAGCTCAAGGTGCTGGAGTACGTCTTCAACCGCATTCCCGTGTTCGCGCTGCGCGGCTCGTTCGCCGGCGTGCCGCTGGTGCACGGCGACAGCGTCATGCTCTATCCCGACCACGAGGCGCTGGCGCGCGGCGTGCTCGACAGCATCGACGACGTCGAGCGGCTGAACCGGCTGCAGGAGCGCGCCTACGCCGCCTGCCGCGACCGCTTCGACTGGGCGAGCCGCGGCCGGCAGATCCTGTCGGTGATCGCCTCATGAGCGTGACCGCACGCTCGGAGGCCCTCCTGCCGCAGAAGCTCGACTTCCTCGACTGCGCGCTGGTCATCCTGTTCCTGCTCGGCCTCTATCTCGGCGTGGCGATCCAGATCACCGAGAAGGTGCCGCTGACCTGCGCGCCGTCCGGCTTCGCCGGCCTGTGGATGCTGTGGCGCGGGCGCAACGAGATCCGCCAGAGCCACCTCACCGGCCTGCTGTTGGTGCTGCTGGTCTATCTCGGCTCGATCCTGTCGGCCGACGACGTCAACTGGCTCGGCAAGCGCACCACCGGACTGCTGCAGCTCACCTATTCTCTGGTGATCGGCTACGGCATGTTCCTCACCCTGGTGCGGGCCGACCGCTCGCAGATCGCCGCGATCCTGCTCACCTTCTGCCTCTTGATCATCGGCGGCTGCGCGCTCGAGAGCTGGGGTGGCCTGCGTCCGATCAGCGACTTCGTGCGCGGCAAGCTCTACAATTCGAGCTACATCTACGATTCAGACCTGCGCGACGAGATCCTGTACGGTCGCGTGCGGCCCAAGCTGTTCACGTCGGAGCCCTCGGCCGTCACCTTCGCCTACACGCACTATTGCGCGGTGTGGCTGGCCGTCAGCGCCTGGCGCTACAAGTACCTGGCCTTTGCCGGCCTGCTCGGGCTCGCGATCGTCGTGCTGCCCGGCCCGACCCTGATGCTGATGCTTCTGCTCGCCACGCCCTACCTGATGTTCCTGGCGGGCGGCGAGCGGCGGACCTCGCCATCGCGCATGATCGGCGCCGTGGCCATCTCGTCCCTGGTCGTGCTGGTGGCCTATGTCGGCGGCCAGGTGCTGTTTGCCGAGCGGCTGCACGCCCTGCAGGCCGGCAAGGACGCCAGCTTCTTCTACCGCTTCACCGGTCCGATGCTGGTCGCCTTCGACATGTTCAAGCATCATCCGTGGGCGGGCTCCGGCCTGACGGGCGAGCCCTACATCGCCGATCGCGTGCTCGACGTGTTCATGAACTCGGCCTCGTTCCAGTCGGCCTGGCGCATTCCCAAGATCGCCGACGTGCTGACCAACTACTTCTGGCTGCACTGGATCTATCTCGGCGCGGTGTGGGGCGTGATCGTGCTGGTGGCGCTCACCGTCATGCTGCGGATGCTGGGCGCGGTCAGCATCCTCTATTGCTGGGCGGTGTGGACCGTGCTCGGCCAGGCCTCGGGCTCCTATGTCGGACCCAAGACCTGGACGGTCCTGCTGATCGGCGCCGCGACGACGATCCTGGTCGCCCGCTCGACCGAACAGTCCAGGTCGAGCGAGACTGCACCGGCCCTGCGGCGGCCGATACCGCGGCTGCGGCTGGTGGAGCGGCCGACGTGACCGCCGACAATTCCCGGCGGCTGTTGCTGGGCCTGGGCGCCGGTGCGCTGGCGGTCGGTGCCCTCTCCCCGCGCGACGCGCCGGCCCAGACCGCGCGGCCGGCCAGGCGTGACATGCTTTCCGCCGCCAACTTCGGCGCCAGGGGTGATGGCGCAAGCGACGACAGCGCCGCCCTGCAAGCCGCGCTCGATGCCGCTTTCGCGCCCAATGGCCCGGGCTTCCTGGAGATTCCGCCGGGCACCTATCGCATCACCCGCACCCTCAACATCAGCGGGACGCACGACATCACCCGCCACCACGGCATCCTGGCGCACGGTGCGCGGCTGCACTCGACGATCGGCGACGGCTCGAACGTGCTGCAGGTCAACTGCCAGGCGACGATGCGCTTCCTCACGATCGAAGGACTCGACATCGAGGGCTCGGGCCGCGAAGGCAACGGCGTCTACATCGAGTGCGAGCACAAGGAGCACTATCTCTACAATTTCTGCCTGCGCGATCTCGTGGTGCAGGGCGTCGGCGGCGACGGCGTGCGGCTGATCGGCAACGTGTTCGAGGGCCAGCTGATCAACGTCTACCTGCGCGACAACAAGAAGAACGGCGCCACCTTCGCGCACGGCAGCCGCGCCGGCATCCTGTCGGCCATCCACGTCTTCGGCTCGGTGTTCGGCCAGAACCGCACCTACGGCGCGGCGATGGTGCACGGCTGCTACGACGTCTCGTTCCACGGCTGCTACTTCCTGCTGAACGGCAAGGAGGGGTTGATCGCCGAGAACGGCTGCACGCTGCTCTCCAACTGCGGCTTCGAGAACAACCACGAGAGCGCGCCCGACTTCGCCCATGGCGGCGCGGGCATCTCGCTGCAGAACTTCGGCACCCTGATCGGCTGCACCGCCTACTCGATGTTCAAGCAGAACCGGCTGATCCAGGCCTATGTCGTGAGCCAGTTCGCCATGATCGGCTGCACCGGCTCGGGCGATGCCCAGGCGAAGGGCGCCGGCCTCGCGCGCATCGGCGGCGAGAAGAAGGCGCGGGCCGTGGTGATGTCGTCCCAGGGCGCGGTCGAATATATGAACGGCTTCGAGGCCCTCGAAATAGGCGCCAGCGGCCAGGGCGGCGTACGCCTCGCCTCGAACTGGCAGAGCCCCAACCTGCTGCAGCTCGGGAATTACCGCATCTGGGTCGATAAGTCTGGCAAGCTCCGCCTCAAGAACGGATCACCGACCTCCGACCAAGACGGCGCGAGCGCCACCTGAAGCCCGTGTCGCTGGAAGCACGCCACTTCGCCAGGCGCGCAGATTTTCTTTTTGGTCGACACAGAAATTTCCAATGCGGCGGCGGGCGATTCCCTGGGAAATCTCGCTCCCGAACGTCAAAGGTCACGAAGCTGGCGGTCGCAACGAGCTCAATATGGGCAATGGCCTTCGATTCGAGGCCCGCAAACCGCGGCTTTTCCTCCGGCCATTGCCCATAATAGGTGTTCGGCGCGTAATCGTGCAGTATCGCGCGCATGATGATGGTCGTGCTGCGCCTGCTGTCGCTCCTGCCGTCGCTCTTGGGCCTGAAATCCCGATGGCATCGGCATTTCAGCCCCCGCCCCCTGAGCAAGGTGTTTTTTCAGGAGCGGGAATCGGTGGATTCGTGGACTCCTGGCCTAA
>JAFEFF010000052.1 GCA_018240745.1 Pseudomonadota bacterium
CAGCCGATCGTCGGCGTCGATCTCGCCATCCGGCGCGAGGAGGAGGGCGGCATTGCGCTGGCCGGCAAGCTGCCGGCCGTCGACTGGCTGACCCTGCTGGCGCAGAACGAGCAGGGCTACCTCAACCTGATGCGGCTGGTGAGCCGCGCCCATCTCGATTTCAAGGTCGCGTCGACCGCGGCGCTGCCGTTCGACGAGCTGGTCGGCCACACCGAAGGCCTGCTGGCCTTCACCGGCAGCCCGTCGAGCATGCTCGGCCGCCTGCTGAGCGCGGGGCAGGGGCCGGCGGCACAGCATCAGGTGGAGCGCCTCGCCAAGCTGTTCGACGGCCGGCTCTATCTCGAAGTGCAGCGCCATGGCGAGGACAACGAGCGGCGCATCGAGGGTCCGCTGATCGACCTCGCCTACGACAAGGGTCTGCCGATCATCGGCACCAACGACGTGCATTTCCCCAAGGCCGCGATGTACGAGGCGCATGACGTGCTGCTGTGCATCGAGCAGGGCGCGCATATCGAGGATCCGAACCGCCGCCGCCTGACTCCGGAGCACTACTTCAAGGCGGCCGCCGAGATGCGCGAGGTCTTCGCCGACCTGCCGGAGGCCTGCGACAACACCTTGGCGATCGCCCGGCGCTGCGCCTACATGCCCGAGCCGCGCAAGCCGATCCTGCCGAGCTACACCAAGCTGTCGGGCCGGTCGGAGGGCGAGGCGCTGCGCGAGATGGCGCGCACCGGCCTCGCGGATCTGCGCGACGCGGGCCGGCTGGCTGCCGACATCGACTTCGGGAAGTACGAGGAACGGCTCGTCTACGAGCTCGACATGATCGAGAAGATGGGCTTCGCCGGCTACTTCCTGATCGTCGCCGACTTCATCCAGTGGGCCAAGGACAATGGCGTCCCGGTCGGGCCGGGCCGCGGCTCGGGTGCGGGCTCGCTCGTGGCGTGGTCGCTCAAGATCACCGACCTCGATCCGCTGCGCTGGGGGCTGCTGTTCGAGCGCTTCCTCAATCCCGAGCGCGTGTCGATGCCGGACTTCGATATCGATTTCTGCCAGGACAAGCGCGACCGCGTGATCCGCTATGTGCGCGACGAGTACGGCCACGACCGCGTCGCCGCCATCATCACCTTCGGCAAGCTGCAGGCGCGCGCGGTCCTGCGCGACGTCGGCCGCGTGCTCGGCATGCCCTACGGCCAGGTCGACCGCATCTGCAAGCTGGTGCCGAACAACCCGGCCAACCCGGTCACCCTCGCCAAGGCGCTCGAGACCGAGCAGCTCCTGAAGGACCAGTACGAGGCCGACGAGGAGATCAAGCGCCTGATCGACCTCGCGCTGCAGCTCGAAGGCCTGTACCGCAACGCCTCGACCCACGCGGCGGGCGTGGTGATCGGCGACCGCCCGCTCGACAGGCTGGTGCCGCTGTTCCGCGATACCGACAGCCGCGACTCGCTGCCGGCAACGCAGTTCAACATGAAGTGGGTCGAGCCGGCCGGCCTGGTGAAGTTCGACTTCCTCGGGCTGAAGACCCTGACGGTGATCGAGAAGGCGTGCGACCTGATCGGCCGCGACAGGATCGACATCGCCAAGTTGCCGCTCGACGACAAGAAGACCTTCGAAGTGCTGGCCCGCGGCGACGGATCGGGGGTGTTCCAGCTCGAAGGCAACGGCATGCGCGACGTGCTGCGCAAGATGAAGCCCGACCGCTTCGAGGACATCATCGCCGTGGTGGCGCTCTATCGCCCCGGCCCGATGGAGAACATCCCGAGCTACATCAAGCGCAAGCACGGCGAGGAGGTGCCGGACTATCTGGATCCGATGCTCGAAGGAATCCTGAAGGAGACCTACGGCATCATGATCTACCAGGAGCAGGTGATGCAGATCGCCCAGGTGCTCAGCGGCTATACGCTGGGCGGCGCCGACCTGCTGCGCCGCGCGATGGGCAAGAAGATCAAGTCGGAGATGGACGCCCAGCGCGAGACCTTCGTGAAGGGCGCCGAGAAGAACGGCGTGAAGGCGGACAGGGCGTCATCGATCTTCGACCAGGTCGAGAAGTTCGCGGGCTACGGCTTCAACAAGAGCCACGCGGCCGCATACGCGCTTGTCTGCTACCAGACGGCCTACCTCAAGGCGAATCACCCGGTCGAGTTCTTCGCTGCGACGATGACCCTCGACATGGGCAACGCCGACAAGCTGAACGGCTACCGGCGCGATCTCGAGAAGATCGGCGTCGAACTGCTCCCGCCCGACGTCACCAGATCGACCGACGAGTTCACCGTCGAACTCCTGCCCAACGGCAAGAAGGCGATCCGCTACGCGCTGGCGGCGATCAAAGGCGTCGGTCGCGACGCCATGGCCCGACTGGCGGCCGAGCGCGAGGAAAACGGGCCGTTCAAGAACCTGTTCGACCTTGCCGAACGGCTCGACCAGAAGGTGCTGAACAAGCGGCTGGTCGAAAGCCTGGTGAAGGCGGGCGCGTTCGACAGCCTGAACAAGAACCGCGCCCAGACCTTCGGCGCCATCGAGGCGCTGCTGCGGCATTCGGTGGCGACGCACGAATCGCGGATCAGCAACCAGAACAGCCTGTTCGGTGACGACACCGCGCAGCGCCGGCCGCAACTGCCCAAGGTGCCGGACTGGCCGCCGATGGAGCGGCTGCAGCAGGAATTCTCGGCGATCGGCTTCTACCTGTCGTCGCATCCGCTGGCCCAATACGAGGTCAGCCTGAAACGGCTGGGCGTGACTCGTGCGGCCGATTTGCCGGCGTTGCTCCAGCGGGGCGTGCCGGGGCGCATCAAGCTCGCGGGCACTGTGATCGATCGGATGGAACGCACCTCGGCCAAGGGCAACCGCTTCGCCTTCGTGTCGTGCTCCGACCAGTCGGGCGCGTTCGAGCTCACCGTGTTCAGCGAGGTGTTGAGCGCCAAGCGCAATCTGCTCGAGGCGGGACAGGCGGTCTTGATCTCGGCCGACGGCCGGCTCGACGGCGAGCAGGTCAAGCTGATGGCGCAGACGGTCGAGAAGCTCGAGGACGCGGTCGCCCATGCCGCCGCCGGTCTGCGCATCGTCATCAACGATCCGACCTCGCTCGACGCGCTGCGCAAGTCGCTCGAAGGCAAGAAGGGCCGCGGGCGCGTGACCCTCGTGGTGCCGATGGAGACCGAGGAGTCCGAGGTCGAGGTGACCCTGCCCGGCACCTACTCGATCGCCGGTGGCCTGCGCGACATCATCGGCAGCCTGCCCGGCGTCGCGCAGGTGGAGGAGATTTGAGCCAGCGTTTCCTCCCTAGCGAAGCTGGGGAGGTGCCCCGCAGGGGCG
>JAFEFF010000053.1 GCA_018240745.1 Pseudomonadota bacterium
GCGGACTTGCGGAAGGGGCGCGAGGAGTCATAGCCGCCTTCCTTCATGGCGTAGAGGATGCGGCGCTGCACCGGCTTCAGGCCGTCGCGCGCATCGGGCAGAGCGCGCGCCACGATCACGCTCATCGCGTAATCGAGGTAGGAGCGCTTCATCTCCTCTTCGATCGTGATCGGCGCGATGTCGTGCGGCGGCGGCGGCGGTTGTTCGGGCGCGCCGGGGGGCGGCGGCGGAAGGGTCGTATCGTCGCTCAACGGAAACCTGGTTTTTGGCTCGTTTTTCTTGGGCTCACCGAGGGGTTCGGCGAGCGTTTGGCAACCTAGCAGTTGGGGCCTGGAATACCAATAGAAATCGCACCCGCATCATCATTGCAAGTGCCTGATTTTATTGAGTAAATTTGCCGCAGAAAACGTCTCTGGAAAGGCCTGTTTTTGCCCCCCACCAAGCCCTCGGTTGCGGTCTTCGATTTCGGCGGTGTGCTGATCGACTGGAACCCCCGCCACCTCTACCGCCAGCTCATTTCCGACCCGGCGGAGATGGAATGGTTCCTGGCCGAGGTGGCCACGCGCGAATGGCACCAGGCGCAGGACCATGGCGGCGATCCGGCCGAGGCGACACGGCGTCTGCAGGCGCAGCACCCTGACAAGCGCGACCTGATCGGCGCCTTCTACGATCGATTCGGCGACATGTGCGCGATTGCCGTCCCCGAGATGGGCGCCCTGGTCGAACGCCTGCACCGTGCCGGCACGGAGTTGTACGTCCTGTCCAACGCCCCCAACCTGCTCGACCCGTGGCTGCGCGGACCGGGGCGCGAGCGGCACCCGTTCCTCCGGTTGTTCTCGGACTACGTCGTCTCCGGACTGGTCGGCCATTCCAAGCCCGACGCGGCGATCTACGAACTGGCCTGCCGGACCGGCGGCTTCGAGCCTGCCGCCGCGGTGTTCATCGACGACGTCATGGTCAACGTCGAGGGGGCGCAGGCGATCGGCATGCACGGCGTCCACCATCGCTCGGCCGCCGAGACCATCCGCGCCCTGCAGGCCCTGGGCCTGCCGGCGTGAAGCTGCCGGTCAGCCCCGGGCATCGTCGGCCAACCGGGCGGCACAGCCGGCTGCCGACCATACCGCTGCCGCCAAGGACAAGAACCTTGAACGGCGTCACGGTCTCCCGATGGTCTTAGAACGGGATGTCGTCGTCGAGCTCGCCGCCCTTGCTGCGCGTCGCCGGACGACCGCCGCCCCCGCCGGCCGGCGGAGCGCTCAAGTCGTCGTCCATGCCGCCGCCACCCATGGACGCGCCGCCGCCATCCCCGCGGCCGTCGAGCATGGTGAGCGCGCCGCCGAAGCGCGGGATCACGACCTCGGTCGTGTAGCGCTCCTGGCCGCTCTGGTCGGTCCACTTGCGGGTCGCCAGCTGGCCCTCGACATAGACCTTCGAGCCCTTGCGGACGTACTTCTGCGCGACCTCAGCGAGCTTCTCGTTGAAGATCACGACACGGTGCCATTCGGTGCGCTCCTTGCGCTCGCCGCTCTGGCGATCGCGCCAGGTGTCCGACGTGGCGACCGACATGTTCACCATGGATCTGCCATCCTGCATTGACCTCACTTCGGGGTCGCGGCCGAGATTGCCGACGAGGATGACCTTGTTCACGCTGCCCGCCATTGGGGCCTCCTTCGCTTTCCCGGTGCCGGCGGGACGCCGGCACCTACCTCACGCCGGCAACCTACCGCCGGTCGCCTGTGGGCAGCCACCGAATTTGGGTTGTAAGGTTCAGGCAGCCATGACGCGCATTGCTCTGATCCATGCCACCCCGGCGGCCGTCGAGCCGATCCGCACCGCCTTCGCCCAGGACTGGCCCGAGCCCGATCTGGTGAACCTCCTCGACGACTCCCTCAGCCGCGACCGCGCACTGGCCCCCGACCTGACCGACGACATGTACGGCCGGTTCGACGCGCTCGGCCGTTACGCTTTGTCGTTCGGCGCCGACGGCATCCTGTTCACCTGCTCGGCCTTCGGGCCGGCGATCGAGCGCGTGGCGCGGTCCGTCGAGGTGCCGGTGCTGAAGCCCAACGAAGCCATGTTCGCCGAAGCCATCGCCATCGGCGGCAAGATCGGCCTGCTGGCGACCTTCGAGCCTTCGATCGGCAGCATGGTGGCCGAATTCGAAGCCGACGCCGCCGAGGCCAGCGCCAGGGTGACCCTCGAAACCCGGTTCGTTCCCGCCGCCATGGCCGCGCTGCTGGCCGGCAAGCGCGACCAGCACGATACCCTGGTCGCCGAGGCCGGCACGGCACTCGCTCATTGCAAGGCGATCATGCTCGCCCAGTTCTCGATGGCGCCGGCCGCCGACCTGCTGCGCCGGAAACTGCCGGGCATCCCGGTCCTCACCAGTCCCGGCGCCGCCGTCGCGGCCATGAGGAGGCGGATCGGCTGAGCCGCGCCCGGAATTCGTCGATCGAGGCCCGCGGCACCTCGGCTTCGAATTCGTTGGTCCGCAATCGTCGGGGCCTTAAGCTTCGCGCCATGAAGGAAGCGTTCCACGTTCCGCAGGTTTCGCGCGGTCAGGCTTGCGCCATGCTGGGCGCCGCCGCGCTGATGATGACCATCGCCATGGGCATCCGGCAAAACCTCGGCCTGTTTCAGGCGCCGGCGTCGCACGACCTCGGCATGGAGATCTCCGACTTCGCGCTCGCCGTCTCGGTGCAGCAGGTCGCCTGGGGCGTCAGCCAGCCGTTCGCCGGCGCGATCGCCGACAAGCACGGCACGCGCCGGGTCGCGATGATCGGCAGCGTCCTCTACATCCTCGGCGTCGTGCTGACCGCGACGGCGACCAGCCAGCTACCGATCGTGATCGGTGCCGGCGTGCTGATCGGCGTGGCGCTCGCCTGCACCAGCTCCGGCATCACCGCCAATATCGCCGCGCGCGTGGTGGCGCCGCACCGCCGCACCCTCGCCTTTGGCCTGGTCTCGGCCGCCGGCTCGATCGGCACCATGTTCACCGCACCGATCGCCGCCCACTTCCTCAAGACCGACGGCTGGCGCGCCGGCCTGTGGGCCTTCGTGATCATCGCGCTCGCCATGCTGCCGGCCGCTTTCATCGGCACCAAGGCCGATCGCCTGCCCAACAGCCGCGTCGCCGACCGCAATCTCACCATCGTCGACGCGCTCGACGAGGCGCGGCGGCACAAGGGCTACATCGTGATGTCGCTGGCCTTCTTCGTGTGCGGCCTGCAACTCGTGTTCATCACCACCCACCTGCCGACCTACCTCGCGCAGTGCGGCATGGATCCGAGCTACGGCGCCACCGTGCTCATGCTGATCGGCGGCTTCAACATCCTGAGCTCGTGGCTGTTCGGCTGGCTGGGCGACCGGTATGCCAAGCGGTTCCTGCTGGGCGGGCTCTACCTGCTGCGCTCCGCCACCATCGCCGCCTTCTTCATGTACCCGCCGACGCCGGTCACGGTGGTGCTGTTCGGCGCCGCCATGGGCACGCTGTGGCTGGGGGTGATCCCGCTGGTCAACGGGCTGGTCGTGCAGATCTTCGGCCTGCGCTTCCTGTCGACCCTGACCGGCATCGCCTTCCTCAGCCACCAGGCCGGGTCGTTCCTGGGGGCGTGGGGCGGCGGCTACCTGTTCGACCTGATGGGCTCCTACGACCTCGCCTGGAAGATCGGCGTCCTGATCGGCCTGATTGCAGGTACGGCGCAACTGCTGATGAACGACCGCCCGACCGAGCGGGTGCTGGCCGCCGGGGCTGCGGCAGACTGACAATTCCTGACAGGCCCACTTCCTCGCAGACCGGTGGCAATTTGTGCTGTGGATAGCCATATGCGCGGCTCCCCCTGCGCGCGCTATTCTCACCGGACATGGCCAAGTCATCCCGCTTACCCGCTGCCGAACCGCATCGCTTCATCTCGATCCGCGGGGCGCGCGAACACAATCTCAAGAACGTCGACCTCGACCTGCCGCGTGACCGGCTGGTGGTGATCACCGGCCTGTCGGGCTCGGGCAAGTCGTCGCTCGCCTTCGACACGATCTACGCCGAGGGCCAGCGGCGCTATGTCGAGAGCCTGTCGGCGTACGCCCGCCAGTTCCTCGAGCTGATGCAGAAACCCGACGTCGATTCGATCGAGGGCCTGTCGCCGGCGATCTCGATCGAGCAGAAGACGACCTCGCGCAACCCGCGCTCGACGGTCGGGACGGTCACCGAGATCTACGACTACCTGCGCCTGCTGTTCGCCCGCGTCGGCATCCCCTACTCGCCGGCCACCGGCCTGCCGATCGAGAGCCAGACCGTGTCGCAGATGGTCGACCGGGTGAAGGCGATGTCCGAGGGCACACGCCTCTATCTGATGGCGCCGATCGTGCGCGGCCGGAAGGGCGAGTACCGCAAGGACCTGCTCGAGCTGCAGAAGAAGGGTTTCCAGCGCGTCAAGATCGACGGCAAGCTGTACGAGATCAACGCCGCACCCGCGCTCGACAAGAAGTACAAGCACGACATCGACGTGGTCGTCGACCGGATCGTCGTGAAGCCCGACCTCGGCAACCGGCTCGCGGACTCGATCGAGACGGCGCTCGATCTCGCCGAGGGCCTCGCCGTCGCGGAGAACGCCGACACCGGCGAGCGTACCGTCTTCTCGTCGCGCTTCGCCTGCCCGGTCTCGGGATTCACCATCGAGGAGATCGAGCCGCGCCTGTTCTCCTTCAATGCCCCGCAGGGCGCCTGCCCGGCCTGCGACGGCCTGGGCGTGAAGATGTTCTTCGATCCCGAAATGGTGGTGCCGGACGACCGCCTGTCGCTCGCCGAGGGCGCGATCGCGCCGTGGGCCGACAGCTCGGGCCAGTATTACCTGCAGACGCTCGAGAGCATCGCCAGGCACTACAAAGTAAAGATGTCGACGCCGTGGAAGGACCTTCCCAGGAAGGTGCGCGACGTCATCCTGAGCGGCAGCAACGGCGAGTCGATCGCCATGCGCTACGACGACGGCATCCGCCAATACCAGACCACCAAGCCGTTCGAGGGCGTGATCCCCAACCTCGACCGGCGCTGGAAGGAGACCGACTCGTCGTGGGTGCGCGAGGAGCTCGAGCGCTTCCAGCACGAGGCCAAGTGCGAGACCTGCAACGGCGCCCGCCTCAAGCCGGAGGCGCTGGCGGTCAAGATCGCCGGCCTCAATGTCAGCCAGGTCACCGAGTTCTCGATCGGCGAGGCGGTGAAATGGTTCCTCGAGCTCGATCCGAAACTCACGCCCAAGCAGCGCGAAATCGCCGCGCGCATCCTGAAGGAGATCAACGAGCGGCTGGGCTTCCTCGACAATGTCGGCCTCAGCTACCTGACGCTGAACCGCACCTCCGGCACCCTGTCGGGCGGAGAGAGCCAGCGCATCCGCCTGGCGTCGCAGATCGGCTCCGGCCTGACGGGCGTGCTGTACGTGCTCGACGAGCCGTCGATCGGCCTGCACCAGCGCGACAACGATCGCCTCTTGAAGACGCTGACGCGCCTGCGCGACCTCGGCAACACGGTGCTGGTCGTCGAGCATGACGAAGACGCGATCCGCGCCGCCGACCATCTGGTCGACATGGGCCCGGGCGCCGGTGCGCATGGCGGCAAGGTGATCGCCGAGGGCACGCCCGAAGAGGTGATGCAGAACAGCGCCAGCCTGACCGGTCAGTACCTGTCGGGCTTCCGCCAGATCCCGATTCCCAAGGAGCGCCGCGAACCGCGCAACACCGGCAACCGCTGGCTGACGGTCAAGGGCGCCAAGGCCAACAACCTGCAAAACGTCACCGCCGCGATCCCGCTGGGTACCTTTACCTGCGTGACCGGCGTATCGGGCAGCGGCAAGAGCACCTTGATCGTCGAGACGCTCTACAAGGCTCTCGCCAGGCGCCTGAACGGCGCACGCGAGCACCCCGGCGAGCATACCGGCCTCGACGGCGTCGGCCATCTCGACAAGATCGTCGACATCGACCAGTCGCCGATCGGCCGCACGCCGCGCTCCAACCCGGCGACCTATACGGGTGCCTTCTCGCCGATCCGCGACTGGTTCTCCCAGCTCCCGGAATCGACCGAGCGCGGCTACAAGGCCGGCCGCTTCTCGTTCAACGTCAAGGGCGGCCGCTGCGAGGCCTGCCAGGGCGACGGCGTCATCAAGATCGAGATGCACTTCCTGCCGGACGTGTACGTGCAGTGCGACGTCTGCAAGGGCAAGCGCTACAACCGCGAGACGCTCGAGATCCAGTTCCGCGGCAAGTCGATCGCCGACGTGCTGGAAATGACGGTCGACGAGGGCGTCGAGTTCTTCAAGGCCGTGCCGGTGATCCGCGACAAGCTGCTGACGCTGCAGCAGGTCGGCCTCGGCTACATCCATATCGGCCAGCAGGCCACGACCCTGTCGGGCGGCGAGGCGCAGCGCGTGAAGCTCGCCAAGGAGCTGTCGCGCCGTGCCACCGGCCGCACGCTCTACATCCTCGACGAGCCGACCACCGGCCTGCACTTCGAGGACGTGCGCAAGCTTCTCGAGGTGCTGCATCGCCTGGTCGAGGGCGGCAATACGGTGCTGGTGATCGAGCACAATCTCGAGGTCATCAAGACCGCCGACTGGATCCTCGATCTCGGCCCCGACGGCGGCTCGGGCGGCGGCCGTCTGGTCGCCGAGGGACCGCCCGAGGAGATCGTCAAGGTGCCGGAGAGCTTTACCGGCCAGTACCTCGCCCGCATGCTGCCGCGCAACGCGGCCGCCAAGAAGCGCGCCTGATCCATGCACACCAGGCTCGCCGTGCGTCGCGATGCCGGATGCAGCATCGAGACCATTGCGGGCGAACGCTCGGCCTGGCGCTTCCGTCCGCACTACCACGCCGGCGACGAGATCGTGCGGCTGACCGCGGGCCGCGCGCGCCTGCGGCTGGCGGACCGCACGCGCCTCGTCGAGGCCGGCGAGACGGTCGTCGTTCCTGCCGGCGCTGTCCATCGGTTCGAGCCGGTGGATGCGGAGGGTTGGGCCTTCACCTCCGAGTTCGCCCTGCCCAGCGACAGTGCGCGCGACCGCCTCGGTCCCGCCGTCGGCCATCGCCTGGTCGCCCGCGCGATCGAGCTGCTGGCCCGCCGCGCCACCCTTCGCAGCGATGCCGAGGACCTCGCGAGCGAATGCGGCGTCTCGGCCGGCCACCTTGCCCGCACTTTCCAGCGCACGACCGGCACGGGCCTCCATAACTTCCATGTCCTGATGGTGCTGCAGAAGGCCAAGGCCCTGCTGCGCGCCGGCGCGCCGCTTGCCGACGCAGCGTTCGATGGCGGCTTCTGCGACCAGGCGCACCTGACGCGCGAGTTCGTCCGCACCTACGGGTTCACCCCCAAGGCCTTCCGCTCGGCCTGGGCGGCCTGACAGGTCAGATCCATTCAAGACGCCGGCGCGCCATCCGGAGAAGATGGCGGCATGACCGAGACATCCCGTTTCACCGTCGTCCCCGTCGCCCGACGCCGCGCCTACTGGATCGGCGGCCAGCACCAGGCCGTGATCGCCGGCGGTCGCGAGACCGCCAACCGCTACGCCCTTTCCCACTCGACCATCGCGGTCGGCGGCGGCGCCCTGGAGCACCGGCACAGCCGCGAAGCCGAGTCGTTCTACGTCATCACGGGCAGGCTGCGCTTTTCGATCGACCGGCAGACGGTGACCCTCGCCACCGGCGACTTCCTGCACGCCGAGCCCGGGCTGAAGTACAGCTTCGAGGCCCTCGAGCCGACCGAAGTGCTGATCCTCTATGCCCCTGCCGGTCTCGAGCAGTTCATCGCCGAAGCCGGTCTCGCCGACCCCGGGGGCTATCAGCGTTCGATCGACGAGGCGGGCGCCGTGCTCGCCGCCGCGGCCGCCTACGGCGTGAACTACAGCGCTGTCGACAAGCCGTAGCGCGTCGCTTCGGTCGCGGGCGCGTTGCCACGGCCGCACGAAGTGCAGCGGTCACTCACCGTTGGCGGAGGCGTCGAGACGTCGCCATCGGATGTCGCCCAGGTCGTAGCCGAACTGCCGCTCGACCACCGCGGGCGTGGCGTCGGACGCATCGGCGCCGCGGCCGGCGACGCGGGCCTGCGCCACCTCCTTCGGGACCTCCAGCCACAGGCCCTCGAAGGGCACGCCCGTCTCGCGCGCCAGCGCTTCGGCCATCTGCCGCTCCTCCGGCTTGGAGAACACCGCGTCGAGAATCGCACTGTGGCCGGCCCGCAGTGCCTGCCGGGCCCGCTCGATCATCGCGACATAGACCCTGGCCGAGGCCTCGGGCGTGTAGCTGCCGGCCGGCATACGCTCCTCCAGCGGCAGGCCCGCCAGGCGCTTGCGCTCGACATCGCTGCGCACCACGACAGCACCCGGCAGGCGGCCGATCCCGGGCGCGCGCCTGATCGCCATCGTCGATTTGCCGCTGCCGGACAGGCCGCCGATCGCCATCAGGCGCGGCGGCGCGGGCTGCAGGAACGACAGCGCCAGGCGCTGATAGTCGCGCGCGCGTGACGTATCCCCGTTGCCGACCGCGGCGGCCTGCGCATCCACGAAGGCGCGGATCGAGGCGCGGCGCGACAGGAACATCGGCAGCAGCGCCAGCGCCTCGTGGTGCGGCGCCGACGGCAGTTCGGCGATGCGCCAGATCCATTCGTTCAGCAGACGGTTGGCGAGCGGCCGCAGCTTGCGCTCGCACAAATCCATCAGCGCGAACGAGAGGTCGTAGAGCACGTCGATATTGGCGATGCGGTCGGAGAACTCGATCGCGTCGAACGGCACCGGCTTGCCGTCGATCAGCACGATGTTGCGCAGATGCATGTCGCCATGACAGCGGCGGATGGCGCCGGCCTCGACGCGGCGCGCGACCAGATCGATATACGGCTCCAGCGCGGCGGGCATCTTGTCCGCCAGCACCTCGCTGGCCGCCGCGTCGAGCCGCTCGCCCTGCTCGCGCATCTGGCGGATGTCGGCCGCGACCGATTGCCGGTAGTCGTCGGGCCGGCCGAATCCGTCGCGAATCGGCGCAAGGCTGTCGTGGTAGCGCGCGATCCGGGCGCCCAGCGAAGCCATCAGGTCCGGCGTGAGTTGGCCGCGCTCGGCCATGCGGTCGAGCAGGCCATCCTCGTCGAATCGGCGCATCACGACGACCCAGTCGCTCTTGCCAGATTCGGCCCGCACTTCCTCGACACCGAGATAGATCTCGGGCGCGAGGCGCCGGTTGATCTCGACCTCGGCATCACACATGGCGCGGCGGCGCTCGACGGTGGAGAAGTCCATGTAGGGGAACTTCACCGCCCGCTTCAGCTTGTAGGCGCGGTCGCCGGACAGGAAGACCACCGCGCCATGGGTGTCGATGCGCTTCGCCGGCGCCAGCCGCTTCCCGAGGGCGGCGATCACATCGGACTGGTCCTCGACGACGAACGAAGGAGGCGCGGTCATGACCCGGCCGGCGTCGGCGCGTCGTCCCACGGATCGATATGGACGATGACCTCGGCCTGCGGGAAGGCCTCGCGGATCGTCGATTCGACCGAATCGCTGATCACGTGGGCGCGGCCGAGCGACATGGTGGGATGCAGCACCAGGTGGAGCTGGATGAACTGGTGCAGGCCCGACGACCGCGTCCGCAGGTCGTGCACGCTGCGCACCCCGGGATGGCGGCGCACGATCTCGAGGATCCTGCCGCGGTCCTCGTTGGGGAGCTCGCGGTCCATCAGCACGTCGATCGCATGCCGGCCGATGTGCCAGGCGCCCGAGCCGAGATAGAGCGCCACGCCGACCGCCACCGCGAGATCGATCATCGGCTCGGCGAACCGGCTCGACGCCCAGATACCGATGCCGACCGCGATGTTGGTGACGAAGTCGGTGGTGTAGTGGGCACGGTCGGCGGTGATCGCCAGCGACCCGGTGCGGCGCACGACGTGGCCCTGGAACAGCATCAGGCCGAAGGTCAGCACGATCGCGACGGCGCTGACGACGGCGCCGACCATCTCCTGCTGCACCGGCCGGGGATGCAGGAAGCGGTCGGCCACCGTCAGCAGCAGCCCGCCCGCCGAGGCGGCGATGAAGCCCGCCTGAGCCACGCCGGCCAGGGCCTCGGCCTTGCCGTGCCCGAAGCGGTGGTCGGCGTCCGCCGGCGTGAGCGCCATGCGGATCGCGATGAAGGTGATCAGCGAGCTCACCAGGTCGAGCGCCGAATCGATCAGCGACGACAGCATGCTGACCGAATCGGTGATCAGCCACGCGCCGGTCTTGGCCGCGATCAGCACGCTCGCGACCGACATCGAGGCGATGCTCGCCCATCGCATCAGCCGCGGCGTATCCGCGGGCGTCGATGTCAGGGGTACAGGGTTCGTGTCGACCATGGCGCCTCCGCGGCCGGGCGGCGGTATTCGAGGCGATCGTGCAGCCGGAACGGCTGGTCCTGCCAGAACTCGATCAGCAGCGGCTGCAAGCGGAAGCCGGACCAGTGCGGCGGCCGCGGCACCTTGCCCACCAGGTAGCGGGCGCCGAACTCCGCCACCCGCTTCTCCAGCGCGAACCGGCTCTCGAGCGGCCGCGACTGGTCCGACGCCCAGGCGCCGATCTGGCTGCCGCGCGCACGGGTGTCGAAATAGGCATCGGCCTCCTCGGCCGTGGTCTGCGATACCGGCCCCTCGAGCCGCACCTGCCGCCGCAGCGACTTCCAATGGAACAGCATGGCCGCCTTAGGATGGTCGATCAGCTGCCGGCCCTTGCGGCTCTGGTAGTTGGTGTAGAAGACGAAGCCCTGCGCGTCGAAGCCCTTGAGCAGCACCATGCGCAATGAGGGCATGCCGTCGGGCCCGACCGTAGCCAGGGACAGCGCCGAGGGATCGTTCGGCTCGGTCTTCTCGGCCTCTCCATACCACTCGGCGAACAAGGCCAGCGGGTCGGCGGTCTCCTTGATCATCACCACAATATGCGGGGCCAAAGGCCCTTTCACCACCGGCATCTTGTCCCGTTGCCCCGGCCCCGCTAAGAACGGTGCCATGATAAAAGCCGCACAACTCATGGCCGGTAAGAAGGGCCTGATCATGGGCGTTGCCAACGAGCGCTCGATCGCCTGGGGGATCGCCAAGGCCTGCCATGAACAAGGGGCGGAAATGGCCTTCACCTTCCAGGGCGAGGCGCTGGAAAAGCGGGTCCGGCCGCTCGCCAGCTCGATCGGCGCCAAGATCGTGGTGCCGTGCGACGTCACTGATGCCAGGAGCATCGACGCCACCTTTGGCGAGATCACCAAGCAGTGGGGCAAGCTCGACTTCCTGGTGCATGCGATCGCCTTCTCCAACAAGGACGAGTTGCGCGGCCGCTTCCTCGACACCACGCCCGACAACTTCGCACTGACCATGAACATCAGCTGCTACTCGCTGGTCTCGACGGCGCAGCGCGCGGTGCCGCTGATGAAGGATGGCGGCAGCATCGTCACCCTCACCTACTACGGTGCGGAGCGCGTCATCCCGCACTACAATGTCATGGGCGTGGCCAAGGCCGCGCTCGAGGCGAGCGTGCGCTACCTCGCCGCGGACCTTGGCGAGCAGAAGATCCGGGTCAACGCCATCTCGGCCGGTCCGGTCAAGACGCTGGCCTTCGCCGGCATCGCCGACGGCCGCTATATACTCAAGTGGAACGAGCTCAACTCGCCGCTCAAGCGCAACATCACCACCGAGGAAGTGGGCAATGCGGGCCTCTACCTGCTGTCCGACCTCGGCACCGGAGTGACCGGTGAGGTGATGCATGTCGACGGCGGCTATCACGTCGTCGGCATGGTCAAGACCTCGTCGGCCAAACAGATCGCCGAGCTGCTGAGCGGCTTCGAAGGCGAGTGATTGGAGGCCGGCATGGCCGGCAGCAGCTTCGGCACCCTCTTCCGGTTCACCAGCTGGGGCGAAAGCCACGGCCCGGCGATCGGCTGCGTGGTCGACGGCACGCCGCCGCGCATCCCATTGAGCGAGGCCGACATCCAGGTATGGATGGACAAGCGCCGGCCGGGCCAGTCGCGCTTCGTGACCCAGCGTCAGGAGCCCGACACGGTGAAGATCCTGTCCGGTGTGTTCGAGGGCGTCACCACCGGCACGCCGATCGCGCTGCATATCGACAATGTCGACCAGCGCAGCCGCGACTACGGCGAGATCAAGGACCAGTTCCGGCCCAGTCACGCCGACTACACCTATTTCAAGAAGTACGGCGTGCGCGACTATCGCGGCGGCGGCCGCCAGTCGGCGCGCGAGACGGCGGTGCGAGTCGCCGCCGGCGCGATCGCCCGCAAGATCCTGGGTGAGGGCGTCAAGGTGCGCGGCGCGGTGGTGCAGATCGGCACCCAGCAGATCGACCGCGCAAGCTGGGACTGGGACGCGATCGGCGACAATCCCTTCTGGTGCCCCGACCGTCAGGCGGCGCAGGTCTGGGAAGGCTATCTCGACGACGTGCGCAAGCGCGGCAGCTCGTGCGGCGCGGTGATCGAGGTCGTGGCCTCCGGCGTGCCGGTCGGCGTCGGCGATCCGGTCTACGACAAGCTCGATGCCGACCTTGCCAAGGGCCTGATGAGCATCAACGCCGTGAAGGGCGTCGAGATCGGCGACGGCTTTGCGACCGCCGCGATGAGCGGCGAGCAGAACGCCGACGAGATGCGGATGAAGGACGGCCACCCGGTGTTCCTCGCCAATCATGCCGGCGGCATCCTGGGCGGCATCTCGACCGGCCAGGACATCGTCTGCCGTCTGGCGGTGAAGCCCACCAGCTCGATCCTCCATCCGGTGCGCAGCGTCGACAGGTTCGGCAACGAGGTCGAATTGCGCACCAAGGGCCGCCACGACCCCTGCGTCGGCCTGCGCGCCACGCCGGTGGCCGAAGCGATGGTGGCATGCGTGCTGGCCGATCATCTGCTGCGCCATCGCGCCCAATGCAGCTGACAGTTCGCGGCTGAGGACCGATGGAAGTCCGCTACGGACGGCTGCACAACATCAGCATGGCGGTGGTCGCGACAGGCATGATCGGCACCGCGATCCTGAACATGGCGCAGCACCCGGATCGTGCCCCGCGGCTGTCGTTCTCCGACCCGCGCTTCGACCTCTACCTGATCCTCGGCCTCGCGCTGGTCTTCTACGCCTGGCTGGGGCTGAGCCGCTACGTCACTCGCGAGCCGCAGGTGGTGATCGACCGCGATGGCCTCTTGCTGGGCTTCGGCCGCAACCGCCGATTCGCCTGGGATGATGTCGAATGGGTGCGCCTGCGCCGGCTGGCGCTGCGGCCGCAACTGCAGATCGGCCTCGAGCCGCAGGCCTTCGTCGACGCCAACCTTCGGCTCTCGATGTGGAATCTCGACGACGGGCTGAGGCCGATCCGCGGCGTGCCGGCCGCCGTCCTGGTGCGCGACAATGGACTCGACGCCCGCGCGGCGGCCATGCTTGACGCTGTGAAATCGTTTCGGCCCAATCTCGTCCGACCCTAGACCGGAGTAGCGCAGCTCATGCGGCGTTTCATCGTCGGCCTGCTGGCCACCATCGGCTTCGTGACCGTAGTGTCGATCACGGGCGCGGTGCTGTTCCTCGTCAATGGGCCGCTCGCGCCCAAGTCACTGCCCGACCGCATGGTGCTGTCGCTCGACCTGCGCCAGGTGCCGAAGGAACGCGGCTCCGGCGGCGGCGTGCTGCGCAGCCTGCTGCACGGCGACCGCGACTTCACCGACACCGTGCAGCTCCTGTGGCAGGCGGCCGACGATCCGCGCGTGGCCGGCCTCTATGTCGAGGTCGGCGATGACGATGCGGGGCTCGCCCGCGTGCAGGAACTGCGCGACGCGATCCGGCGCCTCCGCGGCAAGGGCAAGTTCGCGATCGGCTTCGCCGAGGAGCTGGGCGGCAACGGCGACCACTTCGCCGACTACTACCTCGCCTCGGCGCTGGACCAGATCTGGATGCAGCCGAGCGGCGGCTTCCAGGTGATGGGGCTCGCCGTCGAATCGTCCTTCCTGCGCAGCGGGCTCGACAAGCTCGGCGTCAAGGTCGAAGGCGGCAAGCGCTGGGAATACAAGAGCGCCCCCGACACCTTCACCGAAACCGGCTTCACCGCGCCAGCCCGGCAGAACCTGCAGCAGCTGATCGACAGCCTGTACGGGCAGTTCATCGACGACGTGGCTCGCGAGCGCAAGTTGCCGCCTCCCAAGCTGCGCGCGCTGATCGATAGCGCCCCGTTCGAGGCCGAGCGCGCCCTGAAGGAGAAGCTGGTCGACAAGCTCGGCTACCGCGCCGACGCCATGAACGAGGTCTGGAAGCGCGCCGGTTCGACCCGCGACCTGGTGACGATCCAGGAATACGCCGGCGACGACAAGCGCCCGCACTCGACCAGCGGCGAGGTGATCGCCCTGGTGCACGCCACCGGCACCATTACCTCCAGCACAGCCGGAGGCTTGCTCGACGACGACAGCGTGGCCACCTCCGACGACGTGGTCGATGCGCTCGACAGCGCGGCGCGGACCAAGGAAGTAAAGGCGATCGTGCTGCGCATCGATTCGCCCGGCGGCACCTATCCGGCGGCCGACGCCATGGCCGATGCGGTCGGCCGCGCCCGCTCGGCCGGCAAGCCGGTCGTGGTCTCGATGGGCGACGTCGCGGCGTCGGGCGGCTATCTCGCCGCGGTGCGCGCCGACGTGATCGTGGCGCAGCCCACCACCATCACCGGCTCGATCGGCGTGTTCGGCATCTGGCCAGTCGCGACGAAGATGCTCGATGCGCTGGGCGTCAAGTTCGAGCGCCTGTCGACCGGCGGCAATGCCGGCATGTACTCGCCGTTTCAGCCGCCGACCGACACGCAGAAGGCGGTGATCAATCGATCGCTCGACTTCATCTACGCCGATTTCACGCGCCAGGTCGGCGAGGCGCGCAAGCTCGACCCCGCCAAGGTGGACGCCGCCGCGCGCGGGCGCGTCTTCAGCGGCGTCGACGCCAAGCAGGCCGGGCTGGTCGACGAGCTGGGCGGCCTGCAGCTCGCCCTGTCGATCGCCAAGGCCAAGGCCAACATCGACGAGGCCCAGCCGATCCGCGTGCGCCATTTCCCGCCTGAGAGCGACCGCTGGCAGAAGCTTGCCGATCGCCTGATGCGGCTCGTCGGCGTCGACTCGCGGGCGCCCATGCTCCGGGCGCCGCACGAGATCCGCGAGTCGCTGGCGCGCTTCGGCATCGCGAGCCGGCCCGGCAACGTCCGCCTGCCGCCGCTGCCGCCGCTCTGGCGCTGACCCTCTTGCTTCCTCCCGACGCGAAGCGTGGGGAGGAAGCAGTTTTAGCGCCGCTCGGCGAGCAGCGAGTTGACGGCGCGCCACATCGTCCAGGCGTTGGCGATCGTGACGGCGTTGAAGTCGACATGGCCGAGTTCGTCGACCAGGAAGAGCGACACCCGCGCATTCGATGCCGCCGCGGCGAGCGCCTGACTCTCGCTGTAGGGTACCAGCGGATCGCCACGGCCGTGCACCAGGATGAGGCGGCAGCGCAGCCTGGACAGGTCGTAGAGCGCGAGGTTGAGCCCATCGATCTCACGCCGCACCCGCTCGGGCAACGCCGCGATCAGCCGCGTCACTGCGGCTGGATCGCGGTTCTCGACCAGCGCGAGCACCGCTGTGCCATCCGGCCCGAGCCGCGCCGCGACATCGGCATCGGGATCGCGCAAGCGCATCGTCGCGATGGTCTGCAGCGCCGCGGCATCGTTCGGATCGTCGAGCCGGCCGGCATTGGCGAGCAGGAACGCCCAGCGGCCGTAGCGGTTGGGCGCGACCATGTGCTGGCGCGGATCGCCGATCGGCCGGAATGCGCCCGTGGTGACGAAGCGGATCGCCGCCTCCGCATCGTGATAGCCGCCGACGCCGACGATGAACTGCGGGTTGGTCTCCAGCGCTGCGATCACTGCCGGCGCGACGGCATAGGATACCGCGGCGACGCCGAGGGGCCGGCCCGGCTGCCATTGCCGCAACTGCCGCATTGCCGAGGCCACCCGGTCGGCATCGTGCCGTGACAGCGCCAGCCGGCGCACCTCCGGCAGCTCCGGCACCAGCACGACGAAGCCCGCGCGGGCGAAGGTGCGGGCGAGCGCCTGCAGGCGCGGCTCGTCGCGCCCCAGCACCGCCGCGCCAGGCACCAGCACCATGGCCGCGCGCACGGCGTTGGGCGGGCTGTAGACATCGCCTTCGCCGTCCGCCCAGTGCGCCGGGTATTCGTTCGGCCGGTCGGTGACGTTCTGCCACACGGTCGGTTTCCCGCCGGCGGCGATGTCCCAGATCATCAGCGCCGCCTCGCCCCAGCGTATGGGGTGGCCGACGAGGAAGGCGATCGACACGGCCAGCAGCACGAGCACGGCCAGCCGGTCGAGAAACCTCATGCGCCAAGCCGCACGGTCAGCAGCGTGTCCAGCCCGTCGTCCGCCCGCTTCAGCAGCGACAGCTCCTCGACCCGGCCGTGGATCGGCAGGTGCTGGCGCTCGACGATGCGCGCCACCTGCTCGGCCTCGATGGCGTGCGAGAACAGGCCGAGCGTGATGTGCGGCTCGAACGGCTCGTCGCCCGGCGTCGGGTTGAGCGTGTCGTAGAGCTCGACGAGCTCGGCAGCGCCGTCGGACGGCTCGGCGTAGAGATGGAGATCGTGGCGCGCGATGCGGTCGATCAGGAACCAGAACGGCCGGCGATCGATCGCCGGCAGCGCATCGCGCAGCGCCGCCTCGTGGTCATCGGGCGCGCCGAACACGAGTGTGAAGTGCGGGCCGATCAGATCGGCTTCGCGCGGATGGTATTGCGCGCGAAGGCGCCGTATCGCCAGCTCGTCGCCCTCACCCATCAAGGGCCAGGCGACAACGTACAGCACTACCCGTAGCTCTTCGCCATGCCGAAGGCCGGATCCATCGCCGCGCCATAGGGCGGAAACGGGTAGCGCAGGCCGTTCTTGCCGAGATGGCCCATGCCTTCGATCGCACGCAGGAATTCGTCCGGCGGGCAGGCCATCAGGAGCTCGTCGTCGGCGACGCCGCCATAGCGCCGTTCGGCGTAGCACGGCAGCGACAGCGAGGTCTGGCGCGTGGCCAGCGCACGTCCCCACGAATCGGCGCAGGCGCTCTCGCCGGTGACAGTGAAGTCGTAGCGGCGGTAGCGATGGAACTGCAGGCCGTTGATGAAATAGATCATCTGTCCGGGCGTGCCGTAGAACAGGCAGATGTCCGGCGGATCGAGGCGCGCCGAACGCAAGGGCGAGACGGCCAGGCCGTTGTAGGTACCGTCCGGCACGCGCGGCATCTGCGCCTGGTGCGCGGCCGAGGCTTCCTTGTTGCCGAACCACACGCCGTTCATGTGGTCGCCGGACAGGAAACCCTCGCCCGGGTGATTGAGGCCGACCACGCCGCCGCAATTGCCGCCACGCGTATTGTCGACGGTGATGCCGAGGGTGAAGCCGTACCAGCGCGACTGGGTCACCATCTGGCACATGGTGAACTTGAAGCCATCGGTCGGCCTGCGCAGGCCCTGGATCTTCTCCATGTCGGCCGGGTTCTCGAACAGCCTCATGCCGATCGGCTGGGTGCGGATGCGCAAGAGATCGATCAGCTTGGCCGAGGCGTCGGCCAGCATCTTGCCGGTGATCTGCTCCGGCGGCGTCCAGGGGGCGACCTTGTAGCCCGGCGGCAATGTCTGCACGTTCATGGTTTCCTCCTTTGCGGCTCAGGTAAGGTTGAGCCCACCGTCGGCGATGACGATTTCCCCGGTAACGTAGTCGTTGGCGACCAGGGCGGCCACCAGATCGGCGATGTCCTCGGGTTTCGCGGGCCGACGCATGGGCGCGCGGGTATTCCAGGTTTCCAGCATGTCCGGCCAGTTCGCGGTCATTGGCGTCTCGACCAGCCCGGGCGCGACGGCGTTCACGCGGACATCCGGCGCAAGGACCAATGCCAGCAGCCTGGTCACGTGATGCAGGCCCGCCTTGGAGGCGGCGTAGGGAATCGACGAGCCCTTCGGACGAACGCCGGCATGGGTGCCGATGTTGACCACGCATCCTTTGGCCTGGCGCAGCGCGACCTCGGCTTCCGCGACCAGGCTGAAGGGCGAGATCAGGTTCACGTCGAGCATCTGCCGCCACAACCCCGGCGTCGCCGCCTTCAGGTCGGCATGCGGGATACGGATCGACAGGCCGGCATTGTTGACCAGCAGGTCGAGCCGGCCGTGCCTGTCGAGCACGGACGCCACGAGCGTGCGCGTCGCCTCGTCGTCGGCAAGATCGGCCTGGTGGTAGCTGCCGTTCAGCTCCTGCGCCATCTTCTGCCCGGCCTCGGCCGAGCGGGCCGAATGCAGCGCGACGGTGTAGCCGTCCTTGACCAGCCGACGCGCCGTCGCCGCCCCGATCCCCGAGGTCGAACCGGTAACGAGGGCGACTTTCATCTCAGCTTTCCTCCCCATTTCGGACGGGAGGTGGCGCGGTAATCCGCGACGGGGTCAGAAGCCACAGTCGTGACGGGGCCTATGACCCCTTCGTCACCGTAAGACGGTGACACCTCCCCATATGAATGGGGAGGAAAGCTGACCGTCTCACACATAGGACTTCAGCGCGTCGAGCGTCTCGTCGGGGCGCTCGACCATCATGAAGTGGCCGCTGTCGGCAATGACGACGGCGACGGCGCCCTTGATGGCGGCGGCCAGCGTCTTGCCCTTGGCGAGGGGCGTCATGAGATCGCCGTCGCCCAGCACCAGCACGGTCGGGCACTTGACCTCGGCGGCGCGCGCCAGCGCGTCCTTGTAGGCATTGCAGGCGGCGAGATCGTTGTGGATCACGCCGGGCTTGTTGGCCGACAGGACCGCGAGCGATTCACGGCGCAGCCACAGGCCCGGCGAGGTCATGCCGCCCTTGTGCAGCGCATTGCCGATGCCCCAGAAGGTCATCAGCTCCTGGACCTTGAGCGTGTTGGCCTTGGCCGATTCGAGCATCTCGGGATGCACCGGCATCTCCGAGGCGACGCCGCACAGACCGAGCGCGCGCACCTTCTCGCCGTGCCGCGCCGCGCAATCCAGCGCCACCAGCGCGCCCATCGAATGACCGACCAGCGCCGCCTGCTTCACGCCGGCAGTGTCGATCAGCTTCGCCGTCCAGTCGGCCATCGCCCCGATGCTCGCCAGCGGCTCACCCTCCGACCAGCCATGCCCCGGGAAATCGACCGCCAGGACACTGCGGCCGTGATGCGCGAACCAGCGCGTCTGCAGGCGCCAGGCGGTGCGGTCGAAGCCCGCGCCGTGGAGGAAGATCACGGCGGGCTTGGCGGGATCGAAATGAGCGCCGCCTGTGGTGGCGAACACGGCATGGTCGTCGACGGCGAGCTTCATCGTCAGCCCTTCTGCGAGGCGCGCAGCGCCGCGGAGAGATCGTCGAGCAGGTCGTCGGCGTCTTCGAGCCCGACCGACAGCCGGATCATGCCCTCGCCGATGCCGGCCGCCTTCAGCGCTTCGGCGTCGAGCTGGGCATGCGTGGTCGAGGCGGGATGGATCACCAGCGACTTGGCATCGCCGACATTGGCGAGATGCGAGAACAGCTTCAGCCGCTCGATGAAGCGCCGCCCCGCCTCGCGGCCTCCCTTGATGTCGAATGAGAAGATCGAGCCGGTGCCCCTGGGCAGCAGCTTCTTGGCAAGCTCGTGGTCGGGATGATCGGGCAGCTCGGGCGAGGCGATGCGCTCGACGGCTTCGTTCTTGTGCAGGAAGGCGATCACCTTGCGCGCGTTCTCGACATGGCGCGCGACGCGCAGCGGCAGGGTCTCGAGGCCTTGCAGCAGGTAGAAGGCGTTCTGCGGCGCCAGGCAGCAGCCGAAGTCGCGCACGCCTTCCGACCGGGCGCGCATGATGAAGGCGTGCGGGCCGAACTCCTCGGCGAAGTCGATGCCGTGATAGCCGGCATAGGGCTCGGTCAGCGTCGGGAACTTGCCCGAGGCCTCCCAGTCGAAGCGGCCGCTGTCCACGATCACGCCGCCGATCGCGACACCGTGGCCGCCGATGAACTTGGTCGCCGAATGGAAGACGATGTCGGCACCCAGCGTCAGCGGCCGGCACAGCACCGGCGACGCGAACGTGTTGTCGACCATCAGCGGGATCTTCGCCGCATGCGCGATCTCGGCGATCGCCGGGATGTCGAGCACCTCGCCGCCGGGATTGCCGATCGTCTCGCCCAGCACCAGCCGCGTCGCCGGCGTGATCGCCTTTCGGAAGCCGTCATGGTCGCGCGGGTTCACGAACGTGGTCGTGATGCCGAAACGCGGCAGGGTGAGCGCCAGCATGTTGCGCGTGCCGCCATAAAGCGACGTCGAGGCGACGATGTGCCCGCCCTGCCCCGTCAAGGTCGCGATGGCAATGTGCAGCGCCGCCTGCCCGCTCGACACGCCCAGCGCGCCCGAGCCCTCTTCCAGTGCCGCGACGCGCTCCTCGAACACCGCGACGGTCGGGTTGGAGATGCGGCTGTAGATATGGCCGCCGACCTCGAGATTGAACAGGCTCGCCGCGTGGTCCACGTCACGGAAGACGTAGGACGTCGTCTGGTAGATCGGCACGGCGCGGGCGCCGGTGACCGGATCCGGATGCTGGCCCGCATGCAGGGCCAGCGTGTCGGGTTTCAGGAACTTCGGCTCGACCATGTTTTTTCCTTGGGGGCGTCTCCCTATTGCGCGGTCCAGCCGCCGTCGGAGACGAGCTGCGCGCCCTGCATGTTGGACGCGGTATCCGAGGCGAGGAACAGCGCCAGGCCCGCGATCTGCTCCGGCGTGGTGAACTGGAGCTGCGGCTGCTTCTCGGCCAGCAGGTTGCGACGCGCCTGCTCCACCGGGATGCCCTGCTCCCTGGCGCGCGCCTCGATCTGCGCCTGCACCAGCGGCGTCAGCACCCAGCCGGGGCAGATCGCGTTGCAGGTCACGCCCGTGTCGGCGCACTCCATGCCGACCACCTTCGTGAGGCCGACAATGCCGTGCTTGGCGGCGACATAGGCGACCTTCTGCGCCGAAGCGACCAGGCCGTGCGTGCTGGCGATGTTGATGATACGGCCCCACTTGCCGGCCTTCATGATCGGCAGCGCGTGGTGGATGGCGTGGAACGTCGCGCTGAGGTTGATGGCGATGATGGCATCCCACTTCTCCGGCGGGAAGTTCTCGATCGGCGCGACGTGCTGGATGCCGGCGTTGTTCACCAGGATGTCGACGCTGCCGAACGCCGTCCTGGTCTTCGCGACCAGGCCGGCGATCTCCGTCGGCCTGGTCATGTCGGCGCCGTTGTACTCGACCTTCACGCCGCACTTCCTGGCCAGCTCGGCGCGTTGCGCCTCGATCGCCGCCTTGTCGCCGAAGCCGTTCAGCATGACGTTGCAGCGCTGCGCGGCGAACGCCTCGGCAATGGCCTTCCCGATGCCGCTCGTCGAACCGGTGACGATGGCGGCCTTACCCTCGAGCGACATGAACTACCTCTTGAAGAAAGACGCGGCCGCCGAGGCGTGACTCTGCTTGGCCTTGATCTTCGCCTCGACGCGCTCGATCTCCGCCTTGAGCGTCGCGACGTACTCCTCGAGGTCCTCGATGTTCATATCGTCGAGGTTCAGGGGTTTCTTCTTGGCGTTGCGCGGATCGAGATCGTCCAAATCGAAGGCCATGGCGTGGCTCCACGGAAGCGGCTATCTGAGACCTACCATCGCTCTCCACACACCGAAAGGCCAAGCATGAGCGCGCTTCCCGCCACCATGATGTGCGTCGAGATCAGGAAGCCCGGCGGGCCCGAAGTGCTGGTGCCGGCGACGCGTCCGGTGCCGAAGCCTGCGGCCGGCGAGATCCTGCTGAAGGTCGCGGCGATCGGTGTGAACCGGCCGGATCTGGCACAGCGCGCCGGTACCTATCCGCCGCCGCCGGGCGCGTCCGATCTGCCGGGCCTCGAGGCCGCGGGCTCGGTCGCGGCGCTGGGCGACGGCGTCACCACCCTGAAGGTCGGCGACGCGGTCTGCGCGCTGACGCCAGGCGGGTCGTACGCCGAATACTGCACGGTGCCCGCGCCGCAATGCCTGCCGCTGCCCAAGGGTTTCGACATGCTGCGTGCCGCGGCATTGCCGGAGAACTACTTCACGGTCTGGCACAACCTCTTCGAGCGCGGCCAGCTCGCGGCGGGCGAGTCCGTTCTGATCCACGGTGGTGCGAGCGGTATCGGCACGACCGCGATCCAGCTCGCCAAGGCGTTCGGCGCCAGGGTGTTCACCACGGTGCGCAACGCCGAGAAGGCCGAGGCGGTGACCAGGCTCGGCGCACAGGCGGTGCTCTACAAGGACAACGACTGGGCGGCCGAAGTGAGGAAGCTGGCGGGCGGCGTCGACGTCGTGCTCGACATGGTGGCCGGCGACTATCTGCCGAAGAACCTGCAGCTCCTGAAGCAGGACGGCCGCTGCGTGGTGATCGCGCTGCTCGGCGGCGCGAAGGCCGAGATCAACGCTGGTCTGGTAATGGTGAACCGCCTGACGCTGACAGGCTCGACGCTCAGGCCTCAGAGCATCGCCAACAAGGGCCGCATGGCCCAGGGCTTGAAGGAGAAGGTCTGGCCGCTGCTCGAAGCCGGCACCATCCGGCCGATCATCTTCAAGACCTTCGCGCTCGAAGACGCGGCATCGGCGCACGCCGAGCTCGAGCGCGCCGATCACGTCGGCAAGGTGATGATGACGGTGTGAGCTCATTGGACCGCGAGCTTCCAGCTCGCTCATGATTCATGAGCGCGCAGGGATGCGCGCGGTCCAGTGACCTAATGCCGGTGCTCGTCGTGCTCCTCGTCGCCCTCGTTCTCGGCCGGCGCGTCGAGATCGGGCTGGTCGGCTTCCGACGGATCGACCGCCTCGGCCGGCGGCTCGGTCTCGGCGATCGGCTCGCCGGCCGCCACCGCGGCCTTCTTGCGGGCGGCGTCCTCGCGGGCGGCGCGGCGGCGCGCCTTGTCGACGGCGTCGTTGAGGTCCTTGAGCGTGCACAGGCCGAGCGTCACCGGATCGCGCGGCCGCACGTTCTGCATGTTCCAGTGGGTACGATCCCGCACCGACTGCACCGTGCTCTTGGTCGAGCCGACCAGCTTGGCGATCTGGCTGTCCTGCAGCTCCGGATGGACCTTGAGGAGCCACGCGATGGCGTCCGGCCGGTCCTGGCGCTTGGCGACCGGGGTGTAACGCGGGCCCTTGGAGCGGGCGATCGGCTCGGGCACGTCGCGCGGGCTGAGCTTCAGCCGGGCGTTCGGGTCGCCCTCGGCCCGCTTGATCTCTTCCTTGGTGAGCTGGCCGTTGGTCGTCGGGTCGAGCCCGGTCATGCCGCCCGCCACCTCGCCGTCCGCGATCGCCTGGATTTCGAGCGGATGCAGGCCGGTGAACGCCGAAATCTGGTCGAAGGTGAGCGTCGTGTTCTCGACCAGCCAGACGGCGGTCGCCTTGGGCATAAGCACTTGCGGCATCCAAAAATTCTCCTAGGCCCCGGATATAGAGGCGGGTCCCGGCGCCGCCAACCGAAAAGCGCCTCCGGACACATCGAGCAAAAAGAAACGGCCGGGTTTCCCCGGCCGTCCCGCGAAACTGGCGTTTCGGAAGGTCTTACTGAAGGACGATCTCGACGCGGCGGTTCTGCGGCTCGCGCACCCCGTCGGCCGTCTGGACCAGCGGCTGCGTCTCGCCCTTGCCGATGACCGAGATTGCCGTCGCCGGCACGCCGTCGCGCACCAGGGCGTCCTTGACCGCGTTCGCACGGCGCAGCGACAGCGCCATGTTGTAGTTCTCCGGGCCCGACTTGTCGGTGTGGCCGGTCGCGGTAATCCGGGCCTTGCCCGTCGCCTTGAACTGGTCGGCCGCCTGCTTGATCGTGTTGAGCGCCTGCTGCGAAAGGTTCGAGCGGTCCCAATCGAAGAACACCATGAACGAGACGGTCTTCGCGGGCTCCGCGACCGGCGGTGGCGGCGGCGCCGGCGGGCCGAACTTGAGCTGCAGGCCCAGCATCACGGTGAAGTTGTTGTTGGTCCAGGACGTGCCGCCGACGCTCGGGTTGGTCGTGCCGTAGTAGCGGCCGTCGAGGTTGATGCGGAAGTTGGTGTCGACGTTCCAGCCCAGACCGATGATGCCCTGATAGGCGAACTGGGTGCTGCCGAGCGAGCTGTCGCCGTCGACGAAGGCGATGCCGACGCCCGCGCCGATATACGGCGTGATCACCGAACCGGCGGCGAAGTCGTACATCACGTTCGCCATGACGCCGAGCTGGCCGACCTGGTTGCTGATCGCACGGCCCGGGAAGGAAGCGTTGTGCTGGTTGTTGCGATAGATCCCCTCGAGCTCGACGCGCGGGCCGACGAAGTCGTAGCCGATCAGGCCGCCAACCGCGAAGCCGGTCTGCGGATATACCGGAGTGCTGAGGATGGTGGTGTTGAGCAGCCAGTTCAGGCCGCCTTCGGCACCGATGTAGAAGCCCGGCTGCGGGACCTGCGCCTGAGCCACGACCGGCAGCGCCACCAGAGCAGCGGCGGCGAGCAATGCCTTCTTCATGAGTACTCCCCCCTCGAATAGCCTGGACGGTCGTCCCGACGAACTCCCGGCCGGTGAGCGCCGACCGCCGCGCATATAAACACCACGGCTGGTAAGGTGCAAGGTATGCGGCTGCATCGCGGCGACCCTGTGGCTGTCGAGCCACAGTGTTGGTTTTATGGGCTTTTTTGCATACCAGGGTGGTGCCGCCCGGCACCACATATTGTGTGCGATCAGTTCGCCCCGCCGTGTACGCCGATCGGAATCTTCAGCCCGAACACGCCGCCGCCATCCTCGCGACGGCCGTAGATCTGCGGCCCGCCAAGCGGCGTCGAGGCCGGCTGCGCGTTCCGGCTGAGGCCGTGCTGCGGCAGGGGAACGTCGGGATCGGACGGTCCGTCCTGCTGGGACAGCAATTTACCCACGAGTTCGGCCCCCGTCGGCTCGTGCGCGGGCTTCGCAGCGGGCGCAGGCGCGCGCTTGCCGTCGGCGGCGGAGGCAGGAGTGCAATAGAGGGGGACGGCGGCAGCCGCAACCAGGGCGACCAGCCATCGGGAGACAATTGAGAACATACCAACCGGGGACATACGAGGGGTGTGCTTTCGTCAGGCCGTTGTTCCCCCTCGGCAGTTGTTCATGTACCGGGCATTTGGTTCCTTTGTGTGGCGACGGCTGCGATAAACCGACGCTGACAGCAACACGGAGGGAACGAACGCCATGGGTGAGTACAGCAAGGTCGAGACCGACGGCCGCCTGATGATCGTCACCATCAACCGGCCGGAGGTCTACAACGCGTGCCATCCGATGGCGAACCAGGAGCTGGTCGAGGCGTTCGACGAATTCCACGCCAATCCCGAGCTGTGGGTCGCCATCATCACCGGCGCAGGCGACAAGGCATTCTGCGCCGGCAACGACCTCAAGTACCACGCGGAGATCCAGAAGAAGACCGGCAAGCGGCCGGTGCATCCGGCGAAGGGCTTCGGCGGACTCGCCAACCGCTTCGATCTCGAGAAGCCGGTGATCGCTGCCGTGAACGGCGTGGCGATGGGCGGCGGCTTCGAGATCGCGCTGGCCTCCGACATCATCGTCGCCTCGGACAAGGCCACCTTCGCCCTGCCCGAGCCCAAGGTCGGCCTCGCCGCCGGCGCGGGCGGCATGCAGCGCCTCAGCCGCATGATCCCGCTCAAGAAGGCGATGGGCATGCTGCTGACCGGCCGGCACGTCTCGGCGCAGGAAGGCTATGAGCTCGGCTTCGTCACCCAGGTGGTGCCGCACGCCGAGCTGATGACCGCGGCGAAGAAGTGGGCCGGCGACATCCTCGCCTGCTCGCCGATGTCGGTGCGCGCGACCAAGCAGGTGGTGATGCGCTCGCTCGACGTGCCGGCGCTCGAGGTCGCGATGCACAACCTCCACTATCCGGCGTTCGTCGCGATGACCAGGAGCGAGGACACGGTGGAAGGTCCGCGCGCCTTCGCCGAGAAGCGCAAGCCGAACTGGAAGGGCCGCTAGCGCGAAGTTGCTGTTGGTCGAAATCGCCCTTGGCGGGAGTCCACGGGAGTCCACTCGGGTGTGGACCGGTTGGATGCCGATGGCACAAGGGTTTCGGGCAAGGAGTCCACGAATCCGCCGACTCCAGCCCCCTGAAAAATACCTTGTTTGGGGGTTGGGGGCTGAAGTGCCGATGCCATCGGGATTTCAGGCCCAGGAGCGACGGCAGGAGCGACAGCAGGCGCAGTACGACCATCATCATGCGCGCCATACTGCATGATCACGCGCCGAACACCTATTATGGGCAATGGCTCGGGGAAAAGCCGCGGTTTGCGGGCCTCGAATCGCGGGCCATTGCCCATAATGAGCTCGTTGCGAGCCCCAGAGTCGTGGCCTTTGGCGTTCCGGAGCGAGATTTCCCAGGGAATCGCTCGCCGCTGCGTTGGAAATTTCGGTGTCGACCAAAGAGAAAATCTACGCGCCTGGCGAAGTAGCGCGCTTCCAGCGACGACCGCGCCGCTCACCGCTTTTTCTCGAGCAACAAACGCTCTAGGAGCTTGTCTGAGTAGTCGGTTGCATTGAAGAGCAGAGTTTGATTCCTTGGGTGGCGATGAGCAAACAGTTTCGCCCCTGGAAGATCGATGAC
>JAFEFF010000054.1 GCA_018240745.1 Pseudomonadota bacterium
ATTTCGTTTCCTCTCATTTCCTTTTATTCGAGAGGCAGGGTAGCAAAGCAGCTCGCTGTCGTCCTGAGCGTAGCGAAGGACCTCATGGCGTTTCGACGAGCACGCCGTTGGCAATCGCCATGAGATCCTTCGCTTCGCTCAGGATGACAGAGGTGGTGCGCTCCCGGCTATGAGAACGCCGCGAAGATTTCCTCGATTGCCTTGTTCTGGTTGCCCGCGGCCGACGACGGCACGAGGATCGGGGTGTGCACGCCCGCGTCGCGCCAGGCGGCGACGCCGTCGCGGACCTTGGCGGCCGGGCCGAACAGGGTGTTGTCGGCCAGCCACCGGTCGGTCAGGTACCTGGGCACGTCGTCGTTGCGGCCCTCGGCGAGCGCCTTCTCGATCGCCGTCATCTCCTCGACGTAGCCCGCTTCCTTCCAGTAGTTGCGGTAGTTCGGCAGCGTGGCGTAGCGGGTGAGGGTGCGCCGGTTGACCGCCTTCGCCGCCTCGACGTCGTCGCTGATGCAGGTCGGGATCATGTTGCCGATGAAGAAGCCCGCCTTGCGCTTCGCGTCCGGCAGTCCCGACAGCGACTCGTGCATGTGGCTGCGGCAGACATTGGCGAACACCACGCCCTCGGCGAGCTCGCCGGCCAGCGCCACCATCTTCTTGCGCAGCGCCGCGACGATGATCGGCGGCAGCGGGCCGAAGCTGGTCTCGGCGCGGAACTTCCGGATGAAGGCGCGGGTGTCGGCCAGCGGCTTGCCGGGCGTCACGCCCATCCGCACGTAACTCGGCCCGTGGGCGATGCCGATGCCCAGGCTGAAGCGGCCGCCCGAGACCTCGTGCATCATCGCCGCACTCTGGCAGAAGTCGATCATGGTGCGCATGTAGATCGGCACGATCGAGGTTGCGAACGGGATCTTCTCCGTCTGCCAGGCGAGCGCCTCGCACATCGACATGTTGCCCATCGGGCTCGGCACATAGATGCCCGTGAAGCCGCGGCGCTCGGCGTCGCGGCAGAGGTCGATCATCTGCCGCCGGCGGCCGGGCATGGCGATCAGGGTGAGGGCGGGGAGAGCGTCAGGCATGCCATATCCTACCGTCGTCCCGACTCGCCCGGAATACTTCCGGGCTTTAGCGAAGCGAAGTGGAGGGACCTTTTCTCTACCTGCGAAACCATCGATGTGGAGAGAAGGTCCCTCGGCTTCGCTCGGGACGACGGAAGCTTGCGGAGCGCGGGCCGCGCCCTTATCCAAATGACATGAAGATCGATTTCGACGTCATCGTGATCGGCGCCGGGTTCGCCGGGATGTACATGCTGCACCGGCTGCGGGGCCTGGGCTTCGGGTGCCGCGTGATCGAGGCGGGCTCGGGCGTCGGCGGCACGTGGTACTGGAACCGCTATCCCGGCGCGCGCTGCGACGTCGAGAGCGTGCAGTACTCCTACCAGTTCGACCCTCGGCTCGAGCAGGAATGGGAGTGGACCGAGCGCTACGCCACCCAGCCCGAGATCCTGAAGTACGCCAACCACGTCGCCGACCGCTACGACCTGCGCCGCGACATCCGGTTCGACACGCGCGTCACCCGGGCGACGTTCGACGACAAGGACAGCGTCTGGACCGTCGAGACCGACAGGAGCGACCGCCTCGTCGCCCGCTTCGTCGTCACCGCGCTGGGCTGCCTGTCGGCGCCCAACACGCCGAAGATCCCAGGCCTCGCCGACTTCACCGGCCCGACCTATCACACCGGCAACTGGCCGCACGAAGGCGTCGATTTCACCGGCAAGACGGTGGGCGTGATCGGCACCGGCTCGTCGGCGATCCAGTCGATCCCGATCATGGCGCAGCAGGCGAGGCACCTGACGGTCTTCCAGCGCACCGCCAACTACACCATCCCGGCGCACAACGCGCCGCTCGATCCGCACTACGTCGCGCAGGTGAAGGCCAACTACCGCACCATGCGCAAACGGGCGAAGACCCTGCCGGCCGGCATCGACCTCGCCATCAACATGGCGTCGGCGATCGAGACGCCGGCCGAGGAGCGGCAGCGGCTCTACCAGGAGCGCTGGGACTATGGCGGGCTGGGCTTCATGGCGTCGTTCTCCGACCTGCTGCTGAACGACGAGTCGAACCGGACGGCGCAGGATTTCGTGAAGGCGAAGATCCGCCAGATCGTCGAGGATCCGGAGACGGCGAAGGCGCTCGCGCCGAAGAACATCATCGGCTGCAAGCGGCTGTGCGTCGACACCGGCTACTGGGCGACCTTCAATCGGCCCAATGTCACCCTCGTCGACATCTCTGATGAGCCGATCGAGACGATCACGCCGACCGGCCTGCGTGCCAAAGGCCGCGACTACACCTTCGATTGCCTGGTGCTGGCGACCGGCTTCGACGCCATGACCGGCGCGCTGCTGCGCATCGACATTCGCGGCCGGGGCGGCGTTTCGCTGAAGGACAAATGGAGCGAGGGGCCCAAGACCTATCTCGGCCTCGCCATGGCGGGCTTCCCCAAGCTGTTCACCATCACCGGGCCGGGCAGCCCTTCGGTGCTGACCAACATGCTCCCCTCGATCGAGCAGCATGTCGACTGGATCGCCGACTGCCTCGCCGCGCTGCGGGCGACGGGTGCGACGGTGATCGAGGCCGAGCCGCGGGCGGAAGAGGAATGGGTCGGCCATGTCGGCTCGATTGCCGACAACACGCTGCGCTCGACCTGCAGCTCCTGGTACGTCGGCGCCAACATCCCGGGCAAACCGCGGGTGTTCATGCCCTATATCGGCGGCCTGCCGGCCTATATCGAGCGCTGCGAGGCGGTGGTGGCCAGGGGCTACGAGGGGTTCACGCTCGCATAGGCCGTGCTCTCGACCGGTCGCGTTCCGTATCGCCAGCGCGAATACGTACCAAGCATTGCGGGTTCGGCCGTCGATCCCGCACACTTCGATTTCGCAAAGGCAGGAAAAACATGATCGAGACGGACGCGGCCGATCGCCGGGACGCCGACCTGTTCGGCACGCCGGAGGCATTGCGGGCCCTGGCCGCCAAGGCGAAGCGATTTGCGCAGTCCGTGCCGCACGAAGTCGTGGGACGGAAGATCATCGCGCACGCCGCGCGGCTCGAGGCCGAGGCGGCGACGATGGAGCGGCTGTCGCTGCCGAGCGTGGATGCCGGGATCAGCCGGCGGCGGGCCGTGGCTTCAGTTGGCGTTGACGCCATAGAACGCGACGTAAAGCAGGAACAGGGTCCCTGCGATCACCGCGGTCACGATCGCGGCCGGCACGAAGTAGGCTCGCCAACTCATCGTGTCGAAGGATAGGGTGTGCCGGCGCGCACCCGATTGATCTGGCGCAAAACGTTCGCGAGTGCCGGCCGATAGGGTGGCGCGCCTTCTATGGAGGTCCGCAACGACCATGCGTCCATTGCTTGCTGTTTCGTTGCTTCTGGCGCTGGCCGGGTGCGGCGCCAGCGCGACCGGGAACGAGCTCGGCGGCGTGATGCCGTGGTCGGGCCAGAGCCCCGAGAGCGCCTTCAAGGCGGCGGAGACCCATTGCGGCAAGGCGCACAAGCACGCGCGCATCACCCAGATCGTCCCGCCCACGAAAGGGGCGGAGGGCGCCGTGGTGTTCAATTGCGAATAGAGCCGGAACCGCCCTCGGTTCCCTCTCGGGGGAAACCGCTCTAGCCTGTCTGCCCTGACGAGAGGAGGAACGTCGCATGGCCGTCACCATCGCGCCGATCACGCCGACCTTCGCGGGCGAGGTCTCGGGTCTCGACCTCCGCCGGCCGCTCTCCGCCGACGATGCCGCGGCGATCCACGACGGCATGAACCGCTACGCCGTCTTGGTGTTCCACGGCCAGGACATCAGCGACGAGCAGCAGCTCGCCTTCAGCCGCGCGCTCGGGCCGCTCGAGCAGAAGGTGCGGCCTGGCACCATTCGCAAGGTGTCGGAGAGCCGGCTGGGCGCCGGCATGGGCGACCTCTCCAACCTCGACCGGAACGGCAAGATCATCTCGGCCGACGACCGCCAGTGGTTCTTCAAGCTCGGCGACCGGCTGTGGCACTCCGACAGCTCCTACGCCGAGATCCCGGCCAAGTACTCGGCGCTGTCGGGCCGGGTCATCCCGTCGTGGGGCGGCCGCACCGAGTTCGCCGACATGCGCGCGGCCTATGACGCGCTCGACGACCGCACCAGGGCCGAGGTCGAGGACCTAGTGTGCGAGCATTCGCTCCTCTACTCGCGCGGCTCGATCGGCTTCAGCGAATTCACGCCCGAGGAGATCGAGAACTTCCGGCCGGTGCGGCAGCGCCTGGTGCGCTACCACCCCGAGACCGGCCGCAAGTCGCTGTTCCTGTCGAGCCACGCCGGCGCGATCGTCGGCTGGACGATCCCGGAGGCGCGCTCGTTCCTGCGCGACCTCACCGAGCACGCGACGCAGCGGGAGTTCGTCTACTCGCACCAGTGGCGGCAGCACGACCTGGTGATGTGGGACAACCGCACCACCATGCACCGCGCCCGCCGCTTCGACCGCACCGAGGTCCGCGACATGCGCCGCACCACGCTCGC
>JAFEFF010000055.1 GCA_018240745.1 Pseudomonadota bacterium
CATCGTCAATCCGGCCGCGCACAAGGGTGGCGCGGTGAAGCGCTGGCCGGCGATCGAGGCGGAGCTGTCGGCGCGGCTCGGCCCGTTCAAGCCGCATTTCACCCGAGCGCCCGGGCACGCCACCGATATTGCTCGCGGCGCGCTGGCCGAGGGCGCGCGCCGCATCGTGGCGGTCGGCGGCGACGGCACGGTCAACGAGGTGCTGAACGGCCTGCTCGATTCGTCGGGCCGGCTGACCGCGCCGGATGCCGTGCTCTGCCCCGTTCCCGCCGGTACGGCCAACGAGCTCTGTCGCGCACTCGGCCATCTCGCCGATCGCAAGCGCGCCTACGACGCAGCCGCAAGCGCCACGACCCGCGCCATCGATCTGCTGCGCGTGCGCTGCAGCGGGCTCGACGGCGAGCCGGTCGAGCGCTTCGGCTATCTCATCGTCTCGCTCGGCGCGGCGGCGAGCATCAGCCATCGCACCTCGCAGTCGCGCTGGGCCAAGAAGCTGGGCGGCATCGCCTATTTCCTGATGACCCCGCCGGTGACGTTGGGTTACCGCAACCGCGCCGTCTCCATCACCGTCGATGGCGTCCCGCAGGGCGCGCGGCCGATCTTCACCGCCATGGTCGCCAACACCGAGAATGGCGGCGGCGGCATGAAGCTGGTGCCCGGCGCGCGCTTCGACGACGGCGTTCTCGACCTGATCGAGATGGGCGACATCGCCCCGCTCGCCATGCTCACCACCGTGCTGCCCAGGGTCTATGGCGGCGGGCACGTCCACCATCCCAAGGTGCGGCTGAGCCGCGGCACGTCTTTCCGGTTCGATTCGGCCGTCGATACCCTGGTCGATCTCGATGGCGAGACGGTCGGCCGCCTGCCGCTCGACGTCTCCGTGATCCCGAAAGCGTTCGTCGTTGGCGCCTGACCACACCCAAAAGTAGGTCAGCTCTTCTGACCCTACTACTCACAGCATGGGCACACTTTTGGTGCGGGTTTTGCGATATAATTCCGCACGGCAGTCTACGGAATGTCTCCGCGAGGCTTGCCGGGATCAAGGAGAGTCGAGACCCAAAAGGTAATTGGAGGTCGTAATGTGTGATTACTCACTCGAGGCCTATCAGTCACGACCTGCCGCTGTCGGCGAAAAGCTCACGCTCGGGCGTTTTGCCAGCGGCTCCATGGGGTTTGCCGCCGGCACCGTGTGCGACACCGCCGTCTGCATTCCCGCTGACTCCAAGCTGCTGCTCGACGGCATCAGCGAGTCCTTCCAGAAAGAGCATGGTGTCGGCGCCGTCGAGGAGGTCGTGATGACCCGCCTCGAGGAACGCGCCTACGCTTACAAGGACGGCGTACGTTTCTCCAACGGCGCCGAGGTGCTGCTGCAGCGCCTGCCGGTCGGCCTGTCGGCTGTCGTCATGACCTATGGCGCCGAGCGGGCCGAGCCCATCGCCGCCGCGCGCGAGCCGGAGCTGGTCTAGCCGTTCTGAAAATCCCTACAGGGCGGGGCCTCATGCGGCCCCGTTTCTGTTGAGGGACTAATGCCGGAAGTGGCGCATCCCGGTGAACACCATCGCAAGGCCGGCCTTGTCGGCCGCCTCGATCACTTCCTGGTCGCGCATCGATCCGCCGGGCTGGATCACCGCGGTCGCACCCGCCTCGGCCGCCGCCAGCAGGCCGTCGGCGAACGGGAAGTAGGCATCCGACGCCACCACGCTGCCGACCGCCGGGCTCTCGGCCAGCTTGGCGATCTCGCCCGCTTCGGCGGCGCGGATCGCGGCGATGCGCGAGCTGTCGCGCCGGTTCATCTGGCCCGCGCCGACGCCCACCGTCGCGCCATCCTTGGCATAGACGATGGCGTTGCTCTTCACGTGCTTGCAGACGGTGAAGGCGAACAGCAGGTCGGACAGCTCCTGCTCGCTTGGCGCGCGCCTGGTCACGACCTTGAGATCGGCCCGGGTGACGCGGCCGTTGTCGCGGCTCTGCAGCAGATAGCCGCCGGCCACGCTCTTCAGCGTCATGCCCGGGCTCGCCGGATCGGGCAGCGTGCCGGCCAGCAGGATGCGCACGTCCTTGCGCCGCGCCAGGATCTCGAGCGCCTCGGGCGAGACGTCGGGGGCGATGATCACCTCGAGGAAGCGCTTGGCGAGATCGGTCGCGGTCTGCGCCTCGAGCCGGCGGTTCAGCGCGACGATGCCACCATAGATCGACACCGGATCGCACTGATAGGCCTTGAGGTAGGCGCTGTACTGGTCCTTGCCGACCGCGACGCCGCACGGGTTGGCGTGCTTGATCACCACCACCGCGGGCTCGCTGAACTCGGCGACGCATTCGTAGGCCGCGTCGGTGTCGTTGATGTTGTTGTAGGAGAGCTCCTTGCCCTGCACCTGGCGCGCGGTCGCGATGCCCGGCCGTTTGCTGCCGTCCGCATAGAACGCCGCCTTCTGGTGCGGATTCTCGCCGTAGCGCAGCGTCTGTACGCGCTCGGCCGCGAGGGTCAGCCGCTCGGGGAAGGTGTCGCCCTGCTGGGCCGCGAACCAGTTGGCGATCGCCGAGTCGTAGGCCGCCGTGCGCGCATAGGCCTTGGCCGCAAGCGAACGGCGCAGCCCGAGCGTCGTCGCGCCGCCGTGCGCGCCGAGCTCGTCGATCACCGCCTTGTAGTCGCCGGGATCGACCACGATCGTCGCGAAGTCATGGTTCTTGGCCGAGGCGCGGATCAGCGCCGGGCCGCCGATGTCGATGTTCTCGACCGAGGTCGCGAAGTCGGCGCCGCGCGCCACCGTTGCCTCGAACGGATAGAGATTCACCACCACCAGATCGATCGCCGCGATCTTGTGCTCGCGCATTGCGGCCGCGTGGCCCTTGTCGGTGCGGCGGGCGAGGATGCCGCCATGGATCGCGGGATGCAGGGTCTTCACGCGCCCGTCCATGATCTCGGGGAAGCCCGTGTGGTCGCCGACCTCGATCACCTTTACCCCGGCGTCACGCAGGGTCCTGGCCGAGCCGCCGGTCGACAGGATCGCCACGCCATGCGCCGCCAGCGCCTTGCCGAGCTCGACCAGCCCGGTCTTGTCGGACACGGAAATCAGCGCCCGCTCGATCTTCGCGAGGTCGGGCGTGGGCGACGGGACGTAGTGGGGCGAGGCGGACATGGCGGTCTTCTAGCCTGCCCAGGTGTGCGTTGTAAGGCCATGTTTTCTAGACTATATATCAACATTCTAGAATTCGGGTTCAGCCATGGGCGTCAGCATCAAGAGCGCAGAGGCCGAGCGTAAGCTGCGGCGGGTGTCCCGTCTGCTCGGCAAGAGCATGACGGCCACGGTGATCGAGCTTGTCGACCAGCGACTGAAGGAGATCGACGCCCGGAAGAACCGGGAGCGACGCCTTAAGGCGATCGACGCCAGCGTCAAGCGGATCAAGTCCCTGCCCATTCTGTCGACTGCCAGCGAGGACGAAATCCTGGGCTACAACGAAAAGGGCTTCTTCGATTGATCGTCGTGGACAGCTCGGCCCTGCTGGCGATCTCGTTCGAGGAAGCCGAAAAGCCGGATTTCGTCGATGCAATATTGGCAACCGATGGCGCGCTGATTGGTGCCCCAAACTTCCTGGAAGCGGTGATGGTCGTGGAGGCCCGTAAGGGCGAGGCCGGAGGGCGTGAGCTGGACAAGATCGCGAGCAATCTCGACCTTTCCATCGTCTCGTTTGAAGCGGCTCATGTCGTGGCTGCCCGCGAGGCCTTTCGCCGATTCGGCAAAGGACGCCACCGGGCCTCGCTCAATTTTGGCGACTGCTGCGCCTACGGCCTCGCCAAGTCGCTCGAGCTGCCCCTGCTGTTCAAGGGCAACGACTTTGCGCTCACCGATATCAAGCGCGCGCTCTAAGCCTCCACACCCTCCAGCACCCGCACCGTGAATCCGCCGGCCTGCAGGCCGGCGACCAGCTCGCCGATGTGGGCGCGGTCGCGGGTCTCGACGGTGACGTCGAGGTCGGCGGCCTTGGCGACGACGCCGCCGAACAGGCGGCCATGCTGGACCTCGACGATGTTGCCGCCGGCCTTGCCGATGATGGTGGCGACCTTGGCGAGCTGGCCCGGCTGGTCGGTGATGCGCAGCCTGAGCCGCACGATCCGGCCGTCGCGCACCAGGCCGCGCATCAGGACCGAGGCCAGCAGGCGGGTGTCGATGTTGCCGCCACTCAGCACCAGACCGATCTTGCGGCCGGCGAACAGGTCGGGCTGGGCAAGCAACGCCGCCAGGCTTGCGGCACCGGCACCCTCGGCCACCGTCTTCTCGACCTCGAGCAGCAGGGCGATGGCGTGCTCGATCTCGACCTCGTCGACCGAAACCACGCGGTCGAGCAGCTTCTCGCACAGCGCGAACGGCAGCTTGCCGATGTCGCGCACGGCAATGCCCTCGGCGATGGTGTCGCCGCCCGCCTGCACCGGCTGGTGCGCCAGAAGCTGGCGCAACGCCGAGTAGCCCATCGTCTCGACGCCGATCACCCGGATCTCGGGCTTGAGCCCGCGCGCCGCGACCGCGCAGCCGGCGATCATGCCGCCGCCGCCGACCGGCACCACGAGCGTGTCGAGTTCCGGCGCGTCCTGCAGCATCTCCAGCGCGATCGTGCCTTGGCCGGCAATGATGCGCGCATCGTCGTAGGGATGGACGAACACCAGCTTCCGTTCGGCGGCGAGTCGATGCGCCTCGGCCCCGGCCTCGGCCAGCGTGTCCCCATGCAGCACCACGTGAGCGCCGTGGCCGCGCGTGTGCGTGACCTTGGTGTTCGGCGTGAAGGACGGCATGACGATGGTCGCCGGGATGCCGAGGCGGCCGGCGTGATAGGCGACACCCTGCGCATGGTTGCCGGCCGACATGGCGATCACGCCCCGCTTGCGCTCCTCCGGCGTGAGCTGCAGCAGCGTGTTGAGCGCACCGCGTTCCTTGAACGAGGCGGTGAACTGCAGGTTCTCGAACTTGATCCAGACGTCGGCCCTGGCGATGCGCGACAGGGTCTCGCTGCGCAGGCAGGGCGTGCGCACGACCTCACCGGCAATGCGGCCGGCGGCGGCGCGAACGTCGTCGAGGGTGACGGGAAGGGTGATCATCGTATCCACGCCGCCCCACTACCGCATTCCGCGGCGCCCGTCATCGACAGCGCGAAGAACCCGGCCAAGGCTCTTGGCTTGATCCGTCAGAAGCTGAACGGGAGGACACCATGGGTCACGATATCGCCGGAGGCGGCCAGGTCGTCCTGGACGGCAACTATGCCTATGTCGGGCACATGCAACCGCCGCACGGGACGGCCTGTCGATCCTCGAGCGCGTGTAGGCGCCGGCTGAATCAGAGTCATGCGGCCGTCGCAGGCACGGTATCGGGTATATTCACGCCGACGACGGTGCGGACGAGCAGCGCCGCATAGATGCAGAACCCGATGGCGATCGCGGCAAAGAACCCCGTGGCACCGAGCCCGAGCCCATAGAGGGCGACGAGGCCGGCGGCGGCGCTGGCAGCCATGCGTACTGCGTTGGCGCTCATCGCCGCGACGCCGCGCCCCAGGCCCTGGTTGACGAAGAACAGGGCAAGACCCAGCCCGAACAGGAGATACGCAGGCCCGACGATGTGCAGATAAAGCGCGCCGACCCGGGCGACGTCCTCGTTGTCGCTGAACAGCCCGATCCACAGCGCCGGGTGGATAGCGACAGTCGCTCCGATCGTGCCGCACAACAGCGCAACGGTGGCCGCTCCGGTCCAGGCGATCTCGCGAGCCCGGCGATACTGGCGCGCGCCCCAGTTCGTGCCGACCATGGTGACGATCGCGGTGCCGAAACCGAACGCCACCGGCTGGAGGACATATTCGAGCCGGGCGCCCATCGCGTATCCGAGGGCGGTTTGGGGGCTGAGCTGTCCGGCGATTCCGGTCAGCGCCGCCACCGACAGGTTGGTGATCGCGGTGTTGATCAGACCTGGCACGCCGACCTTGAAGATGTCGGCGAACAGCTCCCAACGCGGCGCGACCCCGAGAAAACTCAGACGAACGAGCGCGCGCGACGAGCGCAAATGGACGATCATCACCATGCTGCCGACGCCGAAGGGGATCACCAGCCCCCAGGCTGCTCCCGCCGGGCCAAACGCAGGCACCGGCCCGAGGCCAAAGATCAGCAGAGGCGCGAGAGCGATATGGGCGAGGACGCAACCAACCAGCACCGTGGCGGGGAAGTTCATGTTGCCGGTACCGCGCACCGTGTTGCCGAGCAGGTTGAGCACGCAATAGAACACCGCGCCGCCCAGTGCCACGTTCGCGTAGGCGATCGCGTCCGATATCATCTCGTCGCGGCCGCCCATCCATCGGAACAGGAAGGGAGCGCCCACGAGCATCACGCTGGAAAAGACGACGGCAATCGCGAGCGCCAGCAGGAGCGCGTGAAGGACGAGATCGTTGGCGCGATCTCGGCGTCCGGCACCAAGCGCGCGCGCGACGGCCGAGGAGACTCCGACTCCCATGCCGCTGTTGGTCGTCTGCAGGATCAGCATCACCCAGGGGAACGCAAGCGACGCCCCGGCGAGGGCATCGGTACTGATGCGGCCGAGAAAGAATCCGTCGAACGTGATCATGCCGACGAAGGCCAGCAAGTTGAGCACATTAGGGGCGGACAGCCGCAGCAACGTGGGCAGGATCGGCCCCTCGAGCAGGAGCCTGGTCCGAGCCGTCGCTGCGGGCGGCGCGACGCCCTTTGCGGGCGCCGACGATGGCGATGAGGCCGAGACATTTGGGTCGCTCACGGCGCACTCCTGTCGCTGCATGGGAGAGGGCAGCGCTGGGACAAGACGCGCGTTCGGGCCTAGCCGCAAACCATACCTTCTGGGCCGAGCCCCAGTTCGACTAATGAAGTTTGTGGCCGTTCACTCCTCCGGAGGCCGGATCACCCGGGCCTCGTCGGAGCGCATTCGTCATCGCCAGGCCGAGAATTTCTCATTAAATTCGGAGCGATGCCGCGCCAGTTGCCACCCCTCAATGCGCTCCGGTCGTTCGAAGCTGCGGCGCGCTACGAGAGCTTCACCCGCGCGGCGGAGGAGCTTCACGTCACCCAGGGCGCCGTCAGCCAGCAGGTGAAAGCACTGGAGACGCAGCTCGGCATCAAGCTGTTCAACCGCGAGCGCCAGCGCCTCAGGATCACACAGGCCGGCCGCGACTATCTCGATGTGATTCGCGAGGCCCTCGATCACATCGGAGCCGGCACCGAACGGCTGCTCCAACGGCAAGGCGGCAATGTCCTGACGGTCAGCACCTCGCTGGATTTTGCCGCGAAATGGCTCGTGCATCGCCTGGCCAGCTTCACCGCGGCGCATCCCGGCATCGATCTCCGGGTGTCGGCGACCATGCATCACGTCGATTTCACCCGCGAGGACGTGGACGTAGCGGTGCGGCACAGCGAGGGCGGCTGGCCGGGGCTCGAGGCAACACGGCTGTGCGCCGAGCAAATCTTCGCGATCTGTAGCCCGAAGCTGCTTGTCGGCCGCAATCGCCTGAAAAAGCCGGCCGACGTCCTGAAATTCCCGCTGCTGCGGCTCGAAGATCAGAGCAAGGCCTGGGCGCGGTGGTTCGCCCTTGCCGGAGTCGCAGCGCCGGACCGATTGCCGGGGCCGGTGCTGAACCGGGCCAGCATGTTGATCGACGCGGCGATCGACGGGCAAGGTGTTGCGCTTGCCCGCACCACTCTTGCCGCCCGCGACCTGATCAGCGGACAGATCATTCGGCCGTTCGACTTGTCATGGCGGCCCGCCGGTACCTATTGGATCGTGAGTCCGAAGGCGATGGCCAAGGTCGAGAAGATCAAGCGGTTCCGCGACTGGCTGCTGTCGGAGGCCGCCGATGACGCCCGGCGTCTCAGCGACCTTCCGCGCGGCCGCTGACGCGTCGCTGTCACGGACGGTGGCCTAAAAGTCCGTCACCTTGCCGTTGAACTGCCAGTCGCCGTAGCGGGTCGGTTCGGGGCCGGGCGGGCCGCCGATCTCCTCGACCTTCCGGGGCTTTTCGGGTGGCTTGGGCTTGGGCTCGGCCGCCGGCTTTTCGGCCTCGGCCGTGGGGCTCTTGTCCTCGGTCATGGTTCCTATGATGGGGGCGCCCGCCTTGATTCGCCACAGTCCGGGGCCATGTTTTCGCGCATGAACTACATGAAAACCGCCCTCCTTCTGGCGGCTCTCACCGGTTTCTTCCTGGTCGTCGGCTACCTGCTGGGCGGCCGCGGCGGCCTGATGATCGCGCTGGTGGTGGCGCTGGGCATGAACGCCTTCGCCTACTGGAACAGCGACCGCATGGTGCTGCGCATGAGCGGCGCGCACGAGGTCGGCCCCGACGAGGCGCCCGAGCTCTACGGCATCATCGAGCAGCTCACCCGGCGCGCCGGCCTGCCGATGCCGCGCGTCTACATCATCGACGAGGACCAGCCCAACGCCTTTGCGACCGGCCGCAGCCCCGAGCATGCCGCGGTCGCGGTCAACACCGGCCTGCTGACGCACCTCACGCGCGAGCAGATCACCGGCGTGCTGGCGCACGAGCTCGGCCACGTGCGCAACCGCGACACGCTCACCATGACGGTCGCCGCGACGCTCGCGGGTGCGATCGGCATGCTGGCGAGCTTCGGCGGCCTGATGGGCGGCGGCCGCGACGAGAACGGGCGGCCGCTGATGAATCCCATCGTCGCCATTGCGGCGATGATCCTGGCGCCGCTCGCGGCCTCGCTGGTGCAGATGGCGATCAGCCGTTCCCGCGAATACGAGGCCGACCGCGCCGGTGCGGAGATCTCCGGCAACCCGCTGTGGCTCGCCGCGGCGCTGCAGCGCCTGCACGAGGGCACGCAGACGATTCCCAACGCCACCGCCCAGGCCAACCCGGCGACGGCGCATCTCTATATCGACAACCCTCTGTCGGCCGGCGGCCTGTCGGGCCTGTTCTCGACCCATCCGCCGATGGAGGAGCGCATCGCGCGCCTGCAGGCGATGGCCGGCGACCATGGGGCCCCGCCATCCCAGGCGACGTCGGTGCGCCGCGGCGGCTCGGTGCCTCAGACCGGCCCCGGACCCTGGGGCTGAGATTCTTGTCGCGGTGCCCGGCTGAACGGCGGCGCAGGAGCGCGCGTTCAGGGTCGCATTACGGGCATTGGCCCCCCGATTTGCCCTGTGTTTTCGGAGATTTTTCGCGAGCCATTGCCCGTAATAGGTGTTCGCCGCGCGATGATGCAGAGTGGCGCGCATGATCATTCTCATCGGGCTGCGCCATTCCAGGGGCGCTCATCGCTTCCGAGCGCCCCTGGAGTGGCGCGGGCCGATGAGGTGTTTTTTCAGGGGGCCGGGGATCGGTGGATTCGTGGACTCGAGGCCTCCGATGCCGATGCCATCGGCATCTTGCCGGTCCACAAGGGAGTGGACTCCCGTGGACTCCCGGGCACGCCGCGCAACGTCGAGTCGACAGAGGGCGACCCGGCGCTACCGCTTGGGCAGCGGCTCGGGCTGCTCGCCGAGATCGGTCGCCAGGATGCGTTCGCCGCGCTTGGTGATGCGGTCGGTCGAGACGTCGATCTCGCGCAGGTCCTTCTCGGTCTGCGCGAAGTGCTTCTTGAGATTGTCGACCCGCTCGTCGAGCCGGCGGACATCGTCGAGCATCAGGCCGACCGACTTCTGGATCTCGCCCGCCTGCTCGCGCATCTGCACGTCCTTCAGCACCGCGCGCACGGTGTTGAGCGTCGCCATCATGGTGGTCGGCGACACGATCCAGACGCGCGCGCGGTAGGATTCGTCGACGATGCCGCCGAAGTTGGCATGGAGCTCGGCATAGATCGCCTCGGACGGCAGGAACAGCAGCGCCGACTCGGCGGTCTCGCCCGCGACGATGTACTTGTCGCGGATGTCGGCGATGTGCTTGCGCATCGCCGCCTGGAAGGCGCGCTGCGCCGCGGCCAGCGCCTGCGCATCGCCCGCCGCCACGGCGCGCAGGGCGTGGTAGCTTTCGAGCGGGAACTTGGCGTCGATCGCGATCGGGCCCGGCGGGTTGGGCAGCTTCAGGAGGCAATCGACGCGCGAGCCGTTCGTCAGGGTCGACTGCAGCGCATAGGCCGACGGCGGCAGGGCGCTCGACACCAGGTCGTTGAGCTGGACCTCGCCGAAGGCGCCGCGCGCCTGCTTGTTGGTCAGGATCTGCTGCAGGCTCACCACCTGCGTCGAGAGATCGCCGATCTTCTTCTGCGCCTCGTCGATGCGGGCCAGCCGCTCGCGCAGGTCGGTGACGACCTGGCTCGTGACCTTCTCGCTGCGCTCCAACCGCTCGTTGACGAGCCCCGCCAGGGTGCGTTCCTGGTCGCGCAGCGATTGCTCGACCCGCTGCACCGTATCGGCCAGCGCCGCTTGCGCGGCCGACTGGGCATGAGCGTCGCTGCGGCGCGTCAGGGTGACCGCCAGCGCCGCGCCGAGCGCCAGCACCGCGGCCAGCAGAACGTACACCAGGATATCCATTGCCAGCCTTTATAGGCGGGACTAAGCCAAACACCCAACCATGCCTATCCCCAAGCGCAATCCCCCCGAGCACGATCCGGACGTCTGGTTGTTCGATCTGGACAACACGCTGTACCCCGCGAATTGCAACCTCTTCGCGCAGATCGACGTGCGCATCGGCCGCTACATCGCCGAATGGCTCAAGGTCGATGCCGAGGAGGCGCGCCGGGTGCAGAAGCAGTACTGGCGCGACCACGGCACCTCGATGCGGGGCATGATGAGCCTGCACGGCGTCGATCCGGTCCACTACCTGAACTATGTGCACGACATCGACTATTCGCCGATCGAGCCCAACCCGGCGCTCGAGCGCTCGCTGGCGGCGCTGCCGGGCCGCAAGATCATCTTCACCGCCGGCGACGTGCCGCATGCGGAAAAGGTGATGGAGCGGCTGGGGGTGGCGCACCATTTCGAGGCGATCTTCGATATCGTCGCCAGCGATTACTGGCCCAAGCCGCACCAGGCGATCTACGACAAGCTGGTGGTGAAGCATGACGTCGATCCGACGCGCGCGGCGTTCGCCGACGACATCGTGGTGAACCTCAAGCCGGCGCACGACATGGGCATGCGCACGGTGTGGATCCGCACCGAGGAAAGCGTGAAGCGCGCCGAGGGGCTGAGCCTCGACCACATCCACCATCAGACCGACGATCTTGCGCGCTGGCTCGCCGATTGGGTCGCCCAAAAGAGCGATGCGCGAAGCCCTGTGGGGAGCCCGAAGAAGTGAAGATCCTGATCCTGGGCGCCGGCGCGGTCGGCGGCTATTGGGGCGCCCGCCTGCAGCAGGCCGGCATCGACGTCACCTTCCTGCTGCGCGAGAAGCGGGCGGAGACGGTGCGCAAGAACGGCCTGGTGGTGAAGAGCCCGAAGACCGGTGACGCGGTGCTGCCGGTCAAGGTCGTCACCACGGCGACCGACGGTGGGCCGTACGACGTCATCATCCTCGCCTGCAAGGGCTACGACCTCGAGTCGGCGATGGATTCGATCGCGCCGGCCGTCGGCGCCGATACCACCATCGTGCCGATGCTGAACGGGCACCTGCACTTCGCCCGCCTCGACGCGCGCTTCGGCAAGGAGAGGGTGGCGGGCGGGCTCGCGCGCATTTCCGGCATGCTGGGCCCGAACGGCGAGATTCTCCATTCCGGCGCGTCGGGCGTGTCGTTCGGCGAGCGCGACGGCAAGGCGCCGCGCGCCGCCCTGGTCGAGCTCGATGCCGCCTGCAGGAAGGCCGGCATCGAAGGCGGGCTCAATCCCGACATCAACCAGGATCTCTGGGACAAGTGGATCATGCTGGGTGCCATCGCCTCGATGTGCTCGGCGATGCGCGGGACGGTCGGCGACATCATGGAGTCCGAGGATGGCGGCGCGATCACGACCGAGATCCTCGAGGAGTGCCGCAAGGTCGCGGCAGCCGAGGGCTATCCGCCGAGCGATGCGGTCCTCGGCGCGATCCGGGCGAGCCTGACGCAGAAGGGCAGCAAGGCCGTCGCGTCGATC
>JAFEFF010000056.1 GCA_018240745.1 Pseudomonadota bacterium
CCATGACCGCGTCGGTCACAGAAATGCCACGACAGAAGCCCGGGGCGTGTCAAGCCGGCAATTCGTAACCCAACTCAGCCTCGATCTCGAGCGTACGCTGCACTGCGGGACGGAGCATCATGCGCTCGTACAGCGATTCGAGGCGGTTCAGGCCTTTCGGATAGGGACGCGCCGCGTTGACCAGACGCCAATACAGACGAAACAAATGTATGTCGGCGATGGAATAAGTGCCGACCACCCAGTCGCGCTGGCCGAACTTGCGGTCGGCGAGAGTCCAGACTTCGGTGACGTGATCCTCGCCCATCCGGCGTGCCGGATGCAGCGTCGAGGCGATGAACGACATCCACGAGACCGCCTGAGCCTCGGCGAGCGGATCGCCGGGCAGCAGGCGCGCGTCGGGGTAGCGCCTGGCGAGATAGAGCAGGCAGCCGGCCACCTCGGTGACCGGCGTCCCGTCGACCAGCAGTGTCGGCACCTTGCCGGCGGGATTGACGGCGAGGAACGGCGGCTGCCGGTGCTCCTTCTTGTGGAAGGACAGCGACCTGGTCTCGAACGGTACGCCGATCTCGTGCAGCGCGACGTGCACCGCCATCGAGCTCGAGCCGGGGCTGAGATAGAGGGTGAGCGACGTCACTCGGCCATCGTTACTCGGTGGGGCGGCGCAGCAGGTCGGCCTCGGCCACACCCGCTTCGTAGTCGGCCACCATCTTGTCGGCATCGAACAGCACACCGATCGGGTTCTTCCGGAACGGCTCGGTGTGGAAGTAGGAGGCGGCGCCCGCCTTGTCGAAAGCGTCGACCTGAAGCTCGACCTGATTGCCGTCGGGATCCTTGTAGTACATCGACACGGTCGGACCGTGATTGATGGTGCGGACCGGCACGATGCCTTCGGCCTTGAGCCGGCGATAGGTCGAGAGCAGCTGGCCGAGATCGCCGAGCGTGTAGGCAACGTGGGCGAGGCCCCAGCTGTCGTCCGGTGCCTTCTTCAGGCCGGGGATCTGCACGAAGGCGACGCGATGATGCTCGTCGTCGTAGGTGATGAAGGCGATGTAGTCGTTCTCGAACACCAGCCGCGCATTCAAGACCGTCATGTACCACTTCTTCAGCGGCTCGCGGTTGGCCGTGCGCAGCACGAAGTGTGCGAACAGGGAGGGCGAGACGGGCTTGCTGTCGAGCGGACGGCAAACCTTTTCGGCGAGAGAGTCCATGAGGCCTCCGTCAGAGCAGGTGCATTGGCCTTCCGGGATGCTTCGGCAGGAAGGCCGTGAGCAGACCCAAGCATAGCAGGAACGGCGTCACCTGGTAGACCGTCTCGATGCTGGTCCAGTCGGCGAGCTTGCCCAGCGCAGCGGCACCGAGGCCGCCGAGGCCGAAGGAGAAGCCGAAGAACATGCCGGCCACCAGCCCGACGCGGCCGGGCAGCAACTCCTGGGCATAGACCAGGATCGCCGGGAAGGCCGAGGCCATGATCATCGCCACGGTCACTGCCAGCACCGCGGTCCAGAACAGATTGGCGTGCGGCAGGATCAACGCAAACGGCAGCGCGCCGAGGATCGAGAACCACATCACCGGGATGCGGCCGATCCTGTCGCCGACCCAGCCGCCCATGAGCGTGCCGAGCACGATGCCGATCAGGAAGGAGAACAGGTAGAACTGCGCCGCCTGCACCGATAGGCCGAACTTCTGCATCAGGTAGAAGGTGTAGTAGGAGCCGAGGCTCGCCTGATAGACGTTCTTGGAGAACAGCAGGACGATCAGGATCGTCACCGCAAAGAAGACGCGACCCTTCGACAGGCCGTGGCCGCCGGCTGCGACGCCCGCGGCACCCTTGCGTGCCGCAGGCCTGGCCATCGTCGCGCGGCGCGCGCGATACCAGTTGCCGACCTGGAACAGCACGATCATGGCGATCAGCGCCGCACCGGAGAAATAGACCAGGCTTTCCTGGCCGCGCGGCACGACGATGAACGCGGCCAGCAGCGGCCCCGAGGCCGAGCCGAGATTGCCGCCGACCTGGAACAGCGACTGCGCGAGGCCGTAGCGGCCGCCCGCGGCCATGCGCGCGACCCGCGAGGCCTCGGGATGGAACACCGACGAGCCCATGCCGATCAGCGCCGCCGACAGCAGGATCACCGGGTAGCTGTGGGCATGCGACATCATCAACAGGCCGACCAGGGTGAAGCCCATGCCGACCATCAGCGAGTAGGGCTGCGGCTTCCTGTCGGTGTACATCCCGACGACCGGCTGCAGCATGGACGCGGTGAACTGGAAGGCCAGCGTGATCAGCCCGACCTGGCTGAAGGACAGCGCATAGTTGTCCTTGAGGATCGGGTACAGCGCCGGCACGAGGGACTGCATCATGTCGTTCAGCAGGTGGCAGAAGCTGAGCGACAGGATGATCGCAAAGGTCGTGCTGTTGGCGCTGTCGGTGAGCGAGGACGCGGACGCTGAAGCGGACGCAACCGGAGTGGCCAGTGAAGCGGATCGGGCCGCCATTGTGTTGTCGGTCATGGCTGCCCCTTTATAAGGTGTACCGACCAGTACCACCACCGCTGGGGTGCAAACCTGCCCTGCAGCGGAACGCCTCACAGCCTGTAGCGTTTCCTACCGATCGGATGGCCACTCCGCGCACCCTCACCGACGTGCCGGCCCGGCTCGACCGGCTGCCGTGGAGCGGTTTCCACCGGCTGGTCGTGGCGGCGCTCGGCATCACCTGGATCCTCGACGGGCTCGAGGTCACCCTGGCGGGCTCCGTCGCAGCCGCGCTGCAGACCAGCCCGCGCCTCCATCTTACCGCCGAGCAGGTCGGCCTCACGGGCAGCGCCTATCTGGTCGGCGCCGTGCTGGGGTCGCTGTTCTTCGGCCACCTTACCGACCGGCTGGGCCGCAAGAAGCTGTTCAACGTCACGCTCGGCGTCTATCTCACCGCCACCGCGGCGACGGCGTTGTCGTGGAACTTCGAGAGCTTCCTGTTCTTCCGCTTCATGACCGGGGCGGGCATCGGCGGCGAATACTCGGCGATCAACTCGGCGATCCAGGAGCTGATCCCCGCGCGCCTGCGCGGCCGCACCGATCTCGCGATCAACGGCAGCTTCTGGGTCGGGGCGGCAGCCGGTGCGCTGGTCTCGGTCCCGCTGCTCGATCCCAATCTGGTCGGTCCCGACGTCGGCTGGCGGCTCGCCTTCGGCAGCGGCGCGATCCTCGGCCTGTTCATCCTCTACCTGCGCCGCTTCCTGCCCGAGAGCCCGCGCTGGCTGATGATCCACGGCCGCGAAGGCGAGGCGCGCACGGTCGTCGAGGAGATCGAATCGCGCGTGATCGCCGGCGGTCATCGCGAGCTGCCGTCGTACGAGCCCACCCTGTCGCTCGGCAATCCGCATCGCCTGACCCTGAGCTCGGTCGCGCGCACCCTGCTCAGGCACTATCCCGGCCGCACCACGCTCGGCCTGGTGCTGATGGCCTCGCAGGCCTTCATCTACAACGCGATCTTCTTCACCTACGCGCTGGTGCTGACGCAGTTCTATGGCGTCGCGGCCGATCGCGTCGGCCTCTATATCCTGCCGTTCGCCGTGGGGAATTTCCTCGGACCTTTGCTGCTCGGTCCGCTGTTCGACACCTTCGGCCGCAAGCCGATGATCGCCATCACCTACATGCTGTCCGGCGTGCTGCTGGCGGTGACGGCGCAGCTCTTCCAGATGGGCCTGCTCAGCGCGACCACGCAGACGGCCCTCTGGACCGCCGTTTTTTTCTTTGCATCCGCCGCCGCGAGTGCTGCCTACCTCACGGTCGGCGAATGCTTTCCACTCGAGGTGCGTGCATTGACGATTGCACTCTTCTACGCCTTCGGCACATTGCTGGGCGGCGTCGGCGGGCCGTGGCTGTTCGGCGTGCTGATCGAGCACGGCGGCCGCGGCGAGATCGTGTACGGCTATTTCCTGGGTGCGGCGTTGATGGTGGTGGCGGCGCTGGTCGAACTGCGGCTCGGTGTCAAGGCCGAACGAAAGTCGCTAGAAGATGTGGCGCCGCCTCTCTCATCGGTTGTATAGTGGAATTTGCAACATCGCCGAGGGCGCGTCGGGTTCATGGCTTTTCGCATTGCACAAATTTCCGATACCCATCTCAGCGAAGCCAAGCCGTACTTCGTCGACAATTTTGTGCGCATCGGCGAGGCGATCCGGGCAGCCAAGCCGGACCTCGTCATCAACACCGGCGACATCAGCCTCGACGGCGCGTCGCAGGCGAGCGACCTCGCGGCTGGCCGGCTGCTGCACGATGCGCTCGGGCTGCCGCTGCGGTTCCTGCCCGGCAACCACGACCTCGGCGATGCGCAGGAGACGGCGAGCCACGGCGAATCCCCGATCGATTCGGATCGACGCGCGCGCTACGTGCAGCATTTCGGGCCGGACCGGTGGTGCTTCGACGTGCCGGGTTGGCGGGCGGTCGGGATCAATGCGCTGCTGCTGGGCAGCGATCTGGTCGAAGCGGCCGAGCAGGAGACGGCGATCGCGCAGGCGATGGAAGGTATCGGGCTGCGCAGCCTGGCGCTGTTCCTGCACAAGCCCCTGTTCGACCAGACGGCCGGCGAGAGCGAGATCAGCAACCGCTTCCTCACGCCCGCACAGCGCAGCCGACTGCCCGCGATGCTCGGCGTCGTGCCGGCGCTGGTGGTGAGCGGCCACATCCATCAGTACCGCTCCAGCGACCCCGACGGCTCGCACCATGTCTGGGGCCCGTCGACCGCCTTCGTGCTGCCCGATCGCATCCAGCCGACCTATGGCGCAAAGAAGGTAGGCTATGTCGAGCATACGCTCCGGCCTGACGGCACGCACGACAGCCGCATGGTCGAGGTGCCCGGCGCGCGCACCCTCAACATCGACGATCTGCCGCGGATCTACTAGCCGCTCCTAGGCGGGCACCGGGCGGGCGCGCTGGTTGTAGAGCATCTTGCGGATGCGGGCCTGCTCCTCGGGGGGCAGCTTTTCGCGGTCGACCGAGAGGTCGGCGCCGACCGCCATGCCTTTCTTGACCGCGGGCCGTGCGCCCATCATCTCGAACCAGCGCTTGAAGTACTTGAACTCCTCGATGTCCTGGCCCTGGAACTTCCAGTTGATCGTCCACGGGTAGCAGATCATGTCGGCGATCGTGTACTGGTCGCCGGCGAGATACTCGTGCTTGTAGAGCCGGTTGTTGAGCACGCCGTACAGCCGATTCACCTCGTCTGTGAATCGGGTGACCGCGTAGGTCTGGTCGCCATGCTCCTTGGTGTCGACGCGGCGGAAGTGGCCGCACTCGCCGCTCTTGGGCCCCTGGTTGGCCATCTGCCAGATCAGCCACTCGTTGACCTCGTACCTGGCGCGCAGGTCCTGCGGGTAGAACTTCCCGGCCTTCTCGGCGAGGTACATCATGATCGCGCCCGATTCGAATACGACCAGCGGCTTGCCGCCGTCCCTGGGTGAATGATCGACCATCACCGGCATGCGGTGATTCGGATTCATCTCGAGGAACTCGGCCTTGAACTGGTCGCCCATGCCGATGTTCACCGGCACGATCTTGTAGGGCATGCCGAGCTCTTCGAGCAGGATGGTCACCTTCTTGCCGTTCGGTGTCGGCCAGTAATGCAGATCGATCATGGATTGATCCTCCGTCGGTTGTTGTCAGCTTATCGGTCCCCCTTGATCTCCTGCAAGACGACCGGCGACGCCGTCACCGCGCAGCAGGCGGTGCCCAGGGGCGAGATCTCCGAAATTCCCCGAGGCAAGCTTTGCGGACCCGGCTACCATCCGGGGATGAACGACAAGCTCATTGGACGGTCGGTTCTTCGCCTCGAGGACATCCGTTTCCTCACCGGTCGCGGCCGTTACGTCGCCGACATCGCGGATCCCGACGCGCTGTGGGGCCACGTCCTGCGCTCGCCGCATGCCCACGCGCTGATCGAGCGGATCGATACGGCCGCAGCGGCGAAGCACCCGGGTGTCCGCGGAGTCTTCACGTCGACCGACCTCGCGGAGCTCGGCGCGATGCCCTGCATGGCCGCAGTGTCGCCGCTGATCGTGCCGCCGCGCTTCGCCCTGGCGGTCGAGCGCGTGCGCCATGTCGGCGATCCGGTGGCGTTCGTCGTCGCCGAGTCGGCCGAAGCCGCGCGCGAAGCGGCCGAGCTGGTCGAGGTCGATTACGGGGCATTGCCGTCGGTCGTCGAAGGACGAGCGGCCATCGACGATCGCGCGCCGCAGCTCTGGCCGCAGGCGGCACACAACACGGCGTTCCACATCCACAAGGGCGATGCCGCCGCCGTGGCGCAGGCGATGAAGGGCGCTGCGCACATCGTCGAGATCGACGTGATGAACAACCGCGTCGTCGTCGCGCCGGCCGAGACGCGGGCGGGCATCGCCCGCTACGATGCGGCGACCGACAGCTTCGACCTCGAGCTCACCGGTCAGGGTCTGCATGGCATCCGGCGCCAGTTGGCCGAGTTCGTGTTCAAGCTGCCGCTCGATCGCATCCGCCTGCATGCGCCCGACGTCGGAGGCGGCTTCGGCACCAAGAATTTCCTCTATCCCGAATGGATCCTGCTGCTGTGGGCGACACGCAAGCTCGGCCGCACAGTGCGCTGGGAAGCCGATCGCGCGGAGGAGTTCGTCGCCAGCGCGCAGGGCCGGGACATCGCCGCGAAGGCGAGGCTCGCGCTCGCCCATGATGGCCGCTTCCTCGCGCTCGATATCGAGATGGTTGCCAATCTCGGCGCCTATCTCTCGGGCAACGGCCCGGGCGCGGCCGCCGTCGCGGCCTCGACGGCGCATGGCGGCGTCTACGATATTCCCGCCATTGCAGTCGATGTGCGCGGCGTCTTCACCAACACCGTGCCGGTCGACGCCTATCGCGGCGCCGGCAAGCCCGAAGCCAACTACATCACCGAGCGCTGCATCGAGGCCGCCGCGCGCACGCTCGGCTTCGATCCCGCCGAGCTCAGGCGCAAGAACCTGATCGCGTCCTTCCCACACAGGACGGCGATGGGCATGAACATCGATTCCGGCGGCTTCGTCGACAATCTCGACCGCGCGGTCGTCCTGGCCGACGTCGCGGGCTTCGAGACGCGCCGTGCCGAGGCCAGGGCGCGCGGCAGGCTGCGCGGCTTGGGCATCGCCTGCTTCCTCGAAACCTCGCGCGGCGCGCCCAACGAGGGCGCCGAGATACGCTTCGAGACCGACGGTGCCGTGACGGTCGCAGTCGGCACCGAGTCGAACGGCCAGGGCCACGAGACCGCCTATGCGCAGATCGCAGCCGAGCGGCTCGGAGTGCCGATGGCGGCCGTGCGCTACGTGCAGGCCGACACGCGCGCGGTGAAGAGCGGCGCAGGCCATGGCGGCGCGCGCTCGATGCACATGGGAGGCGCGGCGGTGGTGAAGGCGATCGATGCCGCGATCGCTCGCGCACGGGCGACTGCGGCCAATCTTCTGCAAGCGAGCGAAGCCGAGCTGGTGCTCGAAGCCGGCGCCTTCGCGGTGCGCGGTACCGAGCGGCGTATCCCGCTGCTCGGCATCGCGCGCGAAAGCGGCGCCGCAGTCGGGGAGCACGTGATGAACATGACCGACGTCTTCACCTTCCCCAGCGGCTGCCACGTTGCCGAGATCGAGATCGATCCCGAGACCGGCGCGGCGGCGCTGGTGCGCTACACCGCGGTCGACGATTACGGCCGGCTGATCAACCCCATGCTGACCGAGGGCCAGGTGCAGGGCGGGGTGACCCAGGGCATCGGCCAGGCGCTGCTCGAGCACACCGTCTACGATGCCGATTCCGGCCAACTGCTCAGCGGCTCGTTCACCGACTATGCGGTACCGCGCGCCGCGGATCTGCCGTCCTTCGACATCGCGCTGGTCGAGCGGCCGACGGCAGCCAACCCGTTGGGCGTGAAGGGCTCGGGCCAGGCCGGATGCATCGCCGCGCCCCAGACCGTGATGGCCGCCGTGCTCGATGCGCTGAAGCCGGCGGGCGTACAGGCGATCGACATGCCGGCGACACCGGAGCGCATCTGGCGGGCGCTGACAAGGTGCGGTGGAGCCCGCCCGCATACCTCATCCTGAGCAGCGAGTGCAGCGAGCAGCCCGAAGGATGGGCATCAAGGAGGGTGTTCGTCGGCAATACGTGAAGGGCACGGCGCGCCTCTCGCCCGCGCTAAAGCGCGAGCTGGCCCGCGGTGCTGGCCAAGGCCGTGCGAGAGCTGGGCTAACCCGCCGTCGCTTCAAGACGCGCGCCGCTCAGGCCGGTACTTCCGCATCACCTCCTGCAGGAGGTCGAGCGGCAGTGCGTGGATGATGCGACCGTCCCGGCCGGACATGGTTTCGGCCTTGCACATCGCGTTGAGGATCGCCTCTTCGGTCGCCTCGGCCGCGGCCTGGAAAAGGCTCGTCATCGCGTCGGGCGCGATCATCTTCACGGTGGTGAGCCTGTCGTTCTGGCCGATGTGATTGCCCGTCGAGAACGCGATGAAGATATCGCCGCTTCCATTGGCGCCGATGCCGCCGACCCAGGAGAGGCCCGTCGTGGCCCGGCGGGCAAGCCGCTGGCATTGGATCGGAAGGAGAGGGGCATCGGTCGCCAGGACGACGATGATGGACCCTTCCGTCGTCTGGGGTGCGGCCGCGCTCTTGCCGGAGCGATGGGCCGGCACGACGTCCGGCCCGATCTCGCGGCCGACCGGGACACCATCCACGCGCAACAGGTCACGCGCGCCATAGTTCGCCTGCACCAGCGCGCCGACCGTATAACGCTCGCCATTTACTTCCACGACGCGCGATGCCGTGCCGGTTCCGCCCTTGAATTCGTGGCAGATCATGCCGGTGCCGCCGCCGACATTCCCCTCGGCGATGGCGCAGCCGCCGACTGCGCTGTCGAACGCGGCGAACGCGTGCTCCTGCGTCAGGGTGAAGGCCTGGATGTCGCTCAGCCAGCCGTCGTAGGTCTCGGCGACGACCGGCAAATGGAAGGCCTGGGAAGCGCCATCGCGGACCGCGATGGCCGTGATGGCGTCACGGACGATTCCAACCTGATAGGTATTGGTGATCCCGATCGGCGCGCCCAGCAGGCCCTGTTCGGCGAGCCACGGAAGGCCGGTCATTTCGCCATTGCCGTTGAACGAGAACGTTCCCGCGAAGACGTAATCGGTCCAGATTTCCGGTCCGCGCGGCCAGATGGCCGTGACTCCCGTCCGGGCAATCCGCGGCTGGTCTTGGATGACGGTCGAGTAGCCCACCTTGACGCCGGCCACGTCGGTAATGGCATTGAGGGGGCCGGGCGGTACCGTTCCGACGGTAAGGCCGAGATCGCGCAGGCGTGCACGAGGCATTGCTTCGCTCTTGGTTTGTGACGGACGAGAACGTCACTGGTGACTTACCACTGCGACACATCGCCGAAAACGACGATACGACATCCGAGTGTGTTCCGGAGAACGAAGCGGAAAGCGGGCCGGCGTTGCTGCGGCACGCGAATTGCTGTTCCAATGCCGCTCATGTCCGCCCCCAACACGCTGACCGCGACGGAAATCGCGCAACGGATCGACGCCGGAAAGCTAACGGCCGAAGCGGTCGTCTGGGCCCATCTCGAGCGGATCGACAAGCGCGATGCCGATGTGCTCGCCTGGTCGCATCTCGCGCGCCACGCGGCGCTCGACCGCGCCAGGGTGCTCGATCGTGGGCCGCGGCAGGGCCTGTTGCACGGCGTGCCGATGGGCGTGAAGGACATCATCGACAGCTACGACCAGCCAACGACCTACGGCTCGCCGATCTACAAGGCCCACCAGCCGCTGGCCGACGCCGCGACCGTGGCGCTCGCCAGGCATGCCGGTGCGATCCTGCTCGGCAAGACGGTGACGACCGAATTCGCCAACCGCCATCCCGGCAAGACCCGCAATCCGCACAATCCCGCCCATACGCCGGGCGGCTCGTCGTCGGGCTCGGCCGCGGCGGTCGCCGACTACCAGGTCGTGCTTGCGACCGGCACGCAGACCGGCGGCTCGGTGATCCGGCCGGCGGCGTTCTGCGGCGTCTACGGTTACAAGCCGACGTTCGGCCATTTCCCGGTGGCCGGCATGAAGGCCAACACCGAATGGCTGGACACGATCGGCGCTTATGCCCGCAGCCTCGACGATATCGCGCTGTTCCGCGCCGCGCTGATGGCAATCCCGCACCGGCCGATCGAGACGCTCGACTCGCCGCCGCGCATCGCCATCTGCTTCACACCGCACAAGGACGAGATGCAGCCCGAGGGGATCGCCGCTATCGAAGATGCCGCCGCGAAGCTGCGCAAGGCAGGCGCCAGGGTGACCGAGTTCGAGATGCCGGCCGAGATGTTCGAGATGCGCGACGGCCAGCGCCTGCTCAGCGCCTTCGAGGGGCCGCGCGCCAGCGCCGACGAGGCGCGACGCTTCTTCGACCTGCTGTCGAAGAGCTTCCAGGAAGACAAGATCGCCGCCGGCCGCAAGCTCGACTATGCGGCCTGGGTGGCCGCGCGCAGGCTCGGCGAGCGGGGGCGCGCGGCGGTCGATGCGAAGTTCGCCGACATCGACGCCATCCTGACGGCGCCGTCGCCGGGCGAGGCGCCGCTCGGCCTGGAGCGGACCGGCAACGCGACCTTCAACCTGTTGTGGACCTATCTCTGGATGCCCTGCGTCACCCTGCCGTTCGGGCGCGGCCCCCAGGGCTTGCCGGTCGGCATCCAGCTGGTGGGCCGGCAGCACGAGGACGCGCGGCTGCTCGACATTGCCGGTTGGGTGCAGGGAGCGCTGCGATGAATCCGATCAGCGCGACCGAAGCGGTCGAGGCGATCGAGGCGGGCACGCTCACCTCGGAAAGGCTGGTGCAGGCCTGCCTCGAGCGCATCGCCGGGCGCGATCCTGTCGTGAAGGCGTGGGTGCATCTCGATCCGGCGCTGGCGCTCCGCCAGGCGCGTGCGGCCGACCAGGCCAGGGGCGGGTTGCTGCGCGGCGTGCCGATCGGCGTGAAGGACATCATCGATACGCACGACATGCCGACCGGCCACAACTCGCCGATCTTCGAGGGCAAGGTGCCGTTCGGGGATGCCGCCTGCGTGGCGCTGTGCCGGTCCGCCAACAGTGTGATCATGGGCAAGACGGTGACGACCGAGTTCGCCAATCGCCATCCCGGCCCGACCACCAACCCGCACAACGCAAACCACACGCCGGGCGGCTCGTCGTCCGGCTCCGCCGCGGCGGTGGCCGACGGCCACGTGCCGCTCGCCTTCGGCACGCAGACCGGCGGCTCGGTGATCCGGCCGGCGGCGTATTGCGGAATCATCGGCTACAAGCCGACCTTCGGTGACCTCTCGCGCGTCGGCATCAAGATGCAGTGCCATTCGGTCGACACGCTCGGCCTGATGGCGCGCACGCTCGACGACATCGCGCTGTTCCGCGGCGTCGTGCTGGCGCTGCCGCCGGTGCCGATCGATCGCGACATTGCCGCACCGCGCATCGGCTTCTGCCGCACGCCGATCTGGGACGATGCCGAGCCCGACACCAGGGCGCTGCTGGAGAAGGTCGCGGCCAGGCTCGGCGCGGCGGACGTGGCGTTCGCGCCCGAGTTCAAGGACATCCTCGACGATCATGGCGCAATCACCGGCTGGGAGACCGCGCGCAACTATGCCGATGAACGGCTGCGCAATCCGGACAAGATCAGCGCCGAGCTGATGGCCATCCTGAAGAAGAGCGACGGCATCACGCTCGACCGCTATGTCGCCGCGCAGCGCAGGACGGTGGCGTTCAAGGCGCATGTCGATTCGCTGTTCGACTCGATCGATGTACTGATCTGTCCGAGCGCGCCTGGCGAGGCGCCGAAGGGGCAGGAGTTCACCGGCGATCCCCGCTTCAACTCGATCTGGACCCTGGCGGGCACGCCGTGCGTCACGCTTCCCCTGGGCACTGGCGCCCAGGGCCTGCCGCTGGGTGTCCAGCTCGTGGGTTTGCGCCACGCCGACGACAAGCTTCTCTCCATCGCCCAGTGGGTGCTCTCCCATGCCTAGGATCAACGGCGAACGACTCCTCGCTGACCTGCGGCGCATGGCCGACTTCGGCCGCTACCAGACCGGCGTGCATCGCCCGCACCTGTCGCCGCAGGATGTCGAGAGCCGCCACTGGCTCGCGTCGCGCATGAAGAAGGCGGGGCTCGAGCCGGTGATCGACGGCGTCGGCACGGTGCTCGGCAAGAGTGCCAGGACCGGCCCGCGCATCCTGCTCGGCTCACATTCCGACACCCAGCCGCGCGGCGGCTGGCTCGACGGCGCGATGGGCGTGATCTACGGGCTCGAGGTGGCGCGCGCGCTGGCCGAGGATCCCGAGACGGCGCATCTCGCCGTCGATGTCGCCTCGTGGGCGGACGAGGAGGGGCATTGGGGTCAGATGGTCGGCAGCCGCTCGTTCGTCGGGATGTTCGGCGACGCCGAGATCGACAAGGCGCGGCATCGCGACGAAGGTACGGCGATGCGCGACGCGCTCAGGGCGGCCGGCCTCGAAGGCAAGCCGCGCGAGCAGTTCGAGGAGGGCCGCTATCGCGGCTACCTCGAGGCGCATATCGAGCAGGGCGGCGTGCTGGAGGCGACCGACAAGCGGATCGGCATCGTCACGGCGATCGTCGGCATCTACGCCTACCGGCTCACCTTCACCGGCATCCAGAACCATGCCGGCACCACGCCGATGCCGATCCGCAAGGACGCCGGCGTGGCGATGATGCGGCTCTACAACGAGGTGATGGAGACCTTTCCCAGGCTCGCCGGCCCGCGCAGCGTCTGGACGGTCGGCAAGATGTCGCTCGAGCCCGGCGCGCCGGCGATCATTCCCGGCAAGGCCGAGATGCTGTTTCAGTTCCGCGACGCCGACAGGGCCATCCTCGACCGCTTCGAGGCCGCGCTGATGGAGATCGCCGCATCGCATGACAAGCGCGGCCCCTGCGCCATCGAGTGCGTCAACCTCTCGCGCACCATGCCGACGGTGATGGATGACCGCTTCCTGGATGCAATCGAGGAGTCTGCCGCGACCCATGCGCCCGGGCGGCACATGCGCATGTCGTCCGGCGCCGGCCACGACGCGCAGATCATCGGGCTCAAGCTGCCGGCGGCGATGCTGTTCGTGCCGTCGATCGGCGGCATCTCGCACCATTTCACCGAGAATACCGCGGACGCCGACATCGTCCTCGGCTGCCAGGTCTTCGCCGACGCCACGGCGAAGATCCTCGAGGGCAATTAGGACGGCGCTCGGATAGAGCCCGCACCCTCTGTTATCCTGATCGCAGCGAAGGATCTCGTGTCCTGTCAATCGGCGCGCCGTTGGAAAGCACCATGAGATCCTTCGAAGGACAAGACCTCAGTGCGCGATCACGAAGCGGGCGAAGGCGCCGCGCTTGTCCTCGGGCAGCTTGCCCGGGGCGTCGTCGATCCGGAGCTCGAGCTTGCAGAGCTCGTCGTCCTTCAGCGTCACGGTCCGGCTGAACTTGGCGAAGTCGTCCGGGGTGAAGCCGGCCGTCCGCAGCATCGCCGCGAACTCCTCGTTGCTCGGGGGCTTGCCTTTGCCGCCCTTCGCCTTGCCGCTGCGGTAGGCCGCTTCCATCGCCGCCAGCATGGCGCGGAACAGCTTCCGGCCCTCGCCGTCGAGCTTGTCGACGTCGCGGATGCCGTCGCCGGAGAACTGGCGGCAGGCGGCAAGATCGGTCTTCTCCAGATGGGCCACCAGGTCGGCGCGCGCCTTCATCACCGCGAGTGCGCTCGCATCGTCGGCCGCGGAGAGAGTGGGACCGACGATGGTGCGGCGCATCTCGCTGATGGTGAGGAATGCCCGCGGCGTCGCCTGCGGATCGCGCTGGTCCTCTTCGACGGCGGCGCGCAACCGCGCCTCGACCGCGGGATTGTCGGCCAGCACCACGCCGACCAGCGGCTGGGCACGCAGTTGGGCCATCGCCTGGTCGGTGATGGAGTTGCCGGTGAACGACTTGACGGCCCAGGCGGCGATGGCCGCGGCGACGATGCCGGCGGCCAGCACAGCGATCGCGATGGTGGTGTTGCGCTTCATGGGCCCCCGCTTCCAGGCGAGGGTAGCAAGCCGCGCATTAGTGGAACAGCTTGCGCAGCTCGTCCTTGGCCTTCTCGAGCGTGCGGCGGCGGCTGGCCGACAATCCCTTGCCGGCGCGATTTATGTAGAAGGTGAGCATCGACATGGCCGACCGCAGCGGCGCCGACTTGCGCCGCCTGCTGCGCTCGGCCGAGCGCTTGAGCGAAACGGCGATCTCGTGCGCGCTGCGCTTCTTGAACACGCCGTGCTCGAGGTCGAGCGCGTCGCTCTCGCGCGTCACCTTGGCCGACCATCTCTCGAGCTTGGTCCGGTGGCGCGCCCCGACACGGCCGTGCCCGCGATGTGCTGTTGCTGCCATACCGCGACAACGCCGCTGCGCCATGGTTCGTTGCTCAGTTGCTCGTCAGGACATAGCGCGCGTAGGGGCCGCGCATTGGCGCCGGCAGGCGCTCCGTTGCCGCATCGACCTTGATCTCGACGTCGCAGCTCACCTCGTTGGACAGGGTTTGGAAGCCCTGCAGCCGGTCGAAATCCATCCTGGTGAAGCCGGCCTGCTGCAGCGCGGCAGTGAGCTCGTCGCGCGCCGGGAAAGGCTGCGGCCTGTCGGCCGCCTTGCCGTTGCGATAGGCACGCTGCAGCGCCCGCGTGTACTCGCCGAACAGTTGGCGGCCCTCGGACTGCAGCAGATCGGGCCGCTGCAGGTTGCCGAGGGCGAATTGGCGGCAGGCGGCGGGGTCGGCGCGCCGCAGGTAGCGTACGAAGTCGGCCCGTGCCAACAGCGCAGCGAGCGCGCTGGCGTCGTCGGCCGCGCGCAGCGCCGGCACGATGTACTGGCGGCGCAGATCGGCGACGACCGAGAACGGCCGCGACAGCCCGGCCCGGGTGGGGCTGCGCAGTTCCTCCTCGATCGCCTTGCGCATCCGGCTCTCGGCGCCGGGATTGTCGTCCATCGCTGCCGCGACCAGCGGCAGGCGCCGGATGTCGTCGAGCGTCCGCTCGACCGGGCTCTTGCCGCGCACCAGCGCCCAGCCGCCGCCTACGATCGCCACCAGGCACACCAGGGTGAGCAGGCCGGTTCCTGCCCAGCGGTACAGGTCGCGGCGGTCGATCTCGATCGGCATGCGTCAGGGATGGATGATCATGCCGGTGAAGACGTAGGCCTGAAGCATCACAAAGACGCCGACGAGGCAGGCAAGCGTGATCGAGTGCTTGAAGACGAAGCGCAGGATCGAGCCTTCATGGCCGAACCAGTTGGTGGCGGTCGAGGCGACGACGATCGACTGGGCATCGATCATCTTGCCCATCACGCCGCCTGAGGAGTTGGCCGCGGCCATCAGGATGGGTGACAGGCCGAGCTGCTCGGCGGTGATCTTCTGCAGGCCGCCGAACAGCACGTTCGAGGCGGTGTCCGAACCGGTCAGCGCCACGCCCAGCCAGCCGAGCAGGGTGCCGAAGAACGGATAGAGGAAGCCGGCATGGGCGAAGGCGAGGCCGAGTGTGGCATCGATGCCGGAATAGCGCGTCAGCGTGCCGATCGCCAGCATCGCCGCGATGGTGAGCAGCGAATAGCGCACCGCCCAGATCGTCTCGCCGTAGGCCTTCACCAGCCGCACCGGATTGAAGCCCATCAGGAACGCCGACAGGATCGCCGCGATCAGCATGCCCGAGCCGGTGTAGGTCAGCCAGGTGAAGGAGAAGACGGCACCTTCGGTGGTGGGCTTGGCGACCACCGGCGGGACCTTGGAGATCAGGTTGTGCAGGCCTTCGATCGGATAGTTCCAGACGAAGGTCTTGTTCATCGGCACCTTGAACCAGTCGCTGCCCCACACCAGCAGCACGATGCAGACGATGATCCACGGCAGCAGCCCGCGCCACATCTCGGCGGTGGTCACCGGCGTGGTCGAGGCCACGGTGGCGGGCATCGTGCCGACCGAATCGTCGCGCGTACGCAGCGCCGGCGACAGCCACAGCTCCCTGGGCTGCCAGATCTTGAGGAAGCCGATCAGGCAGGCCATCGAGATCAGCGAGGCGCCGATATCGACGATCCACGGATTGACGAAGTTCGAGATCAGGAACTGCGGTACCGCGAAGGACACGCCGGTCACCAGGATGGCCGGCCAGATCTCCTTCATGCCCTTGAAGCCGGCGAACGCCCAGATCAGCCAGAACGGCACGATCAGGGAGAACAACGGAAGCTGACGGCCGACCATTGCGCCGAGCAGGAACGGGTCGAGCCCGGTCACCGAGGCGAGGCCCTGGATCGGCGTGCCAAGCGCGCCGTAGGCCACGGGCGCGGTGTTGGCGATCAGGCTGAGACCTGCCGCGGCGAGCGGCGAGAAGCCCAGGCCCATCAGCATGGCGCCGGTGACGGCAACCGGCGTGCCGAATCCGGAGGCGCCCTCGAAGAAGGCGCCGAACGAGAAGGCGATCAGCAGCAGCTGGATGCGTCGGTCGGGCGAGACGCCGCCGATCGTGCGCTGCAGCAGCTCGAACGAGCCTTTCTCCACCGCGAGGCGGTAGAGGAAGATGACGTTGAGCACGATCCAGCCGATCGGGAAGAATCCCGTCACCAGGCCGAACACCGAGGCACGCAGCGCCAGGCCGGCCGGCATGGTGAAGGCCCAGATGGCGATGCAGATCGCCGCGGCCAGCGCGATCACCGCGGCAAGGTGCGCTTTGACCTTGCCCGACGCGATGAGCGCCAACAGCACGACCACCGGGATGGCGGCGACCAGCGTCGACAGCCATTCGTTGCCCAGCGGATTGTATACCTGGTTCCACATGGTGCTGTTCCTCCCCCGAGGCGGCTTGTTGCGGGGAAAATAGCAGGCTGTTACTGGACTGTAACGGTGGCCCGGCCAATACTCGGACGGTACTTTTCCTATGCCCATTCAACTCGAAGTCTTCCACCCCGACCGCATCCTCGTGGGCATCGGCCGGGGGAATGTCACCCTCGAAGAGTACGGAGAGTTCGTCGCCGAGGTCGTCAAGGCGAACCTCATGCACTACCGCAAGATCATCGATGCGACGGGGGCCGAGTCGACGGTTATCGACAAGGATGTGCTGCTGGCGTTCGACGAGCAGATCCGCGGCTTCTCCAAGGGCCGGCCGCGCGGGCCGCTCGCCCTGGTGGTCGATCGCAAGCGCGGCGATCTGGCCCGTACCTTCAAGGCCTTGGCCGCGCCCGACCGGCCGGTCGAGGTGTTCGGCAGCATCCACGACGCGCGCAGGTGGCTGCGCGAGCAGCCGATCGTGGAATAACGGTCAGCGCGGCGTGTTGCGCACCAGGAAGGCGCGCACCCGCTCGATCGATTCGTCGAGATAAGTCGGGCCCTTCCAGTCCTTCTGGACCTCGATGTTGGGGGCGAGGGTGGCGATCTCCTCGCTGATCTTGGCCGGATGCGCCTTGTCGGTGCCGGGCTGCAGGTAGAGCGGCGTCCGGCAGTTCTTCACGAAGTCGCGTGTCACCGAGAACACGAAGTCGCTACCGAACATGTTCCTGCCGAACGACTGGATGGTCGCCTCGCTGATCGAGGGATCGCGGCTGCGCACCGTCGCGCTGTAGCCCTTGATCGCCTCATCCCAGGTGTCGCGGTTGTCCCACAGGCCGATCGGGTTTTGCAGCACCGCCGCTGTGATGCGCGATGGATCGTGCTCGATCGCCTCGAAGCAGTAGCTGCCGCCGATGCAGCCGCCCACGACGTGGAATTTGCCGAAGCCCAGATGATCCATCAGCGCGAAGTGATCGCCCGCGAAGGTATGCCAGCCGTGGTCCGGCTTCACGTCGGCCACCGACTTGCCGGCGTTGCGCTGGTCCATGGCGACGACGGTGAACTTGTCGGCGAGCCCCTTGCGCGGATCCATCCATGGAAAGCCGTTGGGGTACGCCGCCGACGTGCCGCCCCACATCCCCATCTGCGACTTCAATCCGCCCGGCGCGTAGAGCAGCACCGGAAAGCCCGAGCCGTACACCTCGTAGTGGATCGCGGCATCGGGACGCTTGAACATCGGCATGGCGTTCTCCTCGTCTGCTTCTCGCGCCTGCAGGCTTACGATACCAGACCCCAGGCAAGCTCTGCCCTCTCGCGCGGCGCCTTGCTCATCTTCACCGATTCGGGATTGGACGAATTGCCCTGCAGGCCGCGGCGATAGACGCCCTGCGCGATCGCGGCCAGCCGGAACAGCGAAAAGGCAACGTAGTAGTTCCAGTGCTCGATGCGCTGCCGCCCTGTGCGACGGCAGTAGGCGGCGACATACTCGCTCTCGGTCGGCAGGCCGATCTTCGCGAAGTCGACCGTGGCAAAGCCGTGCGGCGGTTCCTTCATGTGATAGCCGAGGCAATTGTAGGCGAGGTCGGCCAGCGGATGGCCGAGCGTCGAGAGTTCCCAGTCGAGCACGGCGACGATGCGCGGCTCGGTCGGATGGACGATCAGGTTGCCCAGCCGATAGTCGCCGTGGGCGATGGTCGTCGGGTCCTCGGCCGGGATGTGCTCGGGCAGCCAGGCGGAGAGCTTCTCCATCGCCTCGATGTGCTCCGTCTTGAGTTCCGCATACTGCCTGGTCCAGCGTGCAAGCTGACGGGCGATGTACTGGCCGCTGCGGCCATAGTCGCCGAGGCCGACCTTCACCGGGTCGACCTTGTGCAGGCGCGCCAGCACGTCGTTCATCGAATCGAAGATCGCCGCGCGCTCGGCCGGCATCTGGTCGGGCATCGAGGGATCGATCAGGATGCGGCCCTCGACGCAGCTCATGATGTAGAACATCTGGCCGATCACCGAATCGTCGGTGCAGAGGCAATGGGCGGGCGCGACCGGCACATCGGTCTTGGCGAGTGCCGAAATCACGCGGAACTCGCGGTCGACCTGGTGCGCCGAGGCGACCAGCTTGCCGGGGGGCTTCTTGCGCAACACGAAGTCCCGGCGATTGCCGCCCGTCATCTCTGCCGACAGGAAGAAGGTCGGATTGGAATGCCCCGAATCGAACTGCTGCACCTCGAGCCCGCCGCAATAGCCCGCAAGATGGCCGCGCAGGTAGCGGTCGAGCGAGGCGACGTCGAAGCGGTGGCGCTCCATGACGGGCACGGTCCGGGCATAGACAGGCATGGCGCGAGCCTAGGGCTTTCGCAGGCGACGGCAATCGTTCCGTCCCTCAGAGAGAAACCGAATTTCAATAGTTGATGCGCGCGCGGCTCGGCGGCTCGCTGATGCTGGCCGCGAGGGCCGAGACCTTGGGCGCATCGGCGGCGGTACCGATATCGATCTGCGCCGGTGAGACACCGTCGCGGATCAGGGCCTCGCGGATGACGTCGGCCCGGCGCAGCGACAGGCCGCGCGAGAAGCTCGAGCCGTCGTCGCGGTCGCTCGCTGCGATGGCAATGGTCGCCGGCCGGCCGCTCTTGATGTCCTCGGCGGCCCGATGAACGATCGAGGTCGCAACCAGGCTGAGGTCGCTGCGCTCGAAGCCGAAGTAGGCGACGTAGCGCCGGCTGCCGGTCGGCGGCGAGTTGGTCCAGATCTCGCGTTCTTCCTTGACGGCCATGCGGGCGCTGCGGCTCGGCCCGGCGAAGTTGTAGGCCATGCGGATGAACGGTCCGAACTCGAGCAGGGAGCCCTGGTGCGTGCCGTCGGCGGTGATCGCCGTGTTGAACGAGTTCGCGATGCGGGCGCCGGTCGTGAACGAGAAAGAGGGAGAGTCGGAAGAGCGCCAGCTGATGCCCAGCTCTGCGCTGAGCTGCGGCACGAATTGCCAGTACGAAGTATTGCTCAGCATCACGCCGGTGCCGGTCTCGACGAAGCTGGTGTAGACGAGGGCCGCGTCGGCACCGCCGACCACCGCCCAGTTCTCGGATACCGGCAGGCGGATGCCGGCGCCGATCTTGGGGCCGATGCCGTACATCTCGCGCTGGTCATAGCCGGTGAGCGGCGCGATGGCATAGGTGGCGCCCTGCCGGTAATGGATGCCGCGCAGGCCGCCATCTACCCGCCACCAGCCGTTGCTGTAGCCGAGCTCGAGATCGAAATGCTGGTGGTTGGTGTCGACCGAGAGCGTGCCGTTTTGCAGCTTGGTGAGATGCGACAGCAGGCCCTGCACGTCGCCCGCCAGTGCGACGTCCCAATGCGGGTCGAGCTTGTAGCCGATCAGCATCTGCCCGCCCGGCCCGTTGGTGACGTCGGCCGAAGCCCCGGGGATCGAGACACGGTTACCACCCAGCCACATCCAGCGGCCGTCGATGTTGCCGAAAAAGCCCTGCTGTTCGGGAACCTGCGCATGCGCCGGCCCGGCGATCGAGGCGGCCAGGATTGCCAGAGCGATGAGCTTGGCGACGATGCGCACGGACGTAGCGCTCCCGGTATTTCACTTTCCATGTGAACGCGGCGCTTCGGACTCCGTTTCGCCATGAGTCAAACAGAATCTTTTTGTCACGATAATGTCCGCCCGCGGAACGTTCGCCCCCGTCTCCCGTTTCAGTCGATCACGAGGAGACGATGGATCAGCCCGACGCGCCCGTTCCGGTCGTTCACGTGCGCGGCAACTCCGCGATCCGCCGGCCCCTCATCATCCTCGCCGTGTGCGCCGTCGCGGCCATCGGCTATGTGGCGCGGGACTTCCTGATTCCGACCGCGGGTGCGGTTGTCCTGGCTTTGATCCTGACCCCGGTGGCGAACACGCTCGAGCGGATTCACCTGCCGCCGACGGCCGCTGCCGTCGTGTCGGTCCTGGTGCTGGCTCTTGTTGTCGCCGGCATCCTCTCGCTGGTGATCCCGTCGATCGCCGACTGGGCGGCGCAGGGGCCGTTCCTCACCCTCACGCTGCAGCGCAAGCTAGAAGGCCTGCGCAAGTCGCTCGCCTTCATGCAGGAGCTCACCAGCAAGGTCGAGCAGGCGGCGAGCGCGACCGCGGCGAAGACCAGCGAGACGACGGAGAGGGTGGTGGTCAACAACCACTCCCTGCTCGGCCAGCTCGCCAGCACCACGCCGGCCGTGATCCTGCAGATCGCCTATACCGGCGTGCTGGCCTTCATGCTGCTGGCGCATCGCAACAGCCATCGCCGCCAGATCCTGCGCGTCCCGGCGAGCTTCGAAACCCGCGTACGCCTTGCCCGCATGATGCGCGATATCAACGGGCGGGTCGGTCACTACCTGTTCTCGCTGGCGGTCATCTATTCCTGCGTCGCGGTGCTGGCGACCATCGCGCTGGTGCTGCTCGGCCTGCCCAACGCCATGATGTGGGGTGTTCTGCTGGGGGTGGCCTCGTTCGTGCCCTTCGTCGGGCCGCCGGTGGTGATTGCCCTGGTGACGCTGGCCTGCCTGCTGACCTTCGAGGATTGGCCGCGCATCGTCGCGACGCCGACGATCCTGGTCCTGATCCACTTCGCCGAATCGCAGTTCGCGACACCGGCCTTCGTGAGCCGCCGCTGCGCGCTCAACACCGTGGCGGTGTTCGTGACCATCGCCCTGCTCGGCTGGATGTGGGGCGCGATCGGCGCAATCGTCGCGGTTCCACTGCTGATCCTGATCAGCACCATCGCCGCGCATCTGCCGTCGCTGCGCTGGCTGGAAGTGCTGTTGTCGGACGATCGGCCGGTCAGCCCGCGGATCTCGGAGCGTCCGCCACTCGCTTCGCGAGGCTACAAGCCCAAGGCGCAGCGTCAGCGGCGACGTCTGGTCGAGGCGAAATAGAGAAGGCCACCGACCACTGCATAGAAGCCGCCGACCAACGACCACGCTTCAGCGGGATCCATGCGGCGCTCGAGCAGCGTGAGACTCGCGTTGGTGAAGCAGAACAGGCCGACGAGGCCGGCGAGGCCCGCGGCGACGCCGAGCGCCACGCGCTGCGCGGTGTCGGCGGCGGTAGCGCGCGCCGCCCGCATCATTGCGGGCAGCGCCAGCAGGCGGACCAGACCTTCGATCAGGTGAAGTCCCTTCGATGGCGAATGGCTGGCCTTGCGGTCAGTCGGGGAGCTGCTGACCTTGCGGTCAGGCCCGACGACAAAGGTACCCCGCAAGGAAGCCGATGCCGACTACGGCGGCCAAGGTCCCGAACGGGCGGGCCTGGACCGTCTCGACCAGCGAATCAGCGGCGCTGTCTCGCATCTGGCTCGACGCGCGCGCCAGCCGCGAGGCGGTGTCTTTGGCGGTCTCGGAGTATTCGTCGATGAAGCGCTGGGCCGCGTCGACCGCGTCGTCGATGGTCTCGCGGCTCTTGCTCTCGACGGCGTCGATGGCGCGGTTCATGCCGTCGCTGGCATCGTTCGCCATGGCGTCGGAGACTCGTTTCAGTTGCGCCTTCAACGCATTGATTTCCTTGACCAGATCCTTGCTCGGGATGGAATGGGCCGTGCCATTGCGCATCGTCGTCCTCCGGGCTGTGGGGGCATCTCTGTGGCAGCTAACGCCTCCGGGGTCCGAAGGTTTCAGCCGTCCCACACGTTCTGCGGGAAGGGCAGCTTGGTGAAGTCTGGCGGCTTTAGCGGCTGATGGTGGCTGACGCCTTCCTTTTCGAGCAGCATCATGTACTGGCGCACGTGCTGGCCGCAGTGCCAGGTCGTCCGCTCCATCAGTTCATGCAGGCTCTGCGCGCCGTAATAGGTCGGGAGTTCCTTGACCGGGCTGGTGTCGCCCTTGCCCCACCAGTCCCTGAAGCGCTTGCGGACGCTCTCGCCATAGGCGACGAGCTCGGCCGTCGTTGCGTCGGGACTGGGTTCCTCGCCGAACGCCTCGCGCACCAGCGTCACGCCCTCGTTGGCATCGAGGAAGGCCGCGACCACGCGGAACAGGTGGAAGCCGAGCGTCCGGTAGCTGCGCGGACGGCCGGGCACGTGCGTGGCGAGCCGGTCGGCCGGCATCAGGGGGATCAGCTCGAGCGCTGCACCCATGTACTTGTCGATCCGGGCCACCAGCTCGTCGGTCGACAGCTCGGGGCCTGAACTTTCGTTCAGGCCGAGGAAGTCGACGATCTGCTTGGTGCTCTGGCCGAAGGTGAACTTGTCGCCGCGCGACAGCACGGGCACCGACCGAGCGCCGAGCTTCTGCAGCTCTGCGAGACCGTCGGGGTCTTCAAGAACATTGACGGAAACGAAGTCGATCCCACGGACCGATAGAAACTCCTTGAGTCTCAGGCAGCTGGTTCAACCCGGCTGCCAGAACACCTTGAACGGTCCCATCCGCAACTCCTTCGAATTCGCATCGATGCTACGCCTCACGCCGGCTTGTGGCAAACGACGCACACCTTGTTGCCATCCGGATCGCGAACATAGGCGCCGTAATAGTTCGCGTGATAATGCGGCCGCAAACCGGGCTTGCCTTCATCCTTGCCGCCATTGGCGATTGCCGCGGCATAAGCGGCGTCTACTGCAGGCCGTGTGTCGGCTTCCAGGCCGATGGTGATGCCGTTGCCGACCGTCGCGGCGTTCTTGTCGAGCGGACGCACGATCCAGAGTTGCGGTCGTCCGCCCTGGCGTCCGTAGCCGATGCCGTCCGGGAACTCCATGTGACGCACCAGGCCGAGCGGCGTCGTCATGCCATCATAGAAGGCCTTGGACCGGATCATGTCGTTGCTGCCGACCGTGATGTGGCTGAACATGGCTTCTCTCCCCGAACCGCCAGCTTGTTCTTCAGGACGCCGCAGGCGCATAGGCGGCTGCAAGCTGGCGCGACACCAGCCGTGCGTATAACCCGCCCTTCATCAGAAGCGTGGAATGCGTGCCGATCTCGGCCACGCGACCCTCGTCGAGCACCACGATCTGATCGGCGTCGCGCACCGTCGAGAGCCGATGGGCAATCACGATGGTGGTCCGATCGGCCTGCAGCAGATCGAGCGCGCGACGCACCGCCTGCTCGTTGACCGCATCGAGATGCGACGTCGCCTCGTCGAGGATCAGGATTGGCGCGTCCTTCAAAAAGGCGCGGGCGATCGCCACGCGCTGTCTCTGGCCGCCGCTCAGGCTGGTTCCCCGTTCGCCGACGGGGGAATCGAGGCCGTCGGGCAGCGTGGCGACCAGTTCGGACAGCGAGGCGTGCTGGATCGCGGCCTGAAGTTCCGCCTCCGATGCGTCGGGGCGAGCGATCAGGATGTTGGCGCGCAAGGTATCATTGAACAGGTAGGTGTCCTGCGCCACCAGGGCAACCATCCGGCGCAGGTCGTCGAGCTTGTAGGCCTTGAGGTCGGCGCCGTTCAAAGTGATGCGGCCGCTGTCCGGATCCCAGAAGCGCATGAGCAGTTGCGCCGTCGTGGTCTTGCCCGCACCCGAGGTGCCGACCAGCGCCACCGTCTTGCCGGCGGGAATGTCGAAGCTCACACCTGACAACGCCGGGCGCGTCTGGCCCGGATAAATGAAGCTGACGTCTTCCAGCGCGAGCGCGGCCGGCCCGTCCTTCAGCGGCACGCCCGGGCCGTCGCGCACCGGGATCGGCTCGTTGGCGAGCGCATAGACACGGCGCGTGGCGCCGAGCGTGTCGGCGAGCTGGCGGCCGATCTGCGCGATCTCCGAGACCGGCAGGAACGCGGCCATGGCCAGGATGGTGAGCAGCGGCAGCAGGCCGGGATCGATCGCGCCGTTGGTCGACAGCACGGCGCCGGTGACGACGATGGCGAGGCCGCCCAGGCCGATCAGCACCTCCAGGATTGCGTGCTGCATGGTGAGCTCGCGGAAGAACGGCAGGCGCAGGTCGATATGGCGCTGCGACAGCTCGTTGAGGCGATCGCCGCGCCGGCTCTCCTGCTGGAAGGCGACGATTTCGCCCAGCCCCTGCACCGAGTCGACGGCGAAGGCGCCTAGTTCGCCGGCCGCTTCGCGCGCCTGGCTGCCTAGCCGGTCGACGCGCTTGCGCAGCAGGAACGGGCTGAGGCCCGCGGCGACCAGGAACGGCAGCAGCGCGAGCGCCAGCCAGCCGCTCGCGGTCGCCAGCGCGGCGATGACCACGGCGGGCACGAGGATGGCGACGAATGCCGGCGCTACGGTGTGGGCGAAGAAGTACTCGACCAGCTCGATGTCGTGGGTGGCGAGCGCCATCAGATCGCCGGTGCGGCGGCGCACGAGATAGGCGGGCGCCAGCGCATCGAGCTTGCGGAAGGCGTCGATGCGCATCTCGGCCAGCAGGCGGAAAGCCATGTCGTGCGCCAGCCACGATTCCAGCCAGTGCAGCACGCCCGACAGCGGCGCGACGAGGGCGAGCGCGATCGCAAGCCCATGCCACGGCGCGTGATGCTTCAGTGCCAGCACGATCAGCGCCGACAGCGCGCCGACGCCGATGAAGGCGACCACGCGCAGCACGCCGAGCGTGAAGGTCGCGCTGAGCTTGCCCTTCCACGGCAGGATCACCCTCATCAGCGCCGCCACGACCTGGTACCAGGTGAGGCCCTCCGCCTTGATGATGCCTTCGGTGATGGTCTTGCGCGGCACGTAGTCTTCTGGACCGCGAGCATCCTGCTCGCCCATGCTCATGAGCGCGCTGGAAGCGCGCGATCCGGAAGAATCCTGAACCTGCTCGGCCATCAGGCCGGCATAGACTCCGCCGCGCGCCATCAGCTCGTCGTGGCGACCCTGTTCGGTGACCTTGCCGCCGTCGAGCACCAGGATGCGATCGCAATCGATCACGCTCGACAGGCGGTGGGCGAGGATCAGCGTCGTGCGGCCCTGCATCAGCCGGTCGAGCGCCTCCTGGATGACCGCCTCGTTCTCGGCATCGACGGCGGAGAGCGCCTCGTCGAGCACCAGGATCGGCGTGTCGCGCAGCAGAGCGCGGGCGATCGCGAGCCGCTGGCGCTGGCCGCCCGAGAGCTTGATGCCTTTCTCGCCGATCACCGTCGCGTAGCCCTGCGGCAGGGTCAGGATGAAGTCGTGGATGTTGGCGGCGCGCGCGGCATCCTCGAGCGCGGCGTGCGCCGCCTCGGGGCGGCCGAGCCGGATGTTCTCCTCGACCGTGCCGTGGAACAGGAAGGTGTCCTGGTTCACCACCGAGATCAGTGCGCGGATCTGCTCGAACGAGAGCGTGCGCAGGTCGTGGCCGCCCAGGGTGATGCGGCCTGCATCGGGATCGTAGAAGCGCAGCAGCAGCCGCACGATCGACGACTTGCCGCCGCCCGACGGCCCGACGATGCCCAGCCGTTCCCCCGCCTCGGCGCGGAAGCTGAGGTTCCGGTGCACGGTGCGGTCAGGTTTGGAGCCAATAGGGCCCGGATAGGCGAAGCGCACGTCCTCGAAGGCGATGGTCGGCGCCAGGCTCTTGTCGAGCGGCGCGGGCAGGGCGTCCGCGACCGTCGGCTTGTCGTCGAGGATCCTGTAGATGCCCTGCGCCGCCGACAGCCCGACCATGCCCTGGTGCAGCACGGTGCGCAGCTCGCGCATCGGCCGGTAGATCTCGACGCCCAGCATCAGGATCACCAGCAGCGAGGTGAGCGCCATCGCGCCCGACTCCACCCGCATCGCGCCGTAGATCAGCGCGCCGGCCGCGCCGCAGGCGATCGCCGTGTCGGTGATGCCGCGGGCGAGCGCGTTGGTACCGAGCACCCACATGGTGCGGCGGAACAGGTCGCGTGCCTCGACCTCGAGCCGGTCGGCGCGCGCCTTGCCCTGGCCGAACGCCTTGAGCGTGGCGAGACCCTGGATCGAATCGAGGAACTCCGCGGCGAAGCTCGCATAGGAGCGCTGGCGGTACTGCGAGTTGCGGATGTCCCACTTGTGCCACAGGCCGGGCGCGAACAGCGCCACCAGCGCGAAGCCCAGCATGACCAGCGCGACCGGCAGGTCGATGAAGGCGACAACGGCGAAGATCAGCAGCGGCGACAAGAGCGCGGTCAGGAACTGCGGCAGGAACTGGCCGAAATAGGTCTCGAGCTGCTCGACGCCGTCGATCATCGACAGCGTCAGGCCGCCCGAACGCTGGCGGCCGACCGTGCCCGGCCCGAGCGAGGCGATCTTGTCGTACAGCGTGCGCCGCAGCCGCTTCTGCACGCGTGCCGCGTTTTCGTGGGCGACGACGGCGCGCCAGTGCTCCGACACGCCGCGCAGCACCATCACCAGCGCGATGATCAGCGCCGGCCAGACGAGGTCGCCGAGCGGCCGGCCGGCGAACACCTGGCCGATCAGCCAGCCCAGCAGGCCGAGGCGCGCGACCGCCAGGCTGACCGAGAGGAGGCCGAGCGCGACGGCTCCGGCGATGCGCAACCGGATGCCTTCGGTGAAGACCAGGAGACGCGGTTCGATGTGCATGGTTGAAAGACTAGGACGAACATTCCTGGTCGTCAGTGCACAAATGGGAAAAATCCCTGTACAGATTTGTACATGAAGCCGAACTGGGACGACCTCAGGATATTCCTGTCTTTGGCGCGCGAAGGCACGCTGACCACCGCCGCCAAGGCACTCGGTGTGAGCCATCCCACCGTGGCGCGCCGCGTGCAGGCCCTGGAGAAGCAGATCGGCGCGCGGCTGTTCGAGCGCCTGCCAGACCGCTTCGTGCCGACCGCTGCCGGCGAGGAATTGCTGGCCGACACCGAGGCGATGGAGAAGGCGGCGCTGTCGATCGACCGCCGCAGCGCAGGCTTGAGCGACACGGTGAGCGGCGTGGTGCGGCTGTCGGCCGGCGAGGCGATGGCGGCGTGGCTGGCGCGCCACCTGCCCGCGCTGCGCAAGGACCTGGCGCAGATCGAGTTCGAGCTGACGGCCAGTCACACGCTCGCCAATCTCTCGCGCCGCGAGGCCGATCTGCTGATCCGCGAGCGGGTGCCCGACCTGCACGGCATCGTCACGCGCAAGCTCGGGCGCGTTGCCTACGCGATCTACGGACACCGCGCCTTTGCTCGTACGAAGACCGAACTCAGGGCGCTGCCCTGGATCGGCTTCGACGACGATCACCTCTACATGCCGGGCCAGGCCTGGCTGCACGAGCTGCTCGGTGGCGCCAAGCCCGCGATCCGCGGCAACAACTGGCTGGTGCTGCATGAGGCGGCTCGCGCAGGCGCCGGCCTCGCCATGCTGCCTTGCTACCTCGGCGATGCCGATCGGCAGCTGCACAGGATCGGCGGCGTGCTGCCCGAGGTGTTCGCCGAGCAGTGGCTGCTGGTGCATCGCGACCTGCGCGCGCTGCCGCGCGTGCGCGCGGTGATGGATGCCGTGATCGCGCTGTTCCAGCGCGAGCGGCCGCGGCTCGAAGGCGCCGTCACTCCCGCTGCGAACCAGAGGCGCTCCGGGTTGATCCGGTAGCCCGACGCGATTGCAATTTTCACGGTGCGCGTAGGTGATGCGAAGCGCATTTCTGCAATCGCCTGCGCGCGATGGTGCAAGCCGCGATCATCGACTAGAACGGCCCCCTCGCAACGGGAGTTTGCTCGATGTTTCGTCGTTCGTTGTTTGCAGTCGCCGGACTGTTGCTGGCAGGGCCGGTCGCGGCGCAGCAGCCGCTGAAGATCGCGCTGATCACCAGCAAGACCGGGCCGCTCGAGGCCTATGCGCGCCAGACCGAGGCCGGCTTCATGCTCGGCCTCGAATACGCGACGCAGGGCAAGATGGAAGTGCTCGGCCGCAAGATCGAGGTCATCACCAAGGACGACCAGCTCAAGCCCGACATGGGCAAGGCCGCTCTCGAGCAGGCCTATGGCGACGACAAGGTCGACCTCGCCGTCGGCACCACCGGCTCGCCGATCGCGCTCGCCATGCTGCCGGTCGCCGAGGAGTACAAGAAGATCCTGATCGTCGAGCCCGCGGTCGCCGACCAGATCACCGGCGACAAGTGGAACCGCTACATCTTCCGCACCGCGCGCAACTCCTCGCAGGATGCGCTGGCCGCCGCGGCGACGCTCAAGGACGACAACATCTCGATCGCCACGCTGGCGCAGGACAATGCCTTCGGCAAGGACGGCATCGCCTCGCTCAAGGAAGCGCTCAAGGCTGTCGGCTCCAAGGCCAAGGTCGTGCACGAGGAGTACACGCCGGCGCAGACCACCGACTTCACAGCACCCGGCCAGCGCCTGTTCGATGCGCTGAAGGACAAGCCGGGCCGCAAGATCATCGCCGTGGTGTGGGCCGGCGCCCATCCGCTGCCCAAGCTGATGGACCTCAAGCCCGAGCGCTACAAGATCGAGATCGCGCCGGGCGGCAACCTGCTGCCGGTGATGGCCGGCTGGAAGCAGTTTCCCGGCCTCGAGGGCGCAATCTACTACTACTGGGGCTTCCCCAAGAACCCGGTGAACGACTGGCTGGTCACCGAGTACAAGAAGAAGAACAACGGCGCGCCGCCGGACTTCTTCGTGGCCGGCGGCACGGCCGCGGCGATGGCCGCCGTCGAGGCGGTCAAGAAGGCCGGGTCGACCGATACCGAGAAGCTGATCGCGGCGATGGAGGGCATGAGCTTCGACACGCCCAAGGGCAAGATGACCTTCCGCAAGGAGGATCATCAGGCGCTGCAGGTGATGTACCAGTGGCGCATGAAGCAGAACCCGCCCGACAACTACGATCTGCTCGACCTCGTCCGTGAAATTCCCGCCGACGAGATGAAGCTGCCGATCAAGAACAAGCGGTAGGACCTGTAACCCCCTTACCCAACCTCTCCCCCTAGCGGGGGAGAGGAGGAAGAGTAAGAGGGCTCTCCTTCATATTCCTCTCCCCCGCTAGGAGGAGAGGCTAGGTGAGGGGGCGACGCACGACCGACATGCTCGAAACCCAATCCCTCACGATCCGCTTCGGCGGCCACGCGGCGGTGGATGGCGTGACGTGCGCGTTCCAGCCGGGGACGCTGACCTCGATCGTGGGCCCGAACGGCGCCGGCAAGACGACCTACTTCAACCTGATCTCCGGCCAGTTGCCGGCGACGTCGGGCAAGGTCCGGCTGAACGGCGAGGACATCACCGGATGGCCGGCGCCGCGCCGTACGCGTGCCGGACTCGGCCGCGCCTTCCAGCTCACCAACCTTTTTCCCAATCTCAGCGCTCTCGAGAACGTGCGCCTCGCCGTGCAAGTCAGGAGCGGCCATGGAATGGGGAGGGCGCTCGACCTTTTCAGTCGCACCACGACCCACCGCGAGCTGATCGACAAGGCGCGCGAGCATCTCGCTGCGGTGTCGCTGTCGGACCGTGCCGACGCGATTGCCGCCACCCTGCCGCACGGCGACCAGCGCAAGCTCGAGGTCGCAATCCTTCTGGCGCTCGAGCCGGACATCTTCATGTTCGACGAGCCGACCGCCGGCATGAGCATCGACGAGGTGCCGACCATCCTCGACATCATTGCGGCCATCAAGGCGCGCAGCGACAAGACCATCCTGCTGGTGGAGCACAAGATGGACGTGGTGCGCTCGCTCAGCGATCGCATCGTCGTGCTGCACCAGGGCAGGCTGGTCGCCGACGGCAAGCCGGCCGCCGTCATCAACTCCGACATCGTGCGCGAGGCTTATTTGGGCGGAGCGGCTGATGTCTAGCTCATGTGGACCGCGCGCATCCTGCGCGCTCAAGATTCAAGAGTGCGCTGGAAGCGCGCGGTCCACGTGAGCGCGCTGCTCTCGCTGCGCGGCGTGAAGACCAACATCGGCCGCTATCACATCCTGCACGGCGTCGAGTTCGACGTGGCCGAGGGCGGGCTGACGATGCTGCTGGGCCGCAACGGCGCCGGCAAGACGACGACGCTCCGAACAATCATGGGCCTGTGGCGCGCCCACGAAGGCGAGATCCACTTTGCCGGGCGCGACATCGCCAGGCTCTCGACGCCCGACATCGCCCGCCTCGGCATCGCCTATGTGCCCGAAAGCATGGCGATCTTCGGCGATCTCACCGTCCAGGAGAACCTGGTCCTCGCCGCGCGTTCGGCCCCGCCGGAGCGCAAGCGGCTCGACTGGATCTTCGCCCGCTTCGAGGCGCTGAAGCGGTTCTGGAACCTGCCGGCCGGCAATCTCTCCGGCGGCCAGAAGCAGATGCTGGCGGTGGCGCGCGCCATCATCGAGCCGCGCAGGCTCTTGTTGATCGACGAACCGACCAAGGGCCTGGCGCCCGCCATCATCGTCAACATGATCGCCGCCTTCCGCGAGCTGAAGGACGGCGAATCGACTCTGCTGGTGGTCGAGCAGAACTTTGCTTTCGCCCGCCAGCTCGGCGACACGGTCGCGGTGATGGACGATGGCAGGGTCGCGCATACGGGCACGATGGCCGCGTTCGCCGCCGACGCCGGCCTGCAGCAGCACCTGCTGGGGCTCGGCATGGGGGAGCATCAATGACGATCCGCGAAGGATCTTGTGCTGGGGGCGCGCCACTCCAGTGGCGCGTCATGCGGTGTTTCAACGAGAAGATCGCGCCACTGGAGTGGCGCGCCCCCAGCACATGAAAAGAGATTTACTCCCGCTTCTGCTGATCCCGCTGCTCGCCGCGGCGGCGTTCCCGCTGGTCGGCTCGTCGGCCTCGTGGGTGACGCTCACCGTCGCCGGCCTGGCCATGGGGCTGATGATCTTCGTCATGGCGTCGGGCCTCACGCTCACGTTCGGCCTGATGGACGTGCTGAACTTCGGCCACGGCGCCTTCATCGCCGTCGGCGCGTTCGTTGCCGCGAGCGTCATGCTGGCGCTCGGCACCTGGATGCAGGTCGATTCGCTGTGGCTCAATCTCGCGGCGTTCCTGCCGGCCGTGCTGGCGGCGATGGCGGTGAGCGGCGTCCTCGGCTTCGCCTTCGAGCGCGTGATCGTGCGACCGGTCTACGGCCAGCATCTCAAGCAGATCCTGGTGACCACCGGCGGCCTGATCGTCGCCGAGCAGCTTCTCAAGGTCGTGTGGGGGCCCGACCAGATCACGCTCACCCGGCCGACCGCGCTGCGGGGCGCGATCCTCCTGGGCGACATCGCCATCGAGAAGTACCGCATCCTCGCCGTCATCGTTGGCCTGGTCGTGTTCGCGGCGCTGGCGCTCACTCTCAACCGCACCCGCATCGGTCTCTTGATCCGCGCCGGGGTCGAGAACGGCGAGATGGTCGAGGCGCTCGGCTATCGCATCCGCCGCCTGTTCGTCGGCGTGTTCGTGGTCGGCTCGGCGCTCGCCGGGCTGGGCGGCGCGATGTGGGGCCTCTACCAGGAGACGATCACCGCCGGCATCGGCGGGCAGGTGATCGTGCTGGTGTTCATCGTCATCATCATCGGCGGGCTGGGATCGGTCGGCGGCTGCTTCGTCGGCGCCCTGCTGGTCGGGTTGACGGCCAACTACATCGGCTTCCTCGCGCCCAAGGTGGCGCTGGGCTCCAACATCCTGCTGATGGCGTTGATCCTGCTGTGGCGACCGCAAGGGCTCTATCCGGTGGCGAAGCGGTGAGCATGCTGCGCTCGATCCTCTCCGACGACATGCCGCGCAGCCGCTGGCTGGCGATCGCGCTGCTCGCGATCCTGGTCGGCCTCGCCTTCGCGCCGTTCCTGTTCCCGGGCGCCAAGTCGCTCAACGTCGCCGCCCGCATCTGCGTCTTCATCGTGCTGGCGGCGAGCTTCGATCTGCTGCTGGGCTACACCGGCATCGTCTCCTTTGCTCACACCATGTTCTTCGGCATTGGTGCCTACGGTGTGGCGATCGCGCTGACGCGGCTCGGGCCGGGCTGGGCCGCAGTGGGCATCGGTATCGTCGCCGGCCTTGCCCTGGCGATCGCGCTGGCGGTGCTGATCGGCCTGTTCAGCCTCAGGCTGCGCACGATCTTCTTCGCCATGATCACCCTCGCCGTGGCGAGCGCCGTGCTGATCCTGGCCTCGCAGCTCTCCGCCATCACCGGCGGCGAGGACGGCCTGAACTACCGCCTGCCGATGGCGCTGCGCCCGTCGTTCCGCCCGTTCGACGGCTTCACCGGCCGCCTGCTCGACTACTATCTCGTCTTCTTCGTCTCGCTCGCCCTGGTGCTGGCGCTGCTGCGCATCGTCAACTCGCCGTTCGGCTCCGTCCTGATGGCGATCCGCGAGAATCCGTTCCGCGCCGAGGCGATCGGCTATCGCACCGTGATCTACCGCACGCTCGCGAGCTGCATCGCCGCCGCGACGGCGACGCTGGCCGGCGCGCTGCTGGCGCTGTGGTCGAGCCAGACCAGCCCCGACACCACGCTCAGCTTCGACATCATGGTCGACATCCTGCTGATGGTGGTGATCGGCGGCATGGGCACGATGTATGGCCCGGTGATCGGCGCCGTGCTCCTGGTCCTGGCGCAGAACTACCTGCAAGCCCTGGTCGGCGACCGCTGGCTCCTCTGGCTCGGTGTCGCCTTCATCCTCTGCGTCTATTTCTTCCCGACGGGGATCGTCGGCCGACTGAGGCGGCGTTAGTTTGCAAGTTGATGCTCAGCACCATCGGACGGGCACGGTGCCGCAATCTTCGCGTGACCGACATGGTGCTGCAGCGCGTCTGGGCAGATGCGTCGTGTCCAGCAAGACGGTATTGGCGCCAAGAAGGGCGAAAGCGGTCGAGGCTAGATTGCCACCTGGGCGATGCCGCCGCGCACGCGGCCGGCTTCGATATTGCGCCACAGCACCTCGTGGCCCTCGGGCAGCGCGCGGTTGTTCGGCATCGACAGCCACAGCCGGAACAGCAGCCGGTCGTGGCCGCTCGAAGCGTCGTCCTCGAACGGGGTGCGGCCGTGATAGGTGACGTGGCTGTTGATCAGCTGCAGGTCGCCGGGCTCGAGCGTCATCTCGAAGCACAGCTCCTGCGCGGTTGCCATCAGCACGTCGATCGCCTCCTTCTGCGCCGGCGTCAGCTTGGGGATGTCGTCCGCGAGCTGGGCTGCCTCGATGAAGGTGAGCGAATAGTGCGAGGTGAACTTGCCGTCGCGCACGCCGAAGATCGGCAGCGGATAAGCGGTGGCGCGGGTCGTGCTGGAGCCGGCCTTGCCGGTGCCTTCCTCGCCGAAGCGGCTCCGCCAGTAATCGGTGAACAGCGCGTCGAGCAGGTCGGGCCGCCTGGCCAGGATTGCATTGTGGATCGCAGGCGTGCTGGCGAGCGTGCTGACGCCGCCTTTCATCGCCTGGCGCACGCACAGTAGCCCGACCACGTCGGTGCGATCGGTATGGAAACGCAGGCCGCCGTTGGTCAGCGTGCGGGCGTAGGAGGAGAGGAAGGTGCCGCCCTTGGCGTCCCTGGTCTGGCCGTAGGTGCGGCCGACATGGGCGCCCTCGTCGCGGATCGCGCGCATCAGCTCGCCCGAGCGGTTCTGGAACACCGGGGTACCGAGATGGGTGCCGAAGCCCCAGTACATTCGGCGCAGGTCGTCCTCGCTGTGGCTGGCGACCGGGAAGCCCCTGAGCTTCATGATCCCGCAGCCGTTCTCCAGCTCGTCGCGGATGTCGGCGAGCAGGCCGTCGAGCGGGCTGAGCGGGAAGTCGGCGCGCTCGATCTCCTGCCACGGCTTGCCCTTGACGGCAGCGAGCGCGCGCTCGAGCTCGGCGACATGCGCCGGCGAGAGCTGGCGGATCCAACGCCTGGAGTCCTTGATGTCCTTGCCCTGCCAGACGCTCGGGCCGCTGAGCGGAGTGCGGTTGGTCATGGCGCGATTTCTACCTCATTCCAGCGCTTTGCGCATATTGATCGAGGTCGGGTAGGTGAAGCCCGGGTGCGGCTCGCGCGAGGTCTCGACGTAGCCAAGCGCCCCGAAAAGCCGTTGGTTTTCAGTGAGTACCACCCGCACGCCCAGGCGCACGCCGGGCATGCCGCGGCGCCGCGCCTCGGCCTCCACGGCGGCGATCAGGCGCCTGGCGAGGCCGAGGCCGCGCGCTTCCGGCAGCACGGCGAGCCGGCCGAAATAGAGGTCGCCGTCCTGTGTTCCGGTCATGACGCAGGCGAGCATGCGACCGTTCCGCTCCGCGACGATGGCACCGGAGCCGTTCTGGAGTTGCCTTGTGATGTTGTCCGCCGTCTCGCCGAATGCGCCGGACTCCGGCACCAGCTTGCCGCGATACTGCTCGAAGGCTGCGGCGATCGTCGCTGCGATGGCCGGCGCATCGGCGAGCGTGCCGGCGCGCAGGACAAGGGTGTCGCTCATGTCCGTCTTCTCGCGTACGCTCGCGAGAAAGGCGAGGACGAAATGGCCCTTATCACCTATCTCACCCGCATCCAGTTCGACTTCGGGGCGCTGAAGCTGCTCGAGGCGGAGCTGCAGCTGCTCGGCATCCGCCGGCCGTTGATCGTTACCGACAAGGGTGTGATCGCCGCCGGCCTGTGGGGCAAGGTGAAGGAGCAGCTTCCCGGTAACATGCCAATCGCAATCTACGACGGCACGCCCGAGAATCCGACCGAAGCCGCCATGCGCGATGCGCTCGCCATGTACAAGGCCGAGGGGTGCGACGGCATCATCGCGATCGGCGGCGGCTCGCCGATGGATCTCGCCAAGGGCGTGGCGCTGATGGCGACGCACCCCGGTGATTCGCTGCAGCCTTACGCGATGGTCGAGGGCGGGGCGGCCAAGATCACGGCCAGGGTCGCGCCGATCGTCGCCATCCCGACGACCGCGGGCACCGGCAGCGAAGTGAGCCGGGGCGGCGTGATCATCATGGATTCCGGCCGCAAGCTCGCGATCGGCAGCCCGCATCTGATCCCCAGGCTGGCGCTGATCGATCCGGAGCTGACGATGAGCCTGCCGCCACATCTGACGGCCGGCACGGGCATGGACGCCTTCACCCACAACATCGAGTGCTACCTGTCGAACGCCTACAACCCGCCCGCCGACGGCATCGCGCTCGATGGCCTGGAGAAGGCGTGGAAGTACGTCGAGCGCGCAACCAGGGACGGCTCCGACCGCGAGGCGCGCTACAACATGGCGATGGCCGCGATGGAAGGCGCGATGGTCTTCCAGAAGGGCCTCGGCGCGGTGCATGCGCTCAGCCATCCGACGGGAGGGCTCAAGGGCTATCGCCTGCATCACGGCACGCTGAACGCGGTCTATCTGCCGGCCGTGCTGCGCTTCAACGAGCCCGCGGTCGGCGACAAGTACAAGCGCGTGGCGGCGCTGATGGGCTTGCCGGAGCGGGAGGCGAATGCGTCGGGCGTCGCCAACGCCGTCGCGGCGCTGAACGAGCGGCTCGGCATACCCAAGGGACTGGGTGCGATGGGGCTGAAGGGCGAGACGGTCGAGAAGATCGCCGATGGTGCGCTGGGCGATCACTGCCATCTCTCGACGCCGCGCCAGCCGACCCGGGCGCAGTACATCGAACTCATCGAGCAAAGCTGGGGCTGAAACATGAAAGTCAAGGACAAGGTCTGCGTCGTCACCGGCGCTGCCGGTGGCATCGGCGAGGCGATCGCGCGGCGCTATGCCAAGGAGGGCGCCAAGGGCGTGGTCGTGGCCGATATGGACCGCAAGCGACTCGAGGCGGTGGCGAAGGACATCAAGGGTGTCGCCGTTACCTGCGATGTCGGCCGCGAAGCCGACATCCGTCATCTGATCGCCGAGGCCGAGCGGCACTATGGGCCCGTCGATGTGTTCTTCTCCAACGCCGGAATCGGCCGCGGCGGGCACGAGGACGCCAGCGACAGGGACTGGGCCGACAGCTGGGCAATCCACGTCATGGCACATGTCTATGCCGCGCGCGCTCTGGTGCCGGGCATGCTGGAGCGCAAGTCGGGCTACCTGCTCAACACCGCGAGCGCCGCCGGCCTGCTCGCCTCGATGGGCTCGGCGCCTTACGGCGTCACCAAGCATGCCGGCGTGGCGCTCGCCGAGCACCTTTCGATCCAGTACGGCGACAAGGGCATCGTCGTATCGGTGCTCTGCCCGCAGGCAGTCGATACCAATATGCTGCGCATGGCCGGGGCGACCGCGGCATCGGTCGACGGCGTGCTCAACACCGATGCGGTGGCGCAAACGGTGATCGAGGCGATGGACGCCGAGACCTTCCTGATCCTGCCGCATCCGGAGGTGAAGGAGTACATGGCGCGCAAGCTCGACCGCGACCGCTGGCTGCGCGGCATGCGCCGTCTGCGCGACAAGACGGGGGAGGGGCAGCGCAAGCGCTCCTGAGAGTCGACTGTCCGGCTGTGGCCGTCGTAGGCCTCGGCGCGGGCCGGGACGGAGTTCCAGGCTACGCCGCGCGCTGCTGCTCGCCGGCGTCCTGCATGATGGTGACTCGCCAGTGGATGCGCTGCTCCTCGATCGGGTAGCCGCCGGTCGCGGAGTGCAGGGCGCAGCGATTGTCCCAGATCACGATATCGCCGACCTGCCACTTGTGGCGGTACTGCGCCGTGGTCTGGGTCATGTGATCGGTCAACTCGGCGATCAGCGCCTCGCTGTCGGCGTCGCTCACGCCCTGGATGCGGGTGATGTGATAGGGGTTGGCGTAGAGCGACGTGCGGCCGGTCTCCTCGTGCAGCCGCACGATCGGATGCACCGCCGGCGGGCGGTTGCGATCCTCGGGGTCGAGCAGTTCGTTGCCGCGCCGGCCGCGGCCGCCATAGACGTGCTCGGCTTTCAGCCCCTGGATGCGCTGCTTCAGGCTCGCCGGCAGCGTCTCGTAGGCGTCGTACATGCTGGCGAACAGGGTATCGCCGCCGTACGACGGGATCGCGATGCCGTAGAGCTGGGTCGCCTTGCAGATCTCCTGGTCCCACGGCGAATCGGTGTGCCAGCCGCCGCCGCGATCGTAGATCGTCTTGTCGACCTTACCGTCGGGCTTGCGCGTGCCGACGCCCATCACCGTGAGCTCGGGATACTCGGCATGACGCGTTCGCTTGACGCGATGCGGCTTCAGGCGGCCAAAGCGGCCCGAGTAGGCGAGGAACTCGGGAATGGTGAGGTTCTGGCCGCGCACCACCAGCACGACGCCGTCGAGCCATGCGCGGTAGAGTGCGTTCCAGTCCGAGTCGGAGAGCGAACGGACATCGACATCGGTGGCGATCGCCCCGATGCGCGGGTCGGGCTTGTCGATCTTCATGCCGCGAGCATAGCACTTCCCGGGCCTGACGTTCGTCCTTCGACTCTATTCCAGGCGATCGAGTCCGAGCTCTTGCATCACGGCCGCCAGCGGCTTGGCCTCGACCAGCAGGCCCTGGCGCTCGTATCGGCCACGCCTCTTGCTGAACCGCACGACCACGGCGGTTCTGGCGCTCTTCGCCTTCACGCGGCGCGTGAGCAGCGCGTTGCCAGAGGGCAGGAACTCGAGGTCGCCGAGCTTGGCGCAGCTCAGGCAGGCCGGGCCAGGCGGTTCCATGATCAGCAGGCCGCCGGTGCCGCCGCACCGATGGCATTTCCAACCCTTGTTCAGGGGCTGGATGACCACGAGCTCCGGCGGGCGGTTCGCCTCCTCCACCAGGCGCTCGCGCTTCTTCTCTGGCAGATCCGGCGAGATCCAATGCGTCCGGTACTGCTCCTCGACGGCAGGATCGCCGCTGCGGCTGAAGCGCAGGGGCGGCCGCTGCGGCGTACGGGCGATGTAGGCGGCAGGGCTCGCGGACAGGCCCTTCGTTTCCGCCCACGAGCGGAACAGGCGCATCGCTTCCGCGAGGCGCGGCGGAGCCGTCAAGATGGCGCCTTCGAGACATTCGATCTGACCGCGCCGCCATGCCGCTGCGGTATTGGGGTTGAGCCATCCCATGCCGAGAAGGACATCGACGAAGCTCGCATGGCCCTGCTCGGCGAGCACAGCTTCCGCAGCGTGCGCGACGCGTTCGGCAAGCGGCCTCTTGCGGTGCCGGGTCATGATGAGCGGAGTTTGTCGCTCCGGCCGTGGCAAGGCAAGATCATCCATGGCCGAAAAGCTCGCCGGTATCGAGACCTACCTGCTGCCGCTCGATCAAGCGACGCCCGAGGCGCTGCGCGTCAGGCTCGCGTCGCAGATCTCGCTGTGGACGCCGATCATCGAGAGGGCCGGCGTTCAGGTGAAGAATTCAGGTCACCGCGAGCCTTCAGTTGCCGATGATCCAGGGCGCGCCTGACGCGATAGCGATCTCGCGCACCTTGGCGAGGAGGTTGGGGCCGACGGGAATGCCGGTCTTCATGCGCTCCGCCGCGATGCGCCGCTCGGGGTCGCCCGCGACCTGCACCGGCTTGGCGGAATCGGCCGGCTTTGTCGCGCGCAGCGTGTCGCAGAAGGCGGCGACATCGGCGCGAAACTCGGCGATGTCGCGGAACATGCCGGGATCGAGCGCCAGGAAGAAGTGTCCGATGTCGATCGGGCCGGGCTTCGCGTTGCGCGTCGGGTCGGTCACCATCAGGCCGCCGGACAGCGCCGAGCTCAGGATGTTGACCATGGCGCCGAGCCCATAGCCCTTGTGGCTGCTGCCTTCGGGTGTGCCGCCAAGCGGGGTCATGAAGCCGCCCTTGCTGACCTCCTTCGGATCGTTGCTGGGTTGGCCGTCCTTGGTGACCAGCCAGCCCGTCGGCGCGGGCAGGTTCTCGTTCGCCTTGTTGCGGATCTTGCCGGCGGCGACGGTCGTGGTCGCCATGTCGAGCAGGAACGGCTGGCCGGGTTTGCCGGGCGCTGCGAAAGCGATGGGATCGGTGCCGAGCCGCGCCTGGGCGCCATGGGTGGGCGCGACCTGGATGCCGCTCGCGGAGGTCGTGACCATGCCGATCAGGTCGGACTCGACGGCCATCAGCGCATAGAAGCCGCAGGCGCCGAAGTGGCCGGAACTGCGCACCGCCGCGACGCCGATGCCGGTCTTCCTCGCCTTCTCGATGGCCATCTCCATGCCGCGCCGCGCGTTGGGATGGCCGAGCCCGCCGCCGCCATCGATAAGCACCGAGACCGGCGTTTCCTTCACCACCTTCGGCTCGGCGCGGATGTCGAGCTTGTTGCTGCGCCGTCGCTCGTCGTAGGGCGGCACCATCGAGATGCCGTGCGTGTCGATGCCGTGCAGGTCGGCCCAGCTCATGATCTCGGCGGTGCTGGCCGCCGTCGGCGCCGGCATGCCCCAGGCCTGCAGGATCAGCTCGAGCTGCTTGCGATGGGTCTCGTAGGAGGCGGGCATTTGTTGGGTTCCTTGTGCTGGGGGCGCGCCACTCCAGTGGCGCGATCATGATTCATGAGAAGACGCGCCACTGGAGTGGCGCGCCCCCGGCGCAAGACTAGCCGCCGGCGACGCCCTGCGCCTCGACATAGAGCGCGTAGACGGACTGGCTCGCCGTCATGAACAGGCGGTTGCGCTTCCTGCCGCCGAAGCAGAGGTTGGCGCAACGCTCGGGCAGCAGGATGCGGCCGATCAGCGTGCGGTCGGGCGCGAACACGGCGACGCCATCCTGGCCTTCGCCTCCCGAGAAGCCCGCCCAGACATTGCCCTCGGTGTCGACGCGAATCCCGTCGGCGAAACCCGGCGAGGCGTCGAAGAACAGCCGGCCGTTCACCGCCTTGCCGTCGACCATGTCGTAGACATGCGTGGTCCGCGGGCCGTCCGGCGTGTCGACGACATAGAGCTTCGATTCGTCGGGCGAGAAGGCGAGCCCGTTCGGCCGCTCCATATCGCCCACCGCAATCGTGAGCTTTCCGCTCTCGGGATCGAGCTTGTAGACGCGGTACGGCATCTCCTTCGGCGCCTTGTCGCCGAGATAGTTGCCGCGGATTCCCGCGCCGTTGTCGCTGAACCAGATCGTGCCGTCGGACTTCACGACCACGTCGTTCGGGCCGGTGAGCCGGGTGCCCTCGAAGTTGTCGGCCAGCACGGTGACCGTGCCGTCGTGCTCGGTGCGCGTCAGCGTCCGGCTGCCGAGCTCGCAACTGATCAGCCGGCCCTGGCGGTCGCGCGTGTTGCCGTCGGGATAGCCCGCGGGATTGCGCAGGGTCGCGACCGCGCCGGTGATCTCGTCCCAGCGCACCAGCGCATCGTTGGGAATGTCCGAGAACAGCAGGTACCGGCCGTCGCCGTACCAGGCCGGGCCTTCGGTGAAGCGAAAGCCGGTGGCAATGCGCTCGATCGCGGCCATCGGCACCACCAGATGCCGGAAGCGCCTGTCCAGCACGACCACGTCCGGATCGGGATAGCGGATCGGCGCCGACGACTGCCAGCGCGACGGATCAGAGACCATGGCTGTTTCCTCCCGCGCCGGAGTGGACACCGATATGCTGCCGTCTGCAAACTGCGACGAACGAACGGCATCGGGAGAAATCGCATCATGAAAATCGACTTCACGGGCAGGAAGGCGATCGTCTGCGGCGGCAGCCGCGGCATCGGCAAGGCGATCGCCCTCGGCATCGCCGAAGCGGGCGGCGACGTCTCGATCTGTGCCCGCGACGTCGCGACGCTCGAGAAGACCAAGGCGGAGATCGCCAAGCACGGCCACAAGGTCCACGTCGCCAGTGTCGATCTCGCAAAGGGCGATGCGGTGCGTGCCTATGTGAAGGAGGCGGTGGCTGCGCTGGACGGGCTCGACGTGCTGGTCAACAACGCCTCGGCGTTCGGCAACACGGACGACGACAAGGGTTGGACCTCGAGCCTGCAGATCGACATGCTGGCGATCGTTCATGCGACGCAGGAGGCGCTGCCGGCGCTGCAGAAGTCCAAGGGCAGCGTGGTCAACATCTCCTCGATCTCGGCGCATCATCCGGCGGCGCGTCAGCCGCCCTACGGCGCGATCAAGGCGGCGGTGATCCACTACACCACGACGCAGGCAGCGATGTATGCCAAGGACCTGGTGCGGGTGAACTGCATCGCCCCGGGCTCGATCGAGTTCCCGGGCGGTGTGTGGGACCGGCGCAAGACGGACAATCCGACGCTCTACAACAACACCCTGAAGTCGATCCCGTTCGGCCGCATGGGCCTGCCGGAGGAAGTGGCGAATGTCGCGCTGTTCCTGGCCTCCCCGCTCGCCTCCTGGGTGACCGGCCAGACGATTGCCGTGGCCGGCGCGCAGGGTCTTTAATGGCCGCCATGGCACCAAAGGACTCGCAGATCAGCGCGCACCTGGCCGTGCGGCCGGATTGGCTGGCCAGCCGCCGCGAGGAGGCGCTCGAGCCCGGCCTGCCGATCGTCGATCCGCACCATCATCTGATCGACCGGCCGGAAAGCGGGACGTACCTGCTGCCGGACCTGCTGGCCGACATTGCCGGCGGCGGCCACGACATCATCGCCACGGTGTATCTCGAATGGCTGTCGATGTATCGCGCCGACGGGCCGGTCGAGATGCGGCCGATCGGCGAGATCGAATTCGCCAATGGCGTCGCGGCGATGAGCGCCAGCGGCGGCTACGGCAAGCCGCGCGTCTGCGCCGGCATCGTCGGGCATGCCGACCTCGCGCTCGGCGCGCCCGTGAGGAAGGTGCTGGAGGCGATGGTCGTGGCGGGCGGCGGCCGGTTCCGCGGCATCCGTCACATCGCCTCCATGGATCCGGATCAGGCCGCGTGGGGGGCCACCGCCGTCCGGCCGATGGGCCTGCTGCGCGACAGCAAAGTGCGCGAAGGCTTCGCGCAACTGGCGCCGCTCGGCCTCAGCTTCGACGCCTGGGTCTACCATCCGCAGCTCGGCGACGTCGTCGACCTGGCACGCGCTTTCCCGCAGACGCCGATCTGCCTCAACCATGTCGGCGGCGCGATCGGGCTCGGCCGCTACAAGGGCAAGCGCGACGAGGTCTTCGCCGAGTGGAGCCAGCGCATCCGCGAGTTGGCGGCGTGTCCCAACGTGTGGGTGAAGCTGGGCGGCCTCGGCATGAAGATGTTCGGCTTCGACGTGCATGAGGGCAAGTTGCCGCCGGGATCCGAGCAGCTCGCGACCCTCTGGCGGCCCTACATCGAGACCTGCATCACGGCCTTCGGTGCCAACCGGGCGATGTTCGAAAGCAACTTCCCGGTCGACAAGGGCTCGTACAGTTACGGCGTGTACTGGAATGCCTGCAAGCGACTGGCACAGGGCGCGAGTGCCGCCGAGAAGGCTGATCTGTTCCAAGGGTCTGCCTCGCGATTCTATCGCCTGGGCATTTGAGGGAGTCCCCGATGAGCACCATCACAGTCACCCCGATCGCCGGCTCGCTCGGCGCAGAGGTGTGCGGCGTCGACCTGCGCACCATGGACAACAGCGCTTGGGCCACCGTCCACCAGGCATTTCTCGACCACAAGGTGATCGCGATCCGCGGCCAGGATCTCGGCCCGCAGGACATGATGGATGTCGGCGCGCGGTTCGGCGAGCCCAACCACTATCCGTTCGTGAAGGGGCTCGACGGTTTCCCGTTCCTGTTCGACGTGATCAAGGAGCCCGGCGAGAAGCGCAACTTCGGGGGCGGCTGGCACTCCGACACGACCTACATGAAGGCGCCGCCGATGGCGACCTTGCTGTACGCACTCGAGACGCCGCAGAGGGGTGGCGACACGCTCTATTGCGACATGGTGGCGGCCTACGAGTCGCTGACGCCGAAGATGAAGGAGATGCTCGGCAGCCTGAACGGCGTGTTCAGCGCCGGCCTGAAGAACTCGGGCGGCCGCTCGCTGCATCATGCGCAGATCGGCGCCATGAAGGTGACCGCGGGGGAGACGGCCGACACCTACGAGGCCGTGCATCCGATCGTGCGCACCGTCGAGGAGACCGGCCAGAAGGCGATCTACTGCAGCAAGGTCCACACCACGCATTTCGAGGGCATGACCGGCGACGAGAGCCAGCCGCTGATCGAGTGGCTGGTCGAGCACGCGACGCGGCCGGAATTCACCTGCCGCGTGCACTGGGAGCCCGGCACGCTGACGGTCTGGGACAATCGGCGCGTCATGCACAATGCCATCAACGACTATCATGGCATGCGCCGTCACATGCGGCGGCTCACCTCGGGGCCGACCGTTCCGGTCTGAGCGCATTCGAATGCAAATAGTGCGACCCTGATTTGGCCGCACTTCCCTGATCAATCTCGCCGAACGATGAACATACGGCTGTCCCTGCTGGTCGCGGCGACCGTCGTGCCGTCGGCGTTTGCGACCACGGTCTCGGGCGCGGGCAACGTCACCCTCGACGGCACGACCTACGCGCTGTGGGGCATCGAGGCGCCGGCGCCGGCCCAGACCTGCAGCGGCGGCTGGCCGGCGGGCCAACTCGCCGAGCAGGCGCTGGCGCGACTGGTCGAGGGCAAGACCGTCACCTGCGAGGCCCGCGACAAGGATCGTCTGGGCCGGACGGTGGCCGTCTGCAAGGCCGATGGCGTCGATCTCGGCGAGGCCCTGGTGCGCGAGGGCATGGCGTGGGCCAGGCTCGGCGTGTCGCACGGCTATGTCGTGCAGGAAGCGCAGGCCGCGTCGCGCTTCCTCGGCGTGCACAATCATCACTGCGAGCAGCCCGACATCTGGCGGTCGAAGAACGAGCAGTTCCAGCGTAACGAGGGCGGCGGCTTGGAGTAGGACAGGCGCTGGAAAAGCAAACGGCGGACATGAGGTCCGCCGTTGCTGTCCGGATTGGTCGGAGTGAGAGGATTCGAACCTCCGGCCCCTAGCTCCCGAAGCTAGTGCTCTACCAGGCTGAGCTACACTCCGTCAGGCGGCGGCGGTTATAGCGGTGGCCCCCCATGGTCGCAAGGGCTGCGCTCCGGCTATAGTCCGCGGCTCGAATTTGCGCGGGGCATGGCATGGCAAAGAAGAACAAGCGGCTGAAGATTGCGCTGATCGGCTACGGCGCGATCAGCCAGATGCTGTTCGACGTGTTCGAGGAGAAGAAGCCGCCGATCGATATCGTCGGCGTCCTCGTCCGGCCCGGCCGCGCCAAGGCCACGCAGAAGGCGGTCGGCAAGAAGGTCGCGGTGGTGGAGGACCTGAAGGCGCTGCTCAAGCTCAAGCCCGACGTGGTCGTCGAGGCGGCCAGCCAGCAGGCGGTGCGCGATTGGGGCGAGACCATCCTCAAAAAGGGCTTCGATCTGATGGTGATCGCTACCGGCGCCTACGGCGATCCCAAGCTGTGGAAGAAGCATCGCGACGCGGCGGCCAAGAGCGGCGCGAGGCTGCGGCTGCCGTCGGGCGCGATCGCCGGCCTCGACGGTTTGCTGGCGATGCGGCTCGGCAAGCTCGAGCGGGTCAAATACACCTCGATCAAGCCGCCCCATGCCTGGACCGGCACGCCGGCCGAGACCGACTTCGACCTGCCGTCGATCAAGGAGCCGACGGTGATCTTCCACGGCACGCCCGCGGATGCCGGTCGGCTCTATCCGAAGAACGCCAACCTTGCGGTGACCGTGGCGCTGTGCGGCGCCGGGCTCGACCGGACCGACATCGAGCTGGTGGCCGATCCGACCCTGCCGCCCGGCACCAATGCCAGCCGGCTGGAGGTGGTCAGCGATTCGGGCGAGCTCCGGCTCGAGCGCCTCGGCAAGTCGATGCCGGACAATCCCAAGACCGGCGTGCTGACCGCGCTCACCATGGCCGACGACCTGATGAAGATGGTGCGCGCCAGCGACTGGTAGCCTCATAGGACCGCGGATCTGGAGGTCCGCGGTCCTATGAGCGATCCAGGACCAGCGCGACCACACGGTCGGAGGCCTCATCGGCACTCAGCTCTGTCGTCTTGAGCACTAGCGCCGGCTGCTCGGGCGGCTCGTAGGGCTGGTCGCGGCCGGTCAGGTTGGCGAGCCGGCCCTCGTCGGCCAGCGCGTGCAGGCCCTTGGTGTCACGCTGGCGGCAGACCTCCATCGGCGTGTCGACGAAGATCTCGACGAAGCTGCCGGCCGGCAGCAGCGAGGCCGCGCGCAGCCGGTCGGCGCGGAACGGCGAGACCAGCGCCACGATCACGATCAGGCCAGCTTCGGTCATCAACCTGGCGATCTCGCCGACGCGCCGCACGTTCTCGGCCCGCGAGGCGCTGTCGAAGCCGAGGTCCGAGTTGATGCCCTGGCGCAGGTTGTCGCCGTCGAGCAGCATGGTCTGGCGGCCCTGCTCGACCAGCTTGCGCTCGACCAGGTCGGCGATGGTCGACTTGCCGGCGCCCGGCAGGCCGGTCAGCCACAGCACCAGCGCCTTCTGGCCCTTCATCGCCGCGCGCCGCGCCGGCGTCACCTGGCCGCGCTGCGGATGAACGTTGGTCGCCGCTGCGAGGTTCTCGACCGCCATGCCGGCCGCCGCGGTCTGGAGCGTCGTGCGGTCGATCAGGATGAAGCCGCCGGTCGCGCGGTTCTCGGCATAGGGGTCGAACGCCACCGGCACCGCCGTCTCGATCCACACCCGGCCGATCGAATTGAACGGCAGATCGTCACCGGGCGCGCGGCCCAGGGCATCGAGCTCGAGCCGGTCGACGATGCGCGTCACCGAGGCCGGCACCATCGTGGTGCCGATCTTGAGCAGGAAGGACTGGCGCGGCTGAACCGGAGCTTCGCGCATGGTCACGAGATCCGCCGCGAATTGCCGGGTCACGGTCGGCCGCCGCCGCGGATCGACCAGCAGGTCGCCGCGCGCGATGTCGATCTCGTCGCGCAAGGTGAGGGTGACGGCGCGGCCGGCTGCTGCCTCGGCGAGGTCGCCGTCGAAGCTCACGATGCGCTCGACACGAGTCATCCGTCCGGAACCCGCCACGACCACCGCATCGCCGACGCGGACCTTGCCGGAGACGACCGTGCCGGCGAAACCGCGGAACGTGGCGTCCGGCCGGTTTACCCATTGCACGGGGAAGCGCAGCGGCGCTGTGTCATCGGCGCCGTGGACGTCGATCGTCTCGAGATGGGCGAGCAGCGATGGGCCGTCGTACCAGGGGGTGCGGTCGCTCGGGCGCACGACATTGTCGCCGTCGAGTGCCGAGATCGGCACGGCCAGCAACGAGCGCAGGCGCCATGGCTCGGCGAACGCCTCGAAGGCGCGCTCGATCTCGCGGAAGCGCCGCTGCGAGAAATCGACTAGGTCCATCTTGTTGACGGCCAGCACGACGTCGCGGATGCCGAGCAGGTGGGCGATCGCGGCGTGGCGACGGGTCTGCTCGACCAGCCCGCTGCGGGCGTCGACCAGCAGCACGGCGAGATCGACGTTGGAGGCGCCGGTCGCCATGTTGCGCGTGAACTGCTGATGGCCCGGCGTGTCGGCGACGACGAAGGCCCGCCGCGGGCTGGCGAAGAACCGATGCGCCACGTCGATGGTGATGCCCTGCTCGCGCTCCGCCTCCAATCCGTCGAGCAGGAGCGCGAAGTCGATCCTGTTGCCGGTGGTGCCGAAGCGCCGCGAGTCCTCGCACAGCGTCGCGAGCTGGTCGTCGAGCAGGCCCGACGAATCGGCGATCAGCCGGCCGATCAGGGTCGATTTTCCGTCGTCGACCGAGCCGCACGCCAGGAAGCGCAGCGCGCTCCTTTGCTCCCCCACATCCATTCAGCAGTCGTCCATCTCAGAAGTAGCCCTCACGTTTCTTGCGCTCCATCGAATCGTTGCGCGCGGCGTCGACCAGCCGGCCGATGCGCTCCGACAGCCGCGCGACGCGCAGTTCGTCGATCACCGCCGCGACGTCCTCGGCGCCCGACTCTACGGCGCCGGTGAGTGGCCAGCAGCCGAGCGTCCGGAAGCGCACGCGGCGGGTCTCGACCTTTTCGTCGGCGTGCAGATGCAGGCGCCGGTCGTCGAGCGCGATCCAGGCATCGCCGCGCCGCAGTACCTTCCGGTCGGCGGCGAAGTAAAGCGGCGTGATCGAGATGGTTTCGGCCTGGATGTAGGCCCAGATGTCGGCCTCGGTCCAATTCGACAGCGGGAAGGCGCGCATGGTCTCGCCCGGCGCGAGCCGCAGGTTGTAGTTGCGCCACAGCTCGGGCTGCTGGTCGCGCGGGTTCCAGGTATGGCCGGGAGCGCGGCGCGAGAAGACGCGCTCCTTGGCGCGCGACTTCTCCTCGTCGCGCCGGCCGCCGCCGATCGCCACGTCGAAGCCGTAGCGGTCGAGCGCCTGGCGCAGCGCCTCGGTCAGCATCAGCCGCGAGTACTCGCCGGTTTCGGTGGTGAACGGATTGACGCCGGCGCGTGTCGCCTCCTCGTTGCCGTGCACCAGCAGGTCGAGCCGATGCGCCGCGGCCGTGCGGTCGCGATGCACCAGCAGGTCGTGGAAGTCCCAGCCGGTGGCGATGTGGAGGAACGGGAAGGGCGGTCGCGCCGGGTAGAACGCCTTGCGGGCAAGGTGGAGCAGGACGCTCGAATCCTTGCCGCCGGAGTACAGCATGACGGGCGCGCGGAATTCCGCGGCGGCCTCGCGCAGCACGTAGACCGCCTCGTCCTCCAGGGCCTGAAGATGCGGCGAGAGCTGGAAGGAACGGCGCGTCGTCATCAGAACTTCAGCGGATTGCGCCCGATACCGGCGAAGCTTTCCCAGCGCTGAGCCGCGAGCCGTCGGAAGTCGGACAGCATGCCGGTCACCGGACCCTCCTCGAGATCCACCACCCAGTCGTCGCTGGCTTCGTAGCCGAGCGTCTGCAGCAGGCCGGGAAAGCGCTGAAGGAAGACCTTGGCGAGCGCCGGCGTGAACTCGCGCCGCCACTGGCCGACGGCGCCCGAGCGGACATGCTTGTTGCCGAGCCGCGACAGGCCGCCGAACAGGCTGTTCTGCCAGAAGCGGCGGGCACCCATCGCCTGGCCGGCGGCGTCGAGGCCGAAGAAGGTCATGATGCGGCGCCAGATGACGAGTTCGTCATCCTGCCGCAGATCCTCGTAACGAGCCTCGAAACAGTTGCTGCGGCCGTAGCGCCATGCCGCCATGTCGCGCAGCGTGCTCGCGCTGGAGTTGTCCATCTCGAATACGTACTGGGCGAAGCGCGTCGGCAGCCTGCGGAGCGCGCGCTGGTAGCTCAGGTTGTCGTAGCCCGGAATCGGCTCGTGCAGCCAGGGTTCTCGGGAGGCCTTGTGGTAGTGCATCGCCGAGATCACGACATCACGCGGGTCGCGAATGAGGTGCAGCGTCCTCACGTCTTCGCGATCAAGCAGGGAGGCGCATTCACCGAAATCTGAATCGTAGCAGAAAAGCACAAAAGGGCTGCCGAGCAGCCCTTTCATCTCTTCGTACTGTGCCCGGAAATTTATGTATCGGGCGCCGAGGTCACCGGCGAGCGCCTTGAACACACCATCCATCCAGACCGTTCCCGTCTTGTGATGGGTGGCGACGACTAAATTGTATCTCATTTACTCGGACTTTCTTCTTGGGGTCGAAGTGTTCGCTGCCTCGGTCCTGCGCATGGACCGATCATCTATGCCTCGGCTCCTTTCATCTCGAGTGTGACTTGGCGCACAGTCGCGGCCCGGGTAGGTCCTACAACCCGGGCCGCTGTATGCGCCTGACTTTACCCAACGCCGTGCTGATCGAGATAATGCGTCATGCGCCTATCAGCCACGCCGCCAATGCTTGCCTGGGCCGCCGCGGTGCCGACCCATCATCGGACGGTCGAGGACCTCCCTCTGCTCCGGCGTCAGCTTGTCGTAGAGGGCGAGCAGAGTCGGCTTGACGGACGCGATGCTTTCCAGCCGCGACTTCATCCTCTCCTCCCGGCGGTTCACACGGTCGGCAAGGCTCGGCGGGGTCTTCGGCATTTCGGTCGGCAGTGCCGCGCACCTGGCCTTTTCCTTGGCGGTGGCGGCATCGGCTGCCTTCTGGAAGGCATCCCAGGCCGACATCTGGTCGGCCTTCAGGTCGAGCCTCTCCTTGAGGTAGGCACGAGCGCCGACACGACGGGCGATGCGCTCCTCGCAGAAGGATTTCGGCGAGAACTTCGGCATCATTCGTTCGGGGCCCGGACCGCGTTCCGGACCGCCAGCCGCCGGGGGCGTGGCGGCTGGCGGGGTTGCCTGGGCGATCTGCGGCGCTCCATCGATCCCACCGTTAGAGGCGGCGGCCGAGGTCAGCCAGGCGAGGCCGGCGGCCGCCACCAGGGCGGTCGGAACAGCCAGGAAAAGGCGACGAACACGCATACAATGAGCTCCTTGAGGGGCCAGGGGGCCAAATGTCTCTCCCCACCCCAATTACGGGCTCATGCCCGGAAACGTGCCCGGGGCTCGTCGGTTTTCTTCGAGGCGGCGCCTCAGGCGTTCGGTCGCAGGCCCTGCATCCATTGCGCAAACGCCGCCCGCTCGGCGGGCGTCATGTGCAGGCCTTCCTTGGTGCGCCGCCACAACACGTCGTCGGGCTCGACCGCCCATTCCTCGCGCATCAGGTATCGCGCCTCGACCTCGTAGAGATGGCCGCCAAAGTGCCGGCCGAGATCGTCGACGCTGCGGATGCCTTCCAGCAGGTCGTCCAGCCCGGTTCCGTGCCGGCGGGCCAGAATCCACACTAATTCTTGCGGAAGTTGTGAATGAACCGAGGCGGCGCTGGCAACGAAGCGCTCGAAGGCAGCCTCGAAGGTCGGCGCATCGGCGAGCTCGCCGTCGGGCAGCGGCTTGCCGGCCGTCCAGGCGCCGGCCATGCCGGGATAGAACTTGCGCAGGTCTTCCAGCGCATGCTCGGCGAGCCGGCGGTAGGTCGTGATCTTGCCGCCGAATACCGACAGCATCGGCGCCGAACCGTCCGGCGCGTCGACCTCGAGATGATAGTCGCGGGTGACGGCAGAGGGGTCGTCGTCGCCGTCGTCGAACAGCGGCCGCACGCCCGAGTAGGTCCACACCACGTCCTGCGGCCGCACCGGCTTCGCCATGTAGTGGCTGGCAAGCTCGCAGAGATAGGCGATCTCCTCCGGCGTGCAGACCGCGTCCTCGCTCTTGTCGACCGGGATGTCGGTCGTGCCGATCAGCGAGAACTCGCGCTCGTAGGGAATGACGAAGGCGATCCGGTTGTCCTTGTTCTGCAGGATGAAGGCGTGTTCGCCGTCGTGCAGGCGCGGCACGATGATGTGGCTGCCCTTGATCAGCCGCACGCGCTTGGGCGTCTTGATGTGCGTCTGCTCGTCGAGGAAATGCTTCACCCACGGACCGCAGGCATTCACCAGGCCGCGCGCGGCGAGACGGACGCACTTGCCGTCGGGGGCCTGCAACTCGATCTCCCACAGCTTGCCGTCGCTGCTGCGATGCGCCGCCACGCAGCGATGGCGCGCGTAGATGGCGGCGCCCATGTCGCGCGCCGACTTGACGTTCTCGATGACCAGCCGCGCGTCGTCGACCCAGGCGTCCGAGTAGACGAAGCCCTTCCTGAATTCGGGCTTCAGCCCCTTGCCGAAGCGCGAGGTGGCGAAGTCGACCGCCTGCGACTTCGGCAAGGTCATGTGCCAGTCGAGATGGTCGTAGAGAAACAGGCCGATGCGCAGCATCCAGCGCGGGCGCAGATGCGGCTCGTGCGGCAGCACGAAGCGCAGCGGCCAGGAGATGTGCGGCGCCTTGGCAAGCAGCACCTCGCGCTCCATCAGCGCCTCGCGCACCAGCCGGAACTCGTAGTGCTCGAGATAGCGCAGGCCGCCGTGGATGAGCTTGGTCGCCTTGGACGAGGTGGCCGACGCGAAATCGTTCATCTCGCACAGCCCGACCTTGAGGGTCCGACCCGCCGCGTCGCAGGCAATGCCGGCGCCGTTGATTCCCCCGCCGACCACGAACAGATCCAGTGGCCGCGTCTCACTTCCCTTCATGCGCCGACATATAGCGCGCTTGACCCCAGCATGCTCGCACCGCAAAAGGCCGCATGGGATTCCTGCTGAAGATCGCGGTGTTCGGCGTGGTCGCGTATATCGCCTGGACCACCGCGCGCCGCTGGCTCGGCCTGTCCACCCCACCGACCCGGGCGCCGGCTCCGCCGCAGCGCGAGGCGGCGACACAGCAGCGCCGACCGGTGGTCGAGGACACACGTATGTGCACGGTCTGTGGAGTGTACGTTTCCGCCAGCTCGGGCAAATGCGGGCGATCCGACTGCCCTCAGGGCTGACCGCCCGAGCAGCTTGACCGGGTGGCGGGCGGTCCCTATTTTGCCGCACCGCAAAAACGGCCTTAAGTGGCGGAAACACAAGGCCTTCTAAGCCCTTGGGGAAGTCCGGTGTCCAAGCCTTCCAAGCCGCAATGCTTCCAAGACCTGATCCTGACCTTGCAGGATTACTGGGCCGGCCAGGGCTGCCTGATCCTCCAGCCGTACGACATGGAGATGGGGGCCGGAACCTTCCACACGGCGACCACGTTGCGCGCGCTCGGCCCGAAACCCTGGTACGCGGCCTACGTGCAGCCGTCGCGCCGGCCGAAGGATGGCCGCTATGGCGAGAACCCCAACCGGTTGCAGCACTACTACCAGTTCCAGGCGATCCTGAAGCCGTCGCCGACCGACATCCTCGAGCGCTATCTCGGGTCGCTGGAGGCGATCGGCATCGATACCGGCCTGCACGACATCCGCTTCGTCGAGGACGACTGGGAGAGCCCGACGCTTGGCGCCTGGGGGCTCGGCTGGGAAGTCTGGTGCGACGGCATGGAGATCACGCAGTTCACCTACTTCCAGCAGGTCGGCGGCATCGAGGTCGATCTGGTGGCGGGCGAGATCACCTACGGGCTGGAACGGCTCGCCATGTACCTGTTCGACAAGAAGACGGTGTACGAGCTGCCGTTCAACGCGCCGACGTCGAACGTGCCGCTGCTCTACGGCGATGTGTTCCTGCAGAACGAGCAGGAGCAGTCGACCTACAATTTCGAGGTCGCCGACACCGACATGCTGTTCCGCCACTTTGTCGACGCCGAGAAGGAGTGCGGCCGGCTGATCGAGCGCAAGCTGCCCCTGCCGGCCTACGAGCAGTGCATCAAGGCCTCGCACTGCTTCAACCTGCTCGACGCGCGCGGCGTGATCAGCGTCACCGAGCGGCAGAGCTACATCCTGCGCGTACGCACGCTCGCCAAGGCGTGCTGCGAAGCATGGCTCGTCACCCAGACGGCGAAGGCTGCGTAACATGCCCGAGCTGCTTCTCGAACTGATGAGCGAAGAGATTCCGGCGCGGATGCAGACGCGCGCGGCGGACGATCTCAGGCGCCTCGTGTGCGACGAGCTCGGGGCCGCGGGCCTGAGCTTCGGCCCGGCCCGGGCCTTTGCCGGACCGCGGCGGCTGACATTGGTGGTCGATGGCATTCCCGCAGCGCGCGCCGATGTGAGTGAGGAGCGCCGCGGCCCGCGCGTCGGCGCGCCGGACCAGGCAGTGCAGGGCTTCCTCAAGGGCGCGGGCCTCGCCTCGCTCGACCAGGCGGAGAAGCGCGATACCGGCAAGGGCGAGTTCTGGTTCGCCGTGATCACGAAGAAGGGCGGACCTACCGCCGATGTCCTGCCGGGCATCATCGATTCCGTGATGAAGGCGCTGCCCTGGCCCAAGTCGATGAAGTGGAGCAGCGGCACGCGGCTCTGGGTGCGGCCGCTCCAGTCGGTGATCGCGCTGTTCGACGGAAAGGTGCTGCCGGGCGAAGTCGTGCTGGCGGGTTCGATGAACCCGCTCAGGTTCGGCGACACCACGCGCGGTCATCGCTTCCTGAGCAAGGGCGCGGTCCAGGTGACCGGATTCGCCGACTATGTGGCCAAGCTCGAGGCGGCGCACGTCATGGTGGACGCGGCCGAGCGCAAGGCGACCATCCGCGAAGGCGCAGAAAGGCTGTGCGCTGCCGCTCGGGTGACATTGAAGGAAGACGATGGGCTGCTCGAGGAGGTCGCAGGGCTGGTCGAATGGCCGGTGCCGCTGATCGGCACCATCGATGCGCAGTTCATGGACGTGCCGCCCGAGGTGCTGATCGTCTCGATGAAGACGCATCTTCGCCAGTTCGTCACCACCAGGGCCGATGGCACGCTGGCCGATCGCTTCGTCGTGATCGCCAACACCGTGGCGCGCGATGGCGGCAAGACGATCGTCGAGGGTAACGAGCGCGTGCTGCGCGCACGCCTGGCCGACGCCAAGTTCTTCTGGGACCAGGACCGCAGGGTGCGTCTGGAGGAAAGGCTGGCGTCGCTGAAGGGCATCGTGTTCCACGCCAGGCTCGGCACCCAGGCCGAGCGGGTGCAGCGCATCGCGGCGCTGGCGACGGCGGTTGCCGACTACGTGCCCGGCGCCGACAAGGCTGAGGTCATGATGGCGGCCGAGCTCTGCAAGGCCGACCTCGTGTCGGGCATGGTCGGCGAGTTCCCGGAGCTGCAGGGGATTATGGGGCGCTACTACGCCCTCCATGAGAAACTGCCGGTCGCGGTGGCCGAAGCGATCGGCGATCACTACGCGCCAGCCGGCCCGAACGACCGGTGCCCGTCGGCGCCGGTGTCGATGGCGGTGGCGCTGGCCGACAAGCTCGACGCGCTGACCTCGTTCTGGTCGATCGGCGAAAAGCCGACCGGCTCGCGCGATCCCTATGCGCTGCGCCGTGCGGCGCTGGGCGTCATTCGCATCGTCGTCGAGAACAGGCTGCGCCTGCCGTTGCGCAGGTTTTTCGACGCAGCCGACTTGCTCGACTTCTTCGCCGACCGCCTCAAGGTGCAGATGCGCGACAAGGGCGTGCGGCATGACGTGATCGATGCGGTATTCTCGCTGGGCAACGAGGACGATCTCGTGCGCCTGCTCGCGCGGGTCGAGGCGCTGCAGTCCTTCCTCGGGACCGATGCCGGCAAGAACCTGCTTACCGCCTATGGCCGCGCCGCCAACATCGTTCGCGCCGAGGAGCGTAAGGACCAGACGCTGGCGGCAAGGATCGCCAGCGTACCCGACGTCGCACTGCTGGAACTCGCGGAGGAGAAGGCCGTTGCATCCGCTTTGGCGGAGGTCGAGCGCACCGTGAAACCGGCGTTGCAAAACGAAGATTTCCCGGCAGCCATGCGGGCGCTTGCCGGACTGCGCGCGCCGATCGACGCGTTTTTCGACAAGGTCACGGTAAACGTACAGGACAAGCCGGACCTTCGTCTCAATAGGTTGAAATTGTTGAACCAAATCCGCGCCACCATGGACAGGGTGGCCGACTTTTCGAGGATCGAGGGCTAGCGATATGGCCAAGTGGGTCTACAGCTTCGGGAACGGCAGGGCGGAAGGCCGCGCCGACATGCGCAATCTGCTGGGCGGCAAGGGCGCCAACCTGGCGGAGATGTCGAGCCTGGGACTGCCGGTGCCGCCGGGCTTCACCGTGACGACCGAGGTCTGCACCTACTACTACGCGAACAAGGAAAGCTATCCGGCCGAGCTGCAGGGCGAGGTCGACAAGGCGCTCGCTGAGATCGAGAAGACCGTCGGGGCGGGCTTCGGCGATGCCAACAATCCGCTGCTGGTGTCCGTGCGCTCCGGCGCGCGCGCCTCGATGCCGGGCATGATGGATACCGTCCTGAATCTCGGCCTCAACGACAAGACCGTGCTCGGCCTCGCCAAGTCGTCGGGCGACGACCGCTTTGCCTGGGACAGCTATCGCCGCTTCATCCAGATGTATTCCAACGTCGTGCTCGACGTCGGCCACCACTATTTCGAGGACGTGCTCGAGCGCAAGAAGGAGGATCTCGGCGTCCACATGGACACCGACCTCAAGGCCGACGACTGGAAGTCGGTCGTCGCCGAGTACAAGAAAACCGTCGAGAAGCGCACCGGCAAGCCGTTCCCGCAGGAGCCGCGCGAGCAGCTATGGGGTGCGATCGGCGCGGTGTTCGGCTCGTGGATGAACCAGCGCGCCATCACCTATCGCCGCCTGCATTCGATCCCCGAGAGCTGGGGCACCGCCGTCAACGTGCAGGCGATGGTGTTCGGCAACATGGGCGACGACTGCGCGACCGGCGTCGCCTTCACGCGCGATCCGTCGACCGGCACCAACCTGTTCTACGGCGAGTACCTGGTGAACGCCCAGGGCGAGGACGTCGTCGCCGGCATCCGCACGCCGCAGCATCTCACCATCGAGGGCAAGACGGCGCAGAAGTCCGATGCGCCGGCGATGGAAGAGGTGATGCCCGAGGTCTTCAAGCAGCTCTGCCAGGTGCGCGAGACGCTCGAGAAGCACTACAGCGACATGCAGGACATCGAGTTCACCGTGCAGCGCGGCAAGCTCTATATGCTGCAGACGCGCAACGGCAAGCGCACCGCCAAGGCGGCGCTCAAGATCGCCGTCGACATGGTCCGCGAGGGACTGATCGACAGGAAGGAGGCCGTGGCGCGCATCGTGCCGGCCTCGCTCGACCAGCTGCTGCATCCGACGCTCGATCCCAAGGCGCCGCGCAAGGTCATCTCCAAGGGGCTGCCGGCCTCGCCGGGGGCCGCATCGGGCAAGGTCGTGTTCTCGGCCGACGAGGCGGAGAAGCAGGCGCGCTCGGGCGAGAAGGTGATCCTGGTGCGCCGCGAGACTTCGCCGGAGGACATCCACGGCATGCACGCCGCGGAGGGCATCCTGACCTCGACCGGCGGCATGACCAGCCATGCCGCGGTCGTGGCGCGCGGCATGGGCAAGCCCTGCGTTGCGGGCGCCGGCGATGTGCGCATCGATGCTGCGGCCGGCACGCTCTCGGTGCGCGGCACCACGGTGAAGGCGGGCGAGCAGATCACGCTCGACGGCGGCACCGGCGAGATCATGCTGGGGGTCGTGCCGACCGTGCAGCCCGAACTGTCGGGCGACTTCGCCGAGCTGATGGTGTGGGCCGACGAGGTCCGCACGCTCGGCATCCGCACCAACGCCGACACGCCGACCGACGCCGCGCAGGCGCGCAAGTTCGGCGCCGAGGGCATCGGGCTCTGCCGCACCGAACACATGTTCTTCGAGGGCGACCGCATCGTCGCGGTGCGCCAGATGATCCTGGCCGACGACGAGAAGAGCCGGCGTGCGGCGCTCGCCAAGATCCAGCCGATGCAGCGCAAGGACTTCGTCGAGCTGTTCGAGATCATGGCCGGCCTCCCGGTCACCATCCGCCTGCTCGACCCGCCGCTGCACGAGTTCCTGCCCAAGACGCGGACCGACATGGAGCAGGTCGCCAGGGACGTCGGCGTCGACGTGCGCGAGATCGAGCAGCGCACCAACAAGCTGCACGAAACCAACCCGATGCTCGGCCACCGCGGCGTGCGTCTCGGCATCTCCTACCCCGAAATCTACGAGATGCAGGCGCGGGCGATCTTCGAGGCCGTCGCCGAGGTGCAGAAGAAGGGCGGCAAGGGCGTGATCCCCGAGATCATGATCCCGCTGATCGCGACCAAGAAGGAGCTCGACCTGATGAAGGCGGTGATCGACAGCGTCGCCGAGGAGGTGAGCCACGCCTCGGGCGAGAAGCTCGAGTACCTGGTCGGCACCATGATCGAGCTGCCGCGCGCGGCGCTGCGCGCCGGGGACATCGCCGAGACGGCCGAGTTCTTCTCGTTCGGCACCAACGACCTCACCCAGACGACCTATGGCCTGAGCCGCGACGACTCGGCGTCGTTCCTGGAGAAGTACCAGCAGCGCGGCATCTTCGAGCACGATCCGTTCGCCTCGCTCGACACCGAAGGTGTCGGCGAGCTGATCGAGATCGCCCGCGAGCGCGGTCGCAAGGTGCGCAACAGCCTGAAGCTCGGCATCTGCGGCGAGCATGGCGGCGATCCGGCCTCGGTATTCTTCTGTCACAAGGCCGGTCTCGACTACGTCTCGTGCTCGCCCTACCGCGTGCCGATCGCGCGGCTGGCGGCGGCGCAGGCGGCCCTGGGCGGTCCGCTCAAGACCGAATGACGCTGGAGGCGCTTCGAGCCAAGCGGGCGCTGGCGTCTGCGCTCGCGGCGCTGGAGCGCGATCCCGACAGGGATTCTTCGCAACGCCTGCTCGACGAGGCGTGGCGGCATCCCAAGGCGCATGTCGTCGGCGTGACAGGGCCGCCCGGCGTCGGCAAATCCTCGTTGTGTGCGGCAATGGTCGCGACCTGGCGCAAGGACGGCAAGACCGTGGGCGTCATCGCCGTCGATCCCTCGTCCAAGGCGAGCGGCGGCGCCTTGCTCGGCGACCGCGTACGCATCGTCCACGATTCGGCGGATGAGGGCAGCTTCGTGCGGTCGATGGCGGCGCGCGACCGGCTGGGTGGGCTGGCCGATCAGACGCTGGCCGCCATGGTCGTGATGCGCGCGCTGTTCGATCGTGTGCTGATCGAGACGGTGGGCGTGGGACAGTCGGAAACCGACGTCGCAGGCGTCGCCGACACCGTGGTGTTCTGCGTCCAGCCGGGCTCGGGCGATTCGCTGCAATTCATGAAAGCGGGCATCGTCGAGATCCCGCACCTGATCGTCGTCACCAAGGCCGATCTGGGCGCCATGGCCGAACGCGCGCGCACCGATGTCGCCGGCGCGCTGTCGCTCGCGACCGCGGGCGACTGGCCGCTCAAGACGCTCGCCGTGTCGTCGCGCAATGGCGCCGGCATGGACGCTTTGATGGCGGGGCTCGAGGCTCACCGCTTCCATCTCGAGCAGGAGGGGCGGCTGGTGGTGGCGCGGCATCGCCAGGGCGAGGGCTGGCTGCGCGAGGCGCTGCGCGAGCGGTTCGGCACGCGGGGGCTTGCGCGTCTCCGTTCGCTTGGCTTGGATGCGTCGCTGCCCGCGGGCGCCCAGCCGTTCGAGCGCCTGTGCCAGCTGACGGCTGCCCTGGAGAATGCGCGATGACTCACCCGATCGATGGCAACTGCATCTTCTGCAAGATCGTCGCGGGCCAGATCCCGTGCTTCAAGCTGCTGGAGGACGCCGACACCATCGCCTTCATGGACATCAACCCGGTCAATCCGGGCCACGCGCTGGCGGTCGCCAAAGGCCACTGGCCGACGGTCGATGTCATCCCGCCCGAGGTGCTGGCCGAAGTGGCGCAGACCGCGCAGAAGGTCGCCAAGGCCGCGTTCAAGGTGCTTAAGCCGCACGGCGTGAATCTGCTGCAAGCCAACGGCGAAGGCGCCGGCCAGAGCGTGCCGCACCTGCACATCCACATCATGCCGCGCGTCAAGGGCGACGACGTCAATCTCAATTGGGAGCCCAAACCGGGCGACATGGCCGCCATCAAGACGGTCTACGAGAAGCTGAAGGCTGCGCTCGACTAGTGCCGCCGCCTGATCGGATGCGACGCGGTCAGCCGTGCGCCATCGCGGCGCGGCTGGCGGGCAGGCTGAACCATTCGCGCTCGTCCTGGCGGAACTGCTCGCGCACATAGTCGATTACCGTGCGGATGCGCGCGCCCTTGTTGGTCTCCTCATGGCTCACCAGCCAGATGTCGCGCACGATCCTGAGATCGATCGGCGCAGCGACCAGGTTCGACGACTTGGTGACGTAGTCGGGGAATACCGAGATGCCGTAACCGACCCGCACCGCTTCGACCGCCGAGTAGGACGAGTTGGTGCGCAGCACGACGTTGGGGCTGCGTTCGACCACTTCGCTCCACGGCTTCATCGACGGCAGGCTGTGCAGGGTGGTGTGGTCGACGACGTGGTGCTCGCGCATGTCCTCGAGCCGCTGCGGCAGGCCGTACTGCTCGATGTAGGAGGGCGCCGCGAAGATCGACATGTTGAACTGGCCGACCCTTGCCGCGACGAGCTGATTGGATGTCGGGCGGAAGAAGCGGATGGCGAGGTCGGCCTGGCGGGTGGCGAGATCGAGCACCTGGTCCCCGGCGATCACCTGGACGATGATGTCCGGATGGCTGCGGCGGAGCTGGTCGAGCCGCGGCACGAGCCAGTGGGCGGCAATGCCCTCGGTGCAGGCGATACGGACCACACCGGCCATTTCGCGGTCGAGACCGGCGAGATGCCGCTCGATCGACGTGGCGTTGGACAGCATCGACTCGGCCTGCACCAGCACGCCGCGCGCCGCCGGTGTCACCTCCATGCCGTGGCGATGGCGGTCGAACAGCTTGGCGCCGAGACGGCGCTCGAGCGCCTGGATCCGCCTCCCGACCGTCGTCTGCTTGGTGTTCAATTGTGTCGCGGCGGCACTGAAGCTGCCCGTCTTCGCGACGGCCAGGAAAAAACGGACATCGTCCCAGTCGCCCAGGATGTTCGGGACTTTGTTCTTACGGGGTGTCGGGATGACCATTGTAACAATCGATACAATGCGGGGGCGGTCGGTACATTTACTTGTCGGGGGCCTTTATGGTTTATCTTACACCATTGATTGTGGAATGTCGTTTTATGTCTCGTTTGTAGGGGATTAGCCGGTCTTTCTAAAAAACCGGCTCGCAAACCCCTCCACTATATCTAGTGCCCGCATTCGTTAGTCAATCAGTCTGTTGTATTGACGTACGTTGCGAGGTGCTCTTTTGTCCGCCATCAGCCCGGACAGTAACGCGACAGCGTTGGCGACGCTCGCCAACCGGCTCGGTCGCTACGTGCGAAGTCCCTCGACCCGACTGGCCGCATTCGCCGGTCTGTTGACCTATCTTTGCTATGCATACGCGCATAACAGCTGGACGAATCCAGCCCTGATCGGCGTCGCGATCTTCTTCGCCGGGTTCATGCCGACCTACAGTCGGATCAGCAACAAGATCGAGATCTGGTCGAACAACGAGTTCGGCTTCGTCACCGGTGGACGGCTCGGCCGCTTCGTCTTCCAGTTCGCGGTGAACCTCGCGCTCTTCGCGGTGATGCTCTACGGCCACGGCATGAACCGCGCCGGCGTTGCCACGGTCGGCGGCATCGCCGGCGCCGCGCTGGTGACCAGTCTCGCTTCGCAGGGCCTGCAGTATCTCGGCATCTACCTGTACGCCCGCGGCATCGGCGACTACAACCGCAACGTGTTGGCCGGCCTGGTCGTCAACACAGTGCTGACGGCGCTCGGCACCGCGGGCCTTCCGTTTGCCCGCGACGCCTTCCTGGCCGTCGGTTTCGGTCTCGGCGGATTGCTTCTGCTTGTGGGCGTGCTTTCCGACCTGCGGTCGATCTTCGCGCCCAAGGGCGGCATCGGGTTGTATTTCGGGACCTTCAATCCGGTCCACAACACGCATCTCGCGATCATCAAGCGTGCGATGGAGCAACGCAGGCTCGACAAGATCATCATCCATCCGACCCTGATCCCGCGGCTGCATGTCGAGGCCTTCCGAAGGGGCGAGATCCGTGTCGGCCGGCTGAAGGACGGCTTCCAGATCTACGAGAAGACCGAGAAGGCCGATGTCGCGGTCGACTATTTCCCCACCGGCAACGTCTTCCTGCCACCCGAGACCCGCAAGGCATTGATCGAGCTGGCGGTCGCCGAGGCGGGGCTTGCCGGCAAGGTCGAGGTGATTGCCCTGCGCGAGACCTACGACAGCAAGGGTTTCCAGGGTGTGATCGCCGAGATCAAGAGGATGCATCCGGGCGTGCGGCTGCACACGCTGCACGGCACGGACTTCGGCGGCATGTACGTGCGGCAGATCTGCGACGAGTGCGGCTGGATCTACCCCTGGCGGATCATGCGTCGCGACAATATCTCGGCAACGGCGATCCGCAAGGGTGCCAAGGGAATGACGCCGCCGGTGGTGACCGACGTGCTGCAGCAGCTTTCTCAGAATCTTCCGGAAGTAAAGGCGGGGGACCGTCGTTTCCGGAACGATAACGGAGTGCTGACCGAGGGGATGTAATCATGGCCGTACAGACAACGACCGACCGGATGAGTAACCGTCCTGTCGTAACGATCAAGCTTGCGTCGACTTCCGACGAGCTGCTGCAGTGCTATGCGCTGCGAGCCGCCGTCTTCATGGGCGAGCAGCAATGCCCGTACTGGGAGGAGTTCGACGGCAACGACTACAGCGCCAGTCATCTGATGCTGTACGTCGACGGCGAGCCCGCCGCCTCGATGCGGGTGCGCTGGTTCCAGGGGTTCGCCAAGCTCGAACGGGCGATCATCCTGAAACGCTACCGGTCGCTCGGCCTGTTCATTCCGTTCGTCGAATGGGCGCGCGACTTCGCCGCCAGGAAGGGCTATCCGAAGGCGTACCTGCACGGCCAGAAGCGGCTGTGGGAGATCTTCGAGCGGCAGGGCTTCCGCAAGGTCAACGAAGCGCCTTTCCATTTCTCCGACCACGAGTACGGCGCCTTTGCCGCCGATCTCGACGTGCCGGAGGATGCGCCGTCGGTCTTCACCGATCCGATGGTGCTGAATCGGCCGGAAGACCAGCTCAGTCTGCCGGGCATCCTGGAGAAGTCCATGGAGCGGGGAGCATCCAATCCGCACGCCGAATGGATCGATCGTCGTCATCACTGAACAAGGGGGAATTTGTCATGCGTACAGGTGTGCAAGCTATCGATGGCGTTCCGGTGACCACCCGGCTGGCCATGAAGATGGAAGACTCGTTGCAGGCGTTCGCGGTGCGCGCTGCCTGCTTCATCGGCGAGCTCGAGGTGCCGTTCTCCGAGGAGTTCGACGGCCACGACTACGGCGCCACCCACGTCATCGCCTATATCGGCGACGAGCCGATCGGCACGGTGCGGGTGCGCTGGTTCAAGTCGTTCGCGATGTGCGAGCGGCTGGCCGTGATGCAGCGCTTCCGCGGCCACAACGTCGGCAACCTTCTGCTCGAGCGCTGCCGCAGGCTCGCCGAGAGCCGCGGCTGCAACATGCTCTATACCCAGGTCCTGCCGTCCGACACCGGCTACTGGGAGAAGCAGGGCTGGCGGCGGTTGGTGCCCGAGGAGATGAGCCGCGCCGGCGACAAGCGGATCGTCGCCATGGTGAAGCAGGTCGATCCCAGCAAGCCGCTGCCCGAGGTCGAGGCGCCGGAATCGATCGTTCTGCGCCGCGAGCCGACACTCGATTCATCCGGCAAGCCGGTAGGTGCGGTCACGAACTGACCGCTCTGGTATGTGCAATATGCCACAGACGACCATCCTGGCCGCAGTCAGGCTGTAGCGACCAGGGTGGGCTGTCGGCGGAGGCCGCTCATTCCTCGGATCACAGGGGGAAGAAAATGGGAGTTCGCGAAGTCGTCGTCGAACCGACCAACGGTCGCCGCCGCAATCGCCAGTCGATGGCGGGGACCAAGCGCGCTGCGGCCCTGTTCCGGATGTGGCACGGGGTTCGCGACATGCTGAACGAAGCCGAGCACCTGGGCGACGGCGAGTTGGTCCACTTCCTTGCCGTCGCGCAAATGCTGATCGAGGAGCGGACAGCCGGGCTGACGCCCGGTACCGAGGCCTTCGTCGGCATCGATACCAGCTTGCCCAACTGAAGCGCGATCCTGCGCGGAGTTTATCCTGAGGGGCGGCTACGCCGCCCCGAATGGGCTTGGGATGACAGGGGCGAGGCCACTGTCACTTGTGCCGCGGGTCGAGCGCGTCGCGCAGCCCGTCGCCCAGGAGATTGAAGGACAGCACGGCGAAGAAGATCGCAAAGCCGGGCCAAAAGGCCATCCACGGTGCCTGGGCGATGAAGCGTTGCGCGGTGTTGAGCATGCTGCCCCAGGACGGCGCTGGCGGCTGCTGGCCGAGCCCCAGGAACGACAGCGCTGCCTCGGCGATGATGGCGCCCGCGATCGCGAGCGAGGCCTGCACCAACAGGGGCGGGACGATATTGGGCAGGACATGGCGCAATGCAATGCGCCAGTGCGGATTGCCGACCGCACGGGCCGCCTCGACGTAATCCTCGACCTTTGCCGCCAGGGTCTGGCCGCGCGTCAGTCGGACGAATACCGGAGTCGCCGTGACGCCGATCGCGATCATCGCATTGCTGAGGCTGGGTCCCAGGAAGGCCGACAGGGCGATCGCCAGGATCAGGAAGGGGATGGCGAGCATCGCATCGACCAGCCGCGACAGGATGGCGTCGATCCAGCCGCCGGCATAGCCTGCCAGCAGGCCGAGGGGCACGCCGGCACCGACCGCGATGCCGACCGAGACCAGGCCGGCGCTGAGCGAGGCGCGGGCGCCGAAGATCACGCGGCTGAGCACGTCGCGGCCGACCTCGTCGGTGCCGAACCAGTGCGCCCAGGAGGGCGCCTTGCGGACCAGGCCGAAGCTGGTCCTGGTCGGATCGTATGGCGCTATCCACGGGGCGAGCAGCGCGACCAGGATCAGGATCACCACGACCGCCAGCGCCGCCATCGCGCCCTTGCGGCGCTTCAATCGCCGCCAGGCGCGGGCCCACGGATTCTCCTCATGGAGGGACGGCTGCTCCACGAGCGTCGCGGCGGTCATCCGCGCAGCCTCGGATTGACCAGCATGTAGGCGATGTCGGCCAGCAGATTCAGGCTGATGTAAATGGTCGAGGTCACCAGCACGACGCCCTGCACGACGGCATAGTCGCGGTTGAAGACGGAATCGACGATCAGCTTGCCAAAGCCCGGGATCGAGAAGATCTGCTCGGTCAGCACCGCACCCGACAGCAGGGTGCCGAACTCGAGGGCCAGCAGCGTGATCACCGGCGTCATGGCGTTGCGCAAGGCGTGCTTCAGTACGACGCGACCCTCGGCGAGGCCCTTGGCGCGCGCCGTGCGGACATAGTCGGTGCCCATCGCCTGCAGCATGGCGCTGCGGGTATGCCGCATCAGAACGGCGGCAAGCGCATTGCCCAGCACGAAGGCGGGCATGATCGTGGTGGCGAGGCTCGCCTCCCAGTTCTCACCCGGCTTCACGTAGCCCGAGGCCGGCAGCCATCCGAGCGTCACCGAGAACAGGAAGATCAGCAGGATGCCGAGCCAGAAATTGGGCGTACTGAGACCCCACAGCGAGAACAGGTTGGCGCCATAGTCCCAGGCGGTCTCCTTCTTCACGGCGGAAACGATGCCGGCCGGGATGCCGATGCCGATCGCGATCAGCAGCGCCATCGCCGCGAGTTGCAGGGTGACCGGCAGCTTCTCCCTGACCAGCGAGCCGACCGAGGCCTTGAGCCGCATCGATTCGCCCAGGTTGCCCGACAGCACGCCCTTCACCCAGTAGAAGTACTGCACGGGAATCGGCCGATCGAGCCGGTACTGCTGGCGGATCTCCGCCAGCACCTTGGGATCGCGCTCCTCGCCCGCCATGATCAGTGCCGGATCGCCTGGCAGCAGCTGCTGCAGGCCGAAGATCAGCATCGATACCAGGATCACCGTCGGGATGATCTGCAGCAGGCGCTGGGTGAGGAAGGCGAGCACGCTCTTACTTCAGCTTGAGGCCGATCACCCGCACCAGCCCGTCGGGCATCTGCTTGTAGCCTTCGAGCTTGTCGATGTGAGCCACCAGCACCTGCGGGTGGTACAGGTAGATGATCGGACCTTCGGTCAGGAACTTGGCCGCGACCTTCTCGTAAGCCTTCTTGCGATCCTCGAACTTCGACTTCGAGCGCGCCTCGGCATGGGCGGCGTCGACCTCCTTGTCGCAATAACCGGTGGTGTTCTGAGGCTGGCCGCAGACCTGGAAGGAGTAGGAGTTGCCGTCGGGATCGCTGCGGCCGCTCCAGCCGATCAGGAAGACCTGGTAGTTGCCGTCCTCCGACTGCTTGAGCGAGGTCGCGAACTCGGTGACGCGGATCTTGAGGTCGAAGCCCGCCTCGGCCGCCATCGACTGCACGACCTCGGCGACGGCGCGGGTCTCGGCACCGTTCGGCACCATGAAGTCGAGCGGGATCGGCGTCGTGACGCCCGCTTCCTTCAGGAGCGCCTTGGCCTTGGCGACGTCGCGCTTGGGGATCGGGAACTTCTCCTGATAGTACGGGTTCTGCGGATTGACCCACTGGTTGCCCGGCACGAACTCGCCGTTGAACACGACCTGGTTGATGGCGTCGCGATCGAGCGACAGCTCGAAGGCGCGGCGCACGCGGGCGTCCTTGGCGAGCGGGTTGTCGGCCTTGGGACCGTTCTTGAGGTTGATGGTGAGCCCGATATAGCCCAGCGACACCGCCTTGCTGAGCTTGAGCTTGGGATCGCTGCGCACCGTCTTGATGTCGGTCGCCAGCACGCGCTCGATCAGGTCGAGGCCGCCGGAGCGCAGGTTGGCCAGCCGCACCGTGCCGTCGACGATCGGCAGGTAGGTGATCCTGTCGATGAAGACGTTGTCCTTGTTCCAGTAGTCCTTGAACTTCTCGACCACGATGCGGTCCTGCTGGACGCGCTCGACGAACTTGTAGGGGCCCGCGCAAACCGGATGCAGGCCGAACTTGTCGCCCTCGGCTTCGGCGGCCTTCGGGGAAACCATCATGCCGGCGCGGTCGGTGAGCTGGGCCAGCAGCGGCGAGAACGGCGCCTTGAGATGGAGCTTGATGGTCAGCGGGTCGACCACCTCCACCGAGTCGACCGAACCCAGCTCGGGCTTGCGAAACGAGCCCTTCAGGGTGCGGTGGCGATCCAGACTGTACTTTGCCGCCTTGGCGTCGAACGGCTCGCCATCGTGGAACTTCACGTTGGGCCGGAGCTTGATCGTGACTTCCTTGCCGTCGGCCGATTCCTCGTGGCTGAGCGCGAGCTGCGGCACCACGTTCAGCTTGTCGTCGATGTCGAACAGCTTGTCGCAGATCGAGGAGAAGACGATGCGGCCGACATAGGTGCGCGCCAGGCTCGGATCGAGCACGTCGGGGTCCTCGGCGAGCCCGATGCGCAGGTTGGTTTGTGCGAAAGCGCTGCCCGCCATCGCGGCGGAGAGCGCCAACGCGAGTGCCAGTCTTTTCATGTTGCCTCCTGTTTCACGAATGCCGCCTGCAGGCGGTCTAGCCTCGTCTTGTCCTCGGCCCTCGCCGCCGCCCCGACGGTCATCGGCGCGGGCGGGAACTCGGGCCACCACGGGCAGGCCGTAGCATGGCCTGCGCCATCGTCTGCAAGCGCCGGAACGTCGCGTCGGCAGCTTTCCTTCGCAAAGCGGCAGCGCGTATGGAAGCGGCAGCCCGGCGGCGGCGCGATCGCGCTCGGGATGTCGCCCTCCAGCAGCGCGCGCTCGCGTACCGCGGCCGGATCGGGCAACGGCACCGCCGAGAGCAGGGCGCGGGTGTAGGGGTGTCGCGGGCTCCTGAACAGTTCGTCGGTCGTCGCGGTCTCCACGATCTTGCCGAGGTACATTACGGCGATGCGGTCGGCGATGTGCTTCACGACCGCGAGATCGTGGCTGATGAAGATGTAGGCGAGGCCGAAACGCTGCTGCAGCGACTTCATGAGGTTGATCACCTGGGCCTGGATCGATACGTCGAGGGCCGACACCGGCTCGTCGGCGACGATCAGCTTCGGCTCGACGGCGAGCGCTCGGGCGATCGCGAGGCGCTGGCGCTGACCGCCGGAGAATTCGTGCGGATATCGGCGCGCATGCTCGGGACGCAGGCCAACCAGCTCGAGCAGCTCGCCGACGCGCGTGCGCCGGGCGCCAACGTCGTTGGCGAGGCGGTGCAGGAACAGGGGCTCGCCCAGCATCGCGCCGATCGTCATGCGCGGATTGAGGCTGGCGTAGGGATCCTGGAAGATCACCTGGAGGCGGCGCCGGCGCGCCCGCATCTGCTCGGCATCGAGTGCCAGCAGATCGTCGCCTTCGAAGCGAACCGTGCCGGCGTCGGGCTCGATCAGGCGCAGGACCAGCCGGCCGACCGTCGACTTGCCGCAGCCCGATTCGCCGACCAGCGCCAGCGTCTCGCCTTCCTTGACCTCGAAGTCGAGGCCGTCGACCGCACGGACATAAGCGGACACGCCGCCGAACGCGCCGCCCTTGACCGGGAAGTGCTTCACCAGCCCTTCGACCTCGAGCAACGCCGTCCTCATGACAGCACCCCGCTGAGCGGCGCCCGGCGGCAGCGCGTGAGATGGCTGGGCGTCACCTCGACCAGCGGCGGCACGGCGTCACGGCAGGCCGGCTCGACGAACGGGCAGCGCGCGGCGAAGCGGCAGCCGACGGGCGGATGTGCCATGTCGGGCACGCGGCCCTCGATCGAGGGCAGTCTCTCGCGCTTCTGGTCGAGCTTGGGGATCGAGCCCAGCAGGCCCACCGTGTAGGGATGCTCCGGCCGCGCGAACAGCGATTCGACCGGCGCGCGCTCGACGATCTGACCCGCGTACATCACGGCGACGTCGTCGGCCATCTCGGCCACCACGCCGAGATCGTGGGTGATCAGGATGATCGCGGTGCCGGTGTCGCGGCGCAGGCCCCGCATCAGGTCGAGGATCTGCGCCTGGATGGTGACGTCGAGCGCCGTCGTCGGCTCGTCGGCGATCAGGAGCTGCGGCCCGCAGGCCAGCGCCATGGCGATCATGGCGCGCTGGCGCATGCCGCCCGAGAGCTTGTGCGGGTAATCGTCGATGCGCTTCTCGGGCGACGGGATGCGCACCAACCGCAGCATCTCGATCGCGCGCATCCGCGCCTCGGCGGCGTTGAGGCCCTGATGGCGCCGGATCGCCTCGACGATCTGGTTGCCGATCGTGTAGCTCGGATTGAGCGACGTCATCGGCTCCTGGAAGATCATGGCGAGCCGCGCGCCACGCAGATCGCGCAGCTCGGCGCGCGGGATCGTCAGGAGGTCGCGGCCCTCGAAATGGATCTCGCCGTTCACCCTGGAGTTCTCCGGCGGCAGCAGGCCCATCACCGCGAGCGACGTTACGCTCTTGCCGCAACCCGATTCACCCACCAGGCCGAGCGTGCGGCCGCGTTGCAGGGCGAGGTCGATGCCGTCGACCGCGCGCACGGTGCCGTCGTCGGTGGCGAAGCTGACGGCCAGCCGCTTGAGCTCCAGCAGCGGTTCGGTCATTCGGCGACGGCTTTGGCGACGGTCGCCTTCTCGATGGCGGCATCGATCACGGCGCGGTCGAAGGTGCCGGCCGGGTTCTGGCGCGTTGCCAGGAAGCTGCGAAAGGTCGTCCACCGCTCCCGGCTCGCGGCTTCGAGGCGGGCGAGCTCGAGCAACGGCTCGACATGGTCGTCGACGCGCAGGTCGAGCTCGGAATACTCGTCGTCGCCGTAGATCACCAGCGCCGCCGATTGCTTGCCGCGCTTGTCGCCCCCCACCTTCTCGCCGGCCTTCAACGCCGTGATCAGGCGGCGCGGCAGCTCGAGATCGCTGCGCTCGCGCATCACCCGGACGGTCTCGCTCACGACTTGCGGTCCCGCCAGCATGTTGCCGGCGACCGAGAAGTCATCACCGAGCCAATGCCCGCACCACGGCACGCACGATCCTCCGGTGTGGGCCGCGAAACGGCCGTCGGCGCCCAGGACGTGGAGCTGGCGATGTGCCTGGCCGGGATCGCGCGCCGTCAGGATCCGCACGACGTCGGCCGCATCGACGCCGGCGCGAATCAGTTGCAGCCCGTCGGGTCCGTAGAGCGGGTTGAGCAGCGCCTGGGTGGCGACCGCTCCCTTGCGCGGCAGGATGTGGGGCACCCGCGCGCCCACGGCGAAGAACTTGGTCGCGACCGCGATCGCGATGCGCCCGCTGTCGCGCTCGCGGTAGATGATCGACCAGGTCATGTGCTGGGGGCGCGCCACTCCAGTGGCGCGATCTCCGTCGCAACGAGCAAGGACGCGCCGCTGGAGTGGCGCGCCCCCAGCACAAGAATGCTCATCGTCCGGCCGCGTAGCCCTGCATGCCGCGCGGGTTGGCGGCCGCCTTGCGCCACGGATCCTCGCGCGACGCGGCGGTCAGGCGGCCCTCGGACCAGTCGTCGTTCATCTCGACCTCGTGGCCGCGCTTGCGCAGTTCCTGGACCGTCTCCTTCGGCACCCGGCCCTCCAGCACCAGCACGCCCGGGCGGGCGGTGCGCGGCCAGAAGGAGGAGGGGAAGTGCTCGCTGTGCCAGGCCGGCGCGTCGATCGCCTCCTGCAGGTTCATGCCGCAATGGACGTGGCGCAGGAACAGCTGCGTGATCCACTGCTCCTGCTGGTCGCCGCCCGGCGAGCCCCAGCACATGTACGGCTGGCCATCGCGATGGGCGAGGGTCGGGGTGAGCGTCGTGCGCGGCCGCTTGCCCGGCGCCAGCGACGAGGGCTGGCCTTCCTCGAGCCAGCAGATCTGGCCGCGCGTGCCTACCGGGAAGCCGAGCTCGGGAACCACCGGCGAGCCGTGCAGCCACCCGCCCGACGGCGTGGCCGAGACCATGTTGCCGTCCCTGTCGACGATGTCGAAATGCACCGTGTCGCCGCTCATTTGCCCCATGCGGCCGACCGTAGGCTCGCCGGCGCCGCTCGCCGCGACCGCGGCGCGCGCGCCGTCGGCCTTGCGCAGTCGGATCACGCCACCATAGCCCTCGACCTTGCCCGGCCGCTGCTCGAGCGAGGCCCTGGCCGGATCGATCAGCTTGCGGCGGTCGGCGTTGTAGGCGTCCGACAGCAGGGTCTGCATCGGCACGTCGACGAACTTGGGATCGCCGTAGAATGCCTCGCGGTCGGCGAAGGCGAGCTTGCTCGCCTCGACGACGGTGTGGATGAAGTCGGCAGACGTCGGATCGGCGCCGTCGAGGTTGAAGCCCTTGAGAAGCGCGAGCTGCTGCAGCGTGACCGGGCTCTGCGCCCACGGGCCCGCCTTGAACACGGTGTAGCGACCGTAGTCGTAGCTGAGCGGCTCCTCGATGGTCGCCTGCCACTTCGCCATGTCGTCGCCGCGCAGCAGGCCCTTGTGGCGCTTGCCCGAGACGTCCATCAGCTCTTCGTGGGTGTAGAAGCGATCGATCGCCTCGGCGACGAAGCCCTGGCTCCAGATCTTGCGGGCGCGCTCGAGCACCGCCTCACGGCTGCCGCCGCCCGCCTCGGCTTCCTTGATGATGCGCAGGTAGGTGTTGCCGACCGCCGGATTGGCGAACAGCGAACCCGGCGCCGGCACCTTGTTGCCGGGCAGGTAGACCGCGGCCGAGGTCGGCCAGTTGTCGCGGAAGTTTTCCTGCACCGTGTCGATGGTGGCGGAGGCGCGCTCGACGATCGGATGCCCGTTCATCAGGTAGCCGATCGCCGGCGCCAGCACGTCGGCGAGGCTCTTCGTGCCGTAGTCGCGCAGCATCACCATGTAGGCGTCGAACGTGCCGGGCACCGCGGCCGGCAGCAGGCCGGTGCCGGGGATCAGGTCGAGGCCGAGCTTCCGGAAATGGTCGATGGTCGCCAGCGCCGGCATCACGCCCTGGCCGCACATGATCTCGGTCTTGCCCTTCTTGACCGAGTGGAAGATCAGCGGCACGTCACCGCCAGGGCCGCAAAGATGCGGCTCGACCACCTGCAGGGTGAAGGCGGTGGCGACCGCCGCGTCGAAAGCGTTGCCGCCGCGCTCCAGGATGCCCATCCCGACGGCGGTTGCGATCCAGTGCGTCGAGGTGACGACGCCGAACGTGCCGGTGATCTCCGGGCGCGTCGTGAACGGGTTGGGATTGATCAGCTTCAAGGCCTGCCTCCAGGGCGTGCAAATTCCAAACCGGGACCTTAGGCCGGCCGCCTGCGCTTCGCCAGAGCGGTCCTATTCGGTCTCGAGTTTGCCGGTATCGGTGCTTGCCCCGTGATGCGACACAGCGGCATGCGCCGGATTGCTGTGCGGATGGGCAGGTGCCGGCGCCAACGCTGATTCGGCTGACTGTCCCTGTTCCTCTCTCTGTAACTGTAACTGTCGTGCGTTACGTAACGGGCCGGTAACGGTTACATCAGGCATTTTCTCGCGATATTTCAGCACTCGGTCGCGCGCGTACTTGAGCCCTGCCGATTGCTCGTCAGCAATCGGTTCCGCATCCGCCGCCGCCAATGCTGTTGCCGCCGCTCCCTTGACTCTGCGGTGGTGGGCTGCTGACAGGTCCGGGCTGGCCCGAGGTGCGGTTGGCGTTGGTGGTCGTGATCGCCTGCATCGACAGCAGTTGCAGGTAAGTCAGCCAGCTCTGCAGGCCCGGCCCCGTTCCGGTTCGCGGCAGGACGACGTTGTTGAGTGCCGCCAGCAGGGCGTCGAGCTGGGCCTGGTCGCCGGGGCTGACCGCGTTGCCGGTGCCCTGCTGCTGCTCGAACAGGCCGAGATAGGCCTGCAGGCTGCCGGGCGGCAGGACGACCGGCGGGAACGGCGCGCCGTTGTAGGGCACGAAGATCTGCGAGCCGGCGCGCGTGGCGCGCTGGCTGCCGCCTGCATTGGTGACCGACGCATAGTCGCCATACAGGAAGGTGACCGTCGCCGAGCCGTCGTTGCCGATCGAGATGGTGACGATGCCGCCGCGGATGCCGATGTTGCCCGCGGGTGTGGTGACCTTGACCTCGGCCTTCTTGCTGATCGCGCCGCCGACGAAGCGGAAGGCGCCGCGCGCCGCGGTCATCTGGAGATCGCCCTGGCGGGTGGTCGGATCGTAGACGAAGCGGTCGATCGTGATCTCGCTGTTGACGCCGACCGACAGCGCCGAGCCGTCGTTGAACACCAGGTGCGCGCGGTCGTTGGCGCCGGTGCGCACGCGCTCGTTGGCGAAAACGTCGATGCCGACGCGCAGGATGCGCTCGTTCTGTGCCGGCGGCGTGCCGCGCGGCTCGCCGCTGGCCGCCGAGGTGACGCCGACGGTCTGCGCCATCGCCGGCACGGCAAAGCCCACCAGGAGGAGGGCAATCCGAAGCAACAGGGACATCGGGCCACTCCCTAGAACCGCCAGCTCACGCCCAGCAGGGCGTTGAAGGCCTGGAATGCGTAGTTGCTGATCGGCGCGGTGCGCTGGAAATAGGTCGTCTGGCCGACCAGCGTGAAGCGCTCGTCGAGCGGTACCGCCAGCAGCAGGCCGAGATTGAGATCGGCCTGCTGGCGTGTGACCGCGGGATCGATCGTCGGGTCGGCCGCATCGTAGCCAGCGGCCGCGCCGCCGGCATTGGCGGTCAGGTACCACTTGCGGCCGTTCAGCCCGACCGGATCGGAGAAGCGGAACGACAGCGAGCCACCGTAGGCCAGCTCGCGGTAGCTCTCCGACGGTATCGCCGCGATGTAGCGCGTGAAGCCGAGCCCCAGCGTCAGCAGGATGTCGGGACTGATCTCGGCCTGCAGTTGCAGGCCGGTGGCGGCGTCGGTGCCCGAGCTGCGGCTGTTGCTGGGCGCATCGGCGTTGTCGATGAACTCGCGGCGGCGGCCCAGCACCACGACCGACGCCTTGAGCCAGTCGCGCACCAGGGCGGTCGCCTCGGTGCCGGCGCCCCACGACCAGTAGGTCGGCTGGTCGTGCACCGAGACGTAACGGCCGGTGACGAAGGGCTTCAGGGTGACGTCCTTGAAGGCGCCCTCGAACGGCTGGCTGCGTGGGCCGGTCGTCAGGTCGAACAGCAGCGTGTTGGCCTCGCTGACCTGGAACTGCCGCGAGCTGTAGATGGTGAGGTCGCTCTCGAGCGTGCCGCTGTCCTGGCGGCCGAAGTCGTAGCGGTGGTGGAGCTGGGCGGCCGCCACGGCGGCCCAGTCGGGGCGCTGGGAGAAGGTCGGGTTGGGCAGGACGTTCGAGCCGAAGAAGCGCAGCGTGCCCGTGTTGGCGTCGTTGGCGTTGTCCGAGTAGCGCAGGCCGACCAACACATCGCCGCTGAAGCGCGACTTGCCGGTCATCCGGTCGATCTCGGCGAGATATTCGCCGGCGCCGGCCTTGACGTCGGTCGCGGCCTTGGACGAGGCGCGCGCCGATTCGAAGTAGGCGCGGGCGGCCTCGTAGGAGCGCAGCCGGTAATAGAGCACGCCGAGCTCGTAGCGGACGCGCGGCTGGTCGCCGTCGATCATGAGGAAGCGCTCGTAGGCCGACACCGCGGCCTCGAGGTCGCCGACTTCGACGGCAAGCCGCGCATAGCGCAGCAAGGTGGGCGCGTCGGTCGGCTTCTCTAGCGTTTCCTGGAAGGCCTGCCTGAAGGCTTCGGTGTTGCCCGCGCGCTGCGCATGGACGGATACGGAGAACAGCAGCACGGATGTGCAAGCAGCCACGCGAAAGATGCAGCGCCACATGCATGCGGTTCTAGGCGAGACACTCCTCATTGTCTGTTTCCGCACGCAACTCTTTTGTATCGCGCGCGACGCAAATACCGTGCCGAGTCTCAGCCGGCGCTCTCCGGCAAGCGCATCCAGTCGGGCACCTCGGCGACGATCTTCGCGCCGGCCGACGACAGTGGCGCGCGTGCCGCCTCGAGCTGCAGCATGGCGATCGCGCGATCGCCGAGACCCGAGCGAATCTCGCCGACCTCGCGGCCGTCGCGCTCGACCGGCGAGCCAGGCGGCGGCAGCGCGCCCTCGACCTTCACCGGGAACAGCCGGCGCTTGATCAGTCCGCGATACTTGGTGCGCGCCGTCAGCTCCTGGCCCATGTAGCAGCCTTTCTGCCAATCGACGCCGTGCAGCTCGTCGAAGCCGCTCTCGAGCAGCAGCGCCTTCTCGACCCGCAGGTCGCGGCTGCCGTCGGGCACGCCGAGCCTGAGCCGCAGCGCCTCGTATTCGGTGACCGGCGCCTCGCCCAAGCCAAGCAGCCTGGCCGCCTGGCCGACCGGCGCCAGCACGCGCACGCCAAGCTCCGGCAGGCGCGGGTCGACGAACGCCGTGGCGCCGGCGACCGGCACGACCTTGTCCGCGCCCGGCCCGAACACGACCGCGACTTCCATCGCGTCGCTGCGATCCTCGACCGTGACCTTGGACCGCAGCGTGTACATCTTCAGCTTCTTGGCCAACGCCGGCGCGCGCTCGCGCTCGGTCTCGAGCAGGAACGTGCCCGCATCGTCCTCGACCACGAACATGTCGTTGAGGAAGCGGCCCTGCGGGGTCAGCAGCGCCGCCCAGATCGGCTGGCCCGGCCCGACCTTCTTGGTGTCGTTGGAGATCAGGCCCTGCAGGAATTCGGCCCGGTCCTGCCCGCCGACGGCGATCACGCTGCGGTGGGGCAGAAGGCTGTAGGAGGCGGCGGTCATGCCCGCAGAATTGGGGATGCGCCGCCTCCTTGGCAAGCGTCACCTGTCGAGCCAGACCTCGTCCATGCGCCAGTTGTTGTAGATGCTGTTCACCTGGATCGTCAGGCCCTTGACCTCGGGCCGCCAGCAGGTGCCGCCGCGCATGTAGTAGAGCATCGGCCGCACCGCCTCGTTGGTCAGCTTGCGGTCGATCTCCCAGGCGATCTTCTTGCGCTGCTCCTGGTCGCGCTCGGCCGACTGCCGGGCGATCAGGCTGTCGACCTCCTTGTTGCAGTAGTCCATGTAGGTGCGCGAACCGCAGGCGTAGTTCTCCGGGTAGTTCTGGTCCGGATCGTCGACGCCGTTGCCGACCTGGCTGAGACCGAACTGATAATCCCGGCGGATCAGCTTGGGCACCCATTGCGCCGTCTCGACCAGCTGCATCTCGGCGTCGATGTAGATCTCCTTGAGCTGGCTGATCAGGATCACCGCCGCGTCGCGATAGGTCGGCAGGTTGCGCGAGGCGAGCTTGAGCTTGATCGTCTTGTTCGGGCCGTAGCCCTTCGACTCCATGATCCTGCGCGCCTTCTCGCGGCTCCCGGCGACGTCGGGGTCGAAACCCGGCAAGTCGCGCAGCATCTCGTCCGGCAGGCCCCAGCGGCCGGCCGGAATCGGCAGCATCGCACCGCCCGCGTCGCCCTGGCCCTGGGTCATGATGTCGATGAAGGCCTTGCGGTCGAGCGTCATGGCGACGGCGCGGCGGACCTCGATGTCGTCGAACGGCGGCACCGGGTTCATCAGGAGGTTGGCGGCCACGTTCATCGGCGCAATCTCGCACTGCGCCGTCGGCATCTGCTCCTTGATGTCCTTGACCAGCGGGACGGTGACCTCGAACGGGAAGGTCATGTCGAACTTGCCGGAGACGAACGACAACATCGCCGTCGAGCGGTTGGGGATGACCGTGTACTCGATGCCGTCGAGGTAGGGCCGGCCCTTCTTCCAGTAGTTCGGGTTGCGCGCGACCTTGACGGTCTGGTTCGCCTTGTACTCGACGAACTTGAATGGCCCGGTGCCGATCGGCGCGCGCCGCATCTCGGCGGGCGGGACGTGACAGGGATAGACCGGCGTGAATCCCGAAGCGAGCAAGGCGAGCAGCGCGGGCTGCGGCGCCTTCAGATGGAAGACCGCCTCATGGTCGCCGTTGGTCGAGACGCTCTCGATATTGGCGTACCAGCCCTTGCGGAAGTTCACCTTGAAGTTCTCCTTCGCCCGGCCGCCCAGCAGGTCGAAGGTGCATTTGACGTCGGCCGCGGTGAACGGCTTGCCGTCGTGCCAGGTCACGCCCTCGCGCAGCGCGAAGCTGAGCGTCTTGCCGTCCTCGCTCCACGTCCACCTGGTGGCGAGATCGGGCTGGATGTTGTCGAGGCCGTTCTGCTTGGCCTTGGGGTCGAACACGACGAGGTTGTTGAACACGCCCATCATCGGCATCACGACCGAGATGGTGCCTTCCTCGTGGATCGACATGCTGAACGGGCTGTCGCGATGCTCGACGCGGAGCACGCCGCCCTGCTTCTGGGCCCAGCCCGCGCCGACCGGCGCGACCAGCAGCGCCAACACGCTCATCAGACGCCACACCACACGACTGAACGCGAACTCGGACAGGACGCCAGGCATGACACGCTCCTCCCTCGGCTCCGCACGACCGCGGTTGCATGCATAGTGCGAAGGAGGAGGACGAGCCGTCAACCGGCGCGGCCCTGAAAGACTAGGAAGCGCCGTCCGCCTTGATGCCAAGCTGCTGGATCAGCTTGCCCAGCCGGTCATGCTCTTTCTGCATCGCCGCGCCGACCTGCTCGGGCGTCATCGGTGCGGCCGTGATGTACGCGCCCGCCAGGCGGGCCTGTGTCTCGCGATCGGCGAGGGCGGCGGCCATCGCTGCGTTCACCCGGTCGACGATGGCGCGCGGCAGGGCGCGCTGGCCGTAGAGCGGCAGCCACGAGCGGACCTCGGCGTCGCCGGCGCCCTGCTCGGTCATGGTCGCGACCTGGGGCAACTCGTCGAGGCGCGTGGGGCCGATCACGGCCAGCGCCTTCAGCCGGCCGGCCTTGACGTGCGACATGACCAGCGAGGTGCTGACCACCGCGAGGTCGAGGCGGTTCGCCAGCAGGTCCTGCACGCCGGGCGGCAGACCCTTGTAGCTGATCGAGGTCACGTCGATGCCGAACTTGAGCTTGAGCTGCTCGGGCACCAGGTGGGTGCTCGTGCCGTTGCCGGAGTTCAGGTAGTTGAGCTTGCCGGGATTCTTCTTCGCGTGCGCCACGAAGCCCGCGATGTCGCTGGCTGGCGATTGGGGCGGGGCGCAGACGATCGCCGTGCTGACGCCGATCATGGCGATCGGCTGGAAGTCGGCGATCACGTCGAACGGCGTCTTCATCAGGTAGCTCAGGGCCACGTGGCCCGACACCGTCTGGTACAGCGTGTAGCCGTCGGGTGGCGCGCCGAGCATCATCTGCGCGCCGACGATGCCGCTGCCGCCCGGCCGGGGATCGATCAGCCAGGTCTGCCCGAGCTCGCGCTGCAGGGCGTCGGACACGGCGCGGCTGCCGACGTCGATCAGGCCGCCGGCCGGCCCGGGCAGGATCACGCGGATCGGCTTGTTCGGATAGGCGTCGGCGCGCGCCGCGAGGGGCGCGGCCAATGGACCGGCCAGGGCCGCGCCGAGGAACCAGCGTCGGCGCATGTCAGTTGGCGCGATAGAACGGCTTGTCGCCGCACACCGTCACGCGATGGCCGTAACGGCGATGGCCGTGGTAGTCGAACATCGCATGATGCTGGGCGCAGCGATTGTCCCAGAACGCCACCGAGTTGGGCTGCCA
>JAFEFF010000057.1 GCA_018240745.1 Pseudomonadota bacterium
CGCTTTCGATGACCTGCGAACGCAAGCGCCACCTTGTGCACAAGGCTTGCGATCGAGGCGCGCAGCACCAGGCCGCGTTCGCGGCGCGCCGCGAGTATCAGGTCCCGAGTTGGCCGGTTCAGTTGTGAGATTGGCCGGTTCTCCGGCACGAAGGTCTGGGCTTCGGAGTTGGTGGACACTCTTCACCTCCTCTGTCGTCGGGGCGCTCGGCCAGCGCTGCAGAAGCACTGCGAGCGGCTTGACGACCATTGGTCGGCCAACTGCTGGAACGCTGAATTTTCGACTGACGCGGCACGCTTGATATCAAGAGCGACACCGCTCCCGAGGTCCGGCCGATACGCGAAGGCCGCAATGGCGACAACGGCTGCAGCGAGTGTCGTTAAGAGCGAGAACCCGCGGCCGGAGAGGCGGTCGCCAGCGGCCGTGATCTACTCTCGGACACAGCTTGTCAACAGTTTGGTCGGCGCGATGTGGGGAATCCCACCAAGCATCGCGAACCTGGCGTCCAACGTCTGATGGCACGAGAAATCGCAGGCATGCTGACACGCCATGGTTGCCACGATCGATTGCGATGGCGCTGGCAGGCGCAATCTGGCGCTCCGGCGCGCTGATGCTTCGGCGCGTGGGCGCAGCTCCTGACCTTCGACCTTCGCCAGGCCGATCCTCGGCATTCCTGCGGAAGTAGTCCTCGCTACCGTCCCGTGAACCGCGCCGCACGCTTCTCGAGGAAGTGGGCAACGCCCTCCTTGAAATCGGCGGTCTGGAACGAGAGCTCCATCTCGTGGTTGGCCTGCACCGTCGCCTCGGCGAGCGTCTGGAATTGCGCCTCCCAGATCTGCCGCTTCATCACCGCCACCGACCGCGGCGAGACGGTGTCGGCGAGCAGCCGGGCATAGGCTCGGGTCTCGGCCATCAGCTTGTCGTCGGGGATCACGCGGTTCACCAGGCCGAGCGACAGCGCCTCGGGAGCGCGGAACTTGCGGGCGGAGCAGAGCAGATCGAGCGCCGCCGGCAGGCCGACCAGCCGTGGCAGCAGCCAGCTCACACCGTGCTCGGCGATCAGGCCGCGTTGGGCGAAGGCCGTGGTGAACACCGCCGATTCGCCCGCGAAGCGCAGGTCGGCATAGAGCGGGATGACGAACCCCAGGCCCGCCGCCGGCCCATTGATGGCGGCGATGATGAACTTCGGGATCGCCGGGAAGTAGGAGTACGGCATCCGAAACTCGGCCAGCGTGCTGCCGCCCGCCACGTCGCCGCCGGCCGTGGCGCCGCGGTCGCCGGCCGGGGCGCCGGCGCCGATCGCCTGCAGGCCGCCCATGTCCGCTCCCGCGCAGAACCCGCGCCCTGCACCGGTCAGGACGATCGCCCGGATTTCCTCGTCGGCTCCGGCTTTTTGCATTGCGTCCTTGAGGTCGAGATGCATCTGGCGTGTCCAGGCGTTCAATTTCTCCGGCCGATTCAAGGTGATGGTGCAAAGGCGGTCGGCGACCTCGTAGAGCACGGTTTCATAGGCCAAGGCGTGTTCTCCTGTGCATTTTTGTCGGTCGCATGATGAGCAAATCCCGGCGACGATACAAACAGGACGCGAGATCGGGATGGGTGGTGGAACCGGACGCGACACGCCGATATTGTGATATCGTTGCACGATCGCGGCTGAAAACTTTCAGAGGTAGGGAATGGCCAGGCGAGAGTTCGCGCACCCCAATGAAATGCACAAGTACGTGGGGCAGGAGATCGGTGTGAGTGACTGGGTCGAGATCACCCAGGAGAGAATCAACCAGTTCGCGGAGGCGACCGGCGACCATCAGTGGATCCACGTGGATGTCGAGCGCGCGAAGAAGGACATGCCGGGCGGCAAGACGATCGCCCACGGCTTCCTGACCCTGTCGCTGCTGCCGATGCTCAACCACCAGATCAGCCACATCAACAACGTGCGCAACGGCATCAACTACGGCTGCAACAAGGTGCGCTTCACCAACCCGGTGCCGGCGGGCTCGCGGGTGCGGGCGCGTGCCAAGCTGATTGCGGCCGACGAGATGAAAGGCGGCGGCGTGCGTCTCACCAACGAGATGACCATCGAGATCGAGGGTCAGGAGAAGCCGGCCTGCGTGGCCGAAACCATGTCGATCGTCTACGGCAAGTAGCGGAGCCAGGCGTTGCTTAAGCGTGAAGAGCTGACGGCCGAGCGGATCGAGCAGATCGTCCAGGATGCCCGCAATGCCGGCTACGATTTCTTCCTGACCGCCGAGGAGCGCGCGGCAAGCCTCGAGCAGGCGCTGGCGCGCTATGCTCCAGGCGAGGAGGCGTGGGTGTTCGCCTACGGCTCGCTGATGTGGAACCCGGCGCTGGAATATGCCGAGGCCTCGGCCTGCCAGGTCCAGGGCTGGCATCGCTCCTTCTGCTTCTGGACGCCGCTCGGCCGCGGCACACCCGAGCTGCCCGGCCTGATGCTGGCGTTGGAGCGCGGCGGAGCGTGCGAGGGCATGGCCTATCGGCTGGCGCCGCACCAGGTGCGGAGCGAGCTCGCGATCCTGTGGAACCGCGAGATGCTGGCGGGCTTCTACCGGCCGGAATGGGTGCCGGCGACGCTGCGCGACGGCCGCACGGTGACGGCGGTGACCTTCGAGGTCGACTCCGCCCACTGCCAGTATTGCGGCGACCTGCCGATCGAGAAGCAGGCGCATCACATCGCCTTCGCCGAGGGCCGGCGCGGCGCCTGCCGCGACTACCTCGCCAACACCGCCGTCCACGCCCGTGCGCTCGGCATCCACGACCCGTATATCGAGGACATGGTCGCACGCGTCGCGCACCTGCGCGGCGAGGATGTGGCGCCGTCCATGCCGCCGGCAGCCGCAACCGCTGCTGCCGTCGGGAACTGACCGCTTCTCGAAAATCTCATGTCGGAGTGCTGTGCGCCTCTGCAGTCGCTGTGACATAGTCCGCGCGTGAGTGCTCTCGTCGTCCGCTGGCAGGCTTTGCCGCCCAACCTGCGTGGCATTCTCTGGTCGGGCCTGGCGGGCATCCTGTTCGCGCTGCTCAACGTCTTTACGCTGATCCCGGCGCAGCATCTCAATCCTTTCGTGATGGCGTTCCTGCGCTACCTCTTCGGCACGCTGTTCCTGGTGCCGATCGTGCTGCGGCTGGGCGCTCATCGCACCATGCGCACGCACCGGCTGCCGCTGCACCTGTTCCGCGGCGGCATCCATGCCTGCGGCATGTTCCTGTGGTTCATCGGCCTGCCGCTCACCACGCTCGCCAGCATCACCGCGCTCGGCTTCACCGGTCCGATCTTCGTCACGATCGGCGCCGCGCTGTTCCTCGGCGAGGACGTTCGCCTGCGCCGCTGGATCGCCGTCGCAGTCGGCTTCGCCGGCGCCATGATCATCATCCGCCCGGGCATCGGCGACCTCGGCCTGGGCGCGATCGTGATCCTGATCTCGACGCCGATCTTCTCGGCCTCCAACCTGATCTCCAAGGGGCTGGCCCGTACCGAATCGGCTCCCACCATCGTGGTCTGGCAGAACATCACCATCTCGCTGGCCGCGTTCCCGGTCGCGCTGTGGTTCTGGCAGACGCCGCAATGGGCCGACCTCCTGTGGTTCGTCGCCGCCGGCCTGTGCGGCACCCTCGGCCACATGTGCCAGCAGAACGGCTACCAGCTCGCCGACATCACCCTGCTGCAGCCGATCGGCTTCCTGTCGCTCCTGTGGAACGCGCTGCTGGGCTACTTCCTGTTCTTCCAGCAGCCCGATGTCTGGACCTTCGTGGGCGCCGCGGTGATCTTCGCCAGCGCCATGTACATCTCCCACCGCGAGGCGGTGCGGCGGGCGAAGGTCAAGAGCGCGGTCGGACCGGCGGGTCCGGCCAGCGCCTAGAGTCTCTTTGCCGGGAGCGCGGCACTCCAGTGCCGCTCTTCCCCGCCGTTTCGACCGTTTTCGCCGTTTTCTAACGGTGCTGGCGAGTACCCGTGCCCAAAAAGCCCGCAACGACGGCATTTCTTCGCTATCGCGCCCGCCGATAAACGGTCGAAAACGGAACCTAAACGGCGCAAAAACGGCATTCTCGAGCGCCGGGTAAAGGAAGAGCGGCACTGGAGTGCCGCGCTCCCAGCAAAGATCGACGAACGAGTGCCAGCCGCTGCCGGTCATCGTGGCAGCCACCCGGTGCAAGCAGGCCAGCGTTTTAGGCGATTCCTGCCAATCTGCCCGCATCCTCTCCCTCCGAGGGGCGCAATGCCACCGGCTTCCGGCAACTTGTCTTTGGTGAAAGGCGAACGGCGTCGTCATGGACGCCACACTGCGCGAGGGCGGGATCAAATACCTATAATGGGCAATGGCTTCGACGAATGCCGAGCATTCGTGTCCAGATTGCACGGTCCATTGCCCATCAAGCCGCTTTCATACAGCGGTTTTCCACAGCCTTATCCCCCGGTGACGCTCATGTGCCGGCGCACGGCCGGGGCGGTGTGGCGGCGATCGATGATGAAGTCGTGGCCCTTGGGCTTGCGGGCGATCGCCTCGGTGATGGCCTTATCGAGCAGCTCGTCGCTCTCGGAGGCGCGCAGCGGCGCCCGCAGGTCGGCGGCATCCTCCTGGCCGAGGCACATGTAGAGCGTGCCGGTGCAGGTCAGCCGCACGCGGTTGCAGCTCTCGCAGAAATTATGGGTGAGCGGCGTGATGAAGCCCAGCCGCCCGCCGGTCTCGCCGACCGTGAAGTAGCGCGCCGGCCCGCCGGTGCGATAGTCGCTATCGGTCAGCGTGAAGTGCTGCGCAATGCCCGCTCGCACCATCGACAGCGGCAGGTACTGGTCGAGCCGCGCGTCGCCTCCCAGCTCGCCCATCGGCATGACCTCGATGAACACCAGGTCCATGCCGCGGCCGTGGCTCCAGCGGATCAGCGGCTCGAATTCCGTGTCGTTGACGCCGCGCAGCGCCACCGCGTTGATCTTGACGTGCAGGCCGGCGTCCTGCGCCGCATCGAGGCCGCGCATCACCTGGTCGAGGTCGCCCCAGCGCGTGATCTGGCGGAACTTGTCCTTGTCGAGCGTGTCGACCGACACGTTCACGCGCTTCACGCCGACATCGGCGAGCTCCCGCGCGTATCTGGCGAGCTGGCTGCCGTTGGTGGTCAGCGTCAGCTCGTCGAGCGCGCCGCTGTCGAGGTGCCGGCCGAGCCCGCGGATCAGGCTCATGACGTTCTTGCGCACCAGCGGCTCGCCGCCGGTGAGACGCAGCTTCCTGACGCCGCGCCTTATGAAGGCGCTGCACAGCCGCTCCAGCTCCTCGAGCGACAGCACCTCGGCCTTGGGCAGGAAGGTCATGTCCTCGGCCATGCAGTAGACGCAGCGGAAGTCGCAGCGATCCGTCACCGAGACGCGCAGGTAAGTGATGTGGCGGCCAAACGGATCGATCATTGCCCCTGTAATCTAGTATCGATTCATGATGTTTTCGACCCCCCGAAGAGGGAGGTCGGTCCATCTAGCCGAGTTCGAGCCACAGAGCGATTGAACGGCCGACCCGCGCCATGGTGTCGCTGTCCAAGGCGCCAACGGCCTTCCCGACACGCTCTCGTCGCACGGTAACGATCTTGTCGACCATCACCTGCGAGACCCGCCGTAAGCCGTTCGCGGGCGACGGGTCCACCGTAATGCGGAAGAGCGGGGCAGGAATGACTGTACTGGTAATGGGGACAACGGTGATGGTCGCATGCGATTCGTTGAACGCGTCGGACTGCACAATCACCGCCGGCCGCGGTTTGCCAAAGTCGCCTTGCAGGGCGACGGTGATGACGTCCCCGCGTCTCAAGCCGTCCAGTCGTCAATCTCGGCCAGCGCCTGATCGAGCACGGAATCGATGTCGCCGCTACTCTTCGCCCGCGCCGCGATCAGCGATTGCCGCCGGCACTCCCGCCGGAACAGCGGGTCGGACCGGTCATAAAGCCATAGGCTCACCTGCCGAAGGCCTTGGGCGCGCATCCGTTCCCGGTATCGGCGTACGCTTGCGGCGTGCGCGGACTTGCGTGTGGTCGCCATCACTAGTGATATAGCCGGTCATCACTCGAGGGACAAGGAGCGTGGCTACGAATCTCGCGGCTCGGCCGGCAGCCGGCCCGATCGTATTGCAGAGACCAGCGCGGCGTGGTCCGACTCGGTCTGCTTGGCATAGCCGAGCGCAAACTGGCCGATGGCCTCGCCGAAAGTGGGGCCATTGCCGAGATAGGCCGACAGCACGACCGCATCGGCCGAGCGGGCATGGGCCCGCGCCAGCACCTCGCCGCAGGTCCGGGCATAGCGGCGGAAGTTGCGGACCGGCAGGTTGTCCAGCACCGGCTTGACCTTGGCGTCGCGCAACTGGCGGACATAGAAATCCTTGCCGCGCGGGCCCACGCCGAAGCCCAGCAGGATGTCCGAGGCGGCCTGCAGCAGCCGCTGGCCGCGCACCACCCGTTCGCCATGATTGGTGTAGGGGCTGGGGGCATTGAACGCCTCGAGCGCCGAAGCATCGGCCTCCTTGAACTGCAGCTGCAGGGTCTCGCCGTTGCCCGACACCATCAGCATCACGCCGCACAGCGTGCCGACCGAGCCGACGCCGACCACCTTGTAGGCGGCATCGGCGAAGCGGTAGCGCTCGATCAGGGCGCGGCGCTCGGGAAGCAGCGACTGCTTGTACTGCTCGAGCATGGCCTCCACGCCGCGCAGGAAGTCCGGCCACTCGTCCGCTTTCGGATGGAAGAGGTCGGGCAGCTTGTCCTCGAGCCTCGGATCGGCGCCTCCGCTGTGCCGGATGTCGATCAGTATCGGCCGATGCTTCAGCGCGCGGTCGGCCTTGCGGGCCACCGCCGGGTCGAGGCCGATCGAGTCGGCGACCTTGTCGTCGTCGATGTCGAGCACGCGATACCAGGTCTCGAGGACCGGCGCCGTGGCGATCGCGGCCATCTGCTCGCGGTAGGCTCGGGCGACGGTCCGGGCGAGACCGAGCCGCGTCGCCTTGTCGAAGTCCTGCGCCGTCGCGACGACGAAACTGGTGGCGAGGCGCTTCACGTCCCATTCCCACGGCGCGACGGCGGTCTCGTCGAAATCGTTGATGTCGAAGGAGAGCCGCCGTTCGGGCGTGGCGAAGCCGCCGAAGTTGAGGCAATGGCAGTCGCCGGCGGCCTGCACCCTGAGCCCGTTCGACGGCGTGCGCGCGAGATCGGTGGCCATCACCTTTGCCGATCCGCGCAGGAAAGCGAAGGGCGAGGCTTTCATGCGGGCGTAGCGCAGCGGCACCAGCTCCGGCAGGCGCATCCGGTCCTGCTCGATCAGGATCTCGATCGGATCACGGCGGGCCACGGTCCAGTCGGCGTGCGTGCCGCGCTTGCATCGCTCGCGCAGGGCGCGGCCCTGTTCCACGCGCTGCTTGACCGGCAGAGCGTGGGTCTGTGGGGGAAGCTCGTCAGCCATTCGAGCCTGATGGCACAAGGCGCATCAGGTTGTCGACCGTGTCGGCTTCACTCGCAGGCTTGTCAGTCCGTATGCGATTGATGCGCGGGAAGCGCATCGCCACCCCCGACTTGTGGCGGGTCGACCGGGCGATGCCGTCGAAGGCGATCTCCAGCACCAGCTTCGGCTCGACCTCGCGCACCGGGCCGAAGCGGTTGGTCGTGTGGTCGCGCACCCATTTGTCGAGCCAGCGCAGCTCCTCGTCGGTGAAGCCGAAATAGGCCTTGCCGACCGGCGCCAGCTCGCGCGCGCCGCTGCCGTTGTCGCGCCAGCATCCGAACGTGTAGTCCGAGTAGAACGAGCTGCGCTTGCCGTGGCCGCGCTGGGCGTACATCAGCACGCAGTCGACCAGGTGCGGGTCGCGCTTCCACTTGAACCACGGGCCTTTCGGCCGGCCGGCGAGATAGGGCGAGTCGGCGCGCTTCAGCATGAGGCCTTCGATGCCGTCGCTGCGCATCTCCTCGCGCAACTGCGCGAGATGCGCCCAGTCGGTGAACTGGACCAGCGGCGAGAGGTCGAAGCGGGGCCGCGGCTTCAGCGCCATCCATGCCTCGAGCCGGGCGCGGCGCTCGTCGAACGGCAGGCCGCGCAGGTCCTCGTCCTCGATCCACAGCGCGTCGTACAGGCGGACGTGCGCGGGATGTTCCTTCAGCATCCTGGGCGTCACCACTTTGCGGTTCAGCCGCTGCTGCAGGTCGTTGAACGGCGCGATCGCCTCCTCGCGCCGCACCAGCAGCTCGCCGTCGAACACGCCCTCGAAGTCGATGGCGTCGACGATGTCGGGAAAGGCACCCGACACGTCCTCGCCGGCGCGGCTGTAGAGGCGCTTGATGCCCCCGGAGGAGGAGATCTGGACCCGGATGCCGTCCCATTTCCATTCGGCGCGGAAGTGCGCGGGATCGAGCGTGTCGAGCTCGGCGCGCTCGATCGGGTTGGCGAGCATTGCCGGCAGGAACGCGCCGCCCATGTTCGTGCTGGGCTTGGGGCCGTCCCTGGTCAGCCAGTCGAACAGCGGCCGATAGGGCGGCGCCAGCGCGTGCCACACCTCCTCGACCTCGGCGACCGGCTGGTTGCCGATGTTGGCGGCGGCCTGCTTGGCGAGCCGCGCCGAGACCCCGACCCGCAGCGCGCCGGTCAAGAGCTTCAGCAGCGCCCAGCGGCCGGTCGAATCGAGCGAGTCGAGCCAGCGTTCGAGGATCGCCGGCGTCTGCATTTTGGTCGCGCGCTGCAGCGTCTCGACCACCTCGCCGAGAGCGGGCGGCGGCCCGGCCTCGGGCTTGCTCTCCCAGATCAGCGCCAGCGTCTCGGCAAGGTCGCCGACATAGTCGTGGCTCCAATGCCAGAGTTCGGCGCCGATCTTGTCCTCGCCAAAACCGCGCAGCAGTGCGGGCTTGGCCGCCGGAAAATCGAGCCCGCCCGTAAGCGCCGCCAGCGCCCAGCCGCGATCGGGATCGGGCGTCTGCCGCAGGTACGTCTCGATCAGCCGCAGCTTGGCGTTGCGCGCCGGCTGGAAAGAGAGGGCGTCGAGCAGGCGGGCGAAGGCCTGCATCACTCCCTCCCCCGAAGGGGGAGGGTCGGGGAGGGGGACGGCCATGGGCACGTGCTGTTGCCATCCCCCACCCTAGCCCTCCCCCTTCGGGGGAGGGGATATGAGGGCACCGACCTCACGACTCGCCTTCCTCTTCCTCACGCCCGGCGAGGTGGAGCGCCTCCGCCTCGATCCCGAGCGATCGCGCCATGTGGACCAGCGCTTCTTCGCGGCCGTGCGTCACCCAGACCTTGGCGGCGCCGACGTCCTTTAGCGTCTGGCAGAGCTCGGGCCAGTCGGCATGGTCGGAGATGACCAGAGGCAGCTCGGCACCACGCTGGCGGGCGCGGGCGCGCACGCCCATCCAGCCCGAGGCCATCGCCGGCATCGGCTCGTTGAAGCGGCGCGTCCAGCGGTCGGACAGCGCCGAAGGCGGGCAGAGCACGATCGCGCCCTTGAAGGTCTCGAGGATCGCGTCGGACACCAGGGCGATGTCACCGAGATCGACGCCCTGCTGCCGGTAGAGCGAGCACATCGACTGGAGCCCGCCATGCAGCCAGATGCGCTTGTCCCAGCCGGCGGCGCGCAGCAGCTTGATCACCCGCTGGCACTTGCCCAGCGCATAGACGCCCACCAGATGGGTGCGCTCGGGAAAGGTCTCGAGCGAGCGCAGGAGCTTGCCAATCTCGCCGGCATCGGAGGGGTGATGGAAGACCGGGAGCGCGAAGGTCGCCTCGGTGATGAACACGTCGCACGGCACCGGCTCGAACGGAGGGCAGGTCGCATCCGGGCGGCGCTTGTAGTCGCCCGAGACGACGATGCGCTGGCCCTTATGTTCCAGCACGACCTGCGCCGAGCCGAGGATGTGGCCGGCCGGCACCAGGCTCACCTCGACATCGCCGATCTTCACGCTGTCGCCGTATTTCAGCGCTTGTTGCGCCGTGTCGGGCATGTCCTGGAAGCGGGCACGCATGATCGCCAGCGTCTCGGGCGTGGCCAGCGCGCTGCGGTGGCCGGGCCGGGCGTGGTCGCCGTGGCCGTGGGTAATGACGGCGCGGGTCACCGCAACGGCGGGGTCGACATAGAAGTCGCCGGGCTCACAATAGAGCCCGCGCGGCGTCGGATAGAGCCAGGAGCGAGGATCGAGAGTGTCGGTCATTGAACGGGAGGAATCCTACGCCGCAGATATGGGGCTGCCGGGCCTTTTTGCCCGCTGGTTCGAAGGCCGCGGCTGGACGCCCCGACAGCATCAGCTCGCTTTGGTCGACCTCGCGCGGCGAGGCAAGAGCGCGCTGCTGATTGCGCCGACCGGCGGTGGCAAGACTTTGGCAGGATTTCTGCCCTCGCTGATCGAGCTCACCGGGCGCCGGCAGGCCGGGAAGGACCTCGCCTGGGCCAAGGGCAAGGGCGAGCTGCACACGCTTTACATCTCGCCGCTCAAGGCGCTGGCGACCGACATCCGGCGCAACCTGGAGCTGCCGATCGCCGAGATGCAGCTTCCGGTGCGCGCCGAGAGCCGCACCGGCGACACGCCGCAGAGCCGGCGTCTGCGCCAGCGCGAGCGGCCGCCCGACCTGCTGATGACCACGCCTGAGTCGCTGGCGCTCCTCTTGTCTTATCCCGACGCCGAGAAGTTCTTTGCCAGCCTCCGCTGCGTCATCATCGACGAGCTGCATTCCTTCGCCACGTCGAAGCGCGGCCATCACCTGGCGCTGTGCCTGGCGCGGCTCGCGGCGGTGTCGCCGCTGGCGCGCTTCGTCGGCCTGTCCGCCACGGTTGCCGATCCGCCCGAGCTGGCCGACTACCTGCGCCTGCGCGACGGGGAGCAGGTCGAGATCGTGCAGGGCGAACCGGGTGCGCCGCCCAAGGTGACGATCGTCGATGCCCAGGAGCGCCTGCCGTGGGGCGGTCACATGGGCCATCACGCGGTGCCCGAGGTCTACAACATTATCCGCCAGCACAAGACCTCGATCGTGTTCGTCAACACGCGGGCGCAGGCCGAGCTGGTGTTCGACCATCTGTGGCGCCTCAACGAGGAGAACCTGGCGATCGGCCTGCATCACGGCTCGCTGGCGGTCGAGCAGCGCCGCAAGGTCGAGGCCGCGATGGCGGCCGGCAAGCTTCGCGCCGTGGTGGCAACAAGCTCGCTCGACTTAGGCATCGACTGGGGCGACGTCGATCTCGTCATCCAGATCGGGGCGCCCAAGGGCGTCAGCCGGCTGATGCAGCGCATCGGCCGCGCCAACCACCGGCTCGACGAGCCGAGCCGAGCCATGATCGCGCCGGCCAACCGCTTCGAGGTGCTGGAATCGCTTGCCGCGCTCGAAGCCATCGAAGCACGCGAGCTCGACGGCGATCCGCCGCGGCCGGCCTGCCTCGACGTGCTGGCCCAGCACATCATCGGCACCGCCTGCGCCCAGCCGATCGATAGAGAAGCCTTTTTCCAGGAGGTCTGCCGCGCCCGGCCCTATCGCGACCTGGCGAAGAAGGATTTCGACGACACCTTCGACTTCGTCGCCACCGGCGGGTACGCGTTGGCGGCCTACGAGCGCTGGCACCGGCTGAAGAAGCTGCCCGACGGTCGCTGGATGCTCTCTTCGCCGCTGGTGGCGCGGCAGTTCCGCATGAACGTCGGCACCATCGTCGAATTGCCGCTGCTCAAGGTGAGGCTGCGCCGCGGACCGGTGCTGGGCGAGGTCGAGGAAGCGTTCATCCAGGGGCTGGTGCCGGGCGACACCTTCGTCTTCGCCGGCCGCTTGCTGCGCTTCGAGGGCGTGAAGGAGCTGGCGGCGCAGTGCTCGCTGGCGACCGGCGGCGATCCCAAGGTGCCGGCCTACGGCGGCGGACGCCTGCCGCTCTCGACGTTCCTGGCGAACCGCGTGCGCGGCATCCTGCAGGATCCGTCGCGGCACCCGAAGCTGCCGGCCGAGGTGCGGCGGTGGCTCGACATCCAGAAGTGGCGCTCAGGCCTGCCGAACGAGCGCAATCTCCTGATCGAAGGTTTTCCGCGCGGCACCAGGCAGTTCATCGTCGCCTACTGCTTCGAGGGCCGTAACGCCCACCAGACGCTGGGCATGCTGCTGACCCGGCGCATGGAGCGCATGGGCTTGAAGCCGCTGGGCTTCGTCGCCACCGATTACGTGCTCGGCCTGTGGGGCTTGCGGCCGCCGACCAGGTCGCAGCTCGACCAATTGTTCGACGAGGACATGCTGGGCGACGACCTCGAGGCCTGGATGGACGAATCGACCATGCTGCGGCGCTCCTTCCGCAACGTCGCGGTGATCGCCGGGCTGATCGAACGGCGCTTCCCGGGCGAGGAGAAATCGCGCCGCCAGGTCACCTTCAGCTCCGACCTGATCTACGACGCGCTGCGCAAGCACGAGCCCGATCACATCCTGCTGCGCGCCACGCGTCAGGACGCCGCCCACCAGCTCGCCGACCTGCGCCGGCTCGGCGAGCTGCTGCGCCGCGCCAAGGGCCGCATCGAATACCGCCGGCTCGACCGCATCTCGCCGCTCGCCGTGCCGGTGCTGCTCGAGATCGGCAAGGAGCGGGTGCTCGACGGCACCGCCGAGGACGAGCTGCTCGACATCGCCGCCCAGGAATTGATCGATGAGGCGACGCGGCTCACCTAGCCGATCGCACTTGTACAATTTGCGTAAGATTTGTACAGTTGGCGCATGAAGACCTATCCTCTCAATGAAGCGCGGGCCGGCTTCTCCAAGCTCATCGGCCGGGCGCTGGCGGGCGAAGCCGTACGAGTCACCCGTCACGGAAAGGAAGCTGTAGTGATCGTGTCGGAGGAAGAATGGCGCGCCCGGTGCCGTTCGGCTCCGACGCTGGGGGCGCTGATCGCCAATCATGCCCGGATGGGCATTCTGCGCGGCAAGATCGTCCATCGGCCGTGGCGGGAGCGGCCGCTGGGCACCGACGTCGAATAGCTGACGCAAGCCTGGCCGTAGCCCGTGTACCTGCTTGATACCAACGTGGTCTCGATGCTGGACGCGCGCCGCCACGCCAACGCGCCGGACCTGATTGCATGGTTGGAGCGCAACGGTGCCAGCCTCTACCTGTCGGTGATGAGCATCACCGAGATGGATGCGGGCAGCCACAAGCTGCGTCGCGAGGGCAAGACGCGGAGGGCCGAAGAGATTGCTGCCCTGGTCACCGCAATCCTTTCCGACTTTGCCGAGCGCGTGCTGCCAATCGATATCGAGACCGCCCGCCATGTTGCTCGCCTTGCCGAGCGGACGCACCGGCAGCCCGTCGCCCTACCGGATCTTTTCATCGCCGCGACAGCCGTCCGACATGGATTGACCGTGTTGACGCACAATCTGCGGGATTTCGATCGACTCGGCGTGGATGCGCTCGATCCATTCGCCCGGTTGCCAAAAGACATTTGAACACTGCAGCAGAGATCGAGACATGGATATCGCGAAGACCTTGCAGGACGCTATCGACTCGGGCGCGGTGCCGGGCGTGGCTGCGGCGGCGGCGACCGACAAGGGGGTGATCTTCGAAGGCGGCGCGGGCGCGCTGCGGCCCGATTCGGTGATCTGGATCGCCTCGATGACCAAGGCGGTCACGGCGGCGGCGGCGATGCAACTGGTCGAACGCGGCAAGCTCTCGCTGGACAAGCCGGCAGCCGAGGTCGTGCCGGAGATCGGCACCAAGGGCGTGCTGGAGGGCTTCGACAGGGACGGCAAGGCGATCACGCGAAAGCCGGTGCGGCCGGTGACGCTGCGGCACCTGCTGACGCATACCTCGGGCCTCGGCTACGACACCTGGAACGCCGACGTCATGAAATACCGGCAGGCCGCCGGCATCCCCGCGGTTGGCTCGTGCCAGAACGCGGCGCTGACCACACCGCTGCTGTTCGAGCCGGGCGAGCGCTGGGAGTACGGCATCTCGATCGACTGGGTCGGCAAGATGGTCGAGGCGGCGAGCGGCCAGCGGCTCGACCGCTACATGACCGAGCGCCTGTTCGCGCCGCTCGGCATGAGCGACAGCGGCTTCGCGATCGGCCCGGCGCAGCGTCTGCGCAAGGCGAAGATGCACACGCGCGGGGCCGGCGGCTTCAATGTCATGGAGCACGAGATTCCGCAGACGCCGGAGTTCCACATGGGTGGCGGCGGACTCTATTCGACGGTCGGCGACTACCTGAAGTTCACGTCGGCATTGCTCATGGGTGGCGGGCCGATTCTGAAGCCCGAGACCATGAAGCTGATGAGCCGGAACCACATGGCCGAGGGTGTGCTGTGCCGGCCGCTCGAGAGCCAGCTGCCGCACATGAGCGCCGATCTCGACTTTGTCGACGGGATGAGGTGGGGCCTCTCCTTCATGATCAACCCGACGGCCTTCCCCGGCCGCCGCTCGGCCAACAGTCTCACCTGGGGCGGCCTCGCCAACTCCTACTACTGGATCGATCCAGCGCGGAGAGTGACCGGCGTGTGGGCGACACAGCTCCTGCCGTTCTACGACCCGCGCGCGATCGAGGCGTTCGAGGCCTTCGAGCGGGCGGTCTACGCCAGCGTTTAGTTAGAGCGGAGTGCCCGTCGTCTCGAGCGGAGCGAAGCGTAGTCGAGGGACCTTCTCTCCACGACAAGCCGCCTGTTCGTTGAAAGAAGGTCCCTCCGCTGCGCCTCGCTTCGCTCGGCTTCGGTCGGGACGACGGTCAGTGGAAGTCGCGTGAGGCGATCTTGATCGTCGGCCGGTCGAGGTGGATGCGGCTGCGGTCGTAGGGCTGCTTGGCCGATGGCTTCCTGAGAGGAGGGCGTGGCCTGGGCTCGTCGCGCGGATCGGGTGTCGAGGAATGAGCCTGGTCACCGCGACCCATGCGCAATTCGAAGCGGCCGTCGAGATCGGCGATGCGATCGAGGTCGGCCGACCAGTCCCACAGCCGCTCGGCGACGAGATGGATCACGATGCCGGCGGTTCCGTCGGCCTGCACGTCGCGCTGGACCTTGCCGGCGACTCCGAGCAGGCGCGCGCCCATGACGACACGACGATAGGTTTCGAACACGCGCGGCCAGACCACGAGGTTGGCGATGCCGAACTCGTCCTCCAGGGTGACGAACACGACGCCCGAGGCCGTGCCCGGCCGCTGGCGCACCAGCACCAGCCCGGCCATCTGCAGGAAGTCGCCGGTCCCGGCCTCGCGCAGCTTCTTCGAATCGGCCATGCGCCGCTCCCACAGGGTCGGCCGCAGGAACTGGAGCGGATGGGCCCGCAATGACATCGAGATGGTCGAGTAGTCGTCGACCACCTGCTCGCCGAGCGTCAGCCTGGGCAGGCTGACCGGCGGCTCGAGATCGCGGTGCGGCCGTGCTTCCAGCAGCGGCAGTTCGGCTTCGGAGAAGGCGCGCACCGCCCACAGCACGTCGCGGCGTGTGAGGCCCATCGAGGCGAAGGCATCGGCGCGCGCCAGCGCCAGGATCTGCCGCTTGGTGAGGCCGCCGCGCCGCCACAGATCGGCCGGATCGCGATAGGGCGTCGCGCGCCGTTCGACCATGCGCTTCATGTCCTCTTCGGCGAGGCCGGCGACCTGCCGAAAACCGAGGCGGAGTGCGCAGCGCCCCCTCCCTAGCCCTCCCCCGTCGGGGGAGGGAAGGGTGGGGGGCTCGAGCGTGCAGTCCCAGTCGCTGGCATTCACATCGGGCGGCCGCACCTCGACGTCGTGCTCGCGCGCATCGCGCACAAGTTGGGCGGGCGCGTAGAAGCCCATCGGCTGGGAGTTGAGCAGGGCCGCGGCGAAGGCTTCGGGGAAGTACTGTTTCACCCAGGACGAGACGTAGACCAGGATCGCGAAGCTCGCGGCATGGCTCTCGGGGAAGCCGTATTCGCCGAAGCCTTCGATCTGCTTGAAACAGCGATCGGCGAAATCCCTCTCATACTCGTTGGCGACCATGCCGTTGATGAAGTCGTCCTTCAGCTTGTGGATGGTGCCCGAGCGCCGGAAGGTCGCCATGGCGCGCCGCAGCTTATCGGCCTTGGCCGGGCTGAACCCCGCGCCGTCGATGGCGATCTGCATCGCCTGTTCCTGGAACAGCGGCACGCCGCGCGTGCGTTCGAGGATCGCCCGCAGCTTGTTGCTGGGATA
>JAFEFF010000058.1 GCA_018240745.1 Pseudomonadota bacterium
CCCTGAAAACGACGAAAAAAGGGCAAACCCCTCAAGCGGCGGCGCTTGGTCGCGCTTTCATGCGCTCGTACCACGCGGTGAGGTTCTTGTTTGCCGGGTCGAGCGGCTGCTTCACGCCGTTGAAAAAGTCGACGAAGGCGAACAACAGGATGTCCGCCATGCTGATCTTGTTGCCGCCGACGAACGGCTTGCCGCCGAGCAGGCCGTCGAGCCAGCCGAGCTTGTCCTTCGCGGCGGCTTTCAGCCCGTCGGCCGCCTCCGGGATGCACCGGATGCGGCTCTGAAACAGCTTCAGGCCCTCGGCAAAGCGGAAGCCATTGGTCCCCGGCTCGGCGATGTTGAGGTCGATGCGGCGCGTCCACATGCGCGTGTTGGCGCGCTCGGCCGGCGTGTCGCCGATCAGCGACGGGGTGTCCTTCTTGATCTCGTCGAGGTACTCGCAGATCGCCGTGATCTCGGCGATCACCGTGCCGTCGTCGAGCTCGAGCGCCGGGCACTGGCCGGCCGGGTTGACCTTGGCCGTATAGGGCTCGCGCCGATTCTCGCCGCCCAGCAGGTCGACCTCGACCTTGGGAATGTCGATCCCCTTCTCGGCCATGAACATGCGGACCATGCGCGGATTGGGACCGCGCGAATTGTAGAACTTCACTGACGTCTCTCCCTGCTTCTCTTGCTGCACCGGACCCGGTCCACCCGAGTCCACTCGACGCTGGACCGGCAAGATGCCGATGGCATCGGCATCGGAGGCCAAGAGTCCACGAATCCACCGAAACACCCCCGCCGAAAAACCCACCTTCCGCCGATCGACGGTCGGACACACGACGGACATCGTCGGCGACACACTGCCTCAACTCGCCCACAACTCCTATTACGGGCAATGGACCGCGCGGATTCCGTTGAAAACACCCGCCGAAACCCGGGTCCATTGCCCATGGCGGCTCACCCTCGGCAGGCCTTATCCACAGGGTCGAAGCCCTCTCCGCGCGCGTCATACGCGCGGGGAGAGGGAGGCAGGGCTATCGCATTTAGCTATTTCCGTCGTCCCGAGCGAAGCCGATGGACCTCTTTTCGCCCGCGCTAGCCGTAATCGTGAATTTCGCCGCTTAGGTCGCGCCAATCGGGATTGGCGAGATTTATGAGCGCGATCTTCTTCCCGCGATTCCAGTTCTTCAGCTGTTTCGGCACCGCGAAAAGAGGTCCCTCGGCTTCGCTTCGCTCCGCTCGGGACGACGGGGAATAACATATGCGATAGCCCTAGAGAGGGAGGGGACCCGCCTTGCGTGGAGAACGTGAGGCGTCAGGCTTCTTTTGCCTGCTCAGCCACGACGCTTCTGAGACATCGACCACCTCACCCTCCCATTGCTTCGCAATGGGCCCCACCCTCTCCCCCCACTTCATGGCGGAGAGGGAACATGAGCCCGGGGTCCCTACCGCCAGGGCTCGACCAGGATCTTGGTGTGCCGCTCGGGATTGGCCAGCTCCTCGAACGCGCCCTTCACCTCGGCGAGGCCGACCTTGCCGGTGATCAGCGACGGCGCATCGACCTCGCCTTCGGCCAGCAGGTGCAGCGAGCGGGCGAACTCCTCCGGCGTGTAGCCCAGCACGAACTGGAGGTTCAGCTCCTTCACGATGCCGAACATCGGCTCGATCGTGTCGAGCTCCATGCACACACCGACCACGATGATCTTGGCGTCGCGTGGCGCCTTTTCCATGGTCTGCTGGATCAGCCCCGGCACACCGACGCATTCGAACACCGCGGCCCGCTTGCCCGCTGCGAGTTTGGCGTAGGGATCCTCCTGCGCCGGGTCGACGACGACGTCCGCCCCCATCTTCACCGCCAGCTCGCGGCGCTTGGGCGAGAAGTCGGCGGCAACGATCGGCCGGATGTTCTTCAGTCGGAGCGCCGCGATCACCGCGAGGCCGACCGGGCCGCAGCCCACCACCAGCGGCGCCTCGTCGCCCTTCAGCATCGCCTTCTCGACCGCATGCACGCCCACCGCCAGCGGCTCGGTCAACGCCGCATGCTCGGTCGGCAGGCCGTTCGGCACCTCGAGCATCAGCGGCGCGGCGAGCAGCATCTGCTCGGCATAGCCGCCAATATAGGTATTGGAATAGCCCATGCCCTTGGGCCCGTCGGCCTCGAGCATCACCGGCATGGCGCAGACGCGCGTGCCCGGCGCGAACTTTTTCGCGGTCTTCGGCCCGTAGTCGATCACCTCGCAGCAGAACTCGTGGCCCATCACCACGTCGCGGTCGAGATCCATCGGGATGCGGCCGGGAATGCGGCGGCTGACCGCGACCATGCGGTGTGCGTGCTTGGCGGCGTGCAGGTCCGAGCCGCAGATGCCGCAGGCCAGCACCTTCACCAGCGCCTGATTCTGTCCCGGCTTGGGCTCGGGAATCGCATCGACCACGATGTCGCCGCCGCGGAAGATCGCTGCCTTCATTTGCTGCTCCCTCTCAACGCCTTCCGCACCGCCCGGCGCAGCGCCGGCAGCACGTCGGTCTCGAACCACGGATTGCGCTTGATCCAGATTGCACTGCGCCACGACGGATGCGGCAACGGGAAAAAGCGCGGCCCGTGCGTGCGGAAGTCTCGCACCGCTTCCGTGAGATTGCCGGTCCCGATGTAATGCGCCTGCGCATAGCTGCCGACCAGCAGGAAGAGGCGGCAGTCCGGCATCGTCGCCAGCATGCGCTCGTGCCACAGCGGTGCGCATTCGCGGCGTGGCGGCAGGTCGCCGCTCTTGCCCTTGCCGGGATAGCAGAAGCCCATCGGCATCAACGCGACCTTCGCCGGATCGTAGAACTCCGGGTCGCTCAGTCCCGTCCAGGCGCGCAGCCGGTCCCCGCTGTCGTCCTGCCAGGGCACGCCGCTCCTGTGCACCTTCGAGCCCGGCGCCTGGCCGATGATCACCAGCCGCGCGGTTGCGCTGAACTGGACGACCGGACGCGGCCCGGCCGAGAGCGACTTCGCGCAGACGGCGCAGGCGCGGATTTCGTCGATCAGGTTCATGTTCTTCCGGACCGCGAGCTTCCGGCTCGCTCATGAGTCCGAGCGAGCCGGAGGCTCGCGGTCCGGAAGAGAAGATCCTTAGCCAATGAACCCTCTCACCGTTTCGACGAAGGCGTCGAGACGATCGTGGTGCACCCAATGGCCGGCATTCTCGAACTCGACGACCTTCGCCGTCGTGAAGAACTTCAGCCGGCCGTCCCGCTCGGGATTGGAGGCCCAGCTCTCCTTGCCGTAGACCAGCAGCGTCGGGCAGGTGATCTGCGTCCAGAGCTGCTCGATCTGGGAATAGCTCATGTCGTATGGCGGGTTGACGCGCACGTAGTTGTCGAACTTCCAGCTATAGGTGCCGTCCTCGTTCTGGTTCACGCCCTGCTCGGTGAGATGCCGCGCCTGCTCCGCCGAGAGATGCTTGTTCTCCTCCTGCATGCGCCTGAAGGCGTCCTCGATCGTCGGATAGCGGCGCGGCAGGCGGCCGGAGAGCTTGCGCTGCTCGTCGATCCATGCGGTCATGCGGTCGGTCATCGACTTGTTGCCGCGCTCGGCGATCATCCTGGGCGACGGGCCGAGGCCTTCGATCGCCACCAGCCTGCGCACCTTGTCGGGATGGATGCCGGTGTAGCGCAGGCAGATGTTGCCGCCCAGCGAGTGCGAGACGATGGTGACCGGCGCCAGGTTCTGCTGATGGATGAGCTGCGCCAGGTCGTAGATGTAAGCCGACATCGAGTAATTGCCGTCGGGCGACCACTGGCTGTCGCCGTGCCCGCGCAGGTCGGGACAGATCACGTGCCAGTCGCGGCGGAACGCCTGGGCGACCCAGTCCCAGTTGCGGCAGTGGTCACGGCCGCCGTGGACCAGGAGCAGCGGCGGCGCATCGGGGTTGCCCCAATCGACGTAATGCATGCGCAGGCGCTGGGAGATGAAGTGCCGGGAGGTCGGCCCCGGAATGTCGTCGAGAGCGTTCATGGCGCCAGTGTATAGACTGGGGCCGGTGACAGGAGAAAGCCGTGACCGAAACCCTGACCGGGAAATGCTTCTGCGGCGCCGTCGAATACAGCGTGCCGGACGCCTTCCTCTACGCCATGAACTGCCATTGCTCGAACTGCCGGCGCACCACGGGCTCGGCCTTCAAGCCTTTTGCAGGCATCGAGCGGGCGAGGTTCACGGTGACGAAGGGCGCCGACGGCCTGCTGATTCATGGCGGCGCCACGGCGCACGATGCCCACTGCGGCAAGTGCGGCTCCCTGCTCTACTCCGTGGTCCGCAACGGCGCCTACGTCCACGTCACCATGGGCACGCTGATCGACCCGCCGACCATCCGACCGACCCATCACATCTTCGTCGGCTCCAAGGCGCCGTGGTTCACCATCACCGACGATCTGCCCCAGCACGAGGGGCATGTGACACGATGAACCCTCAGTCGTGCAGGTGCTCGCGCAGGGTGCGGCCGCTGTAGTCGGCGCGGAACACGCCGCGCTTCTGCAGCTCGGGCACGACGCTGCGCACGAACTGCTCCCAGGTGCCGGGGAAGACGGTCGGCGTCAGGATGAAACCGTCGCAGGCGCGGGCTTCGAAATAGTCCTGAAGCTGGTCGGCCACCGACTTCGGCGTGCCGACGATCTGCGGGCACAGCTCGCTGGTCGCGAAGCGCCGGGCCGCCTCGCCCAGGGTCAGGCCATGGGCTTTGGTGCCCTGCAGGATGACCTCGAACGAGCCGCGCGCGCCCTGCTCGATCTCGATGTCCTGCAGCGGCTGGTCGATCGGATACCTGGACAGATCGACGCCGATATGCGTCGAGACCAGCGCCAGCGCCACCTCGGTGTCGACCATCCCGTTGATATAGGCCTGCTTCTCGCGAGCGATCGACTCGGTCTCGCCGATGATCGGATCGACTGACGGCAGCACGGCACAGTCCTCCGGCGGCCGGCCGAACTTCGCCATCCGCCGCTTGATGTCGGCGTAGAAGGCCTGCATGTCGGCCTTGGAATACTGCAGGGTGAAGATCATCTCCGACCAGCGCGCCGCGAAGTCGCGGCCGCGGTCGGAGGCGCCGGCCTGCATGATCACCGGATGCCCTTGCGGGCTGCGCGGCACGGTGAGCGGGCCGCGCGTCTTGATCCATTTCCCGGCATAGTCGACGTAGTGCACCCTGGCAGGATCGGCGAACACACCGCTCTCCTTGTCGACGATCAGCGCGCCGGGCTCCCAGCTCTCCCACAGCCTGAAGCAGGCCTCCATGACCTCGTCGGCGCGGTCGTAGCGCACGTTGCGCGGCGGCAGCTCGTCGTAGCCGAAGTTGCGCGCCTCCAGATTGCTGATCGAGGACACGACGTTCCACGCCATCCGGCCCTTGCTCAGCACGTCGAGCGTGCCCAGCGTGCGGGCGATCTGGTACGGGTTGTGAAAGGTCGTCGACATCGTGGCGCCGAGCCCGATGTGCTGCGTGACACGCGCCATCACCGCCAGCACGGGCAGCGGATCGAGGAAGCCCATCTGCCCGCCGCCGCGCAGGATGGCGTCGAAGTTGCCCCGGTAGTTGTCGAACAGGCCGAGCGTATCGGCGAAGAACAGGCAGTCGAACTTGCCCTTCTCCAGCACCCGCGCGACATGCTCGTACCAGGCGGGATCGAGGAAATCGTTGTCGGTCTCCGGATGCCGCCACATGCCGTGATGATGAGCGGTCGGCCCGGTCTTGAGGAACGCCACCAGGCGCATCTTGCGCGTGTTGCCCATCGCTCACTCCCAGCGCTTTTCGTGCCGCGAGTGTAGCAGGCCTTTGGCACCCGCCGTCGGCTGTAGGCCTATCGCATATGCCCCTCCCGTCGTCTGCGGCCGACGGCAGGGCGATCGCATATGGCATTCCCCGTCGTCTCGACCGGAGCGCGAAGCGCGGAGCGGAGAGACCTTCTCTCGACGATATGCGGCCTATCGTAGAGAGAAGGTCTCTCCGCGCGGCCCGGAGCCTGCCCCGAGGGCATCCGAGGGGGGCCTTGGTCGAGACGACG
>JAFEFF010000059.1 GCA_018240745.1 Pseudomonadota bacterium
TCAAGCTGGCCTGCATTTTCCGCAAATCCTGCCACGCTGCCCGCACCCCCGCCCGGCGCTGCGCATTTGCGAGGAACGGGGCGCGGGTCGAGCAAGGGCTTTTCTGGGTAAGTCGATGCATATCATCATGCGGGGCACACTGGCACGATTGGGCATCGAACACCTATTAAGGGCATTGGCCCGGCATTTTCATCAACAAAACCGCCCTCAAGTCGCGAGCCATTGCCCATCGGGAGCCGCTGGAAGCGCGTCCTCCAGTGCCGCTCGTGCGTTGAAGCCCAAAGATCCCGGCAAAACGCGTCAAGGCGCGGCGCTTCTTTTCTTTTCGACGAAAAGAAAAAGCGTTACTGGACCACGTTGCTCTAGGCCAACCCGAACAGCTCGGTCTCGTCGCGCACGCCGCGCAGGCGGTGACGGCCCATCGACACCAGGTGGGCGCGGCTGGCGGTCGCCGCCTCGGCGAAGGCCTCGCTGATCAGGAGCGGCTGGCCGAGCTCCTTGCACAGCGCCTCGATGCGTGCCGCCTCGTTGACCGCGGGACCGATCACGGTGAAATCGAGCCGCGTGCCGGTGCCGACATTGCCGTACTGCACCGTGCCGAGATGCAGCGCGATGTCGAGGCCGGGAGTGGGCTTGCTGTCCTTCAGCCGCTCGGCGGCGAACAGCTCCATCAGATCGAGCGCCTCGCTGGCCGCGGCCAGCGCCGAGGCGCATATCTCCGCCTGCCGGCGCGCCTCGAGGCGGAAGATCGCCAGCAAGCCGTCGCCCAGGAACTTCAGCACCTCGCCGCCGTGCCGGTTGACCGGCCGCACCATGCAGTCGAAGCAGCCATCGAGCAGCGCCATCAACTGGTTGCCCGGCAGGCTGTCGGCGAGCCGCGTGAAGTCGCGCAGGTCGGCGTAGAGCAGCACCGCCTCGACGCCCTGCACAGCGCCGCGCTGCACCGTGCCGGCCAGCACGCGCGCCGCCGGATCGGTGCCGAGGTAGGATTCGAGCAGGCCCTGGAAGACCGCCCGTAGGGTGATCGCCTTCACCGCCAGGGCGAACACCGGCAGCACCTCGCGCAACACGGCGACATGGCCGTCGCTGAAACCGTCGGCACGGTCGGTCGCGATCGAGCTCGCGAGCCACAACTGGCCAACCCCTTCATTGGGGCGCGGGACGACGGTGCCGGGCGTGAGCTCGCCGAATGGAAAGATATTGCCCAGCCAGTCGGTCATTCCGAGCCCGCGCAGCTCGGCGAACACCGGCACCTCGCCGGGCTGCGGCGGCAGGCGCAGGTCGAGCCGCCGCTCGTATGCACCCGCCTGCAGCATCGCGGCAAACGGGCTTTCCCGGAGAATTGGCTTGTCGATCTCGGCATGCCGGAACCTGAAGCGCTGGACGGGCCCGGTCGCGCGATCCCAGATCAGGCTGTGCACCAGCACCTGCGGATGGAGCGTGTTCATGCCGACGAAGATGCGCGCGGCCGGCACGCCCGCCTCGTTCAGCCGGCGGGTGAAGCCGTCGACCAGTTCTTCGAGCGGCAGGTTGCGCAGGCCCGCCTCGGCGAGCCAGGCCGAGAGCGTCGCCGTCAAAGCGCGACGCGGGCCGGCGGCAGCGGCAGGCCGGCGACGTCGGCGCGCATCCGGAAGATGCTGCCGCAATTGTCGTGCGGGCCGCCGCGCGAGCCGGTGACGATGTAGAGGTCCTGCAGATCGGCGCCGGCGAAGCACAGGCTGGTGACCATCGGTAGCGGCACGGCGATGTCCTTGCGGTGCGTGCCGTCACGGTCGAACACGGCGACCCGCCCGCCATGGGCGTCGGCGACCCAGACCGAACCGTCGATGGCGACCTTCATGCCGTCCGGCACCTTGTCGTCGCCGAGCGACGCGAACTTGCGCCACGGCCCGACACTGCCGTCGGGGTTCACGTCGTAGACCCGCACATAGGGCCCTCGCGCGTCGCAGTGATAGAGCTTCTTGCCGTCGGGCGAGAAGCCCATGCCGTTGGTCAGCATCACGCCGTCCGACAGGGTGCGCATCGTGCCGTCGAGGTCGATGACGTGCAGATGGCCGGGCTTGGGCGTCTCGCCGCCGAAAACCCGGAAGGCGAGCGAGCCGACATAGATGCGGCCGGCCGCGTCGGTCGTCAGGTCGTTGAAGCCGGTCGCGCCGGGAATGGCGTCGAGCGCCAGCAGCGACCTGGTGGCGCCGTCCTTCAGCGAGACGCAGGCGATGTCGCGGCCGCCCACCACCAGCCCGCCCGACGCGTGCAGCGCCATTCCGCCGATGCCGCGGCGCTTGGGAATGGCGGTCGAGATCTTGCCGGCTTGGTCGAGCAGGAACACGCCGCCGTTGAGGACGTCGCTGAAATAAAGCCCGCGCAGCGGATCCCAGACGGGTCCCTCGATCAGGCCATAGCCGGTTGCCACTCGTTCCATGATCCATCCCTCGCGCCAGAAGGCGTGGAGGATACACCGGACAATGGCAGCCGTGGCCAGTCGCCGGGGAGGATTCGGTGGCTATGCGTCCAGCGGCGCGTGCGCGCCTTCACCGAAGTAGGCCCGCTCGAGCCGGTTCGGCAGGTCGGCCTCGTCGGCGCGCGCCTCCAGAACGATCGAGCCGCGCGCCAGCGCATAGACGCGGTCGACCACGGCCAGCGCCTTCTCGATCAGCTGCTCGACCAGCAGCACCGCCGTGCCCGAGGCGCGCAGTTGGGTGATCGCCGCCAGCACGCGATCGACCAGCACCGGGGAAAGACCGGCCGACGGCTCGTCGAGCATCAGCAGGCGTGGCTTGCCAACCAGGCCCTGCGCCACGGCGAGCATCTGCTGCTGGCCGCCCGACAGTGTAACGGCCTTGTCGTTGCGCTTGGCGGCGATCTCGGGGAAGAACGCCAGCGCCTCGTCCACCTGCCGCGCGCGGACCGCACCCGGCACGCCGTACCCGGCGAGCAGCAGGTTGTCATGGCAGGTGAGCTGGGTGAACACGCGATGGCCTTCGACGACGTGCGCCATGCCGGCCGCGACGGTCGCGCGCGGGTTGGCGTTCGGCATCTCCTGGCCGCCCAGGCGAACCTGGCCGCTCCGCGGCAGCAGCCCCGACATCGCCCGCAGCAGCGTGGTCTTGCCGGCACCGTTGGGACCGAGCAGCGCCACCGCCTCGCCCGCGCCGATCGAGAGCGCGATATCGCGCAGCACGACGATCTTGCCGTAGCCGGCCGACAGGCCGCTGACTTGGAGCAACGGTTCAGAGGACATGGCATCCTCTTGCGCCGGGGCCGCGCCACTGCAGTGGTGCGTCATGGTCTTCCGGACCGCGGGCCTCCAGGCCCGCATCATGATCATGAGCGGACCTGGAGCCTTCGGCTCCGCTCAGGCCAGGGGTCCGCGGTCCGCATGAGCATGAGAAGACGCGCCACTGCAGTGGCGTGCCTCCAGTGCAAGACAGATCAGGCGCCGAGGTAGGCACTGACCACCTCCCGATGCGAGCGGATCTCCTCCGGGGTGCCCGCGGCCAGCACCTTGCCGAGATTGAGCACGGTAACGCGGTCGCAGATGTCGAAGATCAGATCCGCATGATGCTCGACCAGCAGCACCGCGGTGCCGGCGCGGCTGATCGCCTTGATCAGGCCCCCGAGCCGGCGGATCTCCTCGGCCGACAGGCCCGCCGCGGGCTCGTCGAGCATCAGGCACGCCGGGCGCAGCACCAGGGCGCGCGCGATCTCGACGAAGCGGAGCTCGCTGTGCTGCAGGCGGTCGGCGCGCACCGAGGCGAGCGATTCGAGCCCGACGGTGGCGAGCGCGAGCATCGCCGCTTCCCGGAGCACCCGTTCGTCGAGGCGATGGCGCGGCAGGCTGAGCATCGATTCGGCGAAGGTCCCGTGGCCGTGCACGGTGCCGCCGATCATGACGTTCTCCAGCACCGATGCGGCGCCGACCACGCGCGGCGTCTGGAAGGTACGGGCAATGCGCCATTGCGCGCGGACGTGCGGCCGTTCGAACGGCAGGTCGCTCCCGTCGACCCTGAGGCTGCCCTCACGCGGCCGGTAGTAGCCGGAGACGACGTTGAGCGTCGTCGTCTTTCCGCTGCCGTTGGGCCCGATCAGGCCATGGACCTCGCCGCCATGGATCTCGAGGTCGAGGCCGTCGATCGCCTTCACACCGCCGAAATGAAGCCGGATGCCTTTGAGTGCGATCAGGGTCCTGGCGTTCTGGTCGCCCAGCACGCGGGGCAGCAGATCCGGTCGCGGCACGATCTCGCGATGCTGCTCGAGCGGGCGGCGGTTCCTGTAGTCGAGCAGGTCGGCGATGCCGCCCGGGATCACCAGCACGATCAACAGCAGCAGCGCGGCGTAGAGGAACGTCGACCATTGCACCAACGGCGCCGCGATCTCCGGCAGCACCGTCAGGATCAGCGTGCCGAGCGCCGGCCCGAGGATCGAGCCGCGGCCGCCGATCAGGATGCCGATGAAGAACAGCACCGACATCTCGAAGGTGAAGGCGTCGGGCGTGATGTAGGACTGCAGCGAGGCGAACAGGCCGCCGGCGATGCCGCCCAGTGCGCCGGCCAGCAGGAAGATCAGGACCAGCAGCCTGGGCTTGGCGATGCCGGAGGCCTCGGCCGCGACCTCGGCGTCGCGGATCGCCACCAGGGCGCGGCCGTAGCGACTGGAGCCGATGTTGGCGGTGATCCAGGTCGCGACCGCCGCGAGCAGGAAGCAGAAATAGTAGAAGCCCCAGCCGGGATCGAACGGCCACGGGAACACGGGCCCCGGCGTGCCGACGCCACCGCCGGTCACATCCTTCCAGGCGAGCGCCACCTGGGTGGCGATGGTGGCGAACCCCAGAGTCGTCATTGCGAAGTAAAAGGTACGCAAGCGCAGCGCCGGCAGGCCGACGACCACGCCGAAGACCGCCCCCACGCCGCCGCCCGCCAGCAGAGCAAGATAGACCGGCCATTCCGGCCCGACCCGGCCCGCGGCCAGCGCCGCCGTGGTGTAGGCGCCGAGCGTCAGCATCGACACCCAGCCGATCGCGATCTGCCCGGCGTAACCCACCACGAGGTTCAGGCCGGCGCTCAACACCCAGTAGATGTAGGCGCGCGTGGCGATCGTGCCCATGTAGGAATCGTCGAGCAGCGGCAGTGCGAGGCCCGCCAGCCCGAGCAGGATCCACGACAGCTTGCCTTCGAGCCTGCCGAGCCAGCCGGTGCTCGCGCCGCCCGCGCGTATCGGAGTCGTGATTTCCGTCATACCCGGCCGGCCCGTCAGACGCGTCGCGCCGTCGATGCGCCGGCGATGCCCTCGGGCCGCAGCAGCAGCACCACGATGAAGACCGCGAACACCGCGACCGCCGCGAAGATGCCACCGACCAGGAAGTTCGCCGCCTGCTGGAACAGCCCCAGCGCCAGCCCGCCGATCACCGCGCCGCGGTTGGAGCCCATGCCGCCCAGCGCCACAGGCACGAAGCCGTAGAAGTTCAGGATCGACTGGTTGCCGAAAAAGGCCAGCAGCATCTGCGCGCCGGTGAAGCCGGCCAGCGTGCCGATCATGCCGGCCAGCGCGAAGCTCGCTATCCGGAGCCACGTCTCGGGCAGGCCGAGCGCGCGGGCGGCGTAATTGTCCTCGGCGATGGCGAGGAAGGCGCGGCCGATCAGGGTGTAGCGATAGAGGAACTCGAGGCCGCCGATGGTCACGGCGCAGGCCAGGAGGGGCAGCCAGAACTTCTGGTCGAGCCACCCCTCCCCGATCGGCAGCAGCACCGGGAACGGCTGCGCTTCGGTGCCCCATTCGATGGCGGTGACCTGCTGGATCATCAGCGCGAAGGCCAGGGTCGACAGCACATAGAGATGCTGCTCGATGCTCTTCAGCACCGGACGCACCGTCAGGAGCTCGGTGACGATGCCCAGCACGGCGCCGCACGCGAGCACCATGACGAAGCCCAGCACCGCGTTGATACCCATCTTCTGGATGAAGAGCGCGCCCAGCACACCGCCCAGCATGCCCAGCATTCCCGCGGTGAAGCTGAACACCCGGGATGCCGAGTACATCACGTTGTACGTGATGCCGATCAGTGCGTAGACCGCTCCTACCGCGAGGCCGTAGGAGACGATCGACTGCAGCATGGGCTAGAACATATTCCGTCCGGCCGGAATCGGCCGGACGGAATATGCCTGCTGCAACACATATCGCCCGTGCGCGCATTCCCGCTCAGATGGAACCGCGCACGCACGGTCGTCACTTGTTCCATCAGCCCACTGGCGCGGTTCCATCTGAGTGGAAATCGCTCTAGCTGGCGTAGCCCGGCGCGAGGTTGAACGCGCCGTCCTTCAGCGAGTTGACCTCGCACATCACGACTTCCGAGTCGGGGAAGCCGTTGTGCTGCTGCGGCGTCCAGGTGACGGTGCCGTAGACGCCCGGCCAGTCCTTCACCTTGTTCATGTAGCCGACGATCTCCTCGGCCTTGGTGCCGCCGTTCTTGAACACGTCGGCCATCAGCCGGACGCCGTCCCAGCCCAGCGCCACCCACCACAGCAGGGTGTCGGCGAACTCGATCTTGGCCTTCTTCAACCGCTCGACATATTCCGCCGTCAGCGGCGGAAGCTTGCCGTCGACGTAGCAGCATTTGCGGAAGTTGTTCGAGTAGACCTTGTTCCAGTACTCCGGCTTCTCCAGCAGCGCCTTGGTCTGGCCCGAGCCAAGCGTCGTCTGGCCGACCACCGGCACGTCCCAGTTCATCGCGCCGCGGGTGTTGAGGATGCGCGACAGGAAGCCGGCGTTGACGCTCCACGGCATGATCACCTGGGCGCCGGCGCTTTGCATGCGCAGCATCTCGGGCTTGAGGTCGGGGTTCGCCGCGTCGATGTGATTGGTGTACACGACGTCGGCGCCCTTGGCCTTGAGCATCGGCACGTAGGTGTTGACCGAGGCGGTGCCGTAGCCGGTGGTGTCGCTGATCACCGCGACCTTCTTGAGCTTCAGCACGTCGACCACGTAGTGATTGGCGCCGCCGCCGATCTGGCTGTTGGTCGGCGCCTGACGGAACGCCATCGGGTACTTCTTGACGTCGATCAGCTCGTCGACCCAGCACGGATGCAGCATCGGCACCTTGTCGCGCGCGATCAGCGGGGTCGCCGCCAGGGCCTCGCCCGAATTGACCGGCCCGAAGATCATCGAGACCTTCTGGCGCTGCGTCAGCTCCGACACGGCGTTGACCGCCTTGGTCGGATCGCTCTGCGTGTCGCGGACGATCAGCTCGAGCTTGCGGCCGTTGACGCCGCCTGCGTTGTTGATGTCCTCGACCGCGAGCTGCACGCCCCGGTTGATGCCGACACCGGTGGATGAGCTGGGGCCGGTGAGGGCCGGCAGGTAGCCGATCTTGATCGGTTCATTGGCCGCAATCGCCGGCGCGGCGAGACCGGATGCCAGGGATACTGCGCCCGCTGCTGAGCCGGACAGGACTTGGCGACGCCTGATACGCATAGTCATTTGTTCCTTCCCTATCTGACTGACCTTGTTTGTTGTCGGCCAGCATAAAGCCTGGCCCTTGGCGGTCAACGAAAGACGCCGCTAAGGTAGGCCTCATGCCTTCCCCTCCGGACGCAGAGACGCTGCTGGACACGATCCTGGAAGGGATCGGCCTGCCGTTTTATGCGGTCGACAAGGACTGGCGCATCTTTCTCTACAACAGCGCTGCGGAACGTCATTTCGGCCAGCCTGCCGAGAAGATGATCGGCACCAGCCTATGGGAGCATTTCCCGCAGGACCGCCCCTCCGACCGCAGCCGCCTCCTGCACGACGCCATGGCGCGGCGCGAGACGTTGCGGGGCGAGACCCTGTCGTTGACCGGCCGGCACGTGTCGTACGTCATGTTTCCGCTCGGCGAAGGGCTCGGCGTGTTCGTGCGCGATGTCACGGACCGGCGCAACGCGGAGAAGCAGCGCGAGGAGGCCGAGGAGGCGCTGCGCAAGCGCACTCTCGAGCTCGAAGCGGTGCTCGAGACCATCCCGACGGGGGTCTGGTTCACGACCGACCCCGATCTGCGCCATGTGGTCGGCAACCGCCGCGCCATCGAGCTCCTGCGCATCCCGCGCGAGCTCGATCTCTCCAGCGCGCTGAACCAGCCAAGCGGTTTCACGGTGTTCCGCGACGGCATCGAGGTGCCGCCCGAAGCGCGCCCCCTGCACCGCGCGGCACGGGGCGAGACCGTACCGGACGTGGTCCTCGAGATCCGGTTCGACAACGGCGACCGGCGGATGCTGCTGATGCGTGCGGCGCCCTTGCGCAGCAAGACCGGCGAGCTGCAGGGCGCGGTGGCGGCGGCGGCCGACGTGACCGAGCGGTTGCGCTACGAGGACCATCTCAAGCTGCTGTTGAACGAGCTCAATCACCGGGTGAAGAACACCCTGGCGATCGTGCAATCGATCGCGACCCTGACCCTGAAGGACGTCAATCCCGACGCGCGCGCCACCTTCGAGGAACGGCTGCTCAACCTGAGTGCGGTACACAATCTGCTGACCGACGAGAGCTGGGACAGCACCAGCCTCGCCGCGGTCGCCCGCACCTCGCTGCGCGCCGCCCGCGAGCGGGTGAGCTTCGACGGCGACGATCTCAGGCTGCGGCCCAAGAGCGCGGTCGCCCTGTCGATGGCCCTGCACGAGCTCGGTACGAACGCGCTGAAATACGGCGCGCTGTCGACCGAGCACGGCCGCATATCGGTGCAGTGGACCATCGACAATGACCGCTTTCGCCTGCGCTGGCAGGAGACGGGCGGGCCGCCGGTGTCGGTGCCCGAGCATCGCGGCTTCGGCTCGCGCATGATCGAGCGCGGCCTTGCCGCCGAACTGCAGGGCGAGGTCCGCATCGACTGGCAGTCGCAGGGCGTGGTTTGCACCATCGACGCGCCGATCGAGGCGATCCACGACCGGGGCTCCGGCGCGTGAGCAACCGGCGCGCTCTGGTGGTCGAGGACGAGGTGCTGGTCGGCATGCTGATCGAGGAGATGCTGCGCGACCTGGGCTACGAGATCGCCGGGCTCTCCACCCATCTCGACCACGCCCTCGCGCTCGCGCGCACCGCGCGGTTCGATGTCGCCCTGCTCGACATCAACCTCAACGGCCGCCAGAGCTTCCCGGTCGCCGACGCCATCCGCGCGCGCGGCCTGCCGTTCCTGTTCGCCACCGGCTACGGCAGCCGGATCGTGCCCGAACCCTATTGCAACGCGCCGATCCTGCAGAAGCCGTTCAGCCTCGAGGAGCTGAAGGTCGCCCTGCAGCGCGCCGGCCTCTAGCTAGGGGCTGCGACGATGTCCACGCGTCCCTCCCCGGGTCCACACCGGCCGTGGACACCTCCGATGCCAATTCCACAAGGATTTTGCGCCTGAGTCCACGAATGGCGGGGGACAGCTCGCTTTACGCGAAGATCGATTCGATCCGTTTCAGCCGGCGGACTTCCTCGTCCGACAGCGCGCCGCGCGCAGCGATCACCTTGCGCACCACGTCGAGGGCGGCGCCGCGCTCCACGGCGCGGTCGGGCAGCAGGTAGCGAATCGACTCGACCGCCCGCTCCTCGTCGATCCGCAGCAGCAGCGACTGTACGCGGACGATCGCCTTCAGATCGGCGAGGTGCAGGCGCTCGTTGGCGGGCCGCAAGTCGCGCAGCGCCTTGACCACGGCGAGCCCGCGCTCGTCCGCCGAGCCGTCGGCCGCGCGGACATAGAGCAGCGCCCGCAGGCCGGCTTCGGGCAGGCCGCCGACCTCGAACATTTTCTCGAGCTCGGCGCGCAGCCGGGCGATCCCCGCCTCGCGGCCGAGATCCCGTTCGACATGGCGCCGCGTCATGCCCTCCCCTACGCCGGTCAGGGCCTGCAGCATCGGCGAGCCGTAGAGGTTCACGAAGAACGCCTCCGTCATGCCGTCACGCGCGATCCGCACGCCGTCGAGCCAGGTCGAGATCCAGGCCGAGGCCGCCTGCTCCATCGCGAGGAACGGATTGTCCGCCGCGACCGGCTTGCGCTCGGCGCGGGCCTGCTCGGCGAGCGCCGGCACGGCCCGCATCAGCGGATTTCCGTCGGCGAAGGCGCCGAAGCGGATCCTGTGAGGATGCATCTCGCGCATCGCCTCAGCCGACTGATCGCTGACCAGCGCGCGCACCCATGGCTGCGCGAACGTCCGGTACAGGCCGAGATTGACCTGCGACAGCTGTGCAGCGGTCGCAAAGCGCGCCTCGTCGGCCTCGTCGTTGTTGCCGAAGGCGCGGATGTCGTCGAGCGTACGCGCCTCGAGCTTGAACAGATAGCGGCCAGCGATCAGCTCGGGATTGGCCGTGTCGGCATCGACCTCGGTGATGACCGCTTCGTAGAGGCCGGGCGGCATCAGATCGATCATGTCCATGCAGTCGGTGAACTCGGCATGCTCCTTGGTCGCCATCTTGCCGGAGACGAAGATGCCGAGATGGCCGATCGTCTGATGGGTCGTGTAGACGATCGTCTGGCCGTTGGCGACGAGGTCCTCGTCGGTCGCGTACAGATCGGTGATCCAGGCCAGCGCCTGCTGCGGCGGCGTGATGTTGTCGCCCCACGAGCAGAGCACGACGATCGGCGAACGGATGTTGCGCAGGTCGATGCGGGTGCCGTCGCTCGTGAGGATGTAGCCGCAGGAGAGCTTGTTGCCGACGAACAGGTTGTCGGCGATCCACTGCATCTCGCCCGCGTTCAGCAGCACCGGGCTGCCCCACCAGGTCTCGAAGTCGAGGAAGCGCTGCGCCTCGGTGTCGATCTTCGAGTAGACGCCGTAGACCTTCTCCCAATAGGTGTTGGCGGGGTTGAGCGATTCGAAATTCGCGACGAGATTGGCGCCGTCGAAGATGCCGTTGCCGAGATCGCCGGCCAGCGCGGTCAGCCAGGTGCCGCCCAGCACCCCGCCGAGATAGCGCATCGGATTCTTGCCGCGCACGCCCGCCCAGTAGGAGAGCGGCGAGCCGGCCAGCACGATCGGCCCCGCCACCTCGGGGCGCAGCGCCGCGGTGATCATGGTTTGCCACCCGGCCTGGCAGTTGGCGATCACCGCCGGCTTGCCCTCCGCCTCGGGATGGCGGCGCGCGACCTCCTCGAGGAAGATCGCCTCGGCCCGGCACACATCCTCGATGGTCTGGCCGGGCTCGGGCTTGGGCAGGAAGCCGATGAAGTAGCAGGGATGGCCGGCCCGGAGCGCGACGCCGATCTCGCTGTCCTGCTTCATGCCGCCGATGCCCGGCCCATGACCGGCGCGCGGATCGACCACCACGAACGGGCGCTTGGCCGGATCGGGCGCCCGGCCGTCGGCGGGCAGGATGTGCGCCAGCACGTAATTGACGGGCCGCTCGAGTGTGCGGCCGTCCATCACCAGCTCGCCCTTGAACGCCAGCACGTGCGGCGCGTTCTTGGCGTTGTGCTCGTGGTAGATGTTGGCGCGCTGGCGCAGCACGTCGAGCGACAGGATCGAGCGCTGCCAGGCGTCGGTCCAGTAGTCGGCCGCGAAGCTGAAGGGATTGGGCGACGACATGGCGTTCTCCGTCCGGGCGATTAGTCGATGATGTGGTATCCGCCGTCGATGTGGAGCGTTTCCCCGGTGATCAGACGCGCGGCGTCGTGGGCCAGGAAGGCCGTGGCGACGCCGACATCGTCGATGCTGACGAGGCTGCGGGCCGGCGCTTTTGCCTTCGCCTTGTTCAGCAGCTCGTCGAATTCCGGAATGCCCGAGGCCGCCCGCGTGGCGAGCGGGCCGGGCGAGATCGCGTGAACGCGGATGTTCTTGGGGCCGAGCTCGGCCGCGAGGTAACGCACCGACGCCTCGAGGGCGGCCTTGGCGACGCCCATGACGTTGTAGTTCTTCACCACCCGCTCGCTGCCGTAGTAGGTCATGGTGAACAGGCTGCCGCCCTTCTTCATCAGCGGCTCGGCGAGGTGCGCCATGCGGATGAAGCTCCAGCAGGAGATCTCCAGAGTGGTGAGGAAGCCGTCGCGCTCGACGTCGACAACGCGGCCTCGCAGCGCTTCCTTGGGCGAGAAGGCGATCGAATGCAGCACGAAGTCGAGGCTGCCCCAGTCCCTGGCGATCCGCTCGAATACCGCCTCGACCTGCCCGGGCTGGCGCATGTCGAGCGGCATGACGATCGGCGCCTCGAGCACCTTGCCGAGCGGCTCGACGTACTTCTTCGCCTTGTCGTTGAGATAGGTGACGGCGAGCTCGGCGCCGAACGCGCGAAACGCGCGCGCGCAGCCCCACGCGATCGACTGGTCGTTGGCTATGCCGACCACCAGGCCGCGCTTGCCTTCGAGCAGCTTGGCCTTGACCTTCGGGAGTGTGGGCGCCGCCATGGATTGCACCGAAAAAGGGACTTCCGGCGCAACATGGTCGAACGTGGGCCTACCGCGCGTTGATCGAAGTCAATCGAAGACGCGGCGTCGCGTCACGGCTGGACCATCGTTCCCCTGGGCAGTGACACACAATGGTCATAAATGTCGCTCGGCCGCGTGAACCAGACCTTGTCCTTTTGCGGATGGTTGGCGATGTGCTGCAGCGCCTCGCGCAGCGCCCGCAGGCGATAGGGCTGGCCGACGATCATGGTGTGGAGCGCGATGCCGCAGACCAGCGGCTGCTTGGCCGACTGGCGCAGCAGCTCCTCGAACTGGCCGATGATCATGTCGCGGAAGTCTCCGCCGCTGTGATGGCGCACCAGGATCTGCGGACTGTCGTTGACCTCGATCGGATAGGGCACGCTCATCAGCGGGCCCGAGCGGGTCTTCATCCAGATCGGCTGATCGTCGTTGGGCCAGTCCATCAGGAAGTCGTAGCCGGTCTCCTTGAGGAGATCGGGCGTCCAGCGCGTCGAGGCCATCCATGGCGCCATCCAGCCGCGCGGCCGCTTGCCCGA
>JAFEFF010000005.1 GCA_018240745.1 Pseudomonadota bacterium
CCGTCACCGTGTTTCGTCGCCGGCGCGACTGGATTGGGGTCAACCATCGACCCCACGCCGGGCACCGTGAACGACCGTCCGCCGGCTCTCACCCGCTCGCCCGTTCTTGGAAGATGTTTCTTTTTCTTCATGCGCAATCCTGCCGTGCCGCCAACGTCGCGTAAATCCGGCGTCAGCCGGCTCGAACGTCCTGATCGTCCAGTATCTCCAATATCTCCAGATCGCAGATCAGCACCCAGGTCGCGCCGTTGGGCCAATATGACGGGCATTGCATCATTGGCTGTACCCCGCGGGATGCCATATCGGCTTTGCCTACATGGCGAAAAATGTCCTCCCTGCCGACGAAGCGCTCGAGGCCTCGCTCCCCCCCGTCGCTACTGATCAGGCCGAAGATGGCGCGCACGCGGTCGAGATACTGGACCGCATTGCGATCGATCAGCGGCGGCTGATCGGAGTCGCCAGCGGACCCGCTTCCTGTGGGCTGGTCCCGGTCCGTCATCGAGGGCACGCCCGGTGCGCTGATCGCGCGCCGTCCAACCCGCAAGCGTTCCCCAGCCTTCCGGGACAATCCTTTCCAGCGCATGCGTCGATCCTGCCACACGGCCTCGATAGGCGGTAAGAATAGTCGGCCCTTCGTAGTATAGGAAGGAATCCGATGAGCTGATGGACCGATGGCGGCGCGACGGCCCCGAGCACGCCGGCGAGGAGTAGTTCTTCGCCCGCTTGGGCCGCCGCGGTTCCCAGACGCGACGTGGTTCTCTGGCAGTACTTGATGGATGCGAACATTCGGCCGATGCTGTCGACGAGAGTGGTTTTCCGGAATGCTACTCGCGCCCGCCACGGGTCAAGACATCAGGAGCCAGATCATGAGCGCTGCCGCGTCGAGGACTCCCGCCCAGGCCATGGAGATCGAGAAGGTCAAGGAGCACATCGGCGCCATTGTCACGGGTATCGATCTTGCGCAGCCCATCGACGGCGCGACGCAGAAGAAGCTCTACGATGCTGTGGTCGAGAACGTGGTCCTTGTGATTCGCGGGCAAGAGCATCTCACCCCGAGCCAGTTGCAGGCCGCTGCAGAAATGTTCGGCGAGCTGATGGAGGACCAGAACCGGCTCTATCTGGTTGACGGGTTTCCGTTGATCAGCGTGCTCGACAACCGTCACAAGGACAGCAAGGGTCAGCCCGCAAAAGTCGGCGCCAATGCCACCTGGCACACCGACCACACCAACCAGGAATTGCCGCCCAAGTTCACCATACTGTATGCGGTAGCAGTGCCGGACAAGGGTGGCGCGACATCGGTCTGCAACTCGCGTGCAGCCTACGAGGCGCTTCCAGACGACGTGAAACTGAAGATCGCCGACGCGAAGACGGAGAATACGCTGATCAGCAGCGCGCGGATGAAGACAGGCAATCCGGATATCGTGAAGGCCCAGCTCGAGACGACGAAACCGCCGACGATCCACCCCCTGGTCCGTACCCACCCGGAGACCGGCACCAAGGCCGTGTGGTTTCACAAGGGCAAGACCGAGACGGTCACTGGCATGTCACCCGAAGAAACCCAGGCGTTTCTGCAGGATTTGACCGATAGGATCACGCAGCCACAATTTTGCTATGCGCACGAGTACAAAAAGGGCGATCTGCTGATCATCGATGACCGCGCTTCATTGCATAAAGCCGGATTCGACTACGATCACAGCCAGCATCGCCGCCTGTATCGAATGCTGGTGCGCGGCGACCGTCCCTACTGAGAGACCGTGTGAAAAGGGTCAACGGGATCGAATGTCCGCCGGCCATGCACTTTCGTTGCCCCACGGCCACCGTGCAAGCACGACGGTCCGGCGTCTTCAGGCTTTTGCGTATTCCAGGCGGAAGCCCTCGCCCCAGCGCTTGATATGGCCGACCGAGGGCGACGGGAAGTGCATCGTGCAGCACAACGTGTCGGTATCGCAGTAGCGCTCGAGGAAATTCCGGCGCGTCCGTACAGCCTGGTCGCGGTCGGTGTCGACGCGCATGACCAGTTCGGGATAGCGGGCCTGGATCGGCGAATGGATCAGATCGCCGGTGAACACCGCGGCGTCGCCGCCCTTGCCGGCGCAGACGGCGAAATGGTCGGGCGTGTGGCCCGGGGTCGGGCTCAAACGGATGTGGTCGTTGAGCGCATGATCGCTGGTGACCAATTCGGCACGATTGGCCTCGATGATCGGCAGCACGCTGTCGGTGATCTGGTCGAGCGGCGTCTTCCGATGGATCTCGCTCCAATAGGTGTATTCCTTTTTCGAGAACAGGTAGCGCGCCTTCGGAAAGGTCGGGACCCAGCGGCCGTTCTCCAGACGCGTGTTCCAGCCGACGTGGTCGCCGTGCAGATGCGTGCACATCACGAAATCGATGTCCTCGACCCCGAGGCCGGCAGCCTTCAGCGCACTCATCCAGTTGCCGTCGTTCTTCTTGTTCCACGCCGGCCGCAGCGGGAAGTTCTTGTCGTTGCCGATGCAGCTATCGACCAGGATGTTATGGTGCGGCGTCTTGACGACATACGACTGGAAGCACAACACGACATTCCCGCTCGCGCTGTCATAGCCGCCGGGCGCCAGCCACGCCAGGTTCTCGCCGAGGGTTTCTTTCGACAATGTCGGCAGGAAGTCGAGCATCGGCGTGAAGCCGCTCTCCTGCTCGACGATCCGGTGGATGGTCATGTCGTCGACGGAAAAGCTCGTGCGCATCGCTCGCGTCTCCTCACCCGTGGGGTTATCCGAACTTGCCGCGCCATCGTAGCCCAGTCGGGAGCCGATGACGAACAGCGCCTTTCGACGATCAGATGGTCTCTCGTCATCAGGCACGCTCATGCCCTAGACTTTACTGCCCGACATCGAAGGAAGAGACCGCCATTGGCGAAATTGATCGGCGAACTGCGACCCTCGGGGGCATTCGTCAGAGCCGCTGCACTGACCAACTACGTGAAGGTGGCCAGTGAGGTCGGTTTGACCCCGAGTCGCCTGCTGCGGGATGCCCATCTCGATGCAAAGGCATTGTCGTCGATCGAAATCAGGCTTCCAGCGGCGACGGTCGGCTCTCTGCTCGAGAAGTCGGCAGCCCTTTCCGGTTGCTCGAACTTCGGCCTCAGAATGGCAGAGTCGCGGCGACTCTCCGACTTCGGGACCATCAGCCTTCTGCTCATGCACCAGCCGACGGTCAGCCACGCGATGGCGATCGTTACCCGCTACCAGAACATGCTCAATGAAGCACTGGCGATGCGCATCGAAGAATCCCGGGATCTGGTCCTGATAAAGGAAGAGCTCGTCGCGGACTTTCCCGGCAGGAAGACCCAAAGTGTCGAGCTTCTTGTCGGCGTGATGTACGGGCTCATCCGGTCCGTGCTGGGCGAGAAATGGAATGCCCTCTCGGTTCACTTCGTCCATGCGGCGCCTGGCGACCTCTCGGTCCATCGACGTTTCTTCAGGGCACCCGTCCAGTTCGAGAGCGAGTTCAACGGGATCGTTTGCTCGGCTTCCGACTTCCACAAACCGAACGCCGCTGCCGACCCGGTATTGGCGCAATACGCCGAGCGATACATCGATACGATGCAGTCCGAAATTTCGGGGTCGACGGCAAACGATGTACGGAGGGCCATCTACCTCTTGTTGCCGATTTCCCGCGCTTCGATCGTGCACGTCGCCTCGACACTTGGCCTCAATATCCGGACCCTCCAGAGACGTCTCGCCCACGAGGGAGCCGAGTTCTCGAGCCTCCTCAACCAGGTGCGTCGTGAACTGGCGGTTCGTTACATCGCCGACAGACGACACTCGATTACGCGAATTGCCGGAACGCTGGGCTACGTCGAACTCAGCTCATTCACGCGATGGTTCATAGCCGAGTTCGGAAAATCTCCGGGCAAATGGCGAAAGCAGGAGATCGATGCGCGTGCGCCAGCGGGAATTGCGCCGCGCAGGCGACGCCCGGGAAAGGTCACGCGCGGCGGCGCTCCACGCTGATCCCGGCGTTTGTCGTCAAATGACAAGTCTCTGTCATAAAATGACAAGTCCTGCCCAGACGGCTCGCGCACTATTCGCGCAACAAAAACCAGGCCGCGTCCAGTAAGGCCGGTCGCGTTGCGGGAGGCAATTTCTCTCGGTCGGGTCGCACGGAGTTCGTTCCCCCTGAGGGACCTCCGAGCCGGCAACCCGGCTGCGGAAACGGTTCACACCCGTCGCGCCGCGATAGTCCCCGTCAGCGTTACTGCCGTCGAAGCGGCGTACTCGAACAAGCGAATCGAAAGGACGACACATGAACTTCTTGGACGGTTCCCTGTTTCCCGAGAATCAGGAAAAGCTCGTGATCACTGCTGCGCCGTACGGACCGGAGTGGATGCCGTCGGATTTTCCCGAGGACATTCCCGTGAGCATGGACGAACACGTGCAAAAGGCGGTCGACTGCTACAACGCCGGCGCCACCGTGCTGCACCTCCACGTTCGCGAAAAGGACGGCAAGGGATCCAAGCGGCTGTCCATGTTCAACGAATTGCTCACGCGCCTGCGTGCGGCGGTCCCCGACATGATCCTCCAGGTGGGCGGCTCCATCTCCTTTGCGCCCGAAGGCGAGGGTGAAGTCGCCAAGTGGCTGTCGGACGACACCCGCCACATGCTGGCCGAGCTGCAGCCCACGCCCGATCAGGTGACCATCGCGATCAACACCAACCAGATGAACATCGTCGAACAGATGGACGAGCGGGACTACGCCGGCACCTCGATCGGGACGGCGGAGCTGACCCGTGCCTACAGAGAGATGACCATTCCGGCTGGCCCCGAATGGGTCGAGGAGCACATCAGGCGCCTTTCCGCGAACGGCATCCAGACGCATTTCCAGCTCGCCAACATCACCCAGCTCGAAACCGTCGAGCGCATGATGCGCCGCGGCGTGTGCAACGTGCCGCTCATCCTGACCTGGGTCGCGATCGGCGGCGGCTTCGACGCCCCCAATATCTACAATCTCGCGAACTTCGTGCGAGGCGTGCCCGACGGCGCGGTGCTGACTCTCGAGTCGTCGATGCTGAACGTCCTGCCCGTCAACATGATGGCGATCGCCATGGGATTGCATGTGCGTTGCGGCATCGAGGACAACATCTGGAGCCAGGATCGCAGCAGCAAGATGTCCAGCGTCCGGCAGATCGAGCAGCTCGTCCGCATCTCGCGCGAGTTCGGCCGGGACATTGCCGGCGCGGAGGAAGCGCGGCGCATCTACCGCATCGGCGAGTTCTACAGGAACGCCGACGAAACGCTCGCCCGAAACGGCTTCGCGCCGAACCGCAAGAACGGGCAGCGCGGCCTGCCACTGCGTGCGGCGGCGTGAGCGCAGGACATAACGGACAACTCAACCCCGGGGAAACGCGATGACGATGCAGGCGACCTTCGACGAAAGGCCGGCAGCCCGGCCGGCGGGAACACCGCGGCTCTATGCGTGGCTGATCTTCGGCCTTTCGGTCGGGCTGCTGCTGTCCGACTACATGTCGCGGCAGGTGCTCAATGCGCTGTTCCCGCTGCTGCGGGCGGAATGGGGGCTGAATGACACCCAACTCGGCTCGCTGTCGGGAGTGGTCGCGCTGACGGTCGGCGTCCTGACGTTCCCGTTGTCGCTGCTCGCGGACCGCATCGGGCGCGTCAGGAGCGTGGTGGTGATGGCCCTGCTGTGGAGCGCCGCGACGATGGCCTGCGGGCTCGCCGCCAGCTACGGCCAGATGCTGGCGGCCCGGCTGTTCGTCGGGCTGGGTGAGGCGGCATATGGCAGTGTCGGTATCGCGGTCGTGCTCGCGATCTTCCCCAGGACGATGCGGTCGGCCATCGCCGGCACCTTCCTGGCCGGCGGGGTTTTCGGCTCCGTTTTCGGCGTGGCTCTCGGCGCCGGTATCGCCGCTGCCCTGGGATGGCGTTGGGCCTTCTTCACGATGGCCGCGATGGGCATCGTGCTGGCGCTGGTCTACCTCGCCGTCGCCCGCGAGGACCGGGTTCGCCCGCAGGGCCCATCTGACGGTGCCCGGCCGGACACGGCTCTCCGCCGCGCCGGCATGCGCCGGCTGGCGGCCGAGCTGTTCGCCGTGCCGTCGCTGCTGGCCGCCTATGTCGGCAGCGGCCTGCAATTCTTCGTCGCCAGCGCCTTCATTGCCTGGCTGCCGAGCTTCTTCTACCGCGTCTACGGGATGCCCACCGCAAAGGCAGGCAGCACCGCTGCGATGTTCATCCTGATCGGCGGGGTCGGCATGATCGTTTGCGGCATTGTCGCCGACCGGTTGGGCCGAAAGGCGATCACCCGAAAGCTCACGGCGGCGACGATGTACTGCTTGCTGACGTGCGGGTTGTTCGCGGCGGCCTTCCAGCTCGATCCCGGTCCCGGGCAGCTTGTTTTCATGGGGCTGGCAATGTTCTTTGCTGCCGGCGCTGGCGGAGCCTCGAGCGCGATCGTGGCCAACTGCACGCGAGCCTCCATCCATGCCACGGCACTCGCGACCCTGACCCTGACGAACAACCTCCTGGGCCTGGCGCCCGGCCCCCTGCTGACGGGATGGCTGGCGGATCACACCAACCTGACGACGGCTCTTCAGCTCGTTCCTCTCCTCGGGTTGGGCGCTGCTGCCGCGTTCTGGTTCGGACGGCGGTGCTACGAGCGCGACTATCAACGGGTGCAAGAGCTCGCATAAGGAGAAGCCGCGACTGCCCGCGACTTTTCCACGAAAAATCCGGCATCCGGCCAGGGTGGCTGAACTGGACGCTTCCAGCGGATCCTAGTTGGTATAATAGTCGCGATACTTGGAGTAGTAGTACCCATAGTCGCCGTAGCCGTACCGCGAATGGCGACGGACATTGACTTGTGTCAACACGACGCCGACGTCCTTCCGCAAATCGCGCACCAGTTTGAGAGCGTTGACGGCAAGTTCGCGCGTCGTCTTTTCCCACTGTACCAGGAATACGATATAGTCGGCGAAACGCGCCGCGACACGCGCATCCGACACCGCCATGAGCGGCGGCGTATCGAGAAAGACCAGGTCGAACTGCCGCGCCAGCGAGTGAACGAAATCCCGCATCGAATTCGAATCGAGAATTTCGGCCGAGTTGGGTGTGTTTGCGCGGGCGGCAATGTAGTAGAGCCCGCTCTCCTCGTCGCGGCCTATCACCTGCTCCAGGGACTTTGCACCCGAGAGGTATTCGTCGAGCGTGCCTTCAGGCAAGGGGACGTTGAGAGATTTGAGGACCGAGGATCTCCTCAGGTCGCAATCGATCACAATGACCTTCTTGTCCGGGCTCGATCGAGCGATCAGGGCAGCCAGCGAGCAGGAGAACGTCGATTTTCCCTCCCCTGGCAACGAGGAGGTGACCATGATGACGCGGGGCGGACGATCCAGGGTCCCAAGCATGACGGCTGTCTGCGTGGATCTCAAAGCTTCGGCGTAGGCCGAAGTCGGCCTCTGGACCGCGAAGCGCGCCGGAGAAAGCTTGGCAAGCGTGGTCTTGCCCACCGTCGGGATCATCCCAACGAGGGCGCGTCCCGTCATGCGCTCGATCTGCTCCCCGGTACGGAAGCCGCCGTCCAGCCGCTCGAGCAAAGTGACGATGGCGATGCCAATGATCAGGCCGGCCGCCACCGCGAGGCCAATCGCGAGCCCATACCGGGGGAAGACAATGCCGGCACTCACCGTCGCAGGCGAAAGAATCCGCGCATCCGGCTGCTGGATGTCCCGCTGCTCGCGCAGCTCCTTGGAGCGCTTGAGGAAATCCTCATAGATGGCTCGACTCGACGCAGCCTCGCGCTCGAGTTGTCTGAGCTGCACCTCGGTCTGGCCCAATCCACCTGCCCGTTTCTCCAGCAGATCGACCTGCGCCTGGAGCTCAGCTTCCTTGCTCCGCGCAGCCTCCGCATCGCCTTTGACGCTGGCGATGATCTTCGCGACTTCTCCTCCAATGCGCGCCTGGATCTGGCCCTGCTCGGCTCGCGCCTGCAGCAGGCGTGGATGGCTGTCGCCATAGCGCTGACCGAGATCGCCAATGCGACGGGCGACCTCGGCCTCCTGCGCACGCAAGGCGGAGATCAACGGATTGGCAAGGACTTCCGTGATGCTTCCGAGCAGCGCCGGATTGCGACTCGCCTGCTCCAGGGCGATCAACCTCGATTCACGATCGGCCTTCTGTGCCCTGGCCTGGATCAGCTGGGAGTTCAACTCTGCCAGAGACTGGGTCGTTATGTTCGAATCCTTGGCAATGGTCAGTCCCGACTTCTCCCGGAAGTCGGCAACCGCGCGCTCGGAAGCCTCCAGATTGCGCCGCAACTCGTCCAGGCGCTCGTTGAAGAAATTCGTTGCCAGGCGATTGGCATCCAGCTTGGCCTGCAGCTGGTCGACCAGATAGAAGTCGGCGATCGTATCGACGATGCGCCTGGCCTTGGCGGCTTCGACGGAATCGAGCGATACGCCAATGACATAGGACCGTCCGCGTGTCGCTATCTGTACGCTGTGCGCCAGCGTCGAGATCGCCTTCGAGCGCGGCGTGTCGTCAGTGCCGATGCTCCTCGGTCGTGCGCCGGTGCCCAGCACTCGATCGAGATAACCACGCACCGCGCGGACCGCGACATTGAGACCGCTCGCTGGAGGGGCGCCGTATTCAGGGTCCCGCTGCAAGCCGAGCTTGTCGACGACGCGCCCCAGCAGAGTCGCCGATTTCAACACCTCGATTTCGGTCTGCACCGCCGCCACGTCCACGGTCAGACCGGACAATACGTCCGCCGTATTGGTAACCTTGGCCTTGCGCGTATCCAGCATGACCAACGCGGTCGCTCGATACTCGGGCGTGAGTTGCGAAAGCAACAGCCCCGTCGCAGCCACGACAACCACCACGATGCCGACGATATGCCACTTGCGGCGGTTGATCATGCGCAGCAGATCGCGCACATCGAGCTTCGCGCCGACCGACGCCAGCGGCGATAGCGCGAGTTTCGGCGGCGTCTCAGCCGGTTCAGTAACGCGTATGTCCATAGTGCCCCACCGCACCCATCTTGAGGTCAATCAACGCAACAAGTGTTCGTCCAGCGACACCCCGAGCAGGGGTAATCGTCGAGACTAGAAGAATCGCTCCGGCACCCGGACGATATCTCCGGGACGAACCTCGGTATCCTCACCGGCGGGTTCCTCTTTCGACGCCCCAACCCTCTGAATCGTAATCCGCGTCCGCGAGGCCCGATACGTATACCCTCCCGCGATCGCCACCGCCTGGGCCACAGTGAGGCCATTCACGTACGGATAAGAGCCACGCTTTTCGACCTCTCCGAGGATGAAGAACGGCCGAAGATTGGTCAGCTCGATGCTGATGCGAGGGTTCCGGAAAAAACCGCGACCCTTGTACTGATCAATCAGCAGTTGCTCGACCTCGGCTACCGTCATCCCCTTTATCTGCACCCGACCGATCAGCCGCGCCGAGATCGCTCCGCTTGCGTCGATTTCATATTCTCCCGACGCGTCTTCCTCGCCGAAAACGGTGACCTTCAGCTTATCGCCAGTCCCGAGGCGATAATTTCCCTGCGCCAAAGCAGACCGGCTTTCGTTGCCCCCCGCCAGAATCAAGGCTGTCCCTGCTCTCAAGAACATTGAGCGCGACAACATTTTCATTTCCGCTCCCGCGGACATGCAAACTTCCCCAACGTTCCCCCAAGTTTTCAGCGCTTATAGAGAGAAAGCCGCCAATTGGCCATCGGCGGCTTTCGTCAGGACCCGAGCTATACGGTCACAGGCGTGCGCCGAGGCGCAGCATGATCATGTTCTGATCGTAGTCGGAAACGGGCTGATTGGACGTGCGGTGCATGAACTGGTAGCTCGGACCGACATAGAAGTTCGGCGTCGGCCGATAGAGCAACCCGGCACGCAGCGTCAGGTACTGTTCGTATCGTTGGGAAGTCACACCCGGGAACGGCAGATAATCCGCCAGCGAGTAGTCGCCGTGGACATCGAACTCGATATTCGGTCGGACCTGGTAATTGACGTCGGCGCCGAACGCCGTGCTGATGTAGGCCACGGCGGTCGTCAGTGCAGAGTCTTCGACCGTACGGCGCACGAACGGCTTGAACATCAGTTCGCGGATCGGATTCCAGTAGCCTGTCAAGCCGAACGTCGGGACAGACACCTGCGTGAAGCGGGAATCGGAGTAATTCTGTTGGATGTACCCGGCGAACGCCTCGACCGAGGTAATACCGCCAAAGTCGACGGCAACGCCACCGACAACGTCCCAGCCATTCGAATTGCGATTGAATCCGGTTGAATCGGGCACGGTATTATAGTCCCGTTGATTGAGACTGCCCCGCGTCCACACCTGGTAGCCCGGCGAGAATTCATAGCCAAATCGGGCCGCTTCGCGAAACTCAGTGCGATCACGATCGCTGTTTTGAACCACACCTTGGGCCGGACCGACGCCGTTGTTGAAGTACGTGAAGTTGTCGAGACGACCATCCAAACGTACGTTCAACCGATTGAAGCGCTGGTAATAGCCGACATTGCCGACCAGCTGATTGTACTGGGTTGGCGCGAAGGCCGAAGTCGTGACGTTAGGCGTGCCGCGGTCCTCGTGGCGGTGATTGAAGGAGAAGCCGCCGTACACGTTCCAGTCCCGCTGGATGTCGACCCGCCCGTCGAAGCCGGCGGAGACATCCTGATAATCTTCGGTGGAGCTCGCGCTGTAGATGCCGAAGGCACCCCTCGCGAACAAATTCAGCATGTGGTTGTTCCAATCCGACCGCAGATCAAGCGTCGGCTTGATAAGTTGGATGAAGCTCGCCGTCTTTGGCGTACCGCTGCCGTTCGTGGTTGCGTAGATGTTGTCGTTGAAGACTTCATCGAGCTCGAGATCGGGGAACAGGCGGAACGACCCGACCCTCACTCCTTGCGCATCGTAATTCTCGGCGGCGCGGGCAGATGGGGTCCCCGTGTAGGGGCGTTCCTGTCGCACCGTTGGCGCCCCGGGCGATCCAGTTACCGTCTGTGCCGAGGTCCCCGCGGCGAGCCCCAGTCCGACGAACAGGACCGACGCGCCAACAGCGCACCGTGGAAGAAATGTTCTATCCATGACCACCCCCAGATCTCCAGTATGCCACTCTCTATCGGCGCCTCTCGTTACGCGGGGTTTGCGGCAACCAGTCCGCAGAGTAGCAAGATATTTCCCCAAAGCATACGTTGGCCGCCGCCTTAGGTGCATGGCGCACCTTCCGCACAATCCCACTCGACGCTCCCAGCGCTCCGTCTGTTAGTAGTACCGCGTCCGACCTTCACACGCAAGGACTCGACACGTTGGCGATTATATCTCCCAGCGGCGCAACGCGAGTGCATCGAGTGCGGATGTCTCCACAGTCTTGGTGTTGGATGTTCAGCAAGAACTTGGACCGTACTCCGGGACGAGACTCCGAAGCACACGCAGCGCCGTATCGGGGCACGCTTGGTTACAGGCATGTTCCATCTCGTCCAGAGCCGCATTGAATTCTGCCAAGGCCTGGGTCCGAGGCGAGGCGACGTTTACCCTCGGAACCGAGGTGCCCTGGATGCTTTCACTCGAATGGAAAAGCTCTTCGAAGAGCTTCTCGCCCTCTCTCAAACCGGTATACCGGATCACGATGTCCTTGCCGGGCCGAAGACCAGCGAGCTTGATCATCTGCTGCGCGAGATCTGAAATCCTGACCGGCTGCCCCATGTCCAGGACGAACACCCTGCCGATCATGGCCCGCTCGGATACGCCAAGCGCCGACGCCTGGAGAACCAGCTGCACCGCTTCCCGGATGGTCATGAAGAACCGCTCGATGTCAGGGTGTGTGACCGTGACGGGACCGCCCATCTTGATCTGCCGCTCAAACAGCGGAACAACGGACCCTGTTGATCCGAGCACATTGCCGAATCGAACCGAGACAAACCGCGTGCCCAATGCCTCGGCGTCCGAGCTGAGGGCCAATGCCTGACAGTATCCTTCCGCGCATCGCTTGGTAGCGCCCATGACGTTCGTCGGATTGACCGCCTTGTCACTCGAGATCAGCACGACGGCCTGGCTTCGGCTTAACGCGGCAGCGTCGCAAACGTTGCGGGAGCCAATCACGTTCGTCCAGATGCCTTCGAGCGGGTTACCCTCGACGAGAGGCACATGCTTGAGGGCCGCGGCATGGAACACGATGTCCGGCCGGAAGCCTGCGAAGCACCTGTGCAGGCTTGTCCGGCTACGAATGTCCACGACGCGTGACAACCTCGGCAACGACGGCCAGCGCTCCGCCATTTCGGCATCGATCGAATAAAGATTGAACTCCGAGGCATCGATCAGGCACACCGCTTGAGGACCAACCGCGCATACCTGCCGGACGATCTCGGATCCAATCGACCCGCCGGCGCCGGTCACCAGCACGCGCTTGCCCTCGAGAAGGCCGCCGACCGGCGCGGGATCCAGAATGATCTGAGGACGCCCAAGCAGATCTTCGACCGATATCGGCTGCAGGTCGGCCGCCTCGTGCACGCCGGGACGCAGCACCTTGGGATCCGATACGCGCGCGATGGTCAAACCATGACGATTGCTCACTCCGACGAGCTCGTCGAGGACGCTTGATTGCAAGGTCCTGCTCGCGACGACGAGTTTGCGCGGCTTGGTTTCACTGTCCCCGAAACTGGCGATGACCTCTTCGACGCTGCGAACGGCGCCCAGGATCGGCACTCCACGCAGCCAGGCACCTTGCGCGCCATCATCGAGGATGCCCACTGGATAATACTCGCTCGATCCGTCGAGACTTCTGAGCAGGAGCTCGGCGTCGCTGCCGCCGCCGACTATGAGGATCGGCACCTGCCCGGCCAGCATTGAGTGGCGTGAGAAGAACAGCCGGCCTTCCCTGAACAGACGATATGCAACGCGAGACCCGCCCATCAGCAGGAACAGCACCATCCAGGCCAGCACGATGGAGCTGCGCGGAATGAGATACAGGCGAGTGGTGATGAAACTCAAAGGTAGATAGATCAACACCGCCAACGAGACGGTGTAGAAAATGGTCAGCAGGTCGGCCGTCGAGGCATGCCTCCAGCTCGTCCGATAGGTCCGCATGACGATCAAGCTGATGCAAGTCGCAGCGCCGAACGGCAGCAGCGCCCCGTTTATCAGACCGGCTTGGCCAAGCTGCTCGATCGTGTTGCCCAGGCGCAGTAGCACGGCCAGGTACATGGCAACGACCGCCAGGCCAAAATCATAGAAAATGACCAGCAGCCGGACATTTCTCGAGTTTGTGATACTCGCCAATGAGCCGAGCCGAACGTATGCCCCCGGACGGGCACCGTCCGTTTGATCATTCAGCGACAACTGAGACCCCCACCCGGTGCCCACAACACCGTCGTGACAACTATCACAATACCTCGGAGGCCCGTCAACGCCACTTCGCAGTGGATGACATTTTCTAAACTAAAACATCTGCGCGATCATGATTGCACGTGACGCCGCAGCGTCGCCCGAACGATTATCGATACGCCTTCCATCACGACCGCGCGTGGACTAAGCGCTCGCACGACCAGATGGAAACCAGACGTCAAATTCGGGCAAATCTCGAGACCTGCTGGATTGGCGGTGAATGCCGCTCCGGCATCAAAAGCGCGCGCGTACGACTTGGCCTCACCAAGCATGGCGTCGAGAAAAGAGGCGGCGAAGGCCGATCGGTCCGCCGCCGACGCCCAGCCGGCCACCAGGCAATGCGCCATCCTGTCGGAGGGATCGACGACGACATAGCTGGCGGCGCGAACCGTTCCGTGCCCGTCCTGCAGGGAATATACGTGCCGGATACCTCGAGGCCCCAAAGCAGCCTCGAGCCGCTCCAACAGGACTGGGGGTTTTGCAGCAAGAGGCAGCTCGGACAAGGCGCTTACGAGAAGAGCGCAGACAGGGCCCGCGAGAGGGGGATCAGCCACGAACACAAAGTCGCTGCGGGCGCGATCGGCCTCGGCCGGCCGCACCGCCAGATCCGGCACCCTCAGGGTCAGGTTCGGCGATGCCCTGGCACCGGCCCAAAGCCCTCCGAGCCAGTTGACAAAACCCGGTCGCAGCGACATTTCGACCACATCGAATCCCCGAAGACTTTCGAAGAGTGCTTCGATCAGCTCGTGTTCGCGGGCCAGCCGAGCCGGCAGTTTACCAGCGGCAGGCTTGAACCAGGGACCGACGGGCGGCGTGAGCGGCAACGAGGTTATGCGCCTGACCCAGCGATCGTGGCGCTTCCAATAGGGCCAATACGCCGCAATCGCCCCGCCACGCTCGATCTCGGCAACCGCCCACTCGCCAGGCGCAACGATGTCGAGCCACCAAGGCTCGTGGAAGCAACTCGCCCCGTCGAGTGACACTGCCAATCCCCCCACCACCCTCGGCCAAACAAGTCAACAAAATCAAATATCAAAAGGCGACGGCCTGATCTTCAGGCCCATCGCGCGTGCGGCAGATAGTCCTGCGCCGGCGATGACACCGGGTCGGCTGTAACCCCGGATCGTCATCGTGGCGGCCTGATTACCCCCAAAACCCCGAAAGAATTTCTCGACAGGACGAATTATCGAACCCTCAAAGTCGAAGACGCAGGCGCTTCCCAACGAATCGGAAATCGCCGTAAACAAGGCCAGTGTTCCCGCGCCGCTATTGCGGAACTCTTGGGAGGTGCCTCCGAACAGATAATAGTCGGTGGCACGCGGCTGATCGTGAACAATATAGGCTCCGGCGTGAGCTCGTCCGGCGTCGTCACTGACGATATATATCGTCCTGAGCGATCGCGCCTGCAGAGCCTCATCAACCCGCTCCAACTGCCGAGCGAAACCATTGTGCCACTTGCCGGCGCGTCCCAACGTCTCTTCGAACAGCGGCAAGAACTGCGCGATTGAGCCACCTCGGTCGACCGCGACCATCTTTCCCGCCTTGCGCAACGCATTCCGCGTATTCTGGTCGAGGTTCGCTTCGAGCACTGCGGGCTTTTGTGGGCCTTCCAGGCGGTACGTCACTCGCGCATCCACCGACATGCCCATTTTCGATGCCTGCACCCAATCGAGGCTCTCAGGCGGAAGCTGCATGAAAAGCAAGTCGTGATGCGGTAATCGGCGAATCAGGGCCGCAAGCCCACGTGCCCGGCGCATAGTGCCATAAGGGGCGTCGATCCATGGACCTATCGGAGGCGTAAACGCCGGACTACTGAACCTTTTCAATCCCCAGGTTGAGAAAACCACGTACGACCAGCGCGCCTGCACCCCGTCCACCAGAACCTCGACCGATTCCCAACGACCCGGCGCCAACGCCTCGAACCACCAATCCTGCATGAAGATCGATGGAACAGGGGTTGCAAGCCTGCCTGCTGGAGAACAAGCCAAGCCGATTTCCTCCTGGACAAATTCAGCGGTTATGCCGGGCGCTCTTGCCACAGACTGCCGTTGCAGTCCATTAACACGCGGCCACCACTTGTAATAGCGCGGCCATCTCAATAAGAGAGGCACGTGGGAAATCGTGGGGCGAAGAACTGATGGTCTGCCTGCCAGGCGGAGACGAGTTCAAGTGCGCATCGGGGACCGTAGTAATCACGCCGGACAGGCCTTTACCGCTGGCCGGTTATTCTGGTCGTCACGGCGACTTAACCGGCGTCCATTCCGATCTGGAGGTCAACGTGCTGGCGCTCCGTGCCGCTTGTGGGCGTGTGAGCATGATCATCTCCATCGACGCGTTGTTCGTCGGATCTCCCCTTTCGACTGCTATAGAGGAATTTCTCGAAAGTCGGTTTAGTATTTCGCCGGCCGACGTTGCCGTTATCGCAAGTCACACGCATTTCGCACCCTCACTGGATCCGGCGAAGCCGCTGCTAGGGCGGTGCAATCCCTCGTATCTGCAAGAGGTGATCGAAAGAACGCTCGGCCTGATCGAGCACGTCATGGAGGCCCCTGCCGATCCGGTGATGGTCTCGCGCGGCGAGATCAGTTGCGACGCTGGGGTCAATCGCCGCCGCCCATGGCCGTGGCCGCGTTTGGCCGGGCGGACCGTTATCGTCAATCAGCCGGTCATCCATCCGAATCCGGATGGCCCAAGCGCACCCGAGATTTCCGTGTGGATGCTGACCCGCCCCGACGGCGGTCACCTTGCCGTCATCTGGCGGTACACTTGTCATCCTGTCGCCTTCCCCAGCATCTTCCAGGTGAGTTCCGAGTACGTCGGCCGGGTGCGCTTGAAGTTGCGGGAGGAGTTCGGCGCCAACCTGCCGATCCTGTTTCTCCAAGGCTTCGCCGGCGACCAATTCCCGCGGATCCGCCGTCACGTCTCGGCAAAGTATTGGCTTCGCACGCCGCTCGTCGGACCGTTGCAAGGAGCGAGCCGCCTGGACGAATGGTCGAGCTGGGCGAACCGCCTCGCAAAGGCAGTCTGCGATGCAGCGCTGAACCGCCCGTCAGCGCGGCGGCTCACTGGACCACTCTCGAGCGCTGCCCACCAAGTACCGCTCTCGACCTTGGCGCATGGTGCACCCGCCGATCGTACCGTCGAATTCCGGCGGCTGAAGATCGGTGAGGCGCTGGATCTCGTCATGGTGAGCGCCGAAGCGCTGGTTGGCCTCGAGGATCTGGTGCCTTTCGAAGGCTGCGTCCCCGTCGGCTACCTTTCCGACGTGTTCGGCTATTGGCCGACGGAACGGCAGCGCCTGGAGGGAGGCTACGAAGTCACGGGATTCCTGGCGCCATTTGGATTGTCGGGCCCTCTCAAACCCGGGCTCGATCAGGTCTTCGCCGGCGCCATGCGTCACCTGAACCATCCGACATGATCGCGAGCCGCTCTTGGCACTGTTGCCCCGTCGCCCTGGTCCCGCGGAGGAACCCGTGTGCGGCATAGCGGGCGTCTTGGTCTCGCGCCCACGCCGGTTCGAACGTGATATAGGCCGGCTTGCGACCGAATCGATGGCCCACCGCGGCCCGGACGGAAAAGGCGAGCGCTGGTTTCGGCCGGACGGCACTTGGCACGACACAAAACATGGCGACGACCGTTACTGGGGTGCGCTTTTCCACCGGCGGCTCGCGATCATCGATCTTTCCCCGCGTGGTCTACAGCCCATGGCCAGCTCCTGTGGGCGCTATCACATCACCTTCAACGGCGAGATCTACAACTACCGCGAATTGCGTGACCTGTTGGCCGCCACGGGCACCACGTTTGCGAGTGAGTCCGATACCGAAGTGATCCTGGCCGCTTACGCGCGCTGGGGGGACGACTGCGTGAAGCAGTTGGTTGGAATGTTCGCGTTCTGCCTCATAGATCTTGCGCAACGCAGGTTCCTGCTGGCGCGGGACCAGTTCGGAATCAAGCCAATGTTGCTGCGGCGTTGGTGCGATGGGCTGGTGTTCGCATCCGAGCCCTCGGCGCTCTATCAGATGATCGACGCGAAGCCGAGGATTAGCGCCGACGCTGCGGCACGATTTCTCGTCTCAGCCGAAAGCGATATCGGTGCGGAGACGTTCTTCGAAGATGTGCGCCAGCTCCGTCCTGGCTCCTTAATCTCCGGCAGCCTCGACGCGCCTGCCGTGGCAGTGGAGCGGCGGTATTGGCAGCTTTCGCTGCACGATTCGGCTGAGTCGACGAAAGATCGGGTAACGGCGCTGCGTGACGCCTTCATGCGATCCGTGGAACTGCACGTCCGTGCCGACGTTCCCATCGGCCTGATGCTATCGGGTGGCATCGATTCGTCGGCGATCGCCTGCACCTTGCGCCACCTGTTCCCGCAATCCGATATCCATACCTTCACGTATATTCCATCCAGCAAGTCGCTCAGCGAGGAACACTACGCAAACATCGTCGGCAAGCATATCGGCGCGCTAACCCACACGATCGAAATCGACGACGAGCAGTTCCCGATGCAGGTCGAGACGGCCGTCGGTCAGCAGGGCGAGCCGTTTGGCGGTCCCAGCAGCATCTCGCAATGGTCGGTCCACCACCGGGTTGCCGCCCAAGGTATCAAGGTCCTGTTATCCGGGCAGGGCGCCGACGAGATGCTTTGCGGGTATCAAGCATACCGCAGCGCCGCGGCGCGCGATGCCCTGCGCAGCGGTCAGTTGCGACGGTTCTTCTCGATCTGCAGGACGACGATCCGGCAGGCCGAATTCCCTGAGTTCTGGCAGCTCGCGGCGCGTGACATCCTGACCGACCGGGCGCCCGGCCTGTACGTCGACATGCTGATGGGCGCGCGGTTCCGGGGGATTCTGTCTCCGGAGGCCTTCGCTCGGTCGCGCGAGGTTCTTTGCCGGGATTTCGCAGACGCCAACCGCAGCAAACCGGTCGCGCTCCGCGAGCTTCTCGTCCGTGAGACGGGCCTCACGCACCTGCCCAGCCTGCTCAGGATCGAGGACCGCAATTCGATGTCGGCATCGATCGAGTCGCGCACGCCTTTCCTGACCACGGCCATGGCGGATGCCGCATTCGCTCTCGCTCCTCGCGAGCTGATCGACGATCGAGCGATCGGCAAGGCCCACTTCCGCGAGGCCATGCGCGGCATCGTTCCCGACGCGATCCTCGATCGGGTGGACAAACAAGGCTTCCGGTCGCCCGAAGCGTCGTGGTCCTCGCGCATACGGTCGCGGGTCGTGAGCGAGGCCAAGGCCTATCTCGAGCGGGGCGGCTGGCTGATCGATCGCCAGACCGTGGATCGTTGGGACCGTGCGGGCATTCCCTCGACGATTCATGGCCGCATCGTCTGGCGCCTCTACAACTTCCTCGCATGGACGCGTCTGCGCGAGATCGACGTCACAGCGTGAGATCACCGGATCCATTGGGCAGACAGAGGCGGAGTGCGATTTCGGCCATGCCAAACACCAACCGGGTCTTTCTATCGCCACCCTGCCTGTCCGGCGAAGAGCAGAAACTCGTGGGGGAGGCTTTCGCCTCCAACTACATTGCACCGCTGGGACCGATGGTGGACCGCTTCGAGAAGGACCTCGAGGATCTGACCGGCTACAAGCACGTCGTGGCCCTCTCGTCCGGGACCGCTGCGCTTCATCTTGCGCTGCGCTGCCTCGGGATCGGGCCGGGAGACGAGGTGTGGGCCGCCACCCTCACTTTCATCGCGTCACTCGCCGGCGCCAACTATCAGGGCGCCACCACGGTCTTCATCGACGCCGATCCAGCGACCTGGTGCCTCGATCCGCAGCTGCTCGAGGAGGCGCTTCGCGAGGCTGCGAGCCGCGGCAGGCTGCCGAAGGCCGTTATCCCGACCGATCTTTTCGGACAGTCTTGCGATCTCGATGCGATCGTCGGCATCTGCGACCGCCATGGCATTCCGGTGGTCTGCGATTCGGCCGAGGCGGTGGGCGCGCGGTACAAGGATCGTCACGCCGGCAAGGGCGCTCGCGCTGCCGCGCTCTCCTTCAACGGCAACAAGATCGTCACGACGTCGAGCGGCGGCGCGCTGGCGAGCGACGACGCGGCATTGATCAGCCTGGCCCGCAAGCTCTCGACACAGGCCCGGGAGCCAGTTCCGCATTACGAGCATGTGGCGATCGGCTACAACTATCGTCTCTCGAACATCCTGGCCGCCGTCGGATGCGCCCAGCTCGGCGACCTGGAAGAGCGCGTTCGGCATCGCCGGTGGGTGTTCGGGCAGTACATGGAATATCTCGCCAATCTTCCCGGCATCCAGTTCATGCCCGAAGCGCCATATGGAACATCGAACCGGTGGCTCAGCGTAATTGTCGTGGATGCCGGGCAGTTCGGCGCTTCACGCGAGGACATCCGGCTTCTGCTCGAACGGCACAACATCGAGAGCCGACCGATTTGGAAGCCGATGCACCTGCAGCCGGTATTCGCGGGCAGCCGATGCATCGGTGGTGGCGCCGTGTCGGAAAGACTGTTCGCAACCGGCCTCTGTCTGCCGTCGGGTCATGCACTGACCGACCGGGATATCCAGCGGATTTGCGATCTCATCCGGTCGCTGTGTCGTACGGTCAATTGATCGAATGCTCCCTGTCGTTCACCTGATTTGCGCCGCGCGACCGAACTTCATGAAGATCGCGCCGCTTTGGCATGCCTTGAAGGACGCGGACTTTTGCCGGCCGAGGTTGATCCACACCGGACAGCACTATGACTTCGACATGTCGGATGCGTTCTTTCGCGACCTTGGTCTGCCGAGCCCCGACGCTCACCTCGGCATTCGCGCCGGATCGCATGCCCGGCAGACCGGAGCGACGATGATCGCCTACGAGGCGGAGGTCCTGCGCGACCGGCCCGGTTTGGCGATCGTGGTGGGCGACGTCAATGCGACGTTGGCCTGCGCCATCACGGCGAAGAAACTCGGCGTGACCGTCGCCCATCTGGAGGCCGGCCTCAGGAGCCGGGACCGCACGATGCCGGAGGAGATCAACCGCATCGCGACGGATTCGATAAGCGACATCCTCTGGACTCCGTCGGAGGACGCCGACGAGAACCTGCGCCGCGAAGGCCATCCCGGTGAGAGCATCAGGTGTGTCGGGAACATAATGATCGACAGCTTCGAAATGCAGCGGAGATCGATCGAAGCGGCCCCCGGCGCGGCGACGTACGGGCTGGCCAAGGGCGGTTACGCCATCGTCACGCTGCACAGGCCGAAGAACGTCGATACCGCCGCTGCGCTCGGAAAGCTCTGCGATGCCCTGGTCTCGATCGCCCGTCGGCTGCCGCTGATCTTCCCGGTCCATCCGCGCACGCGCGCCAGGCTGTCCGAATTCGGCCTCGCGGCGAGGCTCGAAGCCGAACCGGGTCTCCGACTGCTGTCGCCCGTGGGCTATATCGACTTCATGGCCCTGCTGCTGAAGGCCCGGTTCGTCCTGACGGACTCCGGCGGGGTCCAGGAGGAGAGCACGTACCTCGATATCCCGTGTCTCACGCTGCGCGACACCACGGAGCGTCCGGTGACCGTCACGCAGGGCTCCAACCGGTTGGTTTCGATCGAAGGCCTGCCGCAGGCGGTCGACAATGTGCTGGCGGGTCGCTGGACGCATGCGCGGCCGCCCGCCAACTGGGACGGGAAGACCGCCCTGCGGGTACGGGCCGACATTCACGCCCTGCTGGGAAGCGCCCCGTAGCGCCAAAGCCCTTGCCGGCTCGGCCGGGCCCCGCGCATCCTGTCGAGCATCATGGCCATCACGCTTCAAGAGTCCCTGCGCGCGGTGTTCTACGCGCCCTTCTACGCCGCCCTGTCGCGCGGCGCGTTCGACGCCGAAGGGGTCGAGATCGAGTTCGCGAGCGCGCCGCGGCCGGGAGACGCCGCGAAGCGGCTGATGGACGGTACCGTCGATGTCTGCTGGGGCGGTCCGATGCGGGTCAACGAGACCTATCAGCAGATACCCGGCTGCGACATCGTCTGCTTCGGCGAGGTGGTCGGCCGCGATCCGTTCCTGCTGATGGGCCGCCAGCCGCGCCCGGCCTTCACGCTGGCCGACCTCAGGTCCGTGAAGCTCGCCACGGTGAGCGAGGTGCCGACGCCCTGGCTGTGCCTGCAGCACGATCTGCGCGAAGCCGGCATCGATCCGGCCGGCATCACGCGCGTGACCGGCCAGACCATGGCGCGCAACATGGAGGCGCTGAAGGCGGGCGAGGTCGACGTCATCCAGGTGTTCGAGCCGTTCCCCAGCCTGCTGCTCGCCGACAAGGCCGCGCACGTCTGGTACGCCGCGGCGCGGCGCGGGCCGACCTCCTACACCACGTTCTATGCGCGGCGCGGCACCCTCGAGAAGCGGCGCGACGAGCTCAAGCGCATGGTCCGCGCCATCGCCAGCATCGAAGCCTGGGTCGCCAAGGCCTCGGGCGCCGATATCGCCGGCGCGATCGCGGGGTACTTCGCCGATCTGCCGCGGCCGATCCTCGACGCCGCCTGCACGCGCTACAAGGCACTCGGCATCTGGAACGAGACGCCGATCCTGCCGCGCGCCAGCTACGACCGCCTGCGCGACAGCCTGGTGTCCGGCGGCTTCGTGTCGCCCGGCACGCCGTTCGAGACGGCCGTCGACAACAGTCTCGCCCAAGAAGTGCTCAGGGCCTAGCGTGCTCGCCGAGCCAGTCGGGCCACAGGCCCTTGCGGCCCTGGCGGGAGATCGCCTCGAAGTGGGCGATCTTCTCGCTCGCATCCTTGTCCCAGTCGGGCGGCGAGCCGAGCTCGAAGCCGAAGGCGAACCCGTCCTCGACCAGGCGCACGGCGAGATCGTGCGGCTGCGCCTTGGAGCCGGCCGGCCATTCGGCGGTGATGGTGCACTGCGCGACGGCGCGGCACAGGCGGTCCCAGCCGGCCACCCGGCACGACACCCTGTGCTCGCCCGCGGTCAGCATGTCCTCGAGGGCGGCGCGGGCGCGCATGGCGGGAACGCCGAGGTCGGGACCGAGCTCCGGCGCGCGGATGCCCCAGAGGCGCAGGCGCGGCTTCAGGCCGATGCCGGCCATGGTATCGCCGGATACGGCGTAGGCCTTGCCCTCCCATGTCCTGGGCAACTCGCCCAGGGTCGCGGCGCAGTTGGCCGTCGCGCCGGAGCCGCTGGCCGGGCCCGACGTCTGCGCCGCCGCCTGAAACGCCGCGGCTGCCAGGGCCAGGGTCAGTGCGAGCGTCTTCATATGCTGAGGTCGAGCAGGTTGTAGTCCCTGATCGCCCGCTTCGCCGCCGCATCCCAGCGGTAGCTCAAGCCCTCGTCGCGGTGCGGCTGGTAGACGAACGGCACCTCGTCGGGGAAACGCTGGCGACGGGCATCGATGCCGTAGCCGATCAGGCTGGCGCGCTCGCGGATGCGGGCGGCGTCGTAGGTCGCGACGGCGTTGTGGATGCCGCCCGCCTGCACACCCAGCACCGACTTGCGGCGATGGAAGCCGAAGTTGACCGTCACCCGCCAGTCCGGGCTGGTGTTGGCGAACGAGCCGTGCAGCGCCTGCCGGTTGGTCATGGCGACGTCGCCCGGGGCGCAGATGATCGGCACCGCGTCGGGCAGCCGTTCCGTGCCGGCCTCGGCGACCAGTTTCCCGATGTCGATCCTGCCTCGCTTGTGCGAGCCCGGCACGACCCACACGCCGTTGGCGGCGGTGCAGCCATAGAGCTGGCCCATGAAGTTGAAGCCGTGGATGCCCTCGTCCCAGTCCGGGCTGTCCCAGTGCGTCGTGCCGTCCTGGTGCCACGCCACCGACGCGCCCTTGCCCGGCTCCTTGATCCACAGTGCCTCGTTGAACGGCGCGAAGTCCGGCCCGTTGATCGCCGCCGCCACGCCGAGCAGGCCGGGATGGCCGTAGACCCGCAGCGACGCCTCGGAGAATTGCAGCGACCCCAGGATCAGGAATACGACTTCCTTCGGAAGGTTCGCGGCCGCGACCGGTTCATGCATCTTGACCGGATGGCGGCCGTTGGCGGCCGAGGTGCCGCCCCACGGGTCGCTGAGCGGACGCGCCCAATGCAGGTTCGGTCCCTTGCAATCGACGCCCAAGGCCGGCCGTCCCCTGGCGTCGACCGCCGCGCCCCTCTCGACCGGCAGGCGGTCGATGATGTCGTGCAGGTCACGCTCGATGTCGGCCAGCTCCTCGGGCCTGAGCGCACCCTCGAAGACATAGAAGCCGCAGCGCCAGTAGGCCTCGACGATCTCGGGGTGCAACTCGTTCGCGCTCGTGAAGCGAATCGGCCCGCGGTTGCCCAGCGCCGCCGCCCGGCGCTCGCCGTCGCGCAGATAGGCTCGCATCGCGGGCTCTTCCGGCCCGTAGTCACCGTTCATCAGGGTCACCGTTCATGAGGGTCCTCCGCTGGCAACGATAGCACAGCCATGGAACGTTCCGGCTGTGTCCCGCGTTGGGAGAGCAATGATCGTTCCGTTCCGCACCTTTGCCGTTTGCAGCCTGGCTTTCGGGATGCTGGCCGCGGGTTACCTGATCGGGCCGGCGCCGGGCGCAACGCGGTCGTCGCCGCCGTCTGCGCCGGTTCCCGCGCCGGCGGCGGAAGCGGCTATCCCTGCGTCCACGGCGCCGGCGCTGGTCACCAACCGCCCGCCGGTGCCGATCGTCAGGCCGCAGCCCACCAGCTACTTCACGCCCGTCGACCCGGCCTCCGGCGCGTCGGACGACAAGTCGGCGGCCCAGGCTGAGACGCCGACGCCGACGACGGACCAGACCTCCCTCGAGGACGCCGACGCCAAGCGAGCCATCGAGTTCGACGGCTACAAGAACGTGCATGCCGTCGTGAAGGGCGACGATGGGATGTGGCACGCGCGCGCGATGCGCGGCCGCACCGAGATCGCGGTGAGGGTGGACGCGAGCGGGAACGTCTCCGCCGAATAGGAGGCCTCCATGCCCAACCTCGAGCGGCCCGACCTCGAACGGCCCGACCTCGAACGTCCGGATCCTGCCCCGACCGCTGGGCGTGGCGGGGGATTCTATCTTGCGGTGGGCGCCGCGGTGGTCGCCGCGCTGATCGGCGCCTACGTCCTGGTCGGCACGCCCGGCCTGCACCAGCCGGTCGCCAAGGGACCGCCGGCCATAGCGCAGGAGCCCGCGCCAGCGCCCGCGACACGCTGAGTTCCTACAAAGCTCAAGCCCCTAACCCTGTCGTCCTGAGCCGCAGACGAAGGACCTAGCGTTTGCCACAATGGTCCTCTATTCGCAGGACATGGAAGAGCGTCGCTACTGGGTGTACATCCTCGTCAGCGCGTCGGGGAACGCGATGTACATCGGCGTGACGGACAACCTGGAAAATCGCCTCCACGAGCATCGCACAGGCAAGGGAAGCGTGTTCGCGAAGAAGTACCGGGCACACAAGCTGGTGTATGCCGAGGAATACGAATCTCCCTCTGAGGCCATCGCGCGCGAGAAGCAGTTGAAGGGCTGGCGGCGTGAGCGGAAGAACGAACTGGTGCGCAGCATCAATCCGCGGTTTCGTGAGCTGCTGCCCGAGCGACAGTGGCCGACATCCGCGGTGTTGCAAGCGCTGGGTCCTTCGCCTGCGGCTCAGGACGACTGAGATTTGGTTTTCGCGAGCTCAACTGCTCGCCACCAGCCTTTCGAAGCGGCGCAGGTGCTCGCGGGCGTGCGCCTGGTAGTCGATGCCGGGGGTCTCGAGGTGGATGTCCGACACCATCGCCCAGAGCGCCTCGCGGAGCGCGCTGGCGGCTTTCATCGCGGTGAAGGCCGCCTTCAGTTCCGGGCCGACACGGCCGTCGAAATAGGCCGAGAGCAGAGCCTCGTCCTGCCCGGCATCGAACTCGGCGTTGGCCGAGAGGTTGGCGAGATCGAACATCGGCGTGCCGAAGGCGCCGTACTCCCAGTCGATCAGCCATAACCGCTTGCCATCGTCCATGACGTTTCCGGGCAGCAGGTCGTGATGGCCGAACACGATCGGCAGCGGCACCTGCCGGCGCTCGAGCTCGTCGGCCAGCGCGAGATACTTCGCGTCGGCGCCGGCGGTCCGCACATACTCTCGGATCACATGGAACACCCAGAACATGTTGGCCGGCCCCCGCAGGCGGCGGCCGACCTCGCGATGGCAGGTCTCGAGCAGCCGCACCAGGCGGTCGAGGTTGGCGCGCATGTCCGCTTCACCGAACGTGCGGCCGTCGATGAAGCGCAGCACCGTGATGCCCGGCTCGACGTGGATCACTTCCGGCGACAGGCCGGCCTCGAAGGCGGCGCGCGAGGCCGCCCGCTCGCGGTCGCGGAAGACGTGATGCACCGGGATATCGCCGCCGCAGCGCACGACGAATTTCTCGCCGCGGTCCTGCGCCACGAAACTGAGGTTGGTCAGCCCGCCTTTCAGCGGCTCCAGCGAAACCGTGCCCTGCCAGCATGGCAGGCCTGCGAGCCGCTGCAGCAGGGCGTCATCGGTCATGGACCTATGCTAGCGTGGCAACCTTCACGGAGGAAATGAGCGATGCCCGACGCCCCTGTTCCAAGCAAGCCGGTAGCGAACACCATCACCGGCCGCGACGCGTTCCTGCGCGTGCTGAGCGACGAGGGCGTGGTGAGGATGTTCGGCAATCCCGGCACGACCGAGCTGCCGATCATGCATGCGCTCTCCTCGGCGCCGCAGATGGGTTACGTGCTCGGCCTGCAGGAGGCGGTGGTGATCGCGATGGCCGACGGCTATGCCCGCGCCTCGGGCAAGCTCGTCTCGTGCAACGTCCATGTCGCGCCCGGCCTCGGCAACGCGATCGGCTCGATCTACACCTCGCAGATGTCGGGCACGGCGATGATCGTCACCGCCGGCCAGCAGGAGCAGGGCCACGGCCTCACCGAGCCGCTGCTCTACGCGCCGCTGGTGCCGATCGCCCAGCCGGTCGTGAAATGGGCGGTCGAGGTCAACCGCATCGAGGATCTGCCGCGCATCCTGCGGCGCGCCGCCAAGGTCGCCACCACCGCGCCGACCGGGCCGGTGTTCATCTCGCTGCCGGGCGACATCCTGAACAACGAGGCGGCAATCGATCTCGGCGCGACCACGCGCGTCGACACGGCGGTGCGCCCGAGCGATGCGGCGCTGGAGCAGCTCGCACGGCGCATCCTCTCGGCCAGGAACGTGGTCATGATCGCCGGGCCCGAGATCGCGAGCTCGGATGCCTTCGCCGAAGCAGGCGCGCTGGCCGAGACGCTGGGTGTGCCGGTATGGCACCAGACGGTCGGCTACGGCGCGCACTTCCCGAGCGAGCATCCCTGCTACCTGGGCGCCCTCAACCGCGACCAGAAGCGGGTGCGGTCGATCCTGTCGGAATACGACCTGATGCTGTGCGTCGGCTCGGATGTGCTGCAGATGTCGGTGTGGAGCGAGGTCGAGCCGCTGCCCGAGACCACCAAGGTGGCGATGATCGGCCTGCGCGACTGGGAGATGGGCAAGAACTTCCCGGCCGAGATCGCGCTGCGCGCCGACGTGAAGGAGACGCTGAAGGCGCTGCTGCCGGTGCTGAAGAAGCTGGGCGGCGCAGCGCTGCAGGAGAAGGCAAAAAGGTCCCTCGCGACGCTCGGGACGAGGAACTGGAGCGCGCAGCGGGCGCAGCGGCTGAAGGCGCTGCAGGCGCCCAGGGCCGGCGAACCGCTGCCGCCGGACTGGGTGATGTCGCGCATCGCCGCGGCGATCCCGAACGACGGCATCCTGGTCGAGGAAGGCCTGACCAGCGCCACCACCCTGCCCGCCTTCTATCCCTATCGCGATCGCAAGAGCTTCTTCGGCAACGTCTCGGGCGGCATTGGCTGGGGCATCGCCGCCGCGGTCGGCGTGCAGATCGCCGAGCCCAAGCGGCGGGTGTTCGCGGTGATCGGCGACGGCAGCGCGATGTACTCGATCACGGCGCTGTGGAGTGCGGCCAACCAGAAGCTGCCGGTGATCTTCCTGATCATGAACAACGGCGGCTACCAGATCCTCAAGAACCGGCTGAAGCTGTTCCACGGCAACGACAAGCCGATCGGCATGGACTTCCAGGACCCGCCCATGGACATCACCCGGATCGCCGAAGGCTTCGGCGTCGCGGCCGAGCGGGTCGACACGGCCGACGGCTTCGACGCGGCGATGAAGCGCGCGCTGGCGCGGACCGACGGCCCGACCCTGCTCGAGGTGATGGTGAAGAAGGTCGGCTAGAGCATGATTGTCTTTGCTGGGAGCGCGCCACTCCGGTGGCGCTCCTGTCATGTGTGGACGGCCCCGTGTCCGCAAGGAGATTTTGAGCAAAGCTGTTGGCGAAGTCGTAGGAGCGGTCATGTGTCCGGCCTGTTGTGCGCGGCAGATCATGGCCGCTGGCCTCGAAGGTATGCATGGCCGGGCTCTCCCATCATCCTGGCGCGCTGTTGTGCGCGATGACAGAGCGGAGTGGTCCCGGTCCGGTATGCCTACCGTTTTCGCCATCAGTTACTGCAGTGCTCCTTGCGAACGGGTGGGCGCGTCAGCCGACAGCCGGCGCGCGATAGGGTTGGTCGTGGCGCAGCATGGCCCACAGGATGCGGGCGGTGCGTGCCGCCTGGGCGACGGCCACGAGCTTGATCGGCTTGCGGGCCAGCATGCTGCGCAGCCACGGCGAGCCCTTCTCGGGATGGGCCTTGACGTGACGCAGCCAGGCTGTAGCGCCGAGCACCAGCAACCGGCGCAACGGCTGGTTGCCCTGCTTGGTGATGCGTCCGGTCCGGTGCTTGCCGCCGGTTCCCTCCAGTCGCGGCGTCAGCCCCAGCCACGCCGCGAAGTCGCGGCCGCGATCGAACAGCGACGGATCGGGCAGGCTCGCCACCGTGGCATGGGCGCTCAGCGGCCCGACGCCCGGCGCGGTCTGCAGCAGGCGGGCCTTGCGATCGGCCTTGGCCTGCTCGCGGATGCGCCGCTCCAGCTTGTCGGCGGCCGCCTCGAGCGCCACTGCCTGCTCGGCCAACGCCCGTGCGGCGAACTGGGCATCGACGGGCAACGCCAGCGTGTCGGTGCGCACCGCCTCGACCAGGTGCGCCAGCCCTGCTTTGCCCTTGCCCGATACGATGCCGAACTCTGCCAGCAGGGCCCGCAGCGCATTGCCGAGCTGGGTGTGCTGGCGCACCAGCAGGTCACGGCTGCGATGCAGCGACAGCGCCGCCTGCTGCTCGACCGTCTTGACCGCCACGAACCGCATGTCCGGCCGCCCGACGGCCTCGCAGCACGCCGCCGCGTCGATCCGGTCGCTCTTGTTGCGCTTCACATAGGCCTTCACGTAGACCGGCGGCATCAGCCGCACCTCATGGCCCAGCGCGCTGAGCTGGCGCGCCCAGTGATGCGCCGAGCCGCAGGCCTCCATGCCGACGATCGCCTTCGGCAGCTTGGCAAAGAACTTCTCCACCTGGCTGCGCTTGAGCGTCCGCCGCACCGCAACTTCGCCCGCCGCAGTGCGGCCATGGACCTCGAACACCTGCTTCGCCAGATCCAACCCGATCATGCTAACCTGTTCCATGGACGGTCCCCTTTCACTGGTTCGTCAACAGCAACCAGTTTGGCACATCGATGCCGCGTGGGGGCCGTCCACACCATCATCCTGAGCGCAGCGAAGGATCTCATGGCGGTCCAACGAGCATGCCCCTTGCAATCGCCATGAGGTCCTTCGCTTCGCTCAGATTCTATGTGGCGACGAGAGGTCGAGAGGTAGGTTTGGAGTTGCAAGAACCGAACCTACAGAGGAACTCATGATGCCTTCACATCTCAACGACACCC
>JAFEFF010000060.1 GCA_018240745.1 Pseudomonadota bacterium
AGTGAGGCATGAATGGGCTCTCATCTGCACCGCCCACAACCTCAACAAGCTCGTGAGGCTTGCTTGACCGGCAATCCTCACTCCAAACTCACCTCAAAATCAGATTCTCGGACAGACTCCTAGCGTTCGAAGGCTGCATGCCTTCATCGTTGCCTCGTGTCGGTAACCGAAGCGCACAAGCTCTCCGGCTGCGCAGCGGCGCGTCCCTGCTTTCGGGCTCCAGGCGGCTATCGTCCGCCGGCCAAAAGCACGTCGTATCGCTTCAGGTTATAGGACTCCATCACCCATTTCAGGGTCGCCCCATACTGGGGATCTGTCGCGTAGACACCGGTGAGCGCATCGGCGAACCGATCCGGATCCCGCGCCAGCATCATCGCCGCTTGATAGGGCGAGGCCGTCGAAAGCAACATGCCGTGCTGGTCGAAGGCTTCAGACAAACTCGCGAAGCGCCGAAACCTTGCTTTCGTCAGCAGGTCCTTGCCGTCGACGACCTCGTGAGTCTCGGCTTCTACCGCCGGCTGCGACGGCAGGGCCTTGATCCCAAATGGGTTGTTGCTGTCCGGCGGCATTGCCGAGCCCCAGGCGCTTTCGACGATCCACTGGGCCAGGGTGATCGAGGCCGGGACGTGCCACCGCAGTTGAGAGGCTTTTGCCGCTTCGATGAGCTCGGGCGGGATGATGCCGACATGACCAAATTTTGGCGACGGGGCAGTTTCCTGGTTGACCAAGGGGCGCGCGGCCAACGCGTAGTAAGTCGGGCTGCCCGGCGCGACGTAGCCGCTCGGCGGGTTCATGTTCATGACGACCGCCTGGAACGCTTTGATGGCCAGGATCGTGCCGGGGTCGATCACGCCGGTGACGGGAACGTCTGTGTGGGGTTTCGGCAACCTCCTGTTGAGTAGCGATTGGATGACGAATACGTCGCCGGGACCGTTGACGGCGGCCTGACCGACAGACGTGAAGATGGGAGCAGCCACGCTGCCGACTTCGTCTGTGCTCAGAACGGTCTGCGACGGCGCAAGGCACATGGCGGCAGATTCATTCAAATGGTTGCCTAGCCTCGGTGTACGATGGCCGGGGTCCTTTTGGACGTCAACCATGGCTTCCGATCGCTGTGCCTTGGCGGCAGTTTTCGCCTCGAGGCGGAACTACAGGACGACGGCCAATTGCGAGCAATCCAAATACGATTGCTCACGAAGGGGTTCCCCGACTACTATTTTGGTCATCGGGGCCTATCGGCCGGGACGGGACGTCGGTTGGTCACCGTTGTTCGCCTTCCGTCACAGGAGTTTGCCTCACGTGACCCTGACGCTTGTCATGATCCGCTGTCCCGACAACGTGACTCCGGAGAGACGCGAGGTTCACGGTGGCGAATTCACCATAGGCCGGGCACAGGGCAACGAATGGGTCGTGCCCGATTCCGAGCGGCTTCTGTCGAAGCGGCACTGCCGGCTGGTCTACGACGTCGGTGTCGGCGACTGGGAGCTGCATGATCTCAGCACCAATGGCACGTTTCTCAACCAGGATTTGGAACCGATCGGCAAGGGGGCGTGCCGGGTCATTCGGAATGGCGACCGGATCAAGCTTGGCCTCTATGAGCTCGACGTGGTCATCGACGAACATGATCGAGCGGATGTCGTACCGGGCCACCGCGGAGAGCGGGCCAGCCATCCCTACGGCGACGCTGCGCTTCGGGAGCCGATGGAATCGCGCCCCGAACGACCTTTCGGACATGACGGCATCAGATGGCCCGATTCCGGGTCGGTGTTGGACGCGCCCAACACGCCGATCCTGCCTCCCGACTTCGACCCTCTAGCGCCCGGGTCTGAGCCGTTCTCGGGGCCAACCGACCCTGATCACGTCCCGGCGCTTCAAAGCGCATTTCATCCCCCACCGGTTGCCGTCATTCCGGACAATTGGGACGCAGACCCTCCCGAAAGCTCGCAGCCACAACCGCAGGTCCCGCGCTCCCTCCAGCCGTCGATGATGCAGGAAGATGCTCACGCGCCAGCGAAGCAGGAGCGTGTGCCGCTCACGGCTGCGGCAGGCGAAGAGAGATTGATCGCGGCTTTTCTGAGAGGTCTCGGGCTCAACGAGACAGCACTTTCGGAGCCCGAGAAAACGCTCGAGCATGTCGGCGCCGCCGTACGGGCGACGGTCAGCGGCCTTCGGGAAGTGTTGATCGCCCGTGCGAGCATCAAGGATGAATTTCGTATCGCGCAGACGTTGATTCGCGCGAAAGGCAACAACCCTCTGAAGTTCTCGCTGAACGACGACGATGCTTTGGCGACTCTGATGGGGCGACGCGGCGGCATGGCTCCGGAGGATGCCATTGCAGAGGCCTTCGTGGACTTGCGAATGCATGAGTTGGCGACGGTCTCGGCCATGCAGGAAGCCACGCGAGTGCTGCTGGCCCAGTTTGAGCCCGAGTCCATCGAGCGTAAGATAAAGGCCAACGCATTGAATATTCACCCTGCGCAGCGGAAGGCAAGAGCATGGGAGATCTTTGTGGAGCAACATCGGAGCGTGACCCAGGCACTGGCAGACGACTTCGATAGCGTATTCGGAAAGGCCTTTGCACGCGCCTATGAGCAGGCGATCGACAAACTGACAAACGACGAAGAGACCTCATGATCGTCGCCGACTCGGCCCATCTCACTGTCGGCGGCAACAAGGCCGCACTGGGATCCGCATGACCTGGTCCAATCGCATCGTCTGGCTGGAGGGAATGTTTCTGCGCGCGCAGCATTTCCAGCAACAGGACCGGTGGCTGGAAGCGCTTGTCCGAGACCGAACCGCCTCTCTGCGACCGCATGCCTGGGGCCTGACGGAAGCTGCGATAAACCGCAATCTACTGGCGGCTGGCCAATTCGCGTTGGCGAACGCCAGCGGTGTTTTCGAGGACGGCACCCCGTTTGCGCTGCCGGGAGAGACTGATCAGCCGGTGCCGCTCGACCTGCCGGAGACCACGCGCAATGCCGTCATCTATCTGGTGCTGCCCGTGCGCCAGGCGGGATCCGTAGAGGTCACGGCGAACGGCTCTTCCGAGGGCCGGTATGAACAGCGATCTTTCGAGGCTTACGATACCCATTCCGGCTCCCCGCAGCCCGCCGAAGTGCAAGTCGGACGCTTGCGACTGCGCTATATGCTCGAGACCGAAAATCGGGCTGGCTATCATGCGATCGGTCTTGCCCGCGTGATCGAGGTGGGCGCCGACCGCCGCGTGACGCTGGACGAGCAGTGGATCCCGCCTGCCCTCGTATGTTCGGCGGCCGCGCCTTTGACCGGCCTGTTGGCTGAGCTCGCAGGCATGCTCAACCAGCGCGGCGAGGCGCTGGCGGCGCGCTTGACTGCGCCTGGCGCACGGGGGGTGGCGGACGTCTCGGACTTTCTGCTGCTGCAATCGGTCAACCGCGCGCAGAAGCTGCTGTCTCACTGGGCGAATGACGGTAGCGTTCATCCTGTCGATCTCTATGCCACCCTTGTACAGATGGCGGGCGATTTCGCGACATTCACCGAGCCGAGCCGCCGGCCCTCGGACTATCCGCCTTATCGACATGGCGACCTGCAGCGCAGTTTCGCGCCGGTCGTTGCCGATCTGCGCCGCTCGCTCTCGGCTGTGATCGAACAGACGGCCGTCCAGATTCCGCTTCAGAAGCGGGCCTATGGCGTGCAGGTGGGGACCATCGTCGACAGAACGATACTGCGCTCGTCGAGCTTCGTGCTGGCTGTCCAGGCCGATGTGCCGACCGAGTCATTGCGGCGGCTGTTTCCGTCACAGGTCAAGGTCGGCGCAGTGGAGCACATTCGCGAACTGGTGAATGTCGCCTTGCCGGGGATCGCGGTACGGCCCTTACCGGTCGCACCCCGGCAACTGCCATTCTACGCGGGCGCCAGCTACTTCGAACTCGACCGCAACTCGGCGCACTGGAAGGAATTGCAGGCTTCCGGAGGTTTCGCAGTGCACGTCTCCGGTGATTTTCCAAATCTCTCCATCGAGCTTTGGGCGATCCGCGGCTGACGAAGAACGATGTGAGGCGAATATGAGCGACAATCCTTTCGCCGAACCCGAAGACGACGACGGAACCATCATTCGGCCGAATCCCGGCCGACGCCGGCGGCCATCGCCCGAGCCGGCAGACAAGGCGAGCAACGAACATGCGGTGAGGCAGGACGCAGCGGGCAAGCCGTCGACTGGCCTCACCGAGGGCACAGAGAGTATCGCCATCGGCAGCGACGCATTGACGGCCGCCGCATCGCCCTTGCTGCAACTCATGGCGCGGTTGCGCAACACGGTAAGCCCGCCTGATACGGGCGACCTGTATCAGCGGACCGTCCAGCAGATCAGGCTGTTCGAGCAGGAGGCGCGGGCAAAGGGCATACCGCTGGACCAGCTTCGGCCGGCTCACTACGCGTTGTGCGCCAGTCTCGACGATATCGTGCTGAACACGCCTTGGGGCAGTACCGGAACCTGGAGCGAGCGGTCGCTGGTTTCGACCTTTCACCAGGAGGTGCGCAGCGGAGCCCGCTTCTTCGACGTGCTCCGGCAGATGAGCGACAACCCCGGAAAGTACCTGCCGGTCATCAAGCTGATGTACCTGTGCATGTCGCTCGGCTTCATCGGCCAATATCGGCTGTCCCGCCGCGGCATTGGCGACATCAACCGGATTCGTGAAGAGACGTACGCCATCATCGTTCGGCAGGAAAAAGCCGCCGACCAGGACCTCGCACCCCACATCAAGGGCGTGGCCGCTCCCTACAGGCCGGCGCGCTTTCGTGTACCGCTCTGGGTCGCGGCCAGTGGCGGACTCGGGGTCGTGGCATGCTTGTTCCTGTGGTTCTCGGTCAGCCTTAATGCGGCGTCCGACGGCGTGTATGCGCAGTTGCGGGACGCCCCGCCGGCACGCATGCCGACCATTACGCGCGTTCCGGTCGTCGAGCCGCAACCGGCCCGGCCGACGATGCCGCTGCCGCCGCCTGAACCAACGGTACTCGACCGGCTGCGGGCGTTCCTGGCGCCGGAAATAAAGGAGGGCCTCGTCGAGGTGACCGGCACGGTTGGACAGCCGCTTGTTCGCATCACTGGACGCGGCATGTTCGCCTCGGGCAGCGCGACGGTAAATCCAAGCTTCAGGCCGCTGATGAATCGCATCGGACTCGCCTTGAAGGAGGAGCAAGGCTCGATTCGGGTGATCGGCTATACGGACGATCAACCGATCAGCACGATTGCCTTCCCATCGAACGTCCAGCTCTCGACGGCACGCGCGAAAATGGCCAGTGCGATGCTGGCACCCAGCGTCGGCGATGCGTCGAGGCTGAGCGCCGAGGGCAGGGCCGATGCCGATCCGATCGTGCCCAACACCACGCCGGAGGGCCGCGAACGCAACAGGCGCATCGAAATCGTGCTCAATCGGCAGGGCACCTGACCATGCAAGTCGTTCTGCGAAGCATTGCCTCACGCTGGACCGTCAGTCTTGTCGGCGTCGTCATTTTGGCGCTGCTGATCTGGTTTTTCGGTCCCCTGCTCGATGCTCTCGAAGGCTGGCTGCCACGCCTGGTCTGCGTCGTCGCTCTGCTGCTCCTCTGGGGTGCGTCAAACCTGCTGCTCGACGCCGTCCGCCGACGCCGCGAGCGGAGGCTCGAAAGCGGTGTCGCCGAGAAGACGGCTGAAAGCGCAGAGGGCGGTGCAGGCGAGGAATCGGCGGCGCTTCGGGAGCGAATGTCCACGGCCCTTTCGCTGCTGAAGAAGGCACGCGGCCGCCGCGGCTACCTCTACGAACAGCCGTGGTATGTCATCATTGGCCCGCCCGGCGCAGGCAAGACAACGGCCTTGCTGAACAGCGGTCTGAAGTTCCCGTTGGCAGCGGAAATGGGGCAGGGCGCCGTGGCTGGTGTCGGCGGCACAAGGCTCTGCGACTGGTGGTTTACCGAGAATGCCGTGCTGATCGATACGGCAGGCCGCTATACCACGCAGGATTCGAATGCGGCCGTCGATCGGGCCGGATGGGACGCCTTCCTTGATCTGCTGCGCAAGACCCGACCCCGTCAACCTCTGAACGGCGCGATCGTCGTGATTGCGCTCAGCGACATTGCCAACGCGCCGGCCGACGAACGTATCGCTCACGCGAGGGCGATACGTCGACGGATCAAGGAGCTCGAGGCCCGCCTCGGCATCCGCATGCCGGTCTATGCGCTGTTTACGAAGGCGGATTTGATCGCCGGGTTCACCGAATTCTTCGACGACCTAGATCGCGATCGGCGCAACCAGGTGTGGGGCGTCACATTTCCGCTGGTCAAGGCCGATCAGGGGCCCGTGGGACAATTCCCCGGCGAGTTGCAGCTGCTGGTCGATCGGCTCAATGCGAGACTGTACGACCGCCTTCAGCAAGAGCAGAGCCCCGAGCGTCGTGGCTTGATCGCCGGGTTTCCGACGCAGATCGCCACGCTCGCGCAACCATTGCAGACCTTCCTCGTCGAGGCCTTTGGCGGATCGCGCCTCGACCCGGCGCCGATGCTGCGTGGCGTCTATCTCACATCCGGCACTCAAGAGGGTACCCCGATCGACCGGCTGACCGGGATCATAGCGCGCACATTCGGTCTCGATCAGCGACGTGCGGCGAGATTGCGCCCAGAACAAGGGCGCAGCTACTTCCTCGGGCGACTGGTCTCCGAAGTGATCCTGGGGGAGGCCATGCTGGTGAGCGAGCCTCCCGGCGTCAGGCTTCGGCGCCTTGTCGTGAGCACGGCTTCTTTTGCCGCAATCGCCCTGGCGACGCTGGGAAGTGCGGGCTGGCTCGTTGCCAGCAGGTCGAGCGGCGAACGTGAGATCGCAGCGATGTCGTCGGCACTGGCAGCTTATGAGAAGATCGCCAAAGAGACGAAGTTCGACCCCGTCAACGATTCCGATCTTCCTCGCCTGCAGCCGTTGCTCGACGCGGCCCGAGACCTTCAGAAGGCCGCAGGCGGTGCCCCGGGCGTTCTGTCGAGATTCGATCTTTCGCAGACTGCCAAGCTGCGGGCGGGTGCGGACACGGTTTACCGGCATGTCTTGAGCTATGCCTTTCTGCCGCGTTTGCTCTGGCGGCTGGAAGCTCAGATGCGGGGCAACTTTACTCAGCCCGACTTTCTCTATGAGGCGACACGCATCTACCTGATGCTTGGCGGTCAAGGGCCTCTCGACCGGGCGTTGGTGAAGGAATGGATGACCTATGATTGGAAGGCAGCGTACGGCAGTGCCTTCAACGCATCTCTGTTGACCGGGCTTGACGGCCATCTCGATGCGCTCCTGGCCCAGCCCCTGCCGATGGTGGCGCTCGACGACCAGCTTGTCGCACAGGCGCGTACCGCCTTCAGCCGGGTTCCGCTGGCAGCGCGGGTGTATTCACGCATCAAGCCCTCGGCGGCTGCGCAGGCTTTGCCGCCGTGGCGACCCAGCGACGCGCTTGGACCTGCGGGCGTGAACGTATTCGTGCGGGCGTCGGGCAGGAAGCTGAGCGATGGCATTGCAGGCTTCCTGACCGTCGACGGCTTCCACAAAGTGCTTCTTCCTGCTTTGCCCCAGGCCACCCGGGAAGCTTCTTCGGAAAGTTGGGTCATGGGGCGGGGAGCAGCCGTCAACCTGGACGACGCTCAACAAAGAGCCTTGGCCAAGGACGTGGTCGGCCTTTACGAGGCGGACTATGCCAAGGCGTGGGACGACCTGCTGCAGGATATCAACGTCGTGCCGCTGCGCAGCCTGCCACAAGCGGCCCAAGACCTTTACATCCTCGCTTCGCCGCAATCGCCGATGAAGCAACTGCTTACCGCGGTTGCCCGTCAGCTTACCCTGTCGGAGCCACCGAAATCCGTCGGTGCGAAGGTGGCGGCAGCCGAGTCCGCCGCGGAGGCTGCAGCCAAGAGCAAGGCGGCAGCCGTTGCGCCGAGCACTGTCTCGACCTTGATCCCGTCCCTGCTTTCGGGCCAGTCCGGCGCCGGAGTGCCGGCGCTGCCGCCGGGCCATGAAATCGATGAACGCTACAAGCCGTTGCGCGATCTGGTTGCGGCAAGTGGCGGCGCGCCGATCGATCAGGTGCTGAAGCTGTTGAGCGATCTGCAGCAACAGCTGGCGAAACTCGCGGCTGCCCCCGTAGGCAGCGTCGCCCCGGGTGCGGTAGCCCTGGGCATCGATCCGTCCTTGGCGCTTCGTGCAGAGGCTCAGCGCCAGCCCCAACCGCTCGGTCGGTGGCTGCAAGCCATGGCCGAGTCGAGTACCGCGTTGCGTGGGGGCGGCGCGCGCCAGCAAGTCGTGGCGGCTTACAACGGTTCGGAAGGCCCGGCGGCACTGTGTCCGCTGGCCGTCAACGGACGCTTTCCGTTTGCGCCGGGTAGTTCGATCGAAACGCCTCTTGACGACTTCGCGAAGTTGTTCGCCCCGGGCGGCCTGATCGACGGCTTCTTCAATACGCAACTTCGGCCCTACGTCGACACCACGGGCCCCGTCTGGAAGGCACGGTCGGTCGATGGCATGCCAGCGCCAGTCTCCGCGGCGGATATTGCGCAGTTCCAGCGCGCCGCCGTCATTCGCGACCTGTTCTTCGCCCCCGGCAGCACGACGATCGCCGTCCGATTCGACATAACTCCTGTCGACCTCGACCCCGGTGCGTCCCAGGTCAGCCTGGACCTCGACGGTACTTCGATCACGTACGCGCATGGCCCGTCGCGATCGACCCAGGTCGTCTGGCCGGGACCGAACCGTATCCAGAATGTGCGGCTGGTATTCGATCCGCCGCCAGCCGGCGGGACAGGCGTGTTGGCTGAGAACAGCCCATGGGGAATGTTCCGTCTGTTCGGGCGCGGGACACTGACTCAGGCCGGGTCGCGCGAGCGCTATACGCTCTCTTTCGCGCTCGGCAATCGGCAAGCGACATTCGAACTTCGTGCGGCCTCGGTTCTCAATCCCTTTGCACCAGGAATCCTTCAGGACTTCAGGTGCCCGTCCATGCGCGATTAGCCAACCAATGCCAGCCCTGCCCCCTGGCGCCTGTGTCGGTCTATTCGGCAAGCTGCCAGCACGTGGCGACTTCGTCCGCGAGAATTTGCCACGCGACTTCACGGATGCCTGGGACGCATGGTGGCTGCGCGGGTTGGCCTACACGCAGTTGCGGCCTCGCGAAGAATGGTGTGCGGCGTGGCTGGAAGCGCCGGTGTGGCGCTTCTTGTTGCCGCCCGGCCTGTGCGGCAGGAACGGCGTGCTCGGGCTTTGGCTGCCCAGCGTAGACAAGGCCGGGCGCTACTATCCGTTGACGATCGCGGCCGCTGCGTCGGACGATTGGGCTCCGTATGCAGGCAGGATGACGGATGCCCTGACAGCGTGGGAGCAGGCCGGGCGTGACACGCTGGAACACGATCTTGCACCGGCTGAGCTGCTGCTGCGTATCCAGGATGCTTTCGCGGCCAGCGATCCGCGCGGTCCCTCGATGGATTTTGCCCCAGCTCAGGCCACGTGGTGGACCGAGGGTGGTCCTCGCGTCGTGCCGCGCGTGGAGGGGGGAAGCGCCCTGCCGGAAGGGATCCGCTTTGCGGCTCTCATCGATGACGACTGGATTTCCGCCGTCCAGTCTGCGGAACCGATCACCCTCCCTTCGGGCCCCGGCGATGTCCAGCCGTGAGATCGAGCAGCATGTAGCGCGATCCGGCGGCTTTCATTCCCGGGCAGCAACGCATGCTGGCACCGCGAAAAGGCTCAATGAGGACGCCTATGTCAACAGGCCCGATCTCGGGCTCTGGGCGGTGGCAGATGGCGCAGGCGGACATGAGTCCGGTGAAGTTGCATCGGCAGAAGTCGCGGGCCTGCTTCAGAGTATCGGCGCAGGTCTGTCTGCCGGAGAAGTGCTTGTGGAGGTGCGGTCTCGCCTCGAGGAGGCGCACGCGCGCCTGCGTGCAATGGGCTCGGCGCGCGGGATCGGCGTCATGGTGGCCACGACGGTGGTGGTCGTGCTGGCCCGCGACGATCACTTTGCCTGCCTGTGGGCGGGCGATTCCCGGGCCTATCTGTTGCGTGGCCGTGCTCTCACCAGGATCACGCGCGACCACACACTGGTGCAGGCAATGGTCGAAAGCGGTGAGATCAGCGAAGCCGAAAGCGCCGGCCATCCGCAGGCCAATGTCGTTACCAATGCCATCGGCGCAGATAGCGACTCCCTCGACCTGGAGAAGCGAACTGGACAGCTCGTGCCAGGGGATCGGCTGTTGTTGTGCAGTGATGGATTGTTCAAGGCGATATCCGAAGACCAGGTGGCGGAGTTGCTCGCCGGTGACGGCGACAGCGGCGCCGAACGCCTCGTCATCGCTGCCCTGGCCGCGCGAGCCACCGACAACGTCACGGTTGTGACGATCGAATTCGAAGCAGGCGGACCGCTGACGTCTTCGGAATCCGAGAGAGCTGGCGCTTCCATCGCGACAGCATCCGAAGTCACTGAACACCCTGTGAAGCGCGGGTCGAAGCCGACCTGAGGATTGTACCTGTCAGCCGATCAGTACCGTCGGACAACCGGCGATCACGGTACCACCGTGGGCACACAAGCTGCCCAGTCGGGCCGCCGGCATGCCGCCAATCAGGACCTTGAGCGATCCCAGAGCGATCACATCGGGCGGCCCGACGCAGACCAACATGTCACTGACGCGGGCTGCGGGCATTCCGCCGATCAGCACGGTCGGAGAGCCAGGACCGGCAATCGGTCCGCCGACATGCGGGACCAGCACCGTGACCATGGGGCAAATATGCATGTCGCCAAGGCGCGCAGCCGGCATCCCCATCAAACCGTCTCCGCCTCGATCCGTCCTGCGCCGCCCGCAACGATGTCCTTGGCCGAGCCAAGAAAACGTCGCAGCCGTGCTTCGCGCCGCGACGCGGGACCGCGACAGGCAGCCAAGGCGACTGAACCGGCGACCGCGAGCCCCGTGAAATGGGGTTGCGGCGGCACTTTCGGCGCCTCAGGCGGGGCCATGGAGTCACCGCTCCAGAAGGCGCCGACGGCGGCCCATGCTTCGGCACTGCTGAAGCCCGCCGTTTCGGCCTGCTTCATCGCGCTGCGGCGGTGCTCGTCGGTCGGCTTGCGAACCCATTCTTCAGCCGCTTCGCGCACCTGCGCCTCGGCGGCCAGATTGGTGCCCGAGGCGGCAGTGTGGCGCGAGCACGTGCAGGCCCACCACACTGCCTCTCGCGCCGGCAGCGCATGAGCGATGAGTCGCGTGGCCTCGATCAGGAGCCCGGCCTTCTCGAGCCGGTCGAGCGCTTCGATGGATTCCCGGCAGCCGGCAAGCACCGACCGCCCATGGTCGTCGAGCTGCAGGTGCGGCAGCACACTCCCCAGGTCGTTGCTGAGCTTGTTCGCAGCCTTTGCGTTGGGTGGCCCAGCCATCGGTGCGGTCCTAGCCGATCGTGATGATGCCGCCGGCGAGCTGCAGCATCGCGGTACCTTGCACCTGGGTCATCAGGCCCTTCACCTCCGTCATGACCTGCCCGTCGATCTTGATCATCATGCCGCTGACCGTGACTCCCATCTGGTCGATCGTCACCGAGCTTTGGCCGACCTTTAGTGTGATTGACTGCATCGCCTCCATGGTGATGGAGCCGAGATCACACTTCACCGAGATGTTGCCGAGCTTCAGCTCGGTGGTCTGATTGCCTTGCTCGAGGGTGACAGTCTCGTTGCCCTTGTTGATCGTGACGGTGCGGTCGTTCTCGACGGTCAGCGTCTGGTCGTTTTCGACCTCCGTCTTCATGTCCTTCTGGGCATGCAGGAAGACGAGTTCGTTGCCCTTCTTGTCGTCGAATGTGAGCTCGTTGAAGGCGTCCGTGCCCCCCTTTGTCACCGAACGGGTGCGAAAGCCGAGCTTCGTCTTTTCGGCCACCGGAAAGATCGGCTTGTCATTGCCGTTGTAAAGGCCGCCGATCACGACGGGCCGGTCGGGATCGGCGTCCATGAAGGCGACGGCGACCTCTGTATCGACGCGCGGGATGAACTGGCTACCCCATTTGTTGCCGGCCCACGGCTGGACGACACGGACCCATTCGCTGTTGTCGGCCGTCGCGTCCTCGCGCCAGTCCCAGAAGAAGCGGATCTTGATGCGCCCCTGATCGTCGGTGTGGATTTCCTCACCCGGCGGCGCCAGAACCCTGGCGGTGTGCAGGCCCTCCATGCGCGGACGCGCGGTCGCCATCGGCTGGCGCCACGGCACGGTGTTGGGGAACGCCATGAAGCTGTTCGAGTAGCTGGTCCCAGCCATCACGCCGGCTCGCTCAGGGGCGTCCTCGGCCCGGTGCGTGATGGACTGCACGATGTGCACCTGCTCGCCCGCATCGGTGCGCAGCTTGAACTTTCCGCCGGCGACGAGGCTCGCATTGTCACCGCCGCCGGCGATCAGCGAAACCGCGGCCTCGGCTGCCTCCATGCGCCAGCGCGCCCGGTTCTTCGCCATGTCCGTGTCGCGCGTCAGTGCGGGCCAATGGAAGACCGGCCGGTTCGATGTGCCGCCATGCTTGAGGATCGTGTTCTGCTCCATCTTCAGGTTCTTGTCGGGCACATCGAAGTCGTAGTCCTTCACAGTGACCTTGCCGGCAGCAAGCAGCTCTGGCTTGCGGTACTCGGTGATCATGTCCGCCGTAGTGCCGACCCCGAGACGAAGCGTAGTGCCGGGAATGGTGTAAAAGCCGTTGTTGTCGTTGGTCACGACCAGCATGTGACTGTCGGACGTGTGCTCGAAGAAATAGTACCAGCCTTCCTCTTCCATCAGGCGCGTCGCGAAGTGCAGTGATGTCTCGTTGAATTGCGCGGTGGCCTTGCGCTGCGCCGGTTGGGAATAGAGGCGGAACGCCGTCTTGGTCACGCCCGCGTCGTCGAAGATGATCTTGAGGATATCCTGGGCAGTCTTGTTGAAGAACATCCGGCAATCGCTGCGGATGGCGGCCTGCGCGAGCTGGGGCACGAGGACCATGCGGTAGGCCTTGTCGAACACACCGCTCTGCTCGAGCAGGCCGAACTCCGAGACGATGCCGTGGAAATAACGAGTGCTCTTGCCACCGTGATTGACTGCGACGCAGGCGGGCTTGTTGAGCATGTTGGTGGTGTTGATCTCGCCGGTCGCCACGACTTCGATTTCGAATTCGAACAGCTGGCTGATCTTCTCATGGGCGACCATCCGGATCGCAGTCAGCGGCGACTCGGCGGTGCTGGTGATCGACAGCAACGATTCTTTGTCATTTTCTGCCATGTGCAGCGCAACTTTCAGTGTGGTGTCGCAGCAGCCAAGTCACGATCGGGATCTTCAAGCATCCAACGGTAGCCGACCGAAGATCGAAATGAAACATCACCGTGCGGCGAGATTTTGGCGGAAGGCGCAATGGGTTCGACTTATTCGATTAGAGGTAGAGGTGCCCCCTAGTCCGGCACGATCCCCAGCCGTCGCAGGATCGGCAGGCGCTGCTCGATGGCGGTGTGGACGACGTGGCGCACAGTGTCGTGCTTTTCCGGCACGACATCCGCGCTCAGCGCCTTGATCCAGGCGTCGGCACTGCTCTCGCGTTCGCCGCTGAGGAGGCGAGCGGCGATAAATTGCAGCAACGGCGGCGCGGTGAGCCCGGTGCCGAGCCGGGACGAGGCAAGCGCGCCAGGCGTCTTGCCGGCAACGATCGAATTCACCCGCGAGCCGAATACGCGATTGAGCCGGTTCGCCGATTCGGGCTGGTCGCCGTCCGAACGCACCGCGATCTGGCATTGGTGGGACCCTACGAGAACGCCCACCAGCTCTGCCGGGTTCCTGCCCCCGCCCAGCGCCAGCAGCTCGCCGACAGTGGCCGGCCCGCGTACCGCCGCGGCCATCATGTTCTGGAGCTTATCGCCGACCTCGGCCATGCCGGCGGGTACGTGGATCTCGGTCTGCAACTCGCCCGGACTGACGATTGGCACGACCGTCAGGCGTGAAAGTGCTGCGTCACGCTGATCGTTGTACAAGCGCCGTGCGCCCCGCACGAACAGATCGTGGCGCAACTGCCGGGGCAGGCACATGTCCTTGATCAGCTCGCGCAGGATCGGGTCCTTGTAGCGATTCATGATGTCGCGCTGTTCCGGCGTCAGCATCAGCTCGGGAAAGTTCTCCATCGGATTGATGGATGACACCCAGTCCAGCTTGGCCTCGGCCAAGGCGGCGGCCACGTCGGCATGGAAGGCCGGGGCCCAGTGCGCGCTCATATACTCGTGCGGAAGGTATTCCGTCGACATGGCGACGGTGGTGTCGAGGAGATCCCGCGTGATGCTGCTCTCGGTGAGGTACCTGCTCTCGACGCCCTTGAGGTCTCGCGCCACCGCAAGCCCGGCCTGGGCCTGCACATCGCTGCGGCCGATCGTCCGGACGCCGGCCTCATAGATCAGCCGCTGCATTCCAAGCGCGCCCTGCCATGCAGGCAGGGCGTTGTAGCTGAGGTGTACCAGGCCGCCCGCGCGCGTTTTGCTTGCCAGCAGTCGTACTATGCCGGCGCGGACGTCGTTGCTGACCCACGACCACAGGCCATGCATGCTCACGAAGTCGGCTTGGGGGATAGCATCGGCTTGGCGGCTCGTCGCGAGCTGAGCGAGGTCGGCCTCCATGAAGCGGATGTTGTCGAGGCGCGCGGCGCGGGCGAGCCCGGCGCCGATGGCAATATGGGCCGGGTTGTAGTCGATGGCCGTGACCTGCCATCCGGGATTGGATGCCGCTGTGACAAGGGCGCCGATGCCGACACCACAGCCCAGCTCCAGATAGCAGGCTTCGTCGTCCGGCTCCGGCAGTTCGGCCGCGACATTGCCGAGCAGGCAGGCAAGTGCCATGCGCGCCGGCGACTGTTGGACATAGAAACCCTCGATGTAGGCGATGTCGGTGACGTAGCCACTGTTCCAGGATTGGGTCATTCACGGCCTTCAACGATCTCGCTGTCGAAAAAGGCATCGGCCGCGTCTCGTTGCCGGCGAGTGGCGCGCGATGTCGGCAACCAGGTATTCCAACCGAGCAGAGGCCTCGCGTGACCGACACCCTGCTCGCCCGGCTGGGCGAGGACCAGCGTCGGAACCGCGTCGCGGGCGAGCACGGGATTGACGGCAAAGCCGACCTCGAAGCCGACATAGGTTCGCACCAGCGAGATCAACTCGCGCAGCAGCCTCTGATCCGGCAGCAGGCGCTCGAAATAGGCAAGATCGAGCGGCCCGATCCGTAGGACGATCCTCGCCTGCTGGTCCCAGGCGCGCACGCCTGCCGCCGCATCGACGCTCAACTGCGAGAACCTGCCGGGCGACAAGCCGACCCCGAGACGTGAACGCTGGTCGATGGGAAGCGCGAGCCAGGCGCCAGCGAACTGCTCAACCTTGACCTGCCGGCCCAGCCAGTCGGAGGCAAGGGCCTCGAGCCGATCCGCCGAGCGCGGATGGGCTGCGAAGAAGCCCGCATAGTGGCACAGCGTGGCCGGTCCGGCGAGCAGGCGGTCGGTGAGGTGCGGAGTGCCGTATCCGGTCAGGGAGAGCAGCGACTCGGCGACCGGGTCGGCGTGCTCGGGACGTGCCGTCAAGGCACCGACATCGGCCGCCCGATGCGGGCGGTATTTCGCGCCGGCTGCGGCGAATGCCGCTACCATCCGGTGAGAAATCAGGTCCAGGAACCGGGTGAGCGAGAATGCCCGCGAGCGTTGATCGGCAACGACGGCATCGGTGTAATATCGCGGCAGAACGCCGGCCGGACCCGTCAGTCCGACGACGCCGACCGTTACCAGCGGTTCGGAGATTCCGGCATCGGTGCGGATTTGGGTGACCTCTGCAGGAAGGTAAGATGATCCAGTCGTGCTGGTGAAGCGGGCGACTGCGGCCGGGTCGGCCCGGCGTCGAAGGAACGTCAGAATCCTCACCGCGGCATCGAAGGAGAAGCGCTGCGGCTGGTCCCTGAGGCGGGCGATCGGAGTGCCACCACGCCGGGGCGAACCGGGGACCGTCACAGCAGGACCCGGCTTCCAGCCCGCGGCGGCCAATTGGCGGCGACGCCGGGTCGCCCGCGCAGCACGGCTTCGGTGCGCACGAACGAATTCACGGTCGCATGCAACGCCAGGAAGCGGTCGAGTACCGACGCCAGTACGTACAGGCCGCCCGTTGTCCACGCCTCGTCATCGAAAGTGAGGGTAACGTCGAGCCCGCGACAGAAGCCGCCGTTGCGAGCACCCGGACCGCTCAATGCGGGGATGCGGGCGCTGCCGGGCCGGGACGTCACGTTGAGCAGGGCGCGGATTGCCCTGCGGGATTCCGTGGACTCGCGGCAATCGTAGAGACGCAGCACCTCGCGCAGGGCGTCGGCCGCGGTTTCGCCGCCGACGACGCTGAGATGGCCGAGGGACAGATGCGAGATCAACCGCCAGAAACCGTGTTCGCGCGCAGGAATGCGAAGCGTCGGTGTCGGCGCCGTCAGGCAGGTGATGCCGATCACGGCGGCGGCGCCTTCAACGAGTCTGAGCGCCGGTCGTCCGCCGCCGAACGGCAGGGAGGCCGGCAGGTCGCGGTTGCAGCAAAGCACGTCGACCGACAGAACGCCGCTGCTCTCGCGCTCGGGGTCGAAACCAGCGTCGTGCGGCAGCAGATAGACCTCGGTGCCGCGGTAATCGGCGGTGGTCTCGCGGCGCGCGGTGCCATAGAAGCCGCTACTTTCGTCACCCGGGTCATCGGCGTGTCCTCGTGTCAGACGATGGAACGGCTGCCATGTCCGGAACTCGCCATTGGGAAGGCTCTCGCGAACGCGCTCGACCGACCATACCTCCAGGTTGGCGGGACGGCGCAGGTCCGGTTCTATGCGATACTCGATGCTGGTGTGATCGAGCGAGATCGGCTCGCAGCGCTGCGGGAAGAGGTTGACGATGGGCGTGCAGCCGAGAGAGAGGCTGTTCGCCTGCACGACGCGCTCCAGATCCGGCACCGCTCGATCGAGATAGACGAAGATGTCCATCCGGTTGCCTGCGGAGACGAGGGCCTTGGCGTCGAGCCGGCATATATCCACGAACAGGAACTTCTCGCGCGCGGCAAAATACTCGCTGAGCAGTCGAAAGCCGGAGAACGACCGGGCCGGCCACGGAAAGAGCGCCTCTTCGGGTGCGAAGCCGACAGCCTGTAGCGTATCGGGCGGCAGGATCACCGGACGGGCGTCCGAAAGATTGTCGGCCAGGGCGACCGAGACGGTATGGGCCATCAACAGCTCGAGCAGCCGCGATCCGTGTTCGCCGCCCAGGAAGAAGCGCAGCCGGTCGAGACCGAGCTGGGTGAATGTCATGGCGGGATTGCTGCAACGCAGGCTGATGCGCAGGGAGGCGACCGCCGCGGCAGCCGTCGGATTCGGCGGCGCAGCCAAGGGCATGCCAGAGAGGCGGACGGCCTCGATTTCCAGCGGCCACAGAGTTAGGGGATAGGCCGTGCGGAACTGGCAGATCTCGCCGCCGACCGGCTCGGCTTCGACCGCGAGGCCGGCTGGCAGATGGGCGGGAGCCTGCAACTCCGGATTAGGGGCAAAGCGCGTGATCGCCACCGAAGGCGTGGGCGCGAGGTAGTGCGGATAGAGCACCGAGAGCAGGGCATCGGTGAGCTCGGGAAACTCGTCGTCGAGCCGGTGCTGCACGCGCGCGCCCAGGAAAGCCACGCCCTCGAGCAGGCGACTGACATGCGGGTCGTCGACGGCGTCCTTGGTGAGGCGCAGGCGGCCGGCGATCTTCGGATGACGCTCGGCGAACTCACCGGCAAGGATGCGCAGGGCCTCGAGTTCCCGGTTGAAGTGGGCAAGCAGGGAGTCTGAAGCCACCTACGCCTCCTGCTCGAGAACCGTCACGTTCTTGGTGAGAAGGTCGACGACGGTGTTGAAGGCAATCGGCTCGGGCGCCGGTTCGGCATGCAGCAGGGCGTCGATGCGCAATCGAAGAGTTCCGCTCACCTTGTCGTTTGTCTCGGCCAGAGTGACCTTGAGGCCAGCGATGCGCGGCTCGAAGCGGCGGATACAGGTCTCGATGAGCGTTCGGAGCTCTTCGCGGCGCCGCGGCTCGTTGAACGCGCCGGAGGCGAAATCGGGCAGCCCGAACCCCGCCAGCGAGCGATCGAGCTGGGCGAGATGCGGGTCCCACGAGCGCCACCTGCGCCGGGTATTGAGAAGTTCCTCGAGGTCGTTGCAGATGCTGAGACGGACTACGTCCATAGCTGCCGACGCAGACAAGGGACTGTCCACCTGCTGTGAGGGATCGGCATCGACGAGCCGGTCGAGAAGCGGAAGTTGGGCCCGCCTGGCTCGCGTGACGCCGAGACTATCGGGCGTGCTGCGGCTCCGGCTGTCGCTCACGACGCCACCTGGAAGCTGACCGTGTCCATTTCGAGCCACGTCAGCGCCTCTTCACCGGCCAGGATCGTCACGGCGCCGAGGCCGACGGTCGGCCCGCCGACGCCCGCCTCTTGCCAGTCGGTGGCCCGGCCAAGGCGCAGCGCATCGGTCATGACCGTCGCTGAACTGGTCGGCGGGTAGATCGCCGGCAGATACACCTCGCCATCGGGACCATCGGCAACCTGCATGCTCGCGCGCCGCCAGAACAGATCGCGCGGCCGCTTCGGCGCGTGAAATTGCAGCGCCAGCACACGCTCCGGCGGGATCCAGAAATACTTGCCGGTCGTGGTGATGACCTCGAAGCAGGAGGCCAGCAGGTCATCGGCGTCGCGCATGTCGTCAAATCGAGTGCCGCGTACAGTGCCCGCCGGATGGACGCGTGCTTCCTCGGCCTGGCCAGCCAGCCTGGCTGCCTCGGCCGAGTCGCCATTGCGCAATGCCACGATCGCAGCCAACGACAGGCGCTGAGCGGCAGTGGGTTCGCCGAGGAATTCCGGCACCCGGCCGTCGCTGAATAGCTGACGCCTGGCCAGTTCGCCGCGGAGCAGTTGCCGGAACTCTGCGACGACCATTGCGGCCGTCGGGTCCAGTTCGGCGCTGGCGTCGAGGATGACATCGGCGCGCTCGATGTTGCCGGAGAAGGCCAGCAGCTCGGCCATGAGAACCCGGCCGCCGATGTCGGTCGGCGCCTTGCGAACCGCGGCCATGGCGGCGGCCAGCGCATCGGCAAGCTTGCCCTCGCGGAACAAACGACCGGCGTCGCCCGGGTCGGCGGCTCCTGTGGAAGAAAGCGACATCGATCCTCCTTGCCGGCTGCAGCGTCAGACGCCGGGTGCCGCGAGTTCGGTGACAAGGTGAAAGGCGGTAGCGATATCGTCGAGCTGGTAATGTGGCCGCAGGTGAATTGTGCAGCCAAACACTCCCGGCTTTCCTGCGCGTTCGCGCACCTGCACATTTCCCTCGAGCAGCGGGAAACGGGCCCGCGACTCGCCGGTGCTATCGATGTTGGTATTGACGTAGCCCTGAAGCCATCTATTGAGCTGTCGCTCGATTTCGTCGGCGGTGCGGAAGGCGCCCACCATGTCTCTCCCCATGACCTTGAGGAGGTGAGCGAAGCGCGCTGCGCACAGCATCGAGTTGATCTGGGCGGAAAGGCGGGCATTGGCTTCCGCAGTGGCGGCGGTGACGCCGGAATAGCTGGCCGGAGCTTGCATGCTGCGCGAAGCGCCGAACACCAGCTCGGGGCCGAACGGCAGAACGCCAATCGGCAGCAATCCGACGTCGACCAGTGCATGCTCCTGGCGGAAGCTGAACTGGTATTCGATGGACTTGCGCGGCCAGGCATGGGGTGGGCCGCTGATAAAGGGCTCGGCTGGGAGATTGGTGACGAGCCCGCCGCCGACGCGGTCGATCTCCGCGCCGCGGACATCGGCCGGCCAGTTGCTATCGACGAAGGCGCGTACGGCGCAGGCGGCGAAGGCGTATCCGGCGCTCATCCACACGCGCGTGCCGGCAGTCGGGGCATATTCGCTGTAGCGGAAGCCGTCGAGACGGCCTGGCTCGTCCGTCCAGGGGCGGCGAGCCAGCAGACGCGGCAGAGTGAGCGCCACGAAGCGCATGTCGGCGCGGCCCGAAAGGCTTCGCCAGCGAAGGTGATCTGGACCACGCAGAGGGGCGGTGACGTCGCGCACGCCTTCAAGGTCGGAGAACGCGTCGACCTCCAGCACACTTGGGTGCAGCGAAAGCACGGTCGGCATGAATGCGGCGGCGGCGACGGCTGAAAGCTGCGCCAGGCCGCTGACGTCGTCAGTAGTGGCTCCCGCCACAGCGCGATGGCGTACCGCGTGGTCGATCACCATCAGGCCGAACGGCTCGCCGCCCGGCATGCCGAATTCTTCCTCGTAGACCTTGCGGAACGTCAGGCTCTGGTCGAATTCGAGCGCCCGTTCGAGATCGCGGCACAGTTCGCTCCAGGAGATGGGCAGCAAACGGATCTTGACGCGGCGGCCGGGCTCGATACCGGAGATCAGCCAGGCAAGACCGCGCCAGCGGCCCTCGAGCGCGAGAAAGCGCGGCTGGTGAAGGATGGTATCGAGCTGATCGCCGAGGATGGCGTCGATTTCGGCAATGTCACGGTCGAGAGCCGCGCGCAGCCGGCCGCCGCCGGCGCTCAGCAGGCCGGCAAGCCTCTCGCCGAACCAGGTCTCCAGCGCTCCACCTGGGTCCTGGTTGCCATGGAGGAAAGCGGCCAGGTCGCCGGCTATGTCGGCGTGCTGTTGGGCAAAGAAGCGGCCCGCCAGCACCGATTCGCGCAGGGGCCGCCGTTGCCGGGGCGCCGCCTCCGTGGGGCCTGCAATCGTTGCTTCCTCACCCATGGTGTGTCGCTCCCGCCAATGATGGCGGCGGGTGCCAGGTCATAGAGGTTGGGCGCGGTCAGGCCTTCTGGGGGATGCTCGCGACCATTCGCAAGCTCGCGGTCAGCTCCTCCATCTGCAGCCACGGCCGCAGATAGGCAATGGCGTTGTAGGAACCCGGCTTTCCCGGAATTTCCTTTACCTCGACCCGCGCCTCGCGCAACGGGAAGCGTGCCTTCATGTCCTGCCCGGCATCGACATTGGGATTGACGTAGTTCTGGATCCAGCGATTGAGCCAACTCTCGACGTTGCTGGCCTCCATGAAGCTGCCGATCTTGTCGCGCCCCATGACCTTCAGGTAGTGGGCGAAGCGGCTGGTTGCCATGATGTAGGGAAGCCGGGCCGAGATGGCGGCATTGGCTGTCGCGTCGGGACGATCGTACTTCTTCGGCCGTTGCGCAGTCTGCCCGCCGAAGAACACGGCGTAGTCCGTATTCTTGTAATGGCAAAGCGGCAGAAATCCCTGATTCGACAGTTCGAGCTCCCGCCGGTCGGTGATGCCGATCTCGGTCGGGCACTTGGCATCCAAATCGCCGTCATCGGACGTAAACACGTGGGTCGGCAGGTTCTCCACCTTGCCGCCGCCCTCGGCGCCGCGGATGGCCGTGCAAAAGCCGGTGCGCGCAAATGCATCGGTCAGTCGCGCGCCCATCACGTAGGCGGCATTGGACCAGCAATAGGATCCGTGATCCATCGCGAGACCCTTGCCGCGCTCGTCGACCGGCGCTTCCTCATAGTCGAACTCATCGAGCGGCTTGGTCGCCTTGCCGTAGGGCAGACGGGTGATCACGCGGGGCATGACGAGGTTCACGAAGCGCGAATCCTCGCTGTCGCGGAATGTCCGCCACTTCGCGAACTCGACGGTATCGAAGATCTTGGCGAGATCGCGTGGCTTCGACAGCTCGGTCCACGAGTCGAATCCGAACATGCCGGCGCCGGCCGCACTGATGAAGGGTGCGAACGCGCCAGCCGCGATATTGGACATCAGTCGCAATGTCTCGATGTCGTCCGGATGGTTTGTCCACTCGTAGTCGCCGATCAGCGCGGCGTACGGCTCGCCACCAGGGGTGCCGAACTCGTTTTCGTAAATCTTCTTGAAAAGCTGACTCTGGTCGAACTCGATCGCCCGGCTCAGGTCGCGACCCAGTTCCCGCTTGCTCATGTTGAGCACGCGCAGCTTGAGTGAGGTACCGGTCTCAGAATTCTGCACCAGATAATGCAATCCGCGCCAGCTTCCTTCCAGCTTGAGAAACTTCGGATCATGAATGATCGCATTGAGCTGCGCGGACAACTTGGCGTCGATCGCCTTGACGGCCTTGTCGAATGTCCGCGTGAGATTGCGATCGAAAGTGACGGTTCCGGCCAGCGCCTGCTCGACGAGCGTCTTGACGAGATCCTGGGCACGATCGGGTTCGGTCTGCTTGGTATTGGTAATGATCTGGTCGAGCAGGCCCGACGCCGCTTCGGTCGTTGTGGCGGCAGCGGACTGCGGGGCGCTCTTTGCGTCGGCCATTTTCTATTCCTCCGACTTCTTGATGCCAAGCTCGCCCGACAGCGACTTGAGATCCGTCTCCGAACGCAGGACCTGCTCGAGCAGATTCTCGAGCTCCTGGGAGCGGTCGGCTTTACTCATGAGGTCGCGCAGCTTCTCGCGAGTTTCCAGGAGTGCCGCGAGCGCGGGAACTTGCTTGGCGACCCGCACCGGATCGAAGTCGTCCATCGAGTTGAACTTAAGATCGACGCTCATCTGCGTGCCGTCGTCGGCGAGCTTGTTGTCGACCTTGAGCTTGAGGCCGGGCGCCATGCTCGCCATCACGTCATTGAAGTTGTCACGATCGATTTGCGTGAACTTGCGGTCCGCCAGAGGCTTCAGCGGCGCAGTCGGATCGCCCGAGAAATCGCCCATGATGCCGACGACGAACGGCAACTCTCGTTGGATCTGAGCGCCGTCGGTTTCGACGTCGTATGTGATGTGCACTCGAGGCTTACGCACACGATTCAGCTTGTCGTGAATACTCGTGCTCATCGGAGAGGCCCTCCTGCTTGAAGATTACTCTGGACCGGTTGGGCCGTCCATGGGGCGGCCACCGGGGCCGCGGCCTGCAGGCCGCTGAAACCGCCGATTTCGCCGGCGGCAGCATAGCCCGGCGTGACCGCTGCGAGCGTGGCGAAAAGCACGTTCTTCCGTGTTTGCACTTCAACATGCCGACGCGACTTGTATCATAGCCGACCAGTCCTGCGGGTGACCCGACGATGATTCCGGAACTTGAGACGGCCGACTTCGAAGCAATATTGGCACCCCTGGCTGGCGATCACCCGGCCGGCGTCGATCTTCGCCAAGACTTCTCGCCGACCTCCATCTACTTCCGCCTTCGCGACGCACGAGCCCAGGCGCGCGATGCCGAGCGGCAAGCCGACTCGCAAGGCGGTGAAGAAGGCCAATCCACGCTGTGGCGGCCGGTTGTAACGATGGCGACCGATGTACTGAAGTCCAGCTCCAAGGATCTGGAGGTTGCAACCTGGTTGACGGAAGCCCTGGTGCGGATCGCCGGCCTGCGCGGCCTGGCCGCCGGAGCCTCGATCATCGCCGGCCTGGTCGAACGCCATTGGGACGGCCTGTTCCCCATGCCGGAGGAGGGCGCAATGGAGTCGCGCCTGGCCGCCGTCGCCGGCCTCTCCGGCCAGGGAGCCGACGGAACCTTGATGCAGCCGCTCCGAAAGATTGCGCTGTTTCGGCGACCGGACGGATCGCCCTTCAGCCTCTGGCAGTACCAGGCGGCCGTCGAACTTTCCGGCATCAGTGATCCGGCGCGGCGCGCACAGCGGATCGACTCAGGCGTCCTGCCCTTCGAGGAGGTCGAGAAGGAAGCGCGGATGGCGGGTGCCGATCATTGGTCGGAGCAGCGTGACATCATCTCGAAGGCGCTTGCGTCGTGGAAGGGGATGGAGAGAGCGCTCGATGAAAAGGCAGGGGAGGAAAGCCCTGCCGGCAACCGTGTGCGCGAGCTGCTGGAATTCGTATCGGAAACTTGCCTCCGATTTGCGCCGCCCGATCTGGCGGAAGGTGATGGTGCATCAATGACAACGAACGAAACTGCCGGCGACGCCGCGCCGGTCGTGGCGATGCCAGGTGCCATTTCGGGGCGCGAGCAGGCGCTGCGTCAGCTCACGGAAATTGCGGCCTGGTTCAAGCGCAATGAACCCAGCTCGCCGATCGGGTTCACCCTCGACGAAGCGGTGCGGCGCGCGCGGTTGGGTTGGCCTGAGCTCGTCGCGGAACTGGTTTCTGACGAGGCAGCGCGCCATTCCCTGCTGACGAGCGCCGGCATCAAACCGCCGGCCGCCCAGTAGTAGGCGAGGACATCGCGCCAGCCGCTGCCGCCCGGTTCCAAAGGAAGCGTCGGCCGAGGGCACAGTCCATCTGGAGCCGGGGCTCCGGCTGCCAATCTCAGCCCGCCTTCATCTCGGTCAGATCGTATTGGACACGGTCACCCGTCTTGACATTGCCCTTGTTGTCGAGCGGCGTGGGGACATACAGGATCTTGGTGAAGTTCAGGGAGAGACTTTCTTGCGGATGCTCCTGGTCGCCTCCATGTCCACTCAGCGTATAGCTGCTCACGGCGCAATCTGAGAGTTCGAGAGTCAGGTATGTTTCGATCTTGTTCTTGCTGGTCGTGGCGAACTTGATCTGGACCGGGTTGCCATGCCTCGCGCCCACCGACTCCTTGAAGAGCTGGGCCGACGATGCGTCCTGGACTTTGGTAATGACAATCTCGCTGACACTGGGCGCGGAGCTCTCGCGCTGTGCGCCCCCCGCGCCGCTCGTCAATTGGCGCGACACTCCGAACTGAGCCGAGCTCAGCTCGATCCAGCCCTTATATCCATCCGTCGTCACATTGCCAGCGATGTCGCCGTATTTCATGTAGATTGGCACTGTCGACCTCCGTTGGGGAAAGCCACTGGGGATTATCTACGCCTTTGCGGTTAGTTGATGGCAAAGAAAAACAACCCATCCGGGTTGAGGGTTGCCTTGACTCTTTGGATCGTCTGCCCATCCGCCAGGCGAGCAAGCACTTCGGCGGACAAATCGGGAAGAAGCGTACGCGTCAGGATGTTCTCGACATTGCGCGCACCGGAGCTGCTTTCCGTGCAGCGTGCCGCGATCGCCTCTACCAATTCCGGCGTCCAGTCGAATGTTGCCCGGTAGCTGTCCTGCACGCGCATGCGGATGCGCTCGAGTTGCATCGTCACGATCTGACGGATTATTTCAGTCGGCAGCGGAAAATATGGCACGAGAGTCACGCGCCCGAGAAAGGCTGGCTTGAAGAACTTTGCCAGTTCCGGCCGGAGTGCGTCTGCAAGGCCGGCTGCATCCGGTGCCGTGTCGGGATCGGCAAACAGCTTGTTGATCAGATCCGTGCCGGCATTGCTGGTCATGATGATGACGGTGTTCTTGAAGTCGATATCGCGGCCTTCGCCGTCCTTCATGTTTCCCTTGTCGAACACCGAATAGAAAACGTCCTGAACCCCTGGATGCGCCTTCTCCATCTCATCGAGAAGCACCACGCTGTACGGGCGGCGGCGCACGGCTTCGGTCAACACGCCGCCTTCGCCGTAGCCGACGTAGCCGGGCGGGCTGCCCATCAGCAGGCTGACTTTGTGCTCTTCCTTGAACTCGGCCATGTTGATGATCGTGGCGTTCTGCTCGCCGCCATAGAGCAGATGCGCGAGGGTAAGGGCGGTCTCGGTCTTGCCCACACCCGAGGTGCCGACGAACAGGAAGACGCCGACCGGCCTCCGTGGATCGGTAAGGCCGGCCCGGCTGGTGCGGATCGCCTGGGCAACGGTTTCCAAGGCGTGGCCTTGTCCCACGACGCGGCGCTCCATGGCTTCACGCAGATTGAGCACGGTGCGGATTTCGTCGGCCTGCATCCGGCGCGCCGGAATTCCGGTCCACGCCTCGACGATTGCGGCGATCGCCTGACCGTCGACCACGGGAAAGATCAGCGGTTGCTCGCCCTGCAGTGATCGCAGACGCGTGGAAAGCTCCGCCAGCTCGGCACGATCGGCCTGTCCGTCACTTCCATGTGCATCATCGCCGGCGGTACCGGTAGTCGCTGCGGCGGCGTCTATCTTTGAGCGCACGGCGTCTATCTTGGCCACCAGGTCACGCTCGGCTTCCCATCTCTGATTGAGCTTGGCCAGCTCATCGTTGGTGCGCCGCCGCTCGGCGATGAGTTCGCTGCGCCGGACGGCATGGTCGGCGCCCGCCGAAATCTCGCGATCGATGATCTTAAGCTCGGTATCGATCAGGCTAAGGCGGCGCTGGCAATCGTCGATCGGCGCCGGTATGGCATTCTGGCTCATCGCCACGCGGGCGCAGGCGGTGTCGAGCAGGCTGACCGCCTTGTCCGGCAGTTGACGCGCGGGAATGTACCGAGCCGACAGGCGCACCGCGTCGCTGACGGCCTCATCGAGGATCCGCACCTTGTGATGCAGCTCGAGCGTGGAGACGAGGCCGCGAATCATCGCGGTCGAGATCTTTTCCGTCGGCTCCTCGACCTTAACCGGCTGGAAGCGGCGGGTGAGGGCCGCATCCTTCTCGAAGTACTTCTTGTATTCGGCCCAGGTGGTGGCGGCGATCGTCCGCAGCTCGCCACGGGCGAGGGCCGGCTTCAGGAGATTGGCAGCATCGTTCTGCCCCGCCTGACCTCCTGCGCCGATCAGTGTGTGCGCCTCGTCGATGAACAGGATGATGGGTTTGGGACTGGCCTTGGTCTCGTCGATCACCGACTTCAGGCGGTTCTCGAATTCGCCCTTCACGCCTGCGCCTGCTTGAAGCAGCCCGAGATCGAGCGTGCGTAAAGTCACATCCCGCAGCGCCGGCGGTACGTCGCCTGACGCCAGGCGCAGGGCAAGGCCCTCAACGACCGCGGTCTTGCCGACACCGGCTTCGCCTGTGAGGATCGGATTGTTCTGGCGACGGCGCGTCAGGATGTCGACCATCTGCCTGATCTCGAAATCGCGGCCGAGGATCGGATCGATCTTGCCGGCCCTGGCTTGCGCGGTGAGGTCGATCGTGAACTGGTCGAGGGCCGCCGAGCTGCCGGGCCGAGTTTCGCCCGAACCGGTACCCGCTGGCTCGGAGGCCGCCGCCTGACCGGTCGCCTGCGCCGCCTCCACGGTGTTCGCGCAAATCGTGAGGTAGTCGGCCTTGAGCGAGTCGGGCGAGATAACGGACAGATGGCCGGACGATGCGATCGCACGACGCGCCAGCATGTCGTCGGAGAGCAACGCCCAAAGCAGATGGCCCGAGCGCACTCGGCTTGTGCCGTGCTCGACCGAGGCGAGCAACCAGGCTTGTTTGATCATTTCGACGACATCCGGCGAAAGCGCAGGTGCTCGCGCATTGCCCGTCTTCATCCGGTCAAGCGACCTGGTGAGGTCGGTCGACAGGCGCGATGGGTCGATTTCCCACCGACGCAGGATCGCGGCGAGGTCGGTATCGGTGCGATCGAGCAGGCCCATGAGCATATGCTCGATCTCGACGTTGTAGTGGGTGCGCAGCGCCGTGAGACCTGCCGCACTTTCCAAAGCACGACGGCAGACCTCGTTCAGGCGTCCAATCAGGGGCTTCAGCTCAATTGAGCGCACGGACACAATCTCCCCTCACCGCCGGTCGTTCTTCCCGCGGATGGCATGCGCACCAACGCGAAACAATCTGCACCTTTCGGTGCATTGCACAAGAGCATATTCGTATGATGTCGACGCGTCTGTGACTTTTGCCGCTTTGGAAGGCCCCAACATACGGTAGAATTGCCGGGCGCGCGGATGCGATGCGCAAGGATCGGCTATGGCGGCAGACACGAAAGTAGACGCCACAAAGGACGAATACCGCGGCACGCTTCCCGTCGGGACGCGGCTACGCAACTGCGAGATTGTTTCCATTCTTGGCCACGGTGCCTTCGGCATCACCTACTATGCGCGTGACGCGACGCTCGGGCGGGAAGTGGCGATCAAGGAATATTTGCCAACGTCGCTGGCGATTCGCGCAGACGGCACGATGGTCGTCCCTCGCTCGACCCGGGTTGCGGAGGATTTCGTATGGGGTCGCGAGCGCTTTCTCGAGGAGGCTCGTATTCTTGCGTCCCTCGAAGGCGCCCCGGCAGTCGTCCGTGTTCACGACTTCCTGGAAGCGAATGGCACGGCGTACATGATCATGGGGTTGGTGCGCGGTGACACCCTCGAGCAGCGCCTCAAGCGCAGCGGCAAGCTGCCGGGACCGATCGTCAAGGGGATGCTCGACCGGTTGCTCGAGGGGCTCGAGGCGGTGCACAAAGCCGGCTTCCTGCATCGCGACATCAAGCCCGCCAACATCATGCTCGATGCTGAAGACCATCCGACATTGATCGATTTTGGAGCGTCGCGGGCGTCAATAGTAGGTCGCACTTCGGAGCTGACTGCGATCTTCACGCCACGCTATGCCGCCGTGGAACAGTTCACTTCGGACAGCCAAGGCCCGTGCACAGACATCTATGGCCTGTCAGCAACGCTCTATCACGCGATTACGGGCGACGCACCGCCAAGTTCGCTGGAACGGGCCCTCAACGATACCTACAAGCCTCTGGCCGAGCGCATGCCGGCAGGCTTCACGCGCGACCTGCTAGAGATGATCGATGCGGGCTTGGCGGTTCGGGCAAAGGATCGCCCACAGTCCGTCACCGCTTGGCGCAACGGTACGTTCTCGGCAACCGCCCCGACTGACGATTCGACAGTAATCAAGGCCCGAAGCAGTCCCCGCAAGGCGCCAAGCCCGCCAATCCGCAGTGCATCACCGCCAACGTCTTCAGAACCGCAACAGAGGCGGGCGGGATTTGTTTCTCGTTTCCCGTCGCGTATGTCATCCGTCTTGCTTGCCGGGGTGACGACGGCCGTTCTCGTAGTGCTCGCAGGTGGGTACTGGGCGTTCGAGGCGCTGGGACCTGCGACCGCGCCTGTCAAGGAAGTGACTGCGCGCGGCACTGACGACGCCGCCAAGCAAAGGGCCGAAGCTGAAGCGAGGCAGAAGGCTCAGGCAGAACAGGAAGCCGAACAACAAGCCCGACAGCAAGCAGCTGCGAACGCTAGACTCAAGGCGGAAGCTGAAGCCAGGCAGAAGGCGGAGTCCGACGCGCAAGCCCAAGCCGAAGCGCGGAAAGCGGCCGCCGAGGCCAAGGCGAGAGCGGACGCGGACGCAAAGCTCAAATCGGACGCCGAGGCCAGGCGGGCTGACGCTGAAGCGCAGAAGGCAGCTGCCGAAGCCCAACAGAAAGCGGACGCGGACGCAAAGCTCCAGTCTGACGCCGAAGCCAAGCGCAGGGCTGAGGCTGAAGCGCAGAAGGCAGCTACCGAAGCCCAACAGAAAGCCGACGCGGACGCAAAGCTCAAAGCGGATGCTGAAGCCAAGCAGAAGGCCGAAGCCGACGCCCTAGCGCAGAGAACGGCGGCGGAGGCTCGACAAGGAGCGAAAGCGGCGGACAAGCAGAAAGCGCAGGCCGAGGCCGCTGCACAGAAGCTCGCGGCAGAGATTGCCGAGACTTCGCTGCGCCTCGGTCCAAGCGATCGCCAGCGCATTCAGGTCGCCCTGACATCACTCGGCTTCGACACGCAAGGCATAGACGGTGTCTTCGGACCGCGCTCGCGTGCGATGATCCAGGCATGGCAGCAAGCACGCAACAATCCCGCGACGGGCTTCCTGACAGCGCCTCAACAGCAAGCTCTGTTGGGACAGGCCGCATCGGCGTTGGCAAAATTCGACGAAGACCAGAGGAAAAGGGCCGAGGCGGCGGTGAAGGCCGAGGCGGAAGCAAAGGCTAATGCCGAGGCAGCGGCCAGAGCCAATGCCGCATCACAGCCCGCCGCCCCAGCTCCTAACCCACCGGCCTCCAGCTCATCGCGGAGCGGGGGAGGCCCCACTGTGTTTTTCGGTCTGGGCTCATCTGGCCATGGTGGGGGCCTAGTCATCGGAGTAGGCCCATCATCCGAAACCCAAAGTAGTGTCAGTCGCGACCAGGCCTATTGCGACAAGCTTTCCGAGCTCTATCGTAGATACGAGCAGAATTCGCCAGGCCGTCAGTTCGATGCCGCGAGCGCCGCGGCGCTGGAGAACTGCCGGAGAGGTAACCCCGCAGCAGGCATCCCGAGACTGGAAGGTATCTTGATTAAGGATGGCTTCACGCTGCCCGCCCGATGAGGCGACGAGCAGTTTCCTCGCGACTAAACTGCTGGCGGTCCATGTCTTCTCCGGGACTTCCCCGGTGATTTAGGGCATCGCCGGATTTTGTACATCCCCGCAATCCCAACTCGTTATCGAGTTGTGACCGTTTCCGTGCCGCGCAACGAACAGCTTTGCAAGGAGGAACCATGATCGATCGTCTAGGCGTCACGAAGTATCCGGTCGCTGTCACCCTGCCCCAGGACATACGAAAGGCAAAAGTGTTGGCGCGGCTTGCCACGATGGAGCGCGAGGCCATGCACCTTGCAACGGCAGTCAGAGATATGCGTAACGGCATTCTCAGGTCAGACAGTCAGTTGTTCGTAGGTGGTGTGATGAACTCGCGCAACTGGACGCTCAGCGTGGTGTTGAGTCACTGCTATTTGCAAACATTGGTCGACGCTGGCGTATACAGCTCCGGCTTTTCCAGTCAGGCGACACCATCAGCGTTCTTTCAGGCCTCGATTCTGTTCCAGCGTGCGGCCGAAATGGGCGCTAATGACGGAAGAAGAGACCGTTAGGCAGAGGCGCAGGACCTGCCTTGGCCGTCCGGCGTCGCGATCTGGCATGCTTGCTGCCCTGTTTGAAGAGTTTCGGTGCGACGGCCACCAGCTCCCGACAACCGACCTCGCCAAGGATAGGTTCAGGTCCGGTAGATCTAGGCCGAATGGTTCAGGAGGACCCTTCGCATCTCCCTCGAATCACCGATCAATGGGCCGTTCAACGGGTCAGCCCGAGATCAGAAGCAGAAAGGATCTAGATCCACGCCTGCACTTTTTCGGATCGAACGGCTCATTCAGTTCCTTGCGATCAGTGCGAGTCTTTCACTACGTGCGCGAGTAGGCGGTTGAGCTGTGCCGGCGAATTCGACGGCAAAAGGAGTCCCATGCCCGTAGCCCTTCTCCAACCCGGCGTTTACATCGAGGAACTCCCGAGCGGCGTGCGGACCATCACCGGCGTGGCGACGTCGATTACGCTCCTTGTCGGTTGGGCGCCGCGCGGGCCCGTCGACAGCGCAGTGCGACTGACGAGTTTTGCCGACTTTCAGCGCATCTACGGCGGCTTGGATTCCCGCTCTCTCCTTGGCTATACCGTTCGGCACTTCTACGACAACGGCGGCTCGGACGCCTACGTCCTCCGGATTGCCGATGCTGCCACCGTCAAAACGGCAGCGTGCAACATCGGCGATTTGCACATTCCCGCCAGTTCCCCAGGAGCCTGGGCGAAGGACTACAGCGTGCGGTTGACCCAGCGAACCGACGATGCCACGCGGTTCACCATCGACGTGATCGTACCGAGCGCGAACAACGCGGTCGTGGAAACCTTCGCCAACCTGTCCATGACCTCCACTGACTCGCGGTTCGCGCCGGCGGTCATCAATGGGCACTCCGGATTCATCGACAAGCTGACGGCGGCCTCCGCGACCACGCCTGCCAATGCGACGGTGGCGCTCGATTCTGCCGCGGCTGGAAACGACGGTACCGTCATCGGGCCGGCCGACGCCGGCTTCCGCACCGCACTCACGACGGCATTCGACGTCGGCGGCATCGCCGACCGGATCGATCTCTTCAATATCGTCTGCGTGCCGGGCCTCACGGACGCTGCGACCATTGCCGTCATGCAGGGCAGGGCCCGTCAGCGCCGTGCCTTTCTGATCGTCGACAGCGCCGACACCGAGACGGTCGCGACGGTCGTAGGATCGCTTGCCGGCAAGACTGGTACTGATGCTCTCAACTCGTCGTTCTTCTTCCCGTGGGTGCAGGCGCCAGATCCTCTGCAACAGGGTGCCCTCCGCTCGTTCCCGCCATCCGGATTCGTCGCCGGCATCTTCGCCCGCACCGATGCCGCCCGCGGGGTGTGGAAGGCGCCGGCCGGCACCGAGGCCAGTCTCACGGGAGCGACCGGGCTCGCCATCACGATGAGCGATGCCGAGAACGGTCAACTCAACCCCCATGCCGTGAACTGCCTACGCACCCTGCCGGTCTACGGCCCAGTGGTTTGGGGTGCCCGCACCCTCGACGGCGACAATGCCCGTGGCTCCGAATGGAAGTACGTGCCGGTGCGACGGATGGCGCTGTTCCTCGAGGAGAGTTTGTTCCGCGGCACGCAATGGGTCGTGTTCGAGCCCAACGACGAGCCCCTTTGGGCGCAGATCAGGCTCAATGTCGGCGCATTCATGCAGGGCCTGTTCCGCCAGGGTGCCTTCCAGGGCAGCACGCCGAAGCAGGCTTACTTCGTGAAGTGCGACGGCGAGACCACGACCCAGGCGGACATCAACCTCGGTGTCGTGAACATCCTGGTCGGCTTCGCACCGCTGAAGCCCGCGGAGTTCGTCGTTCTGAAGATCCAGCAGATCGCCGGCGACATTCCGACGTAGCGGCCCGGTCGTCGATGAAGCGGTCATCCGGCGGCGTACAACGCGCCCACGGAGCAGGTGCTGAAAGGACGGTTCCATGGCTCAGTTCTCGGTCAATCCCCAGCGCTTCGATCCCTACAAGAACTTCAAGTTCCGGGTGAAATGGGATGGGCGCTACGTTGCTGGTTTGAGCAAGGTTTCCGCCCTCAAGCGCAGCACTGAGGTGGTGGAGCATCGCGAAGGAGGCGACCCGTCGACGGCACGCAAGTCGCCTGGCCGCGTGAAGTTCGAAGCGGTCACGCTCGAACGCGGCGTGACCCACGATACCGAGTTCGAGAAGTGGGCCAACAAGGTCTGGAACTTCGGCGCGGGCCTCGGTTCGGAGGTATCGCTTCAGGATTTCCGCAAGGACATCATCCTCGAATTTTACAATGAGGCTGGTCAGCTCGCGATCGCCTACAAGATCTTCCGATGCTGGGTGTCCGAGTTCCAGGCGCTTCCCGATCTCGATGCCAATGCCAACGCGGTCGCGATCCAGAGTATCAAGTTGGAAAACGAAGGCTGGGAGCGCGATCTTGCCGTGACCGAGCCGACCGAACCGAGGTTCACGGAACCGGCGTAACGAGGTTGGCATGTCGCCCGCGATGTCGCCCAATCGTGAGAAGACCATCCTTGATCTTTGGGAAAGAGCGGCAGGTCTCGACCGGTGGAAGCGCGACGATGCTCTGCTGGCAGAGGAAGGTGCAGCGCCGCGTGGCCTTGGCGCGCGCAACATTGGATTGCTCTCCATTCGGACCTTCCTGTTCGGCCGATTCTGGAAGCTGAGAAGCAATTGTTCCAATTGCGGGACGGAGATCGAATTTGAGGTAAACGGCGCGGCCCTTGCGCAGGATCTCCCGCGAGCAGCGACCGCCGGCGTGGCTGTGTTGGATTGGGGCGGTGGCACCGTCGTCGCGCGCGCGCCGACCGTCGATGATCTCATCGCCGTGGCGACTCGGCACGACACCCGCCAGGCGGTCGTCCGGGCACTAGTCGAACGCTGCACCGAAGGAACTGTCGAGGCACTGGAATTGACGGAAGCCGCGGTCGAGGAATTCGGCGATCGGCTCGAACAGCTCGATCCTGCGGCGATCGTCGGATTCGACGTCGTATGCCCGGTCTGCAATCACGGTTGGCCGGCGACGCTCGATATCGGGGACGCCCTGTGGATCGAGCTGCGATACGCTGCCGAACGGACACTGGTCGAGATCGACGCATTGGCTCGTGCCTATGGCTGGTCCGAGGATGAAATATTGCGTCTGTCTCCCGTGCGGCGTGCGGCATACCTGCAGCTGGTGGAGGCCGCGTGACCGGCTTCCTTAATCATCTCGCCGGTTTGGCCCTGGGCGCGAAACCCGCAGATGCGGCCCAGCCGTCCCTGCCATCCCGATTCGCAGTGCCGCCGTCTTCCCTCGCAGAGGCCAACAAAGAACCGGAGCCGGAGGCAAAGGAGCCGGAGGGCTTCCCGCTCCGGAGACGACTGGACGACGGCTCGTCGATCGTGCGCGAAGCGGCAACGATCCGCACCATGGTCTCCATTGGCGGCCCAAGGAACGGCCATGATGCAGCAACTCCGCTCCGGAATGCGATAGATGGAGTCCAGCACCGGTCGGCCTCGACTCAGGTTCAAGGCGCGGGCGAGCCCAGCCTGGACGCCCGCCGCAAAGTGGAAGTCACCGTCGCCCGCGAAGTTCCAACGTCGCCGCACTCGCTCGCGGTGGCGCCGCCGATTGCGCCGGAAGCACCCGTCGAGGAATCGGCGCTTCGGGAGCGGGGACGGCTTGCACCGCTTTCGACCGCCGCCGTCGCAGCACGAGCCATGACGGTGGAGCGCCCGGACCGTCCCGTTATTCAGGTGACGATCGACCGGGTCGATGTGCGCCCTGCAGCACCTTCGCCGAAGCCGCGCGTGGAAGCGCGGCGGGCTCGACCGCAGCCGGCGGTTTCACTAACCGATTATCTGGGCGGTCGGAGAGGGCGCGAATGAGCTCGCCGCTTGCCATCGGCGCGGTCAGCGCCGTCCTGCGAAACCTGCTGGACGATGGTCTTGTGGAAGCAGGTGCGGCGCTCGGCAGTACGGTGCATGTCACCGCTGTTGCACCCGATACCATCAATCTCGAGAATGCCGACGATCCACCGCGCCTCAACCTGTTTCTCTATCGGGTGACGCCCAATCAGGGTTGGAGCAATGTTCAGCTGCCCTCTCGCAGCAGTGCGACCGGCGAACGACTGACCAATGCGCCGTTGGCGCTCGATTTGCACTATGTGCTGACGGCCTACGGAAAGGCCGATTTTCAGGCCGAGATCCTGCTCGGTTACGCCATGCATCTATTGCACGAGCGGCCTGTGCTCGACCGCAGCGCCGTGCGTCGTGCCCTCAGTCCAAGCCCGCTCGATATCAGCATGCTTCCGCCCGCCTTCCAGGCGCTGACGGCCTCCGACCTTGCCGACCAGGTCGAGCTGATCAAGATCACGCCTGCAGTGATCAGCACCGACGATATGTCGAGGCTGTGGTCGGCGATCCAGACGCATTATCGGCCCTCTTCGGCCTATCAGGTCTCCGTCGTCCTGATCGAAGGCACGAAGCCGGGCGTGTCGCCGCTACCGGTGTTGTCGCGCGGCAAGCGCGATCCGGTCACGCATCGCGAACGCGGCGTCGTCGTGAATCCCGACATGTTGCCGCCTCTGCCGACACTTTTCTCGGCGGATACGGCGGCGCCGCAGACCGGTGCGCGGCTCGGCGATCAGGTCGTCATCAGTGGCGTGCGGCTCGCCGGCGCCGGCCACATGGTACGGCTCATGCATCGGCTGTTCAGCCAGCCAATCGAACTTGCCCCGTCCGCCGTCGATGCGAACGGGCTGTCGGTGACGATCGGCCTGCCCAATGACGTGGCGGCACAGGCAGCGTTTGCGGCCGGCCAACTGGCACTGACCGTCCGCTTCACGCCGACCGGCGAGACCGACCCGCGCGAGACCAACGCCATACCGCTCATCCTGGCGCCGTCACCCGTCATCGCGGCCGACGCGCTTCTCGGGCTGCCCGCTGCGACTGCGGTGCGTGGCGGCGTGCCCCCGCGCGTCGCTGTCACGATGATGTCGCGTCCGCAGGTACGTCCTGAGCAGACGGCCACACTGGTTCTCGACGCCATGCAGGCGGCTGCCTTGCCCCGCACGACGGCCACCGATCCCCTGGTGTTCGAGTTCCCCGACAGCCTGGCGGCGGGACCGCGCTGGGTGCGCCTGCGCGTCGATGGAGCCGACAGCATCCTTCTCGATCGCAGCGGCCCGTCGCCGATTTTTGACGTGACGCAGCGAATCACGGTGCCAGCATGAACGCGCCAGCCCGGAAGCTGCAATCTCTGGCTGTCGAGGACTCGCCGAGCTGGACAGAACTCAACCGGCGATGGCTGGTCGCGGCCCTCGAGACGATGAGGCAGCGGATCGACTCGGCAGTGTCCGGGGAGGCTCGCGACAGCCAGTCCGAGATGATCGGCGCGGACGTGCAGGCCGACTTCTCGCCGGCGTTGCTCCATTGCGGAACGGTCTTTGGCCTGTCGCCATTCGAGCTGGAACTGTTGCTGCTCGTCGCGGGCCTCGAGCTGGATCAGGGGCTTCGCGCGACGATCACGAAGCTCAACTCCGGCGCGTCGTCGCGCGCCAACTACGGACTGGCGTTCGGGATGCTGACGGCGCCGCATTGGGACGCTCTGTCACCGGATCGCCCGCTGCG
>JAFEFF010000061.1 GCA_018240745.1 Pseudomonadota bacterium
CATCGCCCAGCGCCGCCCGCTCTACGGCCCGCCGGGCTGGGTGCTCGCCGTCGTCACCAAGGTCGACGCCACCTCGGTCACGATCGGCGGCCTGCCGACCGCCGGAGGGGCCGCGAATGGCGTCGGCAGCGGCGAAGGCACCATCCCGTTCGCCGAGATGCAATGGGCGCGGCCGACCCTGCCGGACCAGCGCGTCGGCGGCTTCCCCGGCCGCCCGGCGCAGGTCGTGAGCGTCGGCGACGTGATCGCCGTCGAGAAGGTCGAGAAGCCGACCACCGGCCCGCTCGGCACCGCTCCGCAGCCCAACGCCAAGCCCTATCCGCCCAACACCTACGCGCTGCGCCAGGTGCCGAACGTCAACGGCGCGGTGGTGGTGATGGACCCGCAGACCGGCCGCATCCTCGCCATGTCGGGCGGCTGGTCCTACGGCATGAGCCAGTTCAACCGCGCGGTCCAGGCGCAGCGCCAGCCGGGCTCCTCGTTCAAGCCGTTCGTCTACCTCGCGGCGATGGACGCAGGCTTCACGCCCTCGACCATCGTCGAGGACGCGCCGTTCGAATACAGTCCGGGCTACGGCCAGCCGGTGTGGCGGCCCTCCAACTACGGCGGCGGCTTCCTCGGGCCGCTCACCGTGCGCAACGGCCTCGAGAAGTCGCGCAACCTGATGACCGTGCGCATGGCGGCACAGATGGGCATGAAGCGCGTCGTCCAGGTCGCCAAGGAATTCGGCATCTCCGACAACATGGGCGCCTACCTGCCGATGGCGCTGGGCGCGGTCGACACCACGCTGCTGCGCATGACCATGGGCCACGCCATGCTGGCCAACGGCGCCCGCGAGATCACGCCGTCGCTGGTCGACCGGGTGCAGGACCGCACCGGCAAGACGGTCTACCGCCACGATCCGCGCCAGTGCATCGGCTGCGGCGAGGCGCCCGCCGGCCAGAAGCCCAAACCGCCGCAGATCGTCGACGAGCGCAAGCCGTTCCACGATCCGGCGAGCGTCTACCAGGTCGTCAACATGATGCTGGGCGTCACCACGCGCGGCACCGCGGCCCAGCTCGCCGTGCTCGGCCGGCCGATCGCCGGCAAGACGGGCACCACCAACGACTCGAGGGACAACTGGTTCCTCGGCAGCACGCCCGACTATACGATCGGCATCTATATCGGCTTCGACGAGCCGCGCACGCTGGGCGGCAACGAGACCGGCAGCGGCACGGCGGCGCCGGTCTACGAGCGGATTGCCCGGGTGGTCTACAAGGACAAGCCGCCGGTGCCGTTCCGCATCCCGCCCGGCCTGCGCATCGTGCGCGTCGATCACGACAGCGGCCTGCCGAGCAGCGGCCCCAACTCGATCGACGAGGCCTTCAAGCCCGGCACCGAGCCCAACGAATACGGCGCGCAGGGTCCGCAGACGGCCGGCGCTGGTGCCACGGTCGCGGGCGACCAGCCGTGGAACGGCGGCGGCTGGAACTCGGGCGGCGGCTGGAGCTCCTCCGGTTCCGCCGGCGGCGGCGATCCCAACGCGGCGACCTTCAACCGCGAAGGCGGCGCGGCCACTGGTTTTGGTGGCGGAGGCCGTAGGCCGACGTTGTCGGGGACAGGCGAGACCTACTGATTTCCCCCTCCCTAACCCTCCCCCTTCGGGGGAGGGGATTCGAGCACGAGCGCGCCCTTCATTCTCCCTCCTCCGTAGAGGGAGGGGATTCGAGGACGAGCGTGGCGTTCATGCTCCTTCCTCCGTAGAGGGAGGGGATTCGAGGACGAATGTGGCGTTCATTCTCCCTCCTCCGCAGGGGGAGAGGATTCGAGGACGAGTGTGGTGTTCATGCTCCCTCCTCCGCAGGGGGAGGGTTGGGGAGGGGGATTCTCTGCGCACGAACTTGGGCTACACTACGCGCGTAGAGAGGAGAACAAGAGCAAGAGTACGGGCTTATGTACGATGCGATCGATACCCGGCGCGCTTCGGTGGCGAAGCCGCGCGTTGCGATCCGGTGGCTCGGATCGCTGGGCCTGGTGCTGGCCTCGTCCCTTGTCGGCCTGATGCTGCTCGAGATCGGCTGCCGCCTGGCCCTGGGCGGCCCGCAGGCGCTGACGCAGTGGCAGAACCTGGTGCTGAAATCGCGCGTCGAGGCGCGGAAGGCGCAGGGTCCCGATCTCGGACCGGCCTATGTGCACGATCCCCGGCTCGGCTACGTCAACAAGCCCGACTACCATTCGTGGGCGCTCAACTACGACAGCCACGGCTTCCGCGCCATGCCGCCGCTGCGGGCCGGGGGCGTGCAGGGGCCGCCGATCCTGGCGACCGGCGATTCCTATACCAAGGGCGACGAGGTCGGCGATGCCGAGAGCTGGCCGGCCCAGCTCCAGACCCTCCTCGGCTGGCGCACCATCAACGCCGGCGTCGGCGCCTACGGCCTCGACCAGACGGTGCTGCTGACCGAGCAGCTCGTGAAGGAGCAGAAGCCGGCCGTGCTGGTGCTGGGCTTCATCGCCGACGACGTGCGGCGGGCCGAGATGAGCCGCCTGTGGGGCCGCGAGAAATCCTACTTCGAGCTGGCCCCGGACAAGTTCGGGGACGGCAAGCTGGTGCTGCGCAACGTGCCGGTGCCCAATCCGCGCCATCCGCGCGAGACCCTGACTCCGCTCCAGGCCGCGTTCGGCTGGTCGGTGCTGCTCGACACCGTGCTCGACCGGCTGCGGCTGCGCAACCAATGGCACGCGGACGAGGCCCGCGCGCTGTGGTCCGGCAGCGGCGAGCGGCTGGCCTGCCCGCTGATGCGCCGCGTCGCCGCGCTCGGCGTGCCGACCCTGGTGGTGGCGCAATACCTGCCGACGGCCTGGGACAGCCCGGCCTCCGCCGCCGAGGAGCGCCGCGTGACGGGCGTGGTGCTGAAGTGCGCCGAGCAGGCGGGTCTCGCGACGCTCGACGTCTTCCCGCTGTTCGATGCGGCGATTCGGGCGGGCGGGCGCGGTTCGGTCTACGGCAACTGGCATCCCAACTGGCACGGCTACCGACTGATCGGTGAGCAGGTGGCACAACAGCTCAAGCGCGCGAAACTCGTGCCAGTGGCGGGCCCGTAGACGTAGGCGCGCTCCGTCGCGCCGGTGGCGCGCAGCGCGAACGTCAGGGCCCGCACCGTGCAGATTGCAGGAGGACTTGAGCTCAAGTCCGTGCGCAAGCGGCACGGTGCGGGCCCTGAACTTCGCGGCTTCGCCGCGACCGGCGCCACGGAGGGCGCCTAGTTCTACGGGCCCGCCGGCTTGGGCTTCGGCGCGCATGCGCTCCTCTGGCGCGACGCAAAGCGTCGCGCTAAGAGGAGCGCATGCGCGCCGAAGCCCAAGCCATGGTGAACGAGATCGAGGAGTCGCTGGAGCTCCTCAGGAGGCGTCTTTGACTACGACCGCGCGGTCGTCCGTCTCGACGAGCTGAACGCGCGCGCCGAGGATCCGGCGCTGTGGAACGACCAGAAGCAGGCCCAGGCCGTGATGAAAGAGCGCACGCGGCTGGAGGGCGCCATCGCCACCATCAAGCGCCTGCGCGCCGCGATCGACGACAATGTCGGCCTGATCGAGATGGCCGAGGCCGAGAAGGACGAGGCGATGATCGCCGACGCCGAGAAGGCCCTGTCGGTCGCACGAGACGAGGCGCGCAAGGCCCGGTTGGAGACGCTGCTCAGCGGCGAGGCCGACCCGAACAACGCCTATGTCGAGATCAACGCCGGCGCCGGCGGCACCGAGAGCCAGGACTGGGCCGCGATGCTGGCGCGCATGTACACGCGCTGGGCCGAGCAGCACGGCTACAAGGTGAGCTGGCTGGAGGAGAGCCCGGGCGAGGAGGCGGGCATCAAGTCGTGCGCCTTCAAGGTCGAGGGGCCGAACGCCTACGGCTGGCTGAAGACCGAATCGGGCGTGCACCGGCTGGTGCGCATCAGCCCGTTCGACGGCAACGCGCGGCGCCACACCAGCTTCGCCTCGGCCTGGGTCTTTCCCGAGGTCGACGACAACATCGAGATCGAGATCGCCGACAAGGACCTGCGGGTCGACACCTACCGCGCCTCGGGCGCCGGCGGCCAGCACGTCAACAAGACCGACAGTGCGGTGCGCATCACCCACATCCCGACCGGCATTGCGGTGGCGGTCCAGCAGGAACGCAGCCAGCACCAGAACCGCGCCAAGGCGATGCAGATGCTGAAGGCGCGCCTCTACGAGCTGGAGCTGCAGAAGCGCGAGGCCGAGCGGCTGGCGCTGGAGGCCAACAAGACCGACATCGGCTGGGGGCATCAGATCAGGAGCTACGTGCTGCAGCCGTACCAGATGGTGAAGGACCTGCGGACCAACGTGGAGCGCTCGGACCCGCAGAAGGTGCTCGACGGCGACCTCGACGAGTTCATGGCGGCGAGCCTGGCGGCGCGAGTGGGGGAGGGCGGGAAGGAGGCGGCATAGGGTTCGAATCCCTTCCGCTCCACCACTCCAGAACAGAACTGCGAACGCCCGGCGTGGCCGGCTTTACGGCGGCGGGGGCGGTCAGCGTCTGAAGCAGGTTGCTTTTCGAGCCGACGATGCGGACCTCGCGGTCTGCGACCTCGACCCGCTGGGCGAGCGCGCGGAGATGGTCGCGGCGATAGCCGCCGCCGTCGATCCTAATCCGCTCGCGCGCCGTCTTGGCGAACCTCTGGACCATCTGTGGAGTGATTGCCTGCTGGCCTGACGTCTCCAGCATCGCAGCGGCACGCGCGGCATCGGTCTGCGCCCGGTCGCGGATCGCCTTGAGGCTCGCGACGCGCTCCTTGAGCGCGGGGTCGTCGAGATCGGCAACGCCGGCCTCGATCGCGTCATAGAGGCGCTTCAGGCGCAGGTCGGTCTCCGATGCGCGCTTGTTCAACTCGGCAATGTGCTCGCGGCGGCGCTCGGCGCGTTCCTGGAGGCGGTCGAGGACGGACGCCAGAATCTCCTCGAGCCGCTCCGGCTGGAGCAGCCGTTCGGCAATATGCTCGGCAACGAGGTTGTCGAGTTTCTCCATCGGGATGGAGCGGCCCCTTGCAGCCGGTCTCGCCCTGCCGCGCTTTGATCGAGCAGGTGTAGTAGCGATACCGCCCTCCCTTTCCGGTCCTGAGCGTCATGGCGCCGCCGCAGTCTGCGCAGAAGGAGATGCCGATAAGGAGGGTCGGGCCGCCCGCGCCGGCGTGACCCTGGGATTGCGAGCGCGCAGATGCGTCTGCACCGCATTGAACGTCGGTTGATCGATCAGCGACGGCACCTCGACGGTGACGATCTCGGTCACGAGCTTCAGCGCCTTGTTCTTGGCGAGCTCGGCGTCGGTGATCGGCACGGGGTCGGGCCAATCGTCCGTGGCGATCCACGCCTCGACTTCGGCGGCCGTCCCGAGGCCAAGGCTCGATCGGAATGTAAAGGTCACCGGGCAAAATGCCCACAGTGGTGCGTCCAGGCATCCCGACAGGATCACTCTGCGCGCCTACGGGCTGAACGGCCGGTTTCCGTCCGGTAGCATCCTTCCTCCCGGTCGTCTCGCGGCGTTGGCGGATGGCACTCTTGGCGGAGATAAGGTTGGCGTTTTCGCCGAAACGTAAGACAGGCCCATTCACGGACGACAGAAAAACTTAACAATTCCAATCCACTGCGCGTGCCGGATGGCGTGCCTTTTCCCTTGCCGTCCTCCCAATGGCCCCTACGAACGCTCACGTGACCTCATCCGAAGTAGCTATTATGGCTATTGACACCATATGGTAATACATACCATTATCGGCCACTGAAATGAAGGCCGAACTGCTCTTCCACCAGCGCATCGATTACGACGACGGTGCGATCGTGGAGATGGTGCTATGGCGCGTTCCTTCGCCGGTGCCACCGTCCGTCCATCGACTGAAGTATTCGCTGTTCTACGGTCGTCCAAGCGTTCGCGAGGTGGGGTACGATAACGAACGTGGCAAAGGCGATCATCGGCATTTTCGGGGCGCGGAGACCGCCTATGCGTTCACCAGCGTCGAACAGCTGATGGCTGATTTTTGGTCCGACGTATGGACCTTGCGAGGTGGCAAATGAGCAATGTGAAGATCACGGTCGGCGGCGCGATTGAGGAAGAAGCTTCACGGCGGTTCGTGAATGCCTGGCACCGCGCTGAGCGCGGGGAGACCTTCCACGAGCGCCATCTCGCGTTCGAGAGTTGGGACGCTCTCGCGCGTGTCATGACAGGCAAGCGGATGGAACTGCTGCACTACGTCCGCCGGCACAAGGTGAGCAGTGTGCGCGCGCTAGCGAAGGCGCTGGGGCGCGACTACAGCAATGTCCACGCGGACGTCCAGGCGCTCACAGCGGCAGGACTTCTCGACACCGCTGATGGCGGCGTGCAGGCTGATTATGATGTTATCGAAACCAAGATCGCGATTTGAGATCACAAGCCATGAGTGGCAGTACGAGCAGGGTATCCACCCTTACTCGGCCGATCGCGCGCCTCTTTGCGATCGCTGGCACGGCGCGCTGGGGGGCTAGCCCGCGCTACGCCAGCCTTTAGCCCGCGATGCCTTTCTCTCGCGGCACCCGGCCCATCAGGTAGAACTCCGCGTTCGGCTGCATGCCGCTGAAGCTCGCCAAGCGGTTCGAAAGGCCGAAGAAGGCGGTGATGGCCGCGATGTCCCAGATGTCCTCGTCGTCGAAGCCGTGCGCGTGCAGCGGCGGGAAGTCGCTCTCGTCGATCTCGTGCGAACGCTCGCAGACCTTCATCGCGAATTCGAGCATCGCGCGCTGGCGGGGCGTGATGTCGGCCTTGCGCCAGTTCACCGCCACCTGGTCGGCTACCAGAGGTTTCTTCTCGTAGATGCGCAGCAGCGCGCCGTGCGCCACCACGCAGTAGAGGCACTGATTCGCCGCGCTGGTGGCGGTGACGATCATTTCGCGGTCGCCCTTGGTCAGGCTGCTCGTGCGGCCCGTGCGTTCCGGGTCCATCAGCGCGTCGTGGTAGGCGAAGAAGGCGCGCCACTCCGCCGGGCGCCGCGCAAGGCCAAGGAACACGTTGGGGATGAAGCCGGCCTTCTCCTGCACTTCGAGCACCTTGGCGCGGATGTCTTTGGGCAGGTCCTTGAGTTCGACGAGAGGGTAGCGTTCTGCCATGACGGGGTCTCCTTTGCGCAACAAGGTGAGCCCTGTGATTATGGAGCAGAGCTGATTTGGATTGCACCGAGCAGATTGGCACCTGACGACCAAAATCCTCGCAGATGATGCAGTCGGCGATCGCCTGTCTCCAGCCAGCGTCTGGCCGCCCAATCACGATCGCATTCCCGATCAGCGAACGCGGCCCGCGCCGATTCGTCCTTAGATGACGCCGGCCTTTCGCATGCCGAGGTAGTGCTGCGCCTTAGGTGACTCGACGTCCATCCAGGTCAGGAAGTCGGCCAACTCGCTGACCAAGAGGGGATCGGCGGAATACTGACGCTCCGGACGGAAAATCTCGACGCCCCGGTCGGATGGCGGACAAATAGTATCCCGACTGTAGGTCGTTTCACTTCCCGTCACCGAGCTGTGGTCGAACGGAAAGGCCTCGATAGCTTCGTTAATGTGCATCAGAAAGTGGGTGACGACGTTCTCCATACCCAGCAAGCTACCGCCGTGCTGAGACCGCGGGCGGTCGAGGAATGTGAAGCGGTGCCGGATATCGGCGAGGCCAAAAATGCCCATCGCCTGGGATGCAGGTGGCGCCATTGCTCCTGGACCGCTGATGTGCCTGTCCAGAATGCCTTCTATCTTTTTGGCATCGACCCGATAGATAACGCCAGGCGAGCCGTCTCTGCCTCCGACCATCTTCCCTGTCTTCCATTCCCTCGTGGCAAACCAGACGGATGCATCGATGCTCGTGCTGACGTCCACCATCAGCGAGCCGTACTCATAGTGTTGAGCAATCGAAATAAGGTCGAGCACTTCCTTTGCCACAGTGCTTCCAGGCGCGAGCATATGGGCGGCAAGAGTTATTCTCGCCTTGCCGGTTTGGCCCAGGCGGATGGCGTCGATCAGCATGAAGTCGATGGCTGACAGCAGCAGCTCCCCCAGTGGCCGATCTCGACTGGCAAAGATAGCTCGGCAGGGCCCGGCAATGTAGTCGAGTGGCGGGGCCAGGTGGAATTGGTCCCATTGGGCTGGTTTTGCGCGGGTGTAGGCGCGAAATGTGCTGGGCACCACCGCATCGAGCAGAACATGTATTGGGTTGATCCCCGGTGCCGTGTTCTCCATGCGGGGAACGGTTCCCCGGTACTGGCACTCGTGGCGCCTTGTTTGACCGCGATACCAGTAGCCATCTCGATGTTCGGCTTCGAGCTCGGAGATTACATCGCGAATAGGTCTTGCTGGCCGAGCTGGAGGGCGTAGATCGATGACGGTGAAGTCGTGGAGCTGGCGGCTGGCCTTCAACTCCATGAGGAAGGCCGCTCCAATGCCTGGGCTGGGCCAGTCCCAATAGATCCCATCAATGATGGGGAAACCGCGCTGTGCCAGCGCCGAGTACTGACTCCTGAGATTGAGAAGGTGAGCAACAATTGGATCGGTGCTGGTCATAGGTATGAGCCCCTACCGGACCTAGTTGTTCAAGTGACCACAAACGACCGCAGCAGGCAATTTGCGTCAGCCGAAGAATTCGAGCCGCTGACGTTGGCCCCGGCATTTGATCCAGGTTGAAGTGGAGTCTGGCCCTTGAGGAGAGGGCACACGATGAAGCGGAAGAGGTTCAGCGAGCAGCAGATCATCAGCGTGTTGAAGGATCGCGAGGCGGGGGCCAAGACCGCCGATTTGTGCTGCAAGCACGGGATCGGCGAGGCGGCGCTCTACAACTGGAAGAGTAGTAGGGCTGCCTCGAGGTATTGGAGCGAAGCGGCTGCGAGGACGCGAGAGCGAGCACGCCAAGCTGAAGCGGCTGGCTGGGGGCCAACAAGACCGACATCGGTTGGGACCACCCCCTTAGGGCTTGGCTGTGGACACCGGCGGCTGAGTAGGAGTGGTCACTCCAGCCGAAGGTGAGGCAGGCGAAGGCGGAATAAGGAGCATCTTCGATGCTTTTCTCCTGGCCGCAGCTCTCGTCGCCTTCTTCACTAAAGCTGTAGCTCCTTC
>JAFEFF010000062.1 GCA_018240745.1 Pseudomonadota bacterium
AGAGCGACAGCAGGCGCAGCACGACCATCATCATGCGCGCGATACTGCATGATGACGCGCCGAACACCTATTATGGGCAATGGATCGGGGAAAAGCCGCGGTTTGCGGGCCTCGAATCGAAGGCCATTGCCCATAATGAGCTCGCTGCGACCGCCAGATTCGTGACCTTTGACGTTCGGGAGCGAGATTTCCCAGGGAATCGCTCGCCGCTGCGTTGGAAATTTCTGTGTCGACCAAAAAGAAAATCTGCGCGCCTGGTGAAGTGGCGCGCTTCCAGCGACGACCACGGCGCTCCTCGCCGCCTTCTGCTAGCCGAAGGGTGTGGTGGCAGCGCCGATCACCGCGCCGCCCTCGGTCATCAATGCGATATCGATGCGATCTACGCCCACACCGGCATCAAGCATGTCGACATGCCGGTGACAACGGCAAGCCTGTGGGCCGCGATCGCCGCCAGCCGGGCAAAGAAGGCGGCCTAGCCGCCTTCCCTGCTCGCTACCAGGCGAGCGGCGTGGTGGCGGCGCCGATCACTGCGCCGCCGACACCGCCGACGACGGCGCCGCCGATCGGACCGATCGGCGTCACCGAGCCGATCACCGCGCCCGAGCCCGCACCGATCGCGCCGCCCGTCAGCGCGCGCGTGCCCGGATCGCTGCCGCACGCGGCGAGGCTGAACAGCGCAAGCAGAAGCGCCAAAGCCCTGGTCACGGGCACCTCCTAGTAGCGCGGCGTGGTGGCGGCACCGACCACAGCGCCACCGACACCGCCGATCGCGGCGCCGACGAGCGGGTTGCCGCCCGTGGCCGCGCCGACCACCGCGCCGGTGCCGGCGCCGATCGCGCCGCCGGTCACGGCGCGCGTGCCGGGATCGCGGCCGCAGGCCGACAGGGCAAGAAGGGCAACAACGCCAACCATAATCCTGTACATGGGACGCTCCTGTACGATTTCAGTCAGGGGTGAACGCAAGGAACGCGTGGAGGTTTCGCCAGGCCCCATCCTAGTCACCGCCGTCTGGCCTCCGTCGACGCCCCTCCCCACGGCGTCGCATGTGCGATTTCCCGTCGTCTCGACCAAGGCCCGAAGGGCCGCGTGGAGAGACCTTTTTTCGACGATAGGCCGGCTTGTCGCTGAAAAAAGGTCTCTCCGCTCCGCGCTTCGCGCTTCGGTCGAGACGACGGAGGATCGACCTTCGCGAGCGCCGCGATAGACTGTGGGGCATGTCCCACCGCCCCACCCTCTATGGCAGCCGGCACGCCGTCTCGGCCGGCCACTATCTCGCCACCGCCGCGGGCTTCTCGATCCTCGAATCGGGCGGCAATGCGATCGACGCGGGCTGCGCCGCCGGCATCGCGCTCGCCATCCTGCATCCCGACGAGGTCAACGTCGCCGGCGTGGCGCCGATCATGATCCGGACGGGCCAGGGAAAAGTCGTGACCATCGCCGGGCTCGGCCATTGGCCCAGGCGCTTCCCGGCCGACCTGTTCATGCGCGAGCACGGGGGCAAGATGCCGCTCGGCATCCTGCGCACGGTCGTCCCCGCCGCGCCCGATGCCTGGATCACCGCGCTGCGCGACTGGGGCACGATGAGCTTCGGCGATGTCGCCTCCGCCGCGATTCGCTACGCCCGGGAGGGCTTCGCCGTGTTCGAGTACATGGCGACCATGATCAAGCAGTACGAGGACGGCTACCGCTCCTGGCCGTCGAACGCGGCGATCTTCCTGCCCGGCGGCCAAGTGCCGAAGGTCGGCGACCGGTTCCTGCAGACCGATCTCGCCAACACGCTGCAATACATCGTCGACCAGGAGCGTGCCGCCTCGAAGCACGGCCGGCTGGCCGGCCTCGCGGCGGCCCGCGCGGCGTTCTACTGCGGCGACATCGCCGAGACGATCGTACGCTACCACGAGAGCCACGGCGGCTATCTCGCGCGCGACGACCTCGCCGACTTCCACTCCCGCTACGAGGAGCCGGTCAAGGTCCGCTGGCGGGACTTCGACGTCTACACCTGCGGGCCGTGGTGCCAGGGGCCGATGCTGGCGCAGGCGCTGCGCATGATAGAGGCGGCAGGCGGATTAAAAGGTCTGAAGCACAATTCAGCCGACTACGTACACCTGATCACCGAGATCCTGAAAGCCGCCTGCGCCGATAGAGAATACCGCTACGGCGATCCGCTGTTCGTCGATGTCGGGATGGAGGAGCTGCTCTCCGACGCGCACGTGAAGGCGCGCGTGGCCGCGATCGACATGCAGCGGGCGATGCCCGACATGCCGCCACCGGTCGGTCGCTATCCGGCGAATGCCTCCTCACCCTCGAAGCTGCGCAGCGACGCGGTCGTGGAGCCCGACACGTCTTACTGCTGCGCGGTCGACCGCTGGGGCAACGCCATGTCGGCGACACCGAGCGACGGCTCGTGGCGCTCGCCGGTGATCCCGGGCCTGGGCATCGTCCCGTCCGGCCGCGGCACGCAATCCCGGCCCGACCCGAACCACCCGTCCGGCGTGGCGCCCGGCAAGCGCCCGCGTCTCACCCCGAACCCGGCGATCGCGGTGCGCGACGACGGCAGCGTGATGCCGTTCGGTGCGCCAGGCGGCGACGTGCAGGTGCAGGCGATGCTGCAGGTGTTCCTCAATACCTTCCACTTCGGCATGGACATCCAGGAAGCGATCGAGCAGCCGCGCTTCGCGACCTTCAGCTTCCCCAACTCGTTCGCGCCGTACACCCACCTGCCCGGCCGGTTGAATATCGAGGACCGGCTGCCGGCGGCGACAATCGAGGAGCTGCGGCGGCGCGGGCACGACGTCGAGATGTGGCCGGCGCTGACGCGCCGGGCATGCTCGGTGGAGGCGATCCTGTTGGACAGCCCGACGGGGTTCCTGCGGGCGGGTGCGGACTGGCGGCAGCCAGCCTATGCGATGGTGAGCTGAACGACTGTGCCAGGACGCGCCCCGGCTCGGAGCTAGGTCGAGCCCGCCTCCGCCTGGCGCTGGCCGAGGTCGCGGGCGACCGCCTTCCTGAAGCGTTCGAGGTCGCCGCCCTTGAGCTGCTCGGGCCTGAGCGTCGGGCTGATCATCGGATTGGTCGGATGGCCGTTCTGCAGGATCTCGAAATGCAGGTGCGGGCCGGTCGAACGCCCGGTCGAGCCGACGAAGCCGATGACGTCGCCCTGCTTCACCCGCACGCCCGGCGCGATGCCGGGGGCGAAGGCCGAGAGGTGGCCGTAGACCGTCGAGATCTTCGCCGGCTTGCCGTTGAGCGGCGCGATCATCGCGTCGTCGTGCTCGATCTCGATCCAGTTGCCGTAGCCGCCGTTCGGCTGCGCGCCCTTGACGACGCCGTCGCCCGCGGCATGGATCGGCGTGCCGATGTCGGCGGCGAGGTCGACGCCCTCGTGCATGAACATCGTCGGCGCGGCGTGGGCGCCGAAGCCCCCACTGAAGCCCGAGAAGGGATTGCTGCCCGGCGCGATGAGGCCGGCCTGCAAGCCGGCCGTCGTCGGCACGTTGACGCTGGCAATCATCGGATTGGTGAACGGGCTGGGCGCGAGCGGGGGGCCGCCGCGCGGCCGGGTCGCAGGCTTCTTCGCGACCGGCGTGGCCGTGACCTTGCCGCGCCACGACTGCCCACCCCCTTGCATCAGCGGCACGCCAGCGCTCCGGAACATCTGGCTGCGGATCGGCTGGTCGAACGGATCGGCGCGCATGCCGAAGCCCGACGAGACGGCGATGGTGTCGAGCGGCAGCTTGATCGCCGTCGGCGTTGCCGCCTGGCCGGTCGAGAGCCAGAACGAATCGGTGGTGGCCTTCATCGGCCGGAAGCGATGGATGGCGACCGTGCCCTTGGCCGCGGTGCGCAGCTCGGCCCACAGCACGCGGCCGGTGCCGATCGGCGTGCCCTGGACGGTGAAGGCGCGCTCGTAGCGGACATAGAAGCGGTCGCCGTCGTGCACGTCGCGCTTGAGGTCGAGCGCGGTGGCGAATGCGTCGAGCGCCTCGACCATCGCCGCCGGCGGCACGCCCGCCTCGGCCGTCGACTCCGCCAGCGACCCCTGCACCACGCCGCTTGCGGAGAAGCTGCGCGTGAACGGCATGTACGACCGGTACTGCGCGTCCTCCTGGTCGCTGCCCAGCAGCCGGATCTCATCCGGCGTGGCTGCCCCGGCGATCGGCGCCGCAAGACAGCAGAGCAACACCAGGACTGTACGCGGTATCGGGTTCAAGCGAGCCTCGTTGGCAGTCGAGACGATGTCGGTAGTGCAGGCCTCATAGCATGGCCCGGACGGCCGCGGCGCACGGTGCGTGTGATGACGCCGTGACTAATCGAGACCCGGTCACAACGCGACCCCGGGCGTCGACCTGCAAGGGCGTGCCCCGGGTACAGAACGTGTCCGCCGGTGCGGCAACGCAACATATGCCGCTCGAGAGCTTTTTGGCCCGCATCATGTGCTACACTGAAAATTGATGCGTACATTTCTTCTCAAGCGGCGAACCCTGCTGGCGGCAGCAGTTGCGGGCGGCGTTCCGGCCGCGAGCCGGGCGCAACAGCAGCAAACGCGGCATGTCGACCTCCTGATCGACTGGAAGCCCGGCCCGACCTACGCCGGCTTCTACATCGCCCGCGAGAACGGCGGCTTCAGGCAGCGCGGCCTGGATGTGCGCATCGTCGAGGGCCACGGCGCCAACGTCTCGGCGGCGATGATCGGCGCCGGCAAGGAATACTGGATCGGCTCGTCGAGCGCCTCGGCGACGGCGATCGGCCGCTCGCACGAGCTGCCGATCCGCAGCCTCGCGGTCTACTACCGCCGCCCGCCGACCGTGCTCTACAGCCGCGCCGAGGACCGCATCGATGCGCCGCGCGACCTGATCGGCAAGCGGGTCGGCCTGGTGGCGGGCAGCACCACGGTGGAGGAGTACCGCACGATGCTCGCGGCCAACCGCATCGACCGCAACCGCATCAAGGAACTCGAGGTCGACTGGGGTCCGCAGGCCCTGCTCGATCGCAAGGTCGACGCCCTGCTGGACTACGAGGAGCTGGCGCCGGCCGAGCTGCAATCGCAGGGCAAGCGGATCACGGTGATGCGGCTCGCCGATTTCGGGCTGCGGACCTACAGCCTCAACCTGATCGTCAACGAGATGGCGTATCTCACCCAGGCGCGCCAGCAGACCGCGCGGCAGATCGCCGAGGCGGTCCGGGAAGGCTACCAGTTCGTGCGCGACAAGCCGGCCGAGGCGGCGGCGATCTTCGGCAAGCTGTTCCCCGACTTCACGCCACGCTACCTCGAGCTCGCCATGCAGATCGTGGCGCGTCAGCTCGCGCCGCCGATCGGCAGCCAGACCCGGCTCGGCTGGGAGGATACGCTCAAGATCCTGTCCGGCCAGCGCCTGCTCAACCGCGCCGTCGCCGCCGAGGAAGTCGCGATCTACGACTAGCGCGCTTCGCAAGGCGAAGCGTGAGGCGGGCGGCAGCGCGTGTAACCACGCGCGAGAGCCCGCTGCGTGGAGCCTTGCCGGCGGTGGCGCTCAAGCCCCCACGCGAACGGTCGTTCGCGAGTGCGCGCCGCCGATCCGGTTGGCGATCACGATCACCACCGTGGTCAGGATCACCATGGTGAGGCTGAGCACCGCAATCGCGCCGACATCGCCGCTTTCCTTGAGGTCGAAGATCAGCACCGACAACACCTTCGTCTCCGAGGTGAACAGGATCACCGCGGCCGAGAGCTCGCGCACCACGCCGACGAAGATGAAGCACCAGGTGGCGATCGCCGCCGAGCGCAGCAGCGGCGCGGTGATGTCCCTGAGCGTGCGCAGCCGCGTGGCGCCCAGCATGCGGCCCGCCTCCTCGAGCTCGGGATGCACCGAATGGAACGCCGAGCCGAGCTGCTGGTAGGCGGCCGGCAGCTCGATCGTCACGAAGGCGATCAGCAGGATCCACAGCGTGCCGTAGAGCGTGAGCGGCGGCCGCGTGTAGGCGAGGAACAGGCCGACGCCCAGCACGATCCCCGGAATGGCGAGCGGCGCGGTGGCGAGGAAGCCCAGCACGCGGTGCCCGACGATCGCCTTGCGCGCGACGATGTAGGCGATCAGCAGCGCCAGCACGCCGCCGACCGTGGCCGTCGCGGTCGCCAGCAGGAAGGTGTTCTGCAGCGCCGGCATGGTCGAGCTGAGCTCGCCGAAGGTGAACCTGACGTTGCGCAGGGTGAAGGTCTCGGGCGTCACGAGGTGGGAGGAGATGCGCGAGAAGGCGGTGTTGATCAGCGCCGCGTAGGGCAGGAAGAGCGGCATCGCCAGCACGACCATCGCCAGCGCGACCGCCGGCCAGCGCCAGACGCCGAGCCGAATCGGCCGCGGCGCGCCGTACTTGCCGCCCAGCACCGCGTAGCCGCGCCGCCCCAGGATCACCGCCTGGCTGCGCAGCAGCGCCACGGTGAGGAGCAGCAGCGGGATCGAGGTCGCGGCGGCGAGCTCGGGCTTGGGCGGGAACTGGAACAGGCTCCAGATCTTGGTGGTGAGGGTGTGGAAGCCCGCCGGAATGGCAAGGATTGCCGGCGACCCGAACTGGTTCAGCGCCTGCAGGAAGGCGACCAGCGCGCCGGCCAGCAGGGTCGGCAGGGCGAGCGGGATGGTGATGCGCCGCGCCGTTGCCCAGGTCCGGGCGCCCAGCATCGACGAGGCGTCCTCCAGCTCGCCCGGCATACGGTCCAGCGCATTGGCGACCAGGATGAAGACGTAGGGAAAGGTGTAGCAGGCGATTGCGAAGATCAGACCCGCCATTGTGTAGATATCGAAGAGCGATTCGTCGTCCGGGGCGCCGCTCAGCACGCGCCAAAGCTGGTTCAGCAGGCCGGAGTTGGGCGCCGCCAGCATCTCCCATGCCACCGCGCCGACGAACGGCGGCGTCACCAGCGAAGCCATCACCAGCGTGCGCACCGTGCGCGCCAGCGGCATGTCGGTGCGCGCGACCAGCCAGCCCATCGGCGCCGCGACCAGGCAGCAGATCCCGCTGACCGAGACCGACAGCACCAGCGTCGCGAGCAGCGGATCGACGAAGCTCGGATCGGTGAACAGGGTGACGAAGTTGCCGAGCGTCGCCCGGCCGTCCTTGGTGGCGAAGGCGTAGACCACCAGCCACCCCATCGGCAGCACGATCATGATCGCCAGCAGCGCCACGACGGCGGCCATGACGGGCTTCGAGAAGTCGATCGCGCTCCTTGGCCGCTTCTCCTCTCCCCCGCCAGGGGGAGAGGTTGGGAGAGGAGGTTTCAGGCGGCCGTCGATGCCCCCTCTCCTCGCCTCTCCCCCTGGCGGGGGAGAGGAATCTGAGGAAGCCGTGCTCATACCTTGAAGAATTCGGGGTTGGTTGCTCTATCAGTCACTTGGCTGTGTCCCGCGCGCCTGGAAGTGTCGCACGGGCGCCCTTTCGTTATCGGTGCGCGCACTACATCACGGCGGGCAGGCCCTGTGCAATCCGATGGGCAACAAGCGCGCCAACGAACGCTGTCGACCCCAACGGCCAGGCAAGGGCTGCACGATCTACGCGAGAGCGCCCGACCGCCGTCACCGGGGCCGGGCGGCAAAAACGGCGCGCGGCAGCAAATCGAAGATGTCCCGGCCCGATCGGGTGAGCTCGAGGCCGTCGCGGCCGCCCGCAATCAGGCGCAGCGCCAGCAGCCGTGCGAGGTCGGCCTGGCGCAGGGTCCGCACGTCCGACTGGCCGAAAGCGACGCGGCGCAAGGTGACGGCTTCTTCCTCGGTGAGCTTGGACGGCAACTGGACGTGGGCGATGTTTTCGCGGCTCATCGAGGCCTCATCGGTGGCGGGAGCAATCCAAACGAAAACCCCGCACGGCCTTGCGGGACAGTGCGGGGCTGCGGTCCGCAATCCCGCCGCCAGTACATCCGTGGTCGGCGGAAAAGCGGGTCGGCGATCCAAAAGATCAGCCGACGGTGCGGAGGTTGTCTGCCGACAGCTTGCCGGTGCGGCGGTCCGACACCAGCTCGAACTCGATCTTCTGGCCCTCGACCAGGTGATTGAGGCCGGCGCGCTCGACGGCGCTGATATGGACGAAGGCGTCCTTGCTGCCGTCGTCGGGCTGAATGAAGCCGAAGCCCTTTTGCGCGTTAAACCACTTGACGGTTCCCGTAGACATCAGGAGAACCCTTTCACTTCTTAGTTGCAGATATGCGCGCCCGCCTGCTGCTTGGCGCAGAAGGCCGACTGTCGAATTCGCATTGGATTTTCGGGAGCAGTGCTGGACGCCAGTTGGTACGCGGCGCAGCCAAATCATCGGTTCCGTCTATCGACGACATCCATATGGGCGCTTCGTGAAGTGTCCGCAAGTGCGCAGTTGTAACCGCCGGTCCGCGCGCCCATGTTGTACATGGTCGCACCGTCGCCGACCGCGCGCTCCACGCGATCCCACCAGACGCGACCTCATCAGACAAAGGAGCTTTCATGCATGCCCGCCGGGCGCCCGACCGCTCGGGCGCCGAGGTGCGAAAAGCCGCTGCAGCCTTCGCACAGCCGATCGGAGGTCGCGGGGCGCTCCAGCTGCTGACGTCGCTTGGCCCGTTCATCGCCGCCTGCGCCTCGATGTATCTCGTCTACCCGATCTCCGCCTGGCTCGCCCTGGCGCTGGCGCTGCCGACCGGCGTCCTGCTGGTGCGCGTCTTCATCGTCCAGCACGACTGCGGCCACGGTTCCTTCTTCGCCTCCGCGCGCGCCAACACCCTTGTCGGCCGCGCCTGCAGCCTGGTCACGCTGACGCCGTTCGCCAACTGGGCGCGCCAACACAGCCTGCATCACGGCAACTGGAGCAACCTCGACCGCCGCAAGGGCGCCGATCTCTATTCGGCCTGCCTGACGGTGCAGGAGTATCTTGCCTTGTCGCGCTGGCGCCGCCTGCTGCACCGCCTGCCGCGCCATCCGCTGGTCGCCAACCTGCTGCTGCCGCCCGTGGTCTTCCTCGTCGTCTATCGCGTGCCGTTCGACACGCCGCGCCACTGGATCCGCGAGCGCCGCTCGGTCCATCTCACCAACGCCGCGCTGCTCGCGCTGTTCGGCACGCTGGCGCTGGCGCTCGGCTGGCAGGCGGTGCTGACGATCCATGTGTCGATCATGGTCGTCGCCTCGATCCTGGGCGTCTGGCTGTTCTCGCTGCAGCACCGCTTCGAGACGGCACGGTGGAAGCGTCGCGCCGACTGGGACCCGACCGAGGCGTCGATGGACGCCTCCTCCTGGTTCGCCCTGCCGCGCGTCCTGCACTGGCTGACCGGCAATATCGGCTTCCACCACGTCCACCATCTCAACACGCGCGTGCCCAACTACCGGCTCGGCGCGGCGCACGAGGCCGTCCAGGCGCTGTGGCCGGTCAAACCGCTCAGCCTGGCGGGCGGGCTGCGCTCGCCGTGGCTCACCTTGTGGGACGAGGCGGGCGGCCGGCTGGTCAGCTTTCGCGAGGCCGGCCGGGCGGGTGTCTAAGCGTTCCAGAGCTTGTCGAGCGTCTCCGAGTCCCGCTGCAGCCGTTCGCGCAGGATGCCCTCGCTGCTGACGTACTTTCGCGCATACAGGGCGATCTCGCGAGCGAAGTCATCGTGGGTCGCGCCCTCGGCCTTGGCCGCCCGGATGGCCTCCTTCGCCAGGTCCTCATCCGACTGATGCAGCGCAAACGGCGCCGTCCCGAAGCCAAAGGCGCCGGCGATCTGTTCCTTCCAGGTCATGGCCTGCTTGTACAGGTCATTCCTGCTGCCCACAAACGCCGGCCAAAATTCGGACGCTCGGTCCACGGCAATGTCCAGCGCAGGCCGCGCCTTTCACGCCTCAGGACGAGACGTCGACGTCCACCACGCGGTCGCTGTGCCTCTGCTTTTCGGCACCTACGCGCCAGGCATCGCCGTTGACGGAAATCCAGTCGAGGCCGTTCACGTCAAAGCAGCACCATTCGCCACCGGACGACAGACCGCCAGGGTGGCCACCACCGTACTGGAAGGCCTCGACGACATCGGCGCCGTCCTTGTCCTTCCCGATCGTTCTCGGACAGAAGACGCGGACATAGTCTTCATACAGCGCGCTTGCGCAACGACGATCGAGGATGGCTTGGCGAACGAGTTGGTAGGGCACGACCATTCCCTCTGCAGATTCAAGGCCGCTCACGGCCTCTCGTGCGCTAAATGCAGGTCTTGCCGGCGGTTTCGGGCAAGGAGAGTCGCACGTGGGCAAGTTGAGGCGCCAGCGCCTTCACGTCGTCGAAGAACACCGCGAAGTAGCGCGGCAGAAGCGCCCTCACCTCCTCCCCCATGACAATCTCGCCGTTTTGCGACAGCAACGTGAGCGACTCGGCCTGGTGGAACCAAAGCACGACTTCTTCGACGGACTCCGGGTCGTCCAGCACGACGAGCAACCCCAGATGCGACGCGCGATGCCGATCCTTCATTCGAGCCATTGTTTCGTCACGGGGATCGCCGAGCGAGAACGCGAGCGTTACGGCCCGGCCGGACACCAGCTTCACCTGGTACTGCTGCCAGGCCAGGGATCCCGGTGGGCAGCGCTTGGAATAGACCATGGGAGCTCCTGTCGAGGACATTGGCGAACCGCGAAAAGGATCATTCCCCTTTGGCGCCCGGATTGGACAAGTGCTCGAAGTCCTCCAGCACCGCCCCGATCAGCCGCTTCGTCCGGGCGTCGCCACCGGCCAATGTTTCAGCATAAAGACGCAACAGATATTTCGCCTTCGCGGCGGCTTCTTCCCAGGTTGCCGCCGGCAAAGCGAGGAACTGTTCCTCGGCTTCTGCTCTGAGCCGGTGCAGCTTCGCCTCGTGAGCTTCGACTTCCGAGATCAGCCGCCGCGACTCCGTCGCGCGTTGGGCAGAAAGTCCCCGACGCTGGTCGAGATCGATTGTCTTTTCAGTCACGATGTGCCGCCTTTCCGGGACGGATGGACGGGTTGCGCGCTTCGAGAGGCTACTGCGAGGTTCGCAGGAACGCGTAGGCGACGATCATCGCCATCAGGAAAAGCGGGAACAGGACCGGCGGGACGAGCCAGTCCTTCCAGACAAAAGGGGGCTTCTGCATCTACGGACTTTCCAGCCCGTCGGCGGCCAGCACCGCTTCGAGCTCGTTGGGGTCGATGGGCACCACCTCGCGCGCCTTGCCGGGAGTCGAATTCGCGGGGAGGAAGAGCAGCGTGCGCACGCGCTGCCAGGCGGGGAACGACAGGCCCTCGAGCGGCTCCTCCTCGGTGATCACGGCGTACCGGCCGGAGGGCAGCGGCCCGTCGACGGCGGACAGGCCAAAGGATCGCCGGAAGATCACCGTACGCTCGATCGAGCGTGTGGACATGAGGAAATCCGTCAGCACCCGCCGGAGGTCGGAACACTCGCGGGCGCCGACCCCGGCTCCGAGCTCGGAAGGCACGGCCTTGGACGACTGCGGCTGCATCGCGTGTGCGGAGTCATGCCAAGATCCTTATGGTTATTGGTGAGCGGCCGTCGGAGCGAGCATCGGTCCGGCGCCGCTCCCCAGACAATGGGGCGGCGCTCGATCGATTATCAGGGGCTACAAAAGTATTTATCTTCGCCGGCGCCGCCGATTGAGTTGGACATCGGGGCAAATGACGCGCCGGAATTCCTACCGGGCGCAGCCCACCATCGTCCCACGTGATGGGCAGGTCGTCGATTTATCAGCGCTGCCTATACCTTGAAGTACCTGGCGTACTGCGCCTTGATCTGGTCGGCCTGCTTCTCGACCGTCGCCGGGTCTTCCTTGAACGTCTTGATCGACGACAGCGGCGGCCGGCCGGGCTTGGGCTTCACCTGCCTGTTGGCGGGATACTGGCCGCTCAGGTTGACGATGAAGCTCTGCCCCTCGGCCGACATGATCCAGCTCACCATCAGCCGCGCGGCGTTGGGGTTGGGCGCGGTCTTGAAGACGCCCATCGGGTTGCTGATCTGCGGCGTGCCCTCGACCGCCTGCACGACCTCGATCGGCGAGCCCCGCTCCTTGGCCAGCCAGAACAGGTAGTCGCTGCCGTCGACGGCGATCGCCCGTTCGCCGGCCTCGATGCGCTTGGGCGGCTCGGTCGCCGACTGGACCTGCAGGACCTTCTGCTTGGCGAGCTTCTCGAAGTAGCCCCAGCCGAGCTCGCGCGCGATCTGCTGGGTCGCCGTCATGATCGTGCCGGAATAGCCGGGATGGGCCTTCACCAGCTTGCCCGCGTACTTCGGGTTGAGCAGGTCCATGAAGCCCTTGGGCGCATCGTCCGGCGCGACCATCCTGGTGTTGTAGGCGATCGCGCTGAGATGGATGCGCTGGGTGCAGTAGAGGCCGTCGGGGTCGCGCATGTCGTCCGGCAGGTCGCGCGCCATCTCCTCCGAGAGGTACGGCGCCAGCCAGCCCTCGCGCTTCCACGAGATGAAGTGCGCCGCATCGGAGCCGTTCACCACGTCGACGCGGTGGATGTTGCTCGCCATCTCCTGGCCGATGCGATTGAAGATGCGCTCGGCGCCCGAGCGCTCGACCGACACCTTGATTCCCGGGTACTTGGCCTCGAACGCCTTGGCCACCGGCTCGGCGACCGACAGGTCCATCGCCGTGTAGTAGGTGACCTTGCCTTCCTTCTTCGCCGCCTCGACCAGAGCCGGAGTCACCGGCTCCGCCGCCGGCGCCGCCGATACCACACGCGCCCCGAACGGCGCGAGCGCGGCGGCGATCAGCAGAGCACGCCGTCCGATCCCGTCGTCTCGACCGGAGCCGAGCGCAGCGAGGCGAAGCGGAGAGACCTTGTCGGAGGCAGACGAGGTCCCTCGACTACGCTGCGCTCCGCTCGGGACGACGGGCTTTCTCATGGTCACACCTTGAAGTATTTGACGTACTGCGCCTTGATCTCGTCGGCCTTGTCGGCGACGACCGAGGCTTCCTCGCGCATCAGCTTGATGTCGGAGAGCTTGCGGGTTCCCGGCTTGTCGTGCGTCTGCGGATGCGCCGAGCGCAGGCCCGCGATATCGATGTTGAGCTGCTGCGCCTCGGCGGTCATCGACCAAGCATGGAACAGCCGCGCCGCGTTGGGATTGGGCGCCCTGGCCATGATGCCCGACGGCCCGGTGATCAGCGGCGTGCCCTCGGTCGGATAGACGATCTCCACCGGGTCGCCCTTCGCCTTCATCAGGATCAGCAGGTACTCGCCGCCATCCACCATGATCGCCCGCTCGCCGGCCAGCATCTTCTTGGGCGGTTCGGTGCCGGACTGGACCTGCATCACCTTCTGCTTGGCGAGCTTCTCGAACCACGACCAGCCGAGCTCGCGGCTGAGCTGCTGCGTGGTGGTCATGATCACGCCGCTGTAGCCCGGATGTGCCTTGACCATCTTGCCCGACCATTTCGGATCGAGCAGATCGGCAAACGACTTCGGCGCCTCCTCGGCCTTCACCAGCTTGGTGTTGTAGGCGATCGGCGACAGCGTGATCCGCCACGACGCGAACATGCCGTCGACATCCTTGTGCGCGTCCGGGAAGTGCTGCGCCACGTCCTCCGGCAGGTACGCCGCCAGCATCTGCTGCCGCTTCCAGATGATGAAGTGCGAGGCGTCGGAGCTGTTCACCACGTCGCAGTTGTAGATCTTGCTGGCGTATTCCTGGCCGATGCGCTGGAAGTTGCGCTCCGCGCCGGAACGCTCGACCTTCACCACGACGCCCGGATACTTGGCCTCGAACAGCTTGCCGACCTTCTCGCCCAGCGCCAGGTCGACCGAGGTGTACCAGACCACCTTGCCTTCCTTCTTGGCCGCCTCGATCAAGTCAGGCGTGATCTTCGCCGGCTCCGGGGCCGATTGGGCCGAGCTTATCCAGCCGCTCGCCGCAAGCGCGGTCGCGGAGCCGCCAAGCACGCGCCGGCGCGTCAGCTTCCTGGTCATCCTTCGTTTCCTCCTGTCAACGCCCGGCATCGTTCGGCCGGCAAACGCAGCCACACCTTCTGGCCCGGCGCGATGTCCTGCGCCGGCGGGGCCGTAACCCTGAGTTCTGTCTTGTCGTCGAGCGCTACCGTGTAGTCGCGCGCCGCGCCGAGGAACACCTGGCGATTGACGACGGCGTGCAGCCGGTTGGCGCCCGATGGCTCGGTCGTCGAAAGCTCGATCTCGTGCTGGCGGATCGACACCGGCACGGCTTCGCCCTTGCTCAGCGTGCGCCCGGTGGTTTCCAGCGTGGTGCCGCCGATCGCGACGTGCGTCGCATCGACCGCCTTGCCTTCCAGGATATTGCTGCCGCCGATGAAGCGCGCGACGAACACCGAGCGTGGCGCGTCATAGATCTCCTTGGGCGTGCCGAGCTGCTCGATGCGGCCGAGGTTCATGACGGCGATCTGGTCGGCCGTGGTCATCGCCTCCGACTGGTCGTGCGTCACGTAGACCGTGGTGTAGCGGTACTGGTCGTGCAGCCGGCGGATCTCGAAGCGCATCTCCTCGCGCAGGTTGGCGTCGAGGTTGGACAGCGGCTCGTCGAGCAGCAGCGTCTCCGGCTCGACCACCAGGGCGCGGGCGAGCGACACGCGCTGCTGCTGGCCGCCCGAGAGTTCTCCCGGATAGCGCTCGGCCAGCGCCTCGAGCCGGGTGGTCGACAGGATCGCCTTCAGCTTGGAGCCGATGGTGGCCTTGTCCATCTTCCGGATGCGCAGGCCGTAGGCGACATTCTCCGCCACGGTCATGTGCGGCCACAGCGCGTAGCTCTGGAAGATCATCGACATGTTGCGGCCTTCCGGCGGCACCGTTCGCTGTGTGGAAGACAGCGTCTTGCCGCCGACGACGATCTCGCCGGCGGACGGCTCGAGGAACCCCGCGATCAGCCGCAGCGTCGTCGTCTTGCCGCACCCCGAGGGGCCCAGCAGGCACACGAGCTGCCCGTGCCCGATCAGCAAAGACACGTCATCGACCGCGACAGCGTCCCCATATCGCTTGCCGAGGCCCTTCAGTTCTACTGAGGCCACTTATCCTCCCTGTGGTCACACCTTATTCAAATCGCCGGACGCGCGCTATATTCGAGCGATCAAAAGGAGTTTCGCATGCAGGAGCAGAAGATCTACGGCAGCCGCGCGGGTGCCGTGGGCCATATCGTCTTCAACAATCCGGCGAAGCTGAACGCCGTTTCGCTCGACATGTGGGACGCTTTCGTCGGTCTCCTGAAGGACTACGAGAAGGACCCCGAGGTGCGCTGCGTGGTGGTGAGCGGGGCTGGCGGCAAGGCCTTCGTCTCGGGTGCCGACATCTCCAAGTTCGAGAGCGAACGCGCCAACGCCGAGGCGCAGGTGCGCTACGACGCGATCTCCAAGCAAGGCTACGAGGGCCTCTACAACTTTCCCAAGCCGACTATCGCCAAGATCACCGGTTATTGCATCGGCGGCGGCATGAACCTCGCCTCCTGCTGCGACATGCGCTTTTGCAACGAAGGCGCGCGGTTCGGCATCCCCGCGGCCAAGCTCGGCCTGGGCTACGGCTTCCTGCGCATCGAGCGGCTGTCGCGCATCGTCGGCCTGCCGCGGGCGATGGAGTTCCTGTTCACCGCCAGGCAGTACTCCTCCAGGGAAGCCTACGAGATGGGCCTGGTGAACGGCGTGGCGGCCGATGCCGAGCTCGATTCGCTGGTCGCCAAGGCGACCGACGCGATCTCGCAGAACGCGCCCCTCACGATCGCCCTGGCAAAGGCCGCGGCGCGCGAGATCGCCAAGCCCGAATCGCAGCAGGATCACAAGAAGCTGGAGAAGATGGCGGAAGCCTGCTTCGACAGCGAAGACTTCAAGGAAGGCCGCCGGGCCTTCATGGAAAAACGCAAGCCGGTCTTCAAGGGACGGTAGCTATCTCCGTCGCCCCGAGCGAAGCCGAGGGGCCTCTTCATCGAACCAGAAAAGGTCCCTCCGCTCCGCTTCGCTCCGGTCGGGACGACGACGTAAGGGGAAACAACGACCATGGCCAAGCTCCCGCTCTCTCACATCAAGGTTCTCGACCTCACCGCGCATCGCGCGGGGCCGACGGCGGTGCGCCAGCTCGCCGACTGGGGCGCGCAGGTGATCAAGATCGAGCCGCCGGCCGAACCCGGCAGCACCGACGCCATGGGCGGCAGCCGCCACGGCTTCGACTTCCAGAACCTGCACCGCAACAAGCAGGCGATCACGCTCAACCTCAAGAGCAAGGAAGGCCACGCGATCTTCATGAAGCTCGCGAAGAAGGCCGACGTGATCGTCGAGAACTACCGCTCCGACGTGAAGTACCGCCTCAAGGTCGACTACAAGTCGGTCAAGAAGGTGAACCCCCGGATCATCTACGGCTCGATCGCGGGCTTCGGCCAATCGGGTCCGGACGCCGCGCGTCCCGGCGTCGATCAGATCGCCCAGGGCATGGGCGGCTTGATGTCGATCACCGGCGAGCCGGGGCGTGGCCCGATGCGCGTCGGCATTCCCATCTGCGACCTGACGGCAGGTCTCCTCCTCGCCCAGGCGATCACCCTCGCGCTCTACAATCGCGAGCGCACCAAGAAGGGCCAGTGGGTCCACACCTCGCTGATCGAGGCGCAGATCTTCATGCTCGACTTCCAGGCCGCGCGCTGGCTGATGAAGGGCGAAGTCCCCAAGCAGGCCGGCAACGACCATCCGACCTCGATCCCGACCGGCGTGTTCCCGACCAGCGATGGCTACATCAACATCGCCGCCTCCGGTCAGCACATGTTCAAGCGTTTCGCGGAAGCGCTCGGCTCGCGCGAGCTTCTCGAGCATCCCGAGCATGCCACGCCGCAGTTGCGCTCGCAGAACCGCAAGGCGCTCAACGAGCGCATCAGCGAGGTCACCAAGACCAACACCTCGGCGCATTGGATTGCCGCGCTCAACAAGGCGGGCGTGCCGTGCGGACCGATCAACACGATCGACAGGACCTTCGCCGAGCCGCAGGTCCAGCATCTCGGCATCGCGCGCGGCATCAAGCATCCCAAGCTCGGCGAGATCAAGGTGGTCGGCAACCCGATCAACCTCACCGCTTCGCCGCAGCCCAGGAAGCTGAAGCCGACGCCGGAGCTCAGCCAGCATACCAACGTGGTCCTGAAGGGACTCGGCTTCTCGCCCAAGAAGATCAGGGAACTGCGCGCCGCGGGAGCGATCTGACATGGCGGCCATCGGCAAAGCCGCCCCAAGAGCGGCACTCGTCACCGGTGCGGGCAAGAACATCGGTCGGGCCTGCGCGCTGGGCTTGGCCGAGGACGGGTTCAACGTCGCGATCAACGGCTCGAGCGATCGCGCCGCCTGCGAGCGTGTCGCCAAGGAGGCCGAGAAGTTCGGCGTCAAGGCGATCGTCATCATGGGCGACGTCGGCAAGGCCGCCGAATGCAAGCGCATCGCCGACGAGGCGATCAAGGCGTTCGGTTCGGTCGATGCGCTGCTCAACAACGCGGCGCTGCGCCCCAACAAGCCGTTCCTCGAGATGAGCGATGCCGACTGGCACCGCGTGATCGACGTCGACATGAACGCCGCCGTGTGGCTCTCCCGCGCCTGCCTGCCGGGCATGATCGCCAAGGGCTGGGGCCGCATCGTCAACTTCGCCGGCATGAACGCGATCCACGGTCATGCCGGCCGCACGCCGGTCTCGGTCGCCAAGCACGGCGTGTGGGGCCTCACCAAGGCGCTGGCGATGGAGTTCGGGCCCAAGGGCATCACCACCAACACCATCTCGCCCGGCCCGATCGCACCCGACGTCGAGGAGAAGAACGCCTCGGCCCAGGCCCGCGCGCAGACGCTGGCCCGCGTCCCGCTCGGCCGTTTCGGCACGCCGGTCGAGGTCGCAGCGGCGGCACGGCTTCTGGTCTCCGACGCCGGCGGCTACATCAACGGCCAGATGATCCAGGTCAACGGCGGCGGCGCGACCTGACTCTTACTCTCCTCTCCCCGTCAGCCGCGCGCTTCCGCGCCGCGGACGGCGAGCGCGGCGACGCCGCCGAAAGCGGCCCGTCTCCGCAGCGGCATCAAGCGTCTCCGACCGGAAGCTCCAGCAGGCTCGCCTGCGCGCCGCCGCTCGTCAGCTTCAGCATCGGCGGCCGGCCGTGCGGCGTTTGCACGAAGTGGTCGGCATCGGCGCCGCTGATCGAGAGGCGGATGCGACTGCCCGTGGCGAAGCGCCACGCCACCGGCAGCAGAGCGAAGCGCAGCAGCTGCGGCTCGCCGATCGGCATCGGCCTGGCGTCCTTGCGCGCGAAGGTGCGCCACGGCCAGGTGGCTCGGTATGTGCGCGGCGGTGGCGCCTCGGCGCGATGGATCGCGCGCAGCACCCCTTCGGTGACGTAGCGCACCGCGCCGTCGGCCTCGACCTCGGACAGGTAGGCGAAGATCGCCGCGTCCGGCTCGCTCGATGCGAGCCACAGCGACACCACGGTGTGGCCGGCGATGTCGAGCGGCGCATCGAGCGGTGCGGTGGTGAAGCCCGCGAGCTTCGCGCAACGCTCGCTCCAGTCGTTGTAGTAGTTCGTCGCGTCCATGCCGGCGATGCGTTCATAGCGGGTCTGGGTGCCGCTGCCGGCGGTGAAGTCGGCTTTCACCTCGTCGGCCGCAACGTCGTTGGGCTGTGCTGCGGCAAGCTGCCGGCCGGCGGCGAGATAGTAACGACGCGTGCCGGTCACCGGCGGCCAGCTCTTGGCCGCGCGCCATTCCTCGGCATGGACGGCGAAGTAGTGAACCGGGTCCTCGTCGGCCAGGCCGGTGTCTCGGCCGGCGAGATGCTGGTCGAAGAAGCGCAGCACCTCACCCAGGACCGGGAACTCCGGCTCCTGCTTCGCCCGCCACGGCGAGGAGTTTACCCGGGCGCCGTGGTCCCATGGCCCGAGCAGCACGCGCTTGTCCTTGTTGGGCAGGGTCAGGTAGCGCGACAGCGTGCCGTTGGCGTAGCCGGCGCCGTCGGTCCACCCGGACACCGCGTAGACCGCGACGTCCTGCGGGATTTCGTCGACGTAGTTGTAGGGGCTGAACGAGGCCGGCGTGAAGGACGGGTCGTAGGGAAGCGAGTCGTCGCGGCATTTGAACTCCGCCATGAAGTCGGGCATGCGGAAATTCGCGAGATGCTCCTTCACCGCGCCGCGAACGAGCGATCCGTCGCGGTCCTCGTCGACCGGCAACGGCCCGAGCAGCGCGGGATTGGCGAAGTAGGAGAACTGCTTGCGCAGGTCGCGGCGGTCGTGGTCGAGCGCCAGCATCAGCTCGTCGTAGACCAGCGCCAGCCTCTTTATCAGCATGCCGCCCGGATAGTAGTTGTCCGCCCAGGTGTCCCAGACGGCGAACAACGGTGCGATCGCCTTCACCGCCTCGTGCCCGGTGCTCGCCAGGAAATCGCAGGCCGCGCCGAGATAGGAGATGCCCGTCGCGCCGATGCGGCCGTCGCTCCACGACTGGGCAACGATCCAGTCGGCGATGGCCTTGTAGTCTGCGCGTTCGCGCGGGGACCGGAAAGAATCGCGGCTGCCGAACGACGCGCCGGTGCCGCGCGCATCGACCACCACCAAAGCGTAACCACGCGGCACGAACATCTCGCGATAGCGATAGGTGTTGGGCGACGCCTCGACGCCCTCAGTGCCCGACGCGACCTCGAAGCGGCGCACGTAGGGCGTGAGGATCAGGACGGTCGGCCAGCGCCGGCTCGCATCGGCGTTGGGCAGGTAGACGTCGAGCGCCAGGCGGCAGCCGTCCGCCATCGCCACATATAAGGAGGTCGGCTTGCCGACGGAGAATTCCGCGGGGCGGCCGGCAAGATAGCGGCTGGGTGGGACGCGCCAGGCGCTTCCCAGATCGTCACGGTCAGGCATGCGCGAGTGTCGCGATTCATCGCGCTCGCTTCAACCGCGGTTCGTGTAGGGTCCGCACGGTTGCGTAATGTAGCGTAGTGGGGAGTTACCGTTGAACAAGCTGATCATGCCGCGCCGACGTGTGCTCCGTCGGGCGCTCCTTCTCTCGGGCAGCGCGCTGGCGGCGCCGATGCTCGCCTCCGGCATCGCGCGCGCCGTCGATTCCTGGCCGAACAAGCCCGTCAAATACATCAACCTGTTCCCGGCCGGCGGGCCGACCGATATCCTGTCGCGCATCGTTTGCCAGAAACTCTCCGAGCTCACCGGCCAGCAGTTCATCGTCGACGATCGCGGCGGCTCGGGCGGCAATGTCGGTGCCGAGGCGATCAAGAACTCCGCCCCGGACGGCTACACGATCGGCCTGATGAGCGTCTCCTCGCACGCCATCGCCAGTACCCTCTATGCCCGCCTGCCGTTCAACGCGGACAAGGACTTCACGCCGGTCACCATGCTGTGGTCGCTGCCGAACCTCCTGATCGTGCGCAAGACGCTGGGTCCGAAGACGGTGCCCGACCTGATCGCCCTGGCGAAGGACAAGCCCGGCAAGATCTCCTACGCCTCGTCGGGCGCGGGCACGACGGTGCATCTCAGCGGGGCGCTGTTCGCGGCGCTGGCCAGGATCGACATCCTGCATGTGCCCTACCGCGGCAGCGCACCGGCCACCCAGGACCTGCTAGCCGACCAGGTCGACATGATCTTCGACAACATTCCGGGTTCGCTGGCGCAGATGGGCGGCGGCAAGGTCTGGGGCCTCGCGGTCACCAGCACCGAGCGCAGCCCGATGGCGCCCGAGGTGCCGACCATGGCCTCGTTCCTGCCCGGCTACGACATCAACTCGTGGGGCGGCATCTGTGGCCCGGCCGGCCTGCCGCAGCCGATCGTCGACAAGCTCAACACGCTCGCCAAGCAGGCGCTCGACAGCGACGATGTGAGGAAGGCCTATCTCAAGAACGGCGCGACGCCGTTCTGGAAGAGCGTCGCCGACACCGTCGCCTACCGCCGCGCCGAAGAGGCGCGCTTCGCCCCGATCGTCAAGGCGAGCGGCGCGAAGGTCGATTAGGCCGCGTCGCGTTCGCGAAGCGGCCGGCGGCATGTAGCGCTGCAGGAAGCGAAGCGGCCGAAGCACGGGCGCCGCACCGCGCCACCTACAGGTGTACTTGCCGATTCCGCATCGCCTCCCTAGGATTTCGCGCATCAAAAAGCGTACATCCAGGGAGGCGTTGCCATGGTCAGGGTCCTTGTACCCCGACGGCGGGTGCTTGCCGTCATGGGTGGCGTGTTGGCCACTCCGTACGTAGCGTCAGGCGTAGCGCGGGCCGGCGATGACTGGCCGAACAGGCCGGTCAAGTACATCAACCTGTTTCCTGCCGGTGGCGCGACCGACGTGCTGTCGCGCGTGGTCTGCCAGCAGCTGAGCGAACTCACCGGCCAACAGTTCGTGGTCGAGAACAAGGGCGGCTCGGGCGGCAATGTCGGCGCCGACGCGATCGCGAAGTCGCCGAACGACGGCTACACGATCGGCCTGATGAGCATCGCCAGCCACGCGATCTCGCCGACGCTCTACAGCAAGCTGCCGTTCGATGCCGAGAAGGATTTCACACCGATCAGCATGCTGTGGCAGGTGCCCAACATCTTCGTCGTCCGGCCCGACATCCCGGCGAAGACGGTTCCCGAGCTGGTCGCGCTGGTGAAGGCCAGTCCCGGCAAGTACACCTTCGCATCCGGCGGATCGGGCACCAGCCCTCATATCTGCGGCGAGATGCTGAAGCAGCGCGCGGGCATCAACATGCTGCACGTGCCCTACCGCGGCGGCGCGCCGGCGCTTCAGGATCTGCTCGCGGGCCAGGTCGACATGGAGTTCGACAACATTCCCGGCCCGCTGCCTCAGTACAAGGCCGGCAAGCTCAGGGGGCTCGCCGTGACGTCGCTCGAGCGCAGCCCGGTCGCACCGGAACTGCCGCCGATGAACGACTTCTATCCGGGCTTCCAGATCACGTCGTGGGGCGGCCTGTGCGGACCAGCGGGTCTGCCGCCGGCCGTGGTCGAGACGGCCTCGGCGCTGTGCAAGAAGGCGCTCGAGAGCGAAGCGCTCAAGACAGCTTTCCTTGCCCAGGGCGCCGTGCCGTTCTGGAAGAGTCCCGCCGACGCGGCGGGGTTCCGCCGCAACGAGGAGAAGCAGTTGGCGCCGGTGATCATCGCCTCCGGCGCCAAGGTGAACTGAGCGCGCCTGCGCTCAGCCCATCCCGAGCGCAGGCCAGGCATCCTGCCGTTCGTCACATCCCGAGCGTCGTGACGAACTTGGTGTTGAGGTAGGCCTCGAGCGCCTCGATGCCACCCTCCGAGCCGTAGCCCGAGTCCTTGATGCCGCCGAACGGTACTTCGGGCAGGGCGAGGCCGTGATGGTTGATCGACACCATGCCGCTTTCGAACGCCTGGCCGACCTGCGCGATCGTCTTGCTGTTCCTGGTGTAGGCGTAGGCCGCGAGGCCCCACGGCAGGCGGTTGGCCTCCTGCATCACGCCGTCGAAATCCTTGAACGGCGTGATCGGCGCCAACGGGCCGAACGGCTCGTCGTTCATGATCCTGGCGCTGAGCGGCACGTCGGTCATGACGGTCGGCTCGTAGAAGTAGCCCTTGTTGCCCTTGCGCTGGCCGCCGGTCCGGATCTTGGCGCCCTTGGCGATGGCGTCGCTGACGAAGCTGTCCATCGCATGCAGGCGGCGCTCGGCGACGAGCGGGCCCATGCGCGTCTCCTTCTCCAGGCCGTTGCCGACCTTCACGTTCTTGGCGTAGGCCGTGAACTTCTCGACGAACTCCGGATACACCTTCTCGTGCACCAGGAAGCGCGTCGGCGCCACGCAGACCTGCCCGGCGTTGCGGAACTTGTTGGCGCCCAGGACATTCACCGCCTGGTCGAGGTCGGCGTCATCGAACACGATAGCCGGCGCATGACCGCCCAGCTCCATGGTGACGCGCTTCATGTGAGCGCCGGCGAGGGCGGCGAGTTTCTTGCCGACCGGTGTCGAGCCGGTGAAGGTCACCTTCTTGATGATCGGATGCGGGATCAGGTACTCGCTGATCTCCGACGGCACGCCGTAGACGAGCTGGATCACGCCGGCCGGCACGCCGGCATCGACGAACGCCTTCACGAGCTCGGCGCACGAGCCGGGCGTGTCCTCCGGACCCTTGACGATGATCGAGCAGCCGGTGGCGATCGCAGCCGAGGCCTTGCGTACCACCTGGTTGATCGGGAAGTTCCACGGCGTGAAGGCGGCGACCGGGCCGACCGGCTCCTTCATGACGAGTTGGTAGACGTTGTCGGCGCGGGCCGGCACGATACGGCCGTAGGTGCGGCGGCCTTCCTCGGCCATCCACTCGATGATGTCGGCGGCGAGCAGCGTCTCGCCCTTGGCCTCGATCACCGGCTTGCCCTGCTCCATGGTCATGATGGGGGCGATCTCGTCGACGCGCTGGCGGATCAGCTCGGCGGCCTTGCGCATGATCTTGTAGCGGTCGAACGGCGAGACCTTCTTCCACTGCCTGAAGCCCTTGTCGGCGGCTTCGAGCGCGCGGTCGAGGTCGGCCTTCTCGGCATGCGCCACCTGGCCGATCACTTCCTCGGTCGCGGGATTGATGACCGGGATGGTCCGGCCGTTGGCGCCCTTGGTCCAGGCGCCGTCGATCATCAGGGATACGTCGCTGTAACTCGTCATGGTGTCCTCCGTTTTCGATTCAGGTTCCGCGGTAGGTCGTGTAGCCCCACGGCGTGCAAATGAGCGGCACGTGATAATGCCCTGCGGGGTCGGTGATGGAAAAGCGTATTGGCACGAAATCGAGAAAGGCCGCCTCGCCGACAGGGACATTCATCCTGCGGAAGTAGTCGCCGACCTGGAACCTCAACTCGTATTTACCGGCCTGCAACGGCCCGCTGGCGACCAGCGCCGCCATGCCGTCCTGCCCGGTCGTCTTCTCCGCGATCTTGCGCGGTCTGTCGCCGGAGAGATCGTAGAGTTCGACGGTCATGCCG
>JAFEFF010000063.1 GCA_018240745.1 Pseudomonadota bacterium
GGTCGGCGTGTTGTGGTCGGCGACGGCGATGGTGGCGTCGGTGCGGCGGACCGGACGGTGCGCCATGCGCAGGCCCTCGAAGGCCTGCGGGCTCGTCACCTCGTGGACGAGGTGACGGTCGATGTAGATGACGCAGGTGCCGTCGTCCTGGCGATGGACGACGTGGCCGTCCCATATCTTCTCGAACAGGGTCCGCGGCGGCGGCGGCGGAGGCGGCGGGGTGGCCGACTTCTTGCGGAACGCCATGGTGCGCCTACTTCTTTCCGCCGCCCTTGGCGGCGCGCACGTTCTTCTCGTCCTTGGGCTTTTCCTTCTTGAGCTTCTCGCGGCGCGGAGTCTGCTCGGCGATCAGCTCGCGCTGCGCCTCGACGTCCTCGGCGATGCGGCTCGCCTTGCCGCGCAGGTTGCGCAGGTAATAGAGCTTGGCGCGGCGCACGACGCCCTTACGGACGACCTCGATTTCCCAGATGTTCGGGCTGTAGAGCGGGAACACGCGCTCGACGCCCTCGTCGAAGGAGATCTTGCGCACGGTGAACGAGGAGTTCACGCCGGCGTTCTTGCGGGCGATGCATTGGCCTTCGTACACCTGGATGCGCTCGCGGTTGCCTTCCTGCACCTTGAGGTGCACCCGGAGCGTATCGCCCGGCTCGAAACGCGGCACCGGCCGTTCGGCGGTCACCTTGTCCATCTGGGCCTGGCCCAGCGTATCGAGAATGTTCATCGCCACTTGTCCTTTCGTCACTTCTCTTCGTCCGTCTTCGCGGTCCGGCGGGCCCACAAATCCGGCCGCCGTTCCCGCGTGATCTCTTCCCGCCGTTTCTTCCGCCACTCGGCGACCTTGCCGTGATGGCCCGAAACCAGGATCTCCGGCACGCGCCGCTCGATCCCGTCCGGTCCGGTCCACGACGCCGGCCGCGTGTAATGCGGGTACTCCAGCAATCCGTCCTCGAAACTCTCCTCGTCTCCCGACCGGGCCGCGCCCATCACGCCGGGCAGCAACCGCACGCAACTGTCCATCACCGCCATGGCCGCGATCTCGCCGCCCGAGAGCACGAAATCGCCGACCGACACCTCTTCCAACGCGTGCGCCTCGATCACCCGCTCGTCGACACCTTCGAACCGGCCGCAGACCAGCAACACGCCCGGCCCCTTCGCCAGCTCCCGCGCCCGCGCCTGACTGAACGGCGCACCGCGCGGCGACATCAACAGCTTCGGCACGTCCGGCCCGCCCGACCTCGGCGACACCGCGGCGATCGCGTCCGACAGCACGTCGGGCTTCATCACCATGCCGGCGCCGCCCCCGAAGGGCGCATCGTCCACCGTGCCATGGCGATCCCTGGCGAACCGCCGGATATCGACCGCTTCCAGCGCCCACACGCCTTCCTTCAATGCCTTGCCGGCCAGGCTCTCGCCCAGCGGGCCCGGAAACATCTCCGGGAAGAGCGTCAGCGCGATCGCGCGCCACACGTCAGCTCTCGTCCTCCTTCTCACCACCGCCTGCGAGCAGGCCCGCCGGCGGATCGACCAGAACCTTGCCGCCCGCGACATCGATCTCGGGCACCGCTCCGTCGGTGAAAGGCAGCATCACGCCGCCCGACACCTCCATCATCGACCCGGCGCCGAAATCGTGGAAGGCGATCACCTTGCCCCAATCCCGGCCGTCCGTGCCGATGGCCTCGAGGCCGATCAGGTCGGCCTCGTACCACTCCCGCTCGCCCGTCTCCGGCAGACGCTGGCGCTCCACGTAGAGACGCAACCCGCGCAATGCCTCGGCCGCCGTGCGATCGGCTACGCCCTCGATCCGGGCCAGGACCGCGCCACGTGCGGCGCTGAGGGCCTCGACCCGGTACTCCTTCTTCCCCGATTCGTCCGACAGCGGGCCATAAGCGGCGAGCGCCATCGGGTCCTCGGTGAAACTCCTGATGCGCACCAGACCGCGAACTCCGTGCGGCGCCGCGACGACGCCGAGCAGGACGCGGTCCCGGGCCATCAGCTCGCCGCGGCCTCCTCGGCCGGCTTCCCGCCTTCGCCTGCAGCGGCCGCCGCGGCCTTCATGCGCTCCTGCGCCTTGGCCTTGGGCTGGCTCTTCTTGGTCTGTTCGCGCCGCTCGCGCGGCTTCATCAGCTCGGCCTGGGCGAAGAACTTGGCGAGACGATCCGACGGCTGCGCGCCGACCTTGAGCCAGTGGGCCACGCGCTCCTTGTCGAAGGTGATGCGCTTGTCGTGCTCGCGCGGCAGCAGCGGGTTGTACGTGCCGAGCTTCTCGATGAAGCGACCGTCGCGCGGGCTGCGCGAGTCGGCGACCACGATGTGGAAGAACGGGCGCTTCTTGGTCCCGTGACGGCTCATGCGGATGGATAGCATTCTGTCTCCTTCAAACCTTGCGAATCTTCAGCGCGGGAAACCGGGCGGCGGCTGCATGCCACCGAGGCTGCGCATGAATCCTTTCTCTCCGAGCTTGTTCACTCGCTTCATCATCTTGAGCATGTCGGCATGCTGCTTGAGCAGCTTGTTGACGTCCTGCACAGCCACGCCCGAGCCCCTGGCGATGCGCTTCTTGCGCGAGGCGTGGATGATGTCGGGGTTGCGACGCTCCCTGGGCGTCATGGCGAGGATCACCGCCTCCTGACGCTTGAGCTGCTTTTCGTCGATCTTGGCCTTGGACATCGCGGCCTTGGCCTGCATGGCGCCCGGCAGCATGCCCATCAGGCCGCTGAGGCCGCCCATCTTCCTGAGCTGGCGGAGCTGGCTCAGCAGGTCGTCCATGTCGAACTGGCCCTTGCGGACCTTGGCCGCGAGCTTCTCGGCGTCTTCCTTCTCGATCGTCTCGGCGGCGCGCTCGACCAGCGAGACGATGTCGCCCATGCCGAGGATGCGCGACGCGATGCGGTCGGGATGGAACGGCTCCAGCGCATCGAACTTCTCGCCGACGCCGATCAGCTTGACCGGACGGCCGGTGACCGCGCGCATCGACAGCGCGGCGCCGCCGCGGGAGTCGCCGTCGACCCGGGTCAGCACGATGCCGGTGACGGCCAGCCGCTCGTTGAACGCCTTGGCCGTATTGACCGCGTCCTGGCCGGTCATGGCGTCGGCGACGAGCAGCGTCTCCTTGGGCTTGGCGAGATCGGAGATCTGCTTGACCTCCGTCATCAGCTCTTCATCGATCGACAGACGGCCCGCGGTGTCGAGGATGAGGACGTCGTAGCCCTCGCGCCGCGCCTGCTCCATCGCCCGGCGGGTGATGGCGAGCGGCATCTCGAGCGGCACGATCGGCAGGGTCGCCACGCCGGTCTGCTCGCCCAGCACCTTGAGCTGCTGCTGCGCGGCGGGGCGGCGGGTGTCGAGCGAGGCCATCATGACCTTGCGGCGTGTCGCGAAGGTGCCGCTGGTGCCGAACATCTCGGACGCCATGCCCTGCGGGCCCTGGCTGAGGCGATAGCCGATCTTGGCCGAGGTCGTGGTCTTGCCCGAGCCCTGCAGGCCGACCATCAGGATCACGACCGGCGGGACGGCGTTGAGGTCGAGGTCGGCGACGGTACCGCCCAGCATCTCGACCAGGTGATCGTTGACGATCTTGATCACCATCTGGCCCGGCGTGACCGAACGGATGACGTCGGTACCGATCGCCTTGGGCCGGACCTCGTCGACGAACTGGCGGACCACCGGCAGGGCGACGTCGGCCTCGAGCAGGGCCGTGCGCACCTCGCGCAGGGCGGCATCGACGTCGGCCTCGGTCAGCGCTCCCCGCCCCCGCAGCCGGTCGAATACATCGCCCAGACGTTTGCTCAGACCTTCGAACATCGTTCCCTTCGTCCGCCCAAACAGGTATCGCGCCGATGCGCGAGCCTTCGCGGATCAGCGGAGCTCCCCGTCTCAGCCAACCGAGGGCGGGGGAACCAATTAATCGGCACGACCGATTGAGCGGCCGGGGTATAAGGCCTGCCGGCCAAGGAGTCAAAAGGCTTGCCGACCGACGCTAACCCCTTGATCCAGTGTAATTATAGACCAATCCCCGGCTGGTCCCTGATCGTCTTCGGGTTGGCTTTGCCGGTGATCGGGTACGCCGTCGTACGGTTGCTGCCCAATCGGGAGATGCTGACCATCCTGGGCGGCTTCTTCCTGATCGGCCTGCTGGCGGTGATCGTGGCGGTGGCGCCGCTCGGCAAGGCGGCCTTTCCCGCCCTGGGCCTACGGCCGGCCAACTGGAAATACCTGGTCTTCGGGGCGTTCGGCACGCTCTTCCTGTCGGTCGCGGTCAGCCAAGTCGGCATCGAGCCGCAGGGCATGAAGCAGGTGATCGAGGTGGTGCGCGAGCCGCACGAGATGGTCCTGAGCCTGCTGCTGCTCTCCGTCCTGGCGCCGATCGTCGAGGAGCTGGTGTTCCGCGGCCTGCTCTATGGCTGGATTGCCGGCCGCTGGGGCGGCACGGCCGGGCTGGTCGTGAGCTCGCTCGCCTTCGCCGCGGCGCACTACGAGCCCGCGCACGTCGTCCTGGTGCTGCCCCTCGGCTTCCTGTTCGGCTGGCTGCGGCGCCGCACCGATTCGCTGCTGCCGTCGCTGTTCTCGCACATCGTCAACAACGGCTTCGCCCTGCTGGCGGCGGTATACTTGCCGGGCATCTAATTCTTCCGGACCGCGGACCTCCAGGTCCGCTCATGACTCTGAGCGGACCTGGAGGTCCGCGGTCCAGAAGATCATGACGCGAGCTTGCGGTCGACGAAGTCGAGGCGGTCCTGGCCCCAGAACCGCTCGCCGTCGATGATGAAGAACGGCGCGCCGAACACGCCCTGCTCGATCGCGTGCCTGGTGTAGGCCTCGCGCCTGGCAGCCATCTCCGGCGCGGCGCCGGCCTGCATGACGCCATCGGCATCGAGCCCGCAGCCGGCGATGATGCCCTTCAGCGTCGCCGGATCGCCGGTGTTCTTCTCCTCGGTCCACAGCGCCGCCAGCACGGCGTGGGCCAGCTTGATGGCGTCGGCCATCCGACCCTGCTCGCGCAGGGCGATGACGCAGCGCGCGGCCGGCGTCTCGTCGGCCGGGAAGAACCTGGGCTCGAGCGTCAGCTTGATGCCGAGATGATCGCGCCAGCGCTTGAGCTCCATCATCCGGTAGGCCTGGCGCTGCGGCGATCGCTTGGGCAGCGGAAGCCCGCCGGACGCCGCGAACACCGCACCGAAATCGACCGGCCAGATGGTGACGTCGGCACCGTATTTCCCGGTTATGGCCTCGAAGCGTTTCGACGCGAGGTAGGTCCAGGGCGAATTGAGCGAGACGTAGTAGTCGACGTGCTTGGCCATGTGTCCTCCCGCCGCGACTGTGGCATCTTTCGCCGGTGACGGAAAAGACCATCGCCATCACCGGCGGCGACGCCAACTATTTCGATCTGCTGCGCGACTGCGTCGGCTCATTGCGCGCGACGGAAGAGGGCCGCGGCATGACGCTCGGCATCCTCGATTGCGGCCTGACCACCGAGCAGCGCGCCTGGTTCGCGAAGCAGGGCGCGATCTTCGTCACGCCGGACTGGGACTTCGACTTTCCGGCACGCGCCAAGCTCGCGGACGGCTACAAGGCGCTGACGGCGCGGCCGTTCCTGCCGCGCTACTTCCCCGGCTTCGACCTTTACTTCTGGATCGACGCCGACTGCTGGGTGCAGCAGGGCGATGCGATCGCCTTGTACCTGCGTGCGGCGCGGACCGGCGCGCTGGCGGTGGCGCCCGAGATCCATCGTTCGATGCGGCATTACCATCATGCCTGGACGGAGTTCTCGACCATCAACGGGGCGGCCTACGAATCGGCGTTCGGCAAGGAGGTCGCCGAGCGGCTGATCCGCTTTCCGCTGATCAATGCCGGCGTGTTCGCGCTCGAGGCTGCCGCGCCGCACTGGCAGGGCTGGGCCGACCTGCTCGGCGCCTCGCTGCAACGCTCGGCCGACATGACCGACCAGATCGCGCTCAACGTCCTGGTCTACGATCACGGCTTCGCCTGCGAGCCGCTGCCCAGCCGCTGCAACTGGCCGGTCCATCACGCGACGCCGGCCTGGGACGCCGAGCGCGGCCTGTTCGTCGAGCCGGCCATGCCCTACGACCCGCTCGGCATCCTGCATCTCACGATCTACACCAAGCGGCTCGACACCCTGGACGTGCGCGAGCTGGGCGGGCCGCGAGCCGGAGAGGTGCGGCCGCGCTCGTTGCGCTGGCCGGGCCGCGCGTTGCGCGAACCCCGTCGAACGGCCATATAGCCCGCGTGACGGTCCCTTTCCTCAAGATGCATGGGCTGGGCAACGACTTCGTCGTGCTCGATGCCCGCACGCGTCCGCTCGATCTGCCGGTCGAGCGCCGCCGCGCCATCGCCGACCGTCGGCTGGGGGTGGGCTGTGACCAGCTGATCGTGCTCGAGCCGCCGACCGACCGCGCGGCCGACGTCTTCATGCGCATCTACAACCCCGATGGCGGCGAGGCGGGCGCCTGCGGCAATGCCACGCGCTGCGTCGCCTCGGTCCTGATGGGCGAGCGCAGCACCGACCAGGTCACCGTGCAGACCGTTTCCGGCCTGCTCGAAGCGGAGAAAGTGGGCGACGGCGTGATCGCGGTCGATATGGGACCGGCGAAGCTCGACTGGCGCGACATCCCGGTCGCGGGCGCCTGCGACACCAATCACCTGCCGGTCGGCGCGGGCCCGTTGCAGGATCCGGTCGGCACCGGCATGGGCAATCCGCACGCCACCTTTTTCGTCGACGACCTGTCGAAGATCCCGCTGGCCGAGCTGGGCCCCCGACTGGAACACGATCCGTTCTTTCCCGAGCGCGCCAACATCGGCGTCGCGCAGATGCTGTCGCGCGGAAGGATGAAGCTGCGCGTCTGGGAACGCGGAGCCGGCCTGACGCTCGCCTGCGGCTCGGGCGCCTGTGCCGCCGTGGTGGCGGCGTCGCGCCGCGGGCTGGTCGACCGCAAGGCCGACGTGATGCTCGAGCACGGCACGCTGTCGATCGAATGGCAGCGCGACGACCACGTGCTGATGACCGGCGGCATCGCGCTCGCCTTCAGGGGTGAGCTGTGAGCGACGTCGCCGAGACCGAGAAGAAGAAGGGTTGGCTGTCGCGTCTGCGCGAGGGCCTGTCCAAGTCGACCAAGCGCGTCACCGAAAGCATCACCGGGCTCTTCACCCGGAAGAAGCTCGACCAGCAGACCCTGAACGAGCTCGAGGACGCGCTGATCCAGGCCGATCTCGGGGTCACTGTGGCGGCGCGCCTGGTCGAGAAGCTCGGCAAGGAGCGCTTCGGCAAGGAAGTCACCGACGAGGAGGTGCGCGCGGCCTTCGCCGACGACATCGCCGAAATCCTGACGCCGGTCGCGGTCCAGCTTGCCATCGATCCGGCGCGCAAGCCGCATGTCGTGCTGGTCGTCGGCGTCAACGGCAGCGGCAAGACCACGACCATCGCCAAGATGGCCCACCTGTTCAAGGGCGACGGCAGGAAGGTGATGCTGGCGGCGGGTGACACCTTCCGCGCCGCCGCGGTCGAGCAGCTCAAGGTGTGGGGCGACCGCGCCGGCGTGCCGGTCGTGTCGCGGCCGACCGGCGCCGACGCTGCGGGCCTCGCCTACGAGGCGCTGGAGAAGGCCAGGGCCGACGGCTGCGACGTGCTGCTGATCGACACCGCGGGCCGGCTGCACAACAAGGCCAACCTGATGGAAGAGCTCGCCAAGATCGTGCGCGTGATCCGCAAGCTCGATCCCAGCGCGCCGCATTCCTGCCTGCTGGTGCTCGATGCCACGGTCGGCCAGAACGCCCACGCCCAGGTCGAGACCTTCAAGAGCCTGTCGCCGGTCGACGCGCTGGTGGTGACCAAGCTCGACGGCAGCGCCAAGGGCGGCGTGCTCGTGGCGCTGGCCGAGAAGTTCAAGCTGCCGGTCGTCGCCATCGGTGTCGGCGAGGGGATCGACGATCTGCGCCCGTTCGAGGCGCGTGCCTTTGCGCGCAGCCTGATGGGTCTCGCGGCCTGATGGATCCGATATGAGCGACGACATCAAGCCCGAGAAGGGCATGCGCAAGCTCTACGCCACGGTGCTGGAGCTCGGACCGCTGGTGCTGTTCTTCGCCGCCACCAACTACTGGAAGGACAACATCAAGCCGCCGGCGCTGGTCTTCATCGTGGCGACGCTGATCGCATTGCCGATGTACCGATGGCTCGAGAAGCGCTGGCCGGTCATGCCTCTGGTCGGCGGCTTCTTCGTCCTGGTGTTCGGCTCGCTGTCCTTCTGGTTCAACGACGCCATCTTCCTCAAGGTCAAGCCGACGGTGGTGAACTGCCTGTTCGGCGTGATCCTGGGCGGCGGGCTCCTGTTCTTCCGCCGGCCCTTGCTCAAACCGATCTTCGGCATGGCTTTCAGCCTCGACGACCCGGGCTGGTGGAAGCTGACGGTGCGCTGGTCGCTGTTCTTCTTCTTCATGGCCGCGGTCAACGAGGTGATCTGGCGCAACTTCTCGATGGAGACGTGGGCGCTCAGCAAGATCGTCGTCAGCTTCCCTGCGACCATGGTGTTCGCCCTGCTCCAGGTGCCGCTGCTCAAGCGCCACTGGGACGGCGAGGACAACCCGTTCGCCTGATCGGCTCAGTTCTCCGGGGCGATCAGGACGACCCTCGGAAAGTAGGTTCTGTAGCGTGCAACGTCGCGCGTGAGAAGGCGATAGCCGCGAAGGGCGGCGTGCGCGCCGATGTAGAAGTCGGGAAGTAGGGAGGTCCTGCCGGCAGCGCCGGCCCGGCGCCGATAAGCGACAAAAGCTTTTGCTGCGAGGAAGGCCGCCTCGTACGGAATGCTCTCCCGCCCGATGATCGGCGGCAGTGCATCCTCCAGATCCTCGATCGTCTCGAAACGGAACGAAATCTCGCCGTAGACAACCGGATTGATGACCAGCCGATCGTCGCTTGCTGCCTCCTGCAGCGCCGCGCTCGACCACCGCCACCAGCGAGGGTCCTCCGAGAAGAGGTCGAGAATGACGTTGCTGTCGACGAGCACCGTCACCGGCGCGTCATCGCCATGATCTGGTCGGTGGTGAGTTTGATCGTTCCGCGCCCGCGCATGTGCTCGACCAGCCGGGCGCCGCGGCTCATCTTCTTGCTGCGGTCGGCCCGCACGATCTGCACGGTCCTGCCGTCGTAGACGAACTCGACCTCGGTGTGCGGCAGCAATCCGGCGCGTTCCCGGATGTCCTGCGGAATGGTGACTTGTCCCTTGGAGGTGATGCGCATGGCTCGATCCTTACTCTTACCAGTAAGAGTAATACCGATCCGGTTTGCTTTCAAGGCGCCTACAGCAGCTGCGGCGTCAGCGCGTCGGCTTCCTCCGTGAGGGCGGCGACGTAGCGTTCGGCGGCCGAGCCGACCGACGAATCCTCCGACCACACCGCGACGCAGATCGCCGCGATGGTGGCGCCGTCGTAGCGGCGCAGCGGCACGGCGGCGGCCTGGTAGCCACGGCGCAGCTCCTGGGCGGTGATGGCGTAGCCCTGCTGGCGCACGCGCAGGATCTCGGCCCGCAGCACGCGCTTGTCGGTCACCGTGAAGTCGGTCATCAGCTTGGGCTCGAGCGTGGCGAGCCAGGCATCGAGCGCCGCGTCGTCGAGCTGGCCCAGGATCGCGCGGCCGGCGGCGGTGTTGAACGCCGGGCGGCGCAGGCCGATGGTCGGCGCCAGCACGTCGGGCCGGCCGTGCAGCGAATGGGCGATCAGCACGATGTCGTGGCCGTCGAGCACGGCGGCGAAGCACGACTGCTCGGTGCGCTCGGCCAGCCGCTCGCAGGCCGGCTGGACCACGGTCGAGACCAGGTTGGAGGCGAGATAGGCCGAAGCCAGCTCCATCACCTTGGGCGTCAGCCGGAAGGTGCGGCCGTCGCTCTGCGCCATGCCGAGGCAGGTCAGGGTATAGAGCGCCCGGCGCACGCTGGGCTTGGGCAGGTCGGTGGCGCGCGCCACCTCGCTCAAGCTCATGCGGCTGTGCTGCTTGTCGAAGGCGCGCAGCACGCGAAGCCCGCGCGCGAAGGCCTCGAGGAAATCCGGCCCGTAGCCGCTCGCCGCGCGCTTCCTTGCGTCCTGTTCGCGCAGGCGCGCCATTCAGGGCCTCACCGCCCAGGCATTGTCGGCGTCGACGCTCAAGGTCACGGTGTCGCCGACGGACGCCGCGCGCGTCGCGCGGCATTCCACGGTGAAGCGGCGCCCCTGCGCTTCGATCGTCAGTGTGCGGCGCGGCCCGCGGAACACGCCATCGACCACCGTGCCCTGCCAGGACAGCGGCCCCGCCGAATCGAGCGTCACGTCTTCCGGCCGGATCATCACCAGCACCGCATCGCCGGGCTCGTGTGCCTCGGCGGCGCGGCAGTCGCCGCGCATCCCGGCGCCCTCGATGGCAAGCACGTGGTCGCGGCCGTTGGCGCGGCTCGCGGTCACCCTGGCCTCGATGAAGTTGGGCGTGCCGAAGAATGCCGCCACGGTGCGGCTGGCCGGCCGATGATAGACCTCTTCCGGCGCACCGACCTGCAGCACGCGGCCCTTGTCCATCACCACGACGCGGTCGGAGAGCGCCATCGCCTCTTCCTGGTCGTGGGTGACATAGAGCGTGGTGATCTTCAGACGCCGCTGCAGCGCCCGAAACTCGTCGCCCATCTGCGCCCGCAGTCGCGCATCGAGGTTGCTGAGCGGCTCGTCGAGCAGCAGCACCTCGGGCTCGAACACCAACGCTCTGGCAATCGCGACACGTTGTTGTTGGCCGCCCGACAGGGCCGGCGCCGGTCGCCCGGCATAGGCCTCCATCTCGACCAGCTTCAGCGCCGCCATCACCCTGGCCCTGATCTCGGCCCTGGCGACGTGCCGCACCGACAGCGGATAGGCGACGTTGTCGAACACCGTCATGTGCGGCCAGATCGCGTAGGACTGGAACACCATGCCGAGCTTGCGATGGTCGGGCGGCACGAACAGGTCGGCCGCGGCGTCGCTCACCACGCGATCGCCGATCGCGATCACGCCGCTGTCGTTGCGCTCCAGCCCCGCCACCATGCGCAGGGTCGTGGTCTTGCCGCAGCCCGAGGGGCCCAGCAGGGTCACGAATTCGCCGTGCTCGACGGCGAGGTCGATCGAATCGACCGCCTTCAGCGCGCCGAAGCGGCGCCCGACTCCCTTGAGCGTGACGCCCGGCACCGGTCCCTACTTGTAGATCTCTTTGGCGAGCGCCAGCATCTCGTCCTGCTTGGGCGGATCGGTCGTGCCCATCGCCTTGGTGGCGAGCAATTCGCGGATCTCCGGGATCGTCTTCTCGACCACGCCCCTGATCACCGGACCGTAACCCGCATTGCCGAAGATGATCTGCGACTCGGGCTCGAGATAGTGGTTCATGAACAGCCGCGCGGCATTCGGATGCGGCGCGTTCTTCAGCATCGAGATGTCGAACCGGACGTACGGGCGGCCCTCGGCCGGCACGACCGCCTTCACCGGCAGGCCCTTCAGCGTGTTGAGGTCCTGCAGGTTGAACGGCAGGTAGATCGGAAACTCGCCGCGCGCGCAGCGCCGCTCGTTGTTCTGCAGGTCGCGCGAGAACACCGGCTTCTGCTGCGCGAGCTTGTCATGGAACCCGCGGCCGAACGTCCGCAGCATGACCGGGAAGAACACCGCGCCGCCGCCCAGCGCGCGGTAGTCGTCCGACAGGATCTTGCCGGCCCATTTGGGGTCGAGGATGTCCTTCCAGCTCTTCGGCTCGTCCGCCGGCTTCACCATGTTCTTGTTGATCAGCAGGCTGTAGCTGATGACCTCGGCCGGGATCTTGAGGTCGTCGGGCTGGTAGATCGGATCGACGTTCGCGATGTTGGGGATGGCGCCGTGCGGCTGGAAGTTGCCGTCGCGCGTCATCAGCCAGGTCGTGGTCGAGCCGTTGTGGTGCAGGTCGCCGAGGAAGCGGCCGGCTGCCTGCTCGACCCGCACGCGCTCGCGCACCTCGCTGGCGCGCGCCTCCAGCAGGTCGATCTTGATGCCGTATTTCGCGGTGAAGGCGTCGAACACCTTCTTGTGGAACGGCGAGCCGATCGACGCGGTGTAGATCGACAGCTTGCCTTCCTTCTTGGCCGCGTCGACCACCTTGTTCCAGTCGTCGCCCTGCGCCCAGGCGGGGCGCGCGATCGCCGGCGCCGCCGCCAGCAGCCCGAGGAGCCTTCTTCTCCGCATGTCCGTCTCCCTTTTCCTTCCCTTGGTGCCGTCCCCGTTGGTCTTGGTCTTATAGCGTGCTGATGCGCCGCTTTATGAACCGGAGCTGGACCCAGCGGAAGAGCAGGACGAGGGCCAGCATGATCAGGCCGACCACGCTCACGTCCTCCGGCTTGCCGCTGTTCCACATCTTCAGCATCACCACCGACATCACCTGGGTATCCGGCACATAGAGCAGAATCGAGGCGCTGAGCTCGCGCATGATGCCGAAGAAGATCAGCACCCAGCCGACCGCGAAGGCAGGCCAGGCGAGCGCCACCAGGATGCGCAGCATGGTCTGGCCCCAGTTCGCGCCATGCACGCGACTGCATTCCTCGATGTCGCGGGCGATCTGCGCGTAGGCGCCCGACGTGACCCGCACCGCGACCGGCGTACCCAGGGCCATGTAGGCCAGCAGCAGCGCCCACAGCGTGCCGTAGATCGGCATCCAGTGCGGCAGGGTGGCGAAGCCCCACAGGAAGCCGATGCCCAGCACCATGCCCGGCATCATCCAGGGCAGCCACGCCAGCACGTCGATCAGCTTGCGGCCGGGCCACGTCGTGCGGGTCGAGATATACCCGATGATGCCGCCCAGGATCATGGTCGCGGTGGCGCCGCAGACGCCCAGCAGCATGGTGTTGCCGAAGGCGTGCCAGAACTCGTCGTTTGCCCAGACGCTGCGGTAGTGCTCGAGCGTCAGCATGTCGATCTGATAGAAGCCGAAAAACTGGAAGAACGAGCTCAGCAGGAGCTGGCCGACCGGCAGCACCACGGTGAGGAGGAAGAACGCAAAGCAGATCGCGAAGGTCAGCCAGCGCCACGGCCCGAGCCGCGTGACGTTCGGCGCATAGGCCTTGCCGGTGACGGTGGTGAAGCTGCGCCCGCGCAGCAGCCGGCCCTGCAGGACCAGCAGCAGACCCATCAGCACCAGGCTGGCGAAGCCCATCGCGGTCGCCGCCTGGTAGTCGGGCTGGGCGCGCTGGGTGATCATGTCGAAGATCTGCGTCGTCAGCACCTTGATGTTGACCGGCGTGCCGAAGAACACCGCCGATTCGAACGACTCCATGCCGCGGATGAAACTGAGAATGAAAGCGGACGTGGTGACCGGCAGCATCAGCGCGAAGGTGACGCGCCAGAAGGTCTGCCAGCGCGAGGCGCCCGACATCCGGCTCGCCTCCTCGAGCGAGGGATCCATGGCCCGGAAGGCGTCGACGACGAACAGGAAGATGAACGGCGTCGCGTACTGCATCATGTGCCAGACGATGCCGCCGTAGGAATAGACGTCGATCAGCCCGCCGTCGCTGCCGGTGATCCAGCGCCAGGCGAGGTTGATCGTGCCGACCTGCTTGTTGCCCAGCATCGCCCACGCCGTCGCCGTCAGGATCGGCGGGATGAAGAACGGCAGGGTGATCAGGATCTCCAGCACGCCGCGGCCCGGCGTGTCGGTCCGCGCGACGATCCAGGCCATCAGGATCGCCAGCGCGAGCGACAGCCCGGTCTTCACCAGCGAGATCAGGGCGGTGTTGGCGAGCGCCTGCAGGTTGTCCGGCGCCAGCAGCGCGCGATAGCCCGCCGAATTGAACTCGCCCGCCATGCCCGGCGGCGTCGAATGGATGCTGCCGTAGAGCAGCATCGCCAGCGGATAGACGGTGAGGAAGCCGAGCGCCAGCACCAGCAGGCCGATCGCGGCCGGCCGGCCGTAGCGCGAAAGGCCGTGCGTGAGCGCGGCCTCCCGATGCTCAAGAGAAACGGCGACCGTCATCGAGAGTCATTCCCCTCCCCCGTCTTCGGGGGAGGTGGCGCGGTAATCCGCGACGGAGGGGGAGAGCCGCAGTCGAAACCTCCGAACATTGCAGATCATGATCTGAAATCGGAAAGGGCGGCCGCGTTGCTCACCCCCTCCGTCGCGGATTACCGCGCCACCTCCCCCGAAGACGGGGGAGGGGAGGCATGTCTCGGCAGCACCTACTCGGCGGCGAGCGGCAGCCGTTGCAGCAGGCCGAGCGGGCTCAGCGCCGTCTTCAGCTTGTCGGCATAGGCGTCGAGCCAGTCCATGCTGTCAGGTGCGATGAACGCGCCGCCGCGGGCGCGGCGGTAGATGTCGGGATCGTCGACGGTCGCCGGCGCCTTGCCCTCCCTCATCAGGGTCTGTGCCGCCTCCAGGAGCCGCTTGCGCGTGATGGCGATCATGCGGTCGGAGGGGGCGAGGTGCTCGAGCGAGCGATCGACGATCTCGCCCATGCATTCGATCATCGCCTGGTCCTGCCGGCCGATGCCCTGGATGCCGGAGTAGTTCACGTTCTTCTGCATGTCGCGATCGATGAAGTAGTCGTTCTCGCGCCGGGCGACGAGGCGCCAGCGGCCGAACCAGTCGTTGGTGTTGGGCAGGTACTCGACCTGGGGCTGGAGGCCGGGGATCCAGTCGCCGTTCTTCAGCGTCTCGAGCGGCCGGGTCTTCTTCTTCCAGGCGAGGTTGTAGGTCATGGTGTGGGTGTCATCCATCGGCACGTTGAGCGTGCACGCCAGCTGATCCTCGAAGTAGCCGTTCGGGGTGAGCGTGATGAACGGGAACATGAAGTGGGCGAAGCGGTAGTAGACGGAGCCCGGGTCGGCCGGGCGGTAGGCCGCGTACATCGTGCCCCACTCGGTCTCGGTCGCCTTGTAGTCGGGCGCCCGGTCGGCCACGGCCCAGCGGTTCATGTCGTTGGGGGAGACGTCCTCCATCTCGACGCCGCCGACATGCAGGAAGCCGAAGTGCGAGGTGTCGATGTCGCCTTCCAGCGACTGGAACCAGTTGCACTCGCGCATGTGCACGCGCGTGACGCGCTCCTCCTCGGGCAGCATCATGATCTCGATGTTGGGCAGCTCAGGCGGTTGCTCGCGCTTGCCCATGTAGGTCCAGGCGAAGCCCGAGCGCTCGACCACCTTGTAGGCCTTGGCCTTGATGCGGTGCTTGAAATCCTGCGCCGCCGGCACGTTCGGCATGTCGACGCAGTTGCCTTCGACGTCGAACTTCCAGCCGTGATAGACGCAGCGCAGCCCGCCTTCCTCGTTGCGCCCGAAGAACAGCGAGGCGCAGCGGTGCGGGCAGCGATGCTCCATGATGCCGATCTTGCCGTTGGTGTCGCGGAACGCGACCAGTTGCTCGCCGAGCAGCATCAGCCGCATCGGCTCGCCGTCGGCCTTCAGCTCCGACGACAGGCAGGCGGGAATCCAGTACTCGCGCATCAGATTGCCCATCGGCGTGCCCGGGCCGACGCGCGTCAGCATCTCGTTGGCGGCAGGAGTCAGCATCGTTTCCTCCGATTTGTACGTTCTGCGGACGTTTGTACGAGAATAGCAGAAATGGGCTGGAGCCGCGAGTCGTGCAGGCTGCTCGAAAGCCCTCGAGTTCGAGCTGCGTGGGCCTCAACCCGCTCTTCGGCAGCTCTTCTCGGAGCGAGGCGCGCCCAAGGGTCAGTCTTCACATAGGTAGACACACAGGTCGGTCTCGGGCGGGTTGACGCCCCAATCGAAGAACATCTCGGCGACCCAGCCGCGATGGTAGGTCTTGTGATTGACGATATGCAGGAACATGCCGCCGCGCGTCATCTCTCCGGCCTTGCCGGAGACGAAGTTGAACTTCACGCGCTCACTCAAGGTTTCTGCGTTCTGGCCCTTCGACCAGTCGATGTACCACTGGTTGATTGCCGTTTGCTCCCTGATCAGAGCGCCAAAATCCGGGTGCAGGAGATCGCGGCGTGTCGAGAAGCCATGCTTCTCGCCGCGCAGATGGGCGCGCCAGATGAGATCAACCTGGTAGTTATGGTTCAGCGTTCCGATCATCGATCCGAACAGTGTTTTGCGCGCCTGACAAACGGCGCCCTGCGGCAACTCCTGGATCGCTTTGAACAGCACGTGATCGGCCCAATTTCCATACTCCGCGAGCATGATGGCCGTGTCTGTCGTGAGCATGCCGAACGTCCCTACCTGCTTCCGCCACCGCACTCGCATCATGGATATGATTCGGTCCATCTCTCCAGCAGTATTGTGGTAGTGCGACGCTATCCTGACGCCGCCGTTGCGTAGGACGTATGTTCATGAACATAGGCAGTCAGCAGCGCAGGCGCTAAAATTCCACGACCGGTTTGGTGCCGCCTGATACGGCTCCGGAATTTCAAGAGAGGTAAGCCACATGCAAAATCGCAAGAAATTCTATATCGACGGCGCCTGGGTCGACCCGGTCGTCATGAAGACGGTCCCGGTGGTCAATCCGGCCACCGAAGAGCCGATGTATGACGTGGCCGTCGGCTCGAAGGCGGACGTGGACAAGGCAGTTGCCGCAGCCCGCAAGGCGTTCGAGACCTTCTCGGTCACGACGCGCGAAGAGCGGATCGAGCTGTTCGGCAGGATCATCGACGCCTACAAGGCCCGCGCCAAGGACATCGCGCTGGCCATCTCCGACGAGATGGGCGCGCCGATGCCGCTCGCCGAGCGCGCGCAGGCCGGCTCCGGCCTCGGCCACCTGATGTCGACCTTGCAGGTGCTGAAGGACTATCACTTCGAGGAGAAGGTCGGCTCGGCCGTCGTCGTGCGCGAGCCGATCGGCGTGATCGGCATGATCACGCCGTGGAACTGGCCGCTCAACCAGATCGCCTGCAAGGTCGCGCCCGCGCTCGCCGCCGGCTGCACCATGATCCTGAAGCCGTCGGAGTTCACGCCGACCTCGGCCATCATCTTCGCCGAGGTCATGGATGCCGCCGGCGTCCCGAAGGGCGTGTTCAACCTCGTCAACGGCCTCGGCCCCGAGGTCGGCGTGGCGATGAGCGAGCATCCCGGCATCGACATGATCTCGTTCACCGGCTCGACCCGCGCCGGCATCGACGTCGCCCAGCGCGCCGCCAAGACCGTCAAGCGCGTCAGCCAGGAGCTCGGCGGCAAGTCGCCGAACGTCATCCTGGAGGATGCCGACTTCACCAAGGCGGTGTCCGGCGGCGTCGCCCACGTGTTCAACAACTCGGGCCAGTCGTGCAACGCGCCGACGCGCATGATCGTGCCGTCGTCGAAGATGGCCGAGGTGAAGGCGATCGCCAAAGCCGTCGCCGACAAGACCAAGGCGGGTGACCCGAAGGCCGAGGGCACCACCATCGGCCCGGTGGTCAATCGCACGCAGTGGGACAAGATCCAGGCGCTGATCAAGAAGGGCGTCGACGAGGGCGCGACGCTGGTCGCCGGCGGCCCGGGCCTGCCCGAGGGCGTCAACAAGGGCTTCTACGTCCGCCCGACCGTGTTCGCCGACGTGACCAACGACATGACGATCGCCCGCGAGGAGATCTTCGGGCCGGTGATCACCATCCTCGGCGCCAAGGACGAAGCCGAAGCGGTCAAGATCGCCAACGACACGCCGTACGGCCTCGCCGGCTACGTTTCCGCCGGCTCGGTCGAGAGCGCCAACCGCGTCGGCCGGCAAATCCGCGCCGGCAACATCAACCTCAACGGCGTTCCGAACGAGCGCACCGCCCCGTTCGGCGGCTACAAGCAGTCCGGCAACGGCCGCGAGTGGGGCAAGTTCGGCATGGAGGAATTCCTCGAGGTGAAGGCGATCGCCCTCCCCGCCGCGTAGGCTCTTAGCCTCCCCCGTCTGCGGGGGAGGTGTCAGCGTCTTACGCTGACGGAGGGGTCATGGTTCACGCGTCCTCGACCCCCTCCGTCGCGGATTACCGCGCCACCTCCCCCGCAGACGGGGGGGGGGATTGGAATTCACAACCCTGCCGGCTTCCTTGGCGGCCACATTCGGGCGAGGTCGCCGGTCGGGTTGGAGTAGGTCGCGAACTCCGCCTTGCCGCGCGAGTCGTGGAAGTGGGCGAGCGCCCAGACCACGGTCGGGAAGGCGAGCTGCTCCCATGGGATGTCGGCGAAGTCGACCAGCGCGACCTCCTCGCTCTCGGGGCCCGCTGCGATGTCGGGGCTCAGCAGCCGCGCGCGGTACATGATCTGCACCTGGCCGATGCGGGCGACGCTGTACATCGCCAGCAGGCGGTCGATCTCGATGGTGGCGCAGGCTTCCTCGCGCGCCTCGCGTTGCGCTGCCTGCTCGGTCGTCTCGCCGAGCTCCATGTAGCCCGCCGGCAGGGTCCAGAAGCCCTTGCGCGGCTCGATCGCGCGCTTGGCCAGCAGGATCTTGTCGTTCCAGGTGCACACGGCGCCCGCGACGATCTTGGGGTTCTGGTAGTGAATGAACTCGCAGCGGCCGCAGACCAGCCGCTCGCGATTGTCGCCCTCGGGCACGCGCTTCTCGAAATGGTCGGGCGGATCCCACGGCAGGCGCGGGCGGTCGGGGACGACGGGCGAACTCATGCCGCGAGGCTAGAGCACATCGGGCCCTTGAAGAAGGGCGGCGGTACACCATATGTCCATCATAGATTTACCATGGCGACCGCCGGTAGGAGGAGGCGACGTGGCGGGAGAGGGGGGGGCCGGGGGTGCGGGCAGAGTGGCAGGAACGGCACAAAACGTTGGCCCGGTTGCAACGAACGACTGCCACGGTCCGTGTCAGACCGTGGCAGGACGCGCCGGTCCGGGCGATTTCCGCCATTTCCGCCATTTCCGCTACCCCTCTCGGGGGGGGCCGCGGCGACTACGCCGCCCGGATGAGCGCCGCGACGCCGGGCAGGGTCTTGCCTTCCATCCATTCGAGGAAGGCGCCGCCCGCGGTCGAGACGTAGGAGAACTTGTCCTCGACGCCGGCCGCGGCCAGCGCCGCGACGGTGTCGCCGCCGCCCGCGACCGACAGCAGCGATCCGGCCGTGGTGAGATCGGCAACGGTGCGCGCAAGCTCCACCGTGCCGGCGTCGAACGGCTTCATCTCGAAGGCGCCGAGCGGACCGTTCCACACCAGCGTCGCGCAGCCCTTCACATGCTCCTCGTAGATTGCGACGGACTTCGGCCCGACATCGAGGATCATCTGGTCGTCCGGGCACTCGTGCGCCTCGACCACCTTGTGCGGCGCGTTGGCCTTGAACTCGCCCGCGACCACCGCGTCGACCGGCAGCAGCACGTCGCACCTGGCGGTCTTCGCCTTGTCGAGGATCTCGAGCGCGGTCTTGGCCGAATCCCTCTCGGCCAGCGACTTGCCGACCTTGATGCCCTGCGCCAGCAGGAAGGTGTTGGCCATGCCGCCGCCGATGATCAGCTTGTCGACCTTGCCGACCAGGTTGCCCAGCAGGTCGAGCTTGGTCGAGACCTTGGCGCCGCCGACGATCGCCACCACCGGCCGCTTGGGATGCCCGAGCGCCTTGTTCAAGGCCTCGAGTTCGGCCTGCATCAGCCGGCCGGCGAGTGCCGGCAGGCGATGGGCCACGCCCTCGGTCGAGGCGTGCGCGCGATGCGCCGCCGAGAAGGCGTCGTTGACGTAGATGTCGCCCAACGCCGCGAGCTGGTCGACGAAGCCCTTGTCGTTCTTCTCCTCTTCCTTGTGGAAGCGGAGGTTCTCGAGCAGCAGCACGTCGCCGGGCTTGAGCGCCTTCACCGCGGCTTGAGCCTGCGGCCCGACGCAGTCGTCGGCGAAGGCGACCGGCTTGCCGAGCGCCTTGCTGAGCGGCTCGACCAGCGGCCTGAGCGACATCTCGGGCACGCGCTTGCCGTCGGGCCGGCCGAAATGGCTGAGCACGATCACCTTGGCGCCCTTGTCGCTGAGCTCCTCGAGCGTCGGCGCGGCACGCTCGATGCGCGTGGCGTCGGTCACCTTGCCGTTCTTCATCGGCACGTTGAGGTCGACGCGGACCAGCACCCGCTTGCCCTGGACCCGTTCGGAATCGATCGTCTTGAAATCGCTCATGCTTTCTTCCTGATCACGAAAACCAGCACATCGCCCTCGCGTGCCGACGAGACCAGTTCGTGGCCGGTCTGGCGGCAGTATGCGGGGAAATCCTGCTCGGCGGCCTTGTCGGTGGCGCGCACCGTCAGCAGCCCGCCGGCATCGAGCTCGCGCATCTTGCGGTTGGCGCGCAGCACCGGCAGCGGGCACAGCAGGCCCGTCGCGTCGTATTCCAGCCGGTCAGCCACGATTCTGTCTTTCGCGGGAGTGATAGTACTTCATCGCTTCGGGCATCCACTTCCTGATGTCGGCAAGGCGGCTGTCGTCGGCAGGGTGGGTGCTGAGCCACTCCGGCGGCTTGCGGCCGCCGGAGTGGGCCCGCATGCCCTCCCACAGATGGATCGCCTCGCGCGGGTCGTAGCCGGCGAGCGCCATCAGGATCAGCCCGATGTGATCGGCTTCCGATTCCTGCGCGCGCGACATCGGCAGCAGGAAGCCGACGGTCGCGCCGGCGCCGAGCGCGGCCATGGTCGCGGGCGCATAGGAGGCGCTCTGCCTGCCGCCGGCGACGGCGAGCCCCACCCCGGTCAGCAGGACGGCCGCACTCGCGACCCGCTGGTCGCTCAGCCGCTCGGCACTGTGGCGCGCGAGCGCATGCGCCACCTCGTGGCCGATCACCGCCGCCAATCCGGACTCGCTGCGCGAGATCGGCAGGATGCCGGAATAGACCGCGACCTTGCCGCCGGGCAGGCAGAAGGCGTTGGGCTCGTTCTTGCTGATGGTGCGGAATTCCCAATTGTAGTGCGGCGCCTTCCACAGATCGGTCGGCGGATGCTCGGCGGCGTGGGCGATGCGTCGGCCGACCTTCTCGACCAGCGCGTTGAACTCGACATCATGGCTGCGCGGCTCGCTGGCGAGCACCTGGCGATAGGCCTGCGCGCCGAGCTGGCGCTCCTCGCTCTCGCTCACCAGCATCATCTGCGAGCGACCGGTTACGGGTGCGCTTTCGCACGCCGCAAGCAGACAGAACGCGAGCAGGAAGACGTGCCGCATGCGGGGAGTCTAGTGAAGCTACGCGACGGGGTCGAGACCACCGCACAGTCGTCCCGACTCGCGCGGAGTAACCTCCGCGCTTTAGCGAAGCGGAGCGAAGGGACCTCTTTTGATGTTCGCTGCCGACAAAATAGGTCCCTCGGCTTCGCTCGGGACGACGGGAGACTTAGAAGAATCCCGGGCCGCCGCGGTGCTTCAGCTCTTCGCCGGCCTCGTGGCCCATCGCTTCGGCGTCGCTCGCCGGACCGCTGCGGGTGGTCGCGAGCAGGTCGGAGCCGTCGGGCTTGGCGATCAGGCCGCGCAGGTAGAGCGCGCCGTCCTTGTCGAACACCGCGTGGCCGGCGATCGGCGTTCGGCACGAGCCGTCCAGCACCGCGAGCATCGCATGCTCGGCGGTGACGCAGGTCTCGGTCGGCGCGTGGTTGATGGCGGCGAGCCATTCGATGACGCGCGCATCGTCGACGCGGCATTCGATGCAGACTGCGCCCTGGCCGACCGCGGGCAGCATCTCGTCCTCCGGCACCGGCGTGCCGACGGTCAGGCCGAGCCGCTTGAGCCCCGCCATCGCCAGCAGGGTCGCCTCGACCTCGCCGCGTTCGCGCTTGGCCAGCCGCGTGCCGACGTTGCCCCGCAAGGTGACGATGTCGAGGTCGGGGCGGCGATAGAGGAGTTGTGCCTTGCGGCGCAGCGCGGCGGTGCCGACGACCGCGCCCCTTCTCAGATCGGCGATGCGCGTGACGTCGCCGGCAATCAGCACGTCGCGCGCATCCTCGCGCGGCAGGAACGCCGCGATCACCAGGCCGGGCGGCTGCGCGGTCGGCATGTCCTTCATGCTGTGCACGGCGGCATCGATGCGGCCCGACAGCAGCGCTTCCTCGATCTCCTTGACGAACAGGCCCTTGCCGCCGGCTTCCGACAGCGGCCGGTCCTGGATCTGATCGCCGGTGGTTCTGATGGTGACGATCTCGATCGCATCCGGCGCGGCGAGGGCAGGAATCGATTTCGCGAGTGCGTCGCGCACCAGGCCGGTCTGGGTCAGCGCCAGCTTGCTGCCGCGCGTGCCGAGGCGGAGGAGGGAAGCCATGGCGCTGCTCTAGCCTACGCCACCCCCGGAGGCTAGAAGGCAACGATGCGCGTCCTCGGCATCGAAACCAGTTGCGACGAGACGGCGGTGGCCATCGTCGAGGCCGACGCCGGCGCCGATGGGGGCGACCGCCCGGTCGGCCGCATCCTCGCCAACGTGGTCTACAGCCAGCTCACCGAGCACCGCCGCTTCGGCGGCGTGGTGCCGGAGATCGCCGCGCGCGCCCATCTCGAGCGGATCGACGGCCTGGTCGAGCAGGCGCTGGCCGAGGCCGGACTCGCGCTGGGAGAGCTCGACGGCATCGCCGCGACTGGCGGTCCGGGCCTGATCGGCGGCGTGATGGTCGGCGTGATGACCGCCAAGGCGATCGCCTTCGCGCACGACAAGCCGTTCCTGGCGATCAACCATCTCGAAGGCCACGCCCTGTCGGCGCGGCTGACCGAGACTGTCGAGTTTCCCTATCTGCTGCTGCTGGTGTCGGGTGGCCATTGCCAGCTCCTGACGGTGCGCGGCCCCGACCGCAAGGGGGGCGACTTCACCCGGCTCGGCACGACCATCGACGACGCCGTCGGCGAGTGCTTCGACAAGACCGCCAAGCTGCTGGGGCTCGGCTTTCCCGGCGGACCGGCCGTCGAGCGGGCCGCGAAGGGCGGCGACCCCAATCGCTTCAAGCTGCCGCGGCCGATGTGGCGCAAGCCCGGCTGCGACTTCTCCTTCTCCGGGCTCAAGACGGCGGTGCGCCAGATGGCCGGGTCGCTGCCGAAGGACGACCCGCGGGCGGTCGCCGATCTCTGCGCCTCGTTTCAGCGCACGGTCGGCGACGTGCTGGTCGATCGCTGCAGCAACGCGCTCGCCCTGGCGCCGAGCGACACGCTGGTGGTCGCGGGCGGCGTTGCCGCCAACGCCTATTTGCGCGGCCGGCTCGAGGGGCTGGGCGTTCGTCTCGTCGCGCCGCCGATCGAATTCTGCACCGACAACGGGGCGATGATCGCCTGGGCGGGCATCGAGCGGCTGCGGCGCGGTCTGGTCGATGCGCTGGATTTCGCGCCGCGCCCGCGCTGGCCGCTCGCGGCGGCCGCAGGAGAGGGGACATGAGCGACGACTTCCACGTGTTTGCGCTGTTTCCGACGCCGATCATCCACTTCGATCTCCCCAACAGCGCTGCGCTCAATGCCGATCTGAAGGCGGTGATCGAGCGACAGGAGAAGACCGACAAGGGTACCGAGCATTCGAACTTCGGCGGCTGGCAATCGAGCTGGGACATGGAGAAATGGGGGGGCATGCCGGCGGTCAAGCTGATCGCCTTCGCGAAAAACGCCGCCAACCGGGTGACCTGCAATCGTTCGGGCCAGGCGCTGTCGATTTCCTGGAAGACCAACATGTGGGCCAACGTCAATCGCGCCGGCCACGGCAACGAGTTCCACTCGCATCCCGGCAGCTTCTGGTCGGGCGTCTACTACGTCGATGACGGAGGCATCGGCGCCGATACCTCGCTGGGCGGCGAGCTGGAATTCATGGATCCTCGCGGGCCCGGCGTGACCATGTACGCGCCGCAACTCGCCTTCAACTGCCCGGGCGGGCTGTCGGTCGGCGCCAACGAGGTGGTGAGGCCAAAGGCCGGCCGGATGGTGCTGTTCCCGGCCTGGATCCTGCACCAGGTCCGGCCCTACAAGGGCAACGCCACGCGGATTTCGGTCGCCTTCAATTTGAGCCTGTGATGGCGGACACCGCCCATATCGGTGTCGTCGGCGGCGGCGCCTGGGGCACCGCGCTGGCCTGCCTCGCGCGGCGTGCGGGCCGCGAGGTCACCCTGTGGTCACGCGATCCGGCGATCTCCGCGGCGATCGCGGCCGAGCGCGCCAACCCCGTGTATCTCGCCGGCATCCCGCTCGATGCGGGCATCAAGGCCGCGGCAAGTCTCGCCCAGCTCGGCGCGTGCGACGTGCTGCTGCTGGTCTGTCCGGCGCAGGCGGTGCGCGAGCTGGCGCAACGGTTGCCGGGCGACAGCCCGGTGGTGATCTGCGCCAAGGGCATCGAGAGCGCGACCGGGCTGCTGATGCCGGAAGTGTTCGAGCAGGTGCAGCCGGGACGACGCGTCGCGCTGCTCTCCGGCCCGAGCTTCGCCGAGGAGGCGGTCCGCGGCCTGCCGACGGCGGTCAGCATCGCCACCAGCAACCCGGCACTCGGCGAGAGACTGGCGACCGGGTTGGCGGCGGGCGCGTTCCGACCCTACTGGAGCCACGACGTGCTGGGCGTCGCGCTGGGCGGGGCGGTCAAGAACGTGCTGGCGATCGCCGCCGGGATCGTCGAGGGCCGCGGGCTCGGCCACAACGCGGCGGCAGCACTGGTGACGCGCGGCTTCGCCGAGATGGCGCGGCTCGGCCAGGCGATCGGCGCGGAGCTCGAGACGATGACCGGCCTGAGTGGCCTCGGCGACCTGGTGCTGACCTGCCACGGCCCGCTGTCGCGCAATCGATCGCTCGGGCTGGCGCTCGGCAAGGGCGCCACGCTCGCCGACTACATGCACGGCCGCCGCCAGGTGGTCGAGGGCGAGGCGACGGCGCCCGCGGTGCTGGCGCGCGCCCGGCGGCACGGCATCGAGATGCCGATTTGCGCTGCGGTCGATGCTATCCTGCACGGCGGCGCGGATCTCGATGCGACGATCCGCGGCCTGCTGGCGCGTCCCTTGAGACGCGAAGGGGAGTGACATGGCGCATTGGCTCATCAAGTCGGAGCCCTCGGCTTATTCGTGGGATCAGCTCGTCAAGGACAAGAGGACGTCGTGGACCGGCGTGCGCAATCCGCAGGCCTCCGCCAACCTCAAGGCGATGAAGCTCGGCGATCTCTGCTTCTTCTATCACTCGAACGAGGGCAAGGAGATCGTCGGCATCGCCAGGGTGGTGAAGACCGCCTATCCCGATCCGACCGACAAGGCGGGCAAGGCGGTGACGGTCGACGTCGCCGCGGTCGAGCCGGTCGAGCAGTCCGTGACGCTGGCCGCCATCAAGGCCGAGCCCAGGCTCAAGGATTTCGGCCTGGTGCGTCAATCGCGATTGTCGGTGGTCCCGGTCAACGACGAGCAGTGGAAGCTGATCTCCAAGATGACCACCGCCAAGTGAGGGCGCCGTGATCGACAACCGCCGCGGCATCCTCGCGATGTCGGGGTCGGTCGTGGTCTTCATCTTCAACGACGCCCTGATCAAGCTCGCCACGGAAACCATGCCGCCGTTGCAGGCGATCGGCCTGCGCGGCTGCTTCGCGACCCTGTGGTGCGTTCTGGCCCTGCTGGCGCGCGGCGAGCTGCGCCACGCCCCTCTCCTGCGCGACCGCTGGGTGGCGATGCGCGGGCTGCTCGAGGCGACGGCGGCGATCAGCTACCTGATCGCGCTGGCCTATATTCCGTTCGCGATCGCGACCGCGATCAACATGTCGACACCGCTGTTCCTCGCCGCACTTGCGGTGCTGTTCCTCGGCGAGATCGTCGGCTGGCGACGCTGGACGGCGATCGCCGTCGGCTTCGTCGGCGTGCTGATGGTGATCCAGCCGCATCCCGGCGAGATCAATATCTGGACCTGGATGGTGGTATTCTCCTCGTTCATCGGCGCCATGCGCGACGTGATCGCCCGCTGGGTGCCGCCGCACGTCCCGACGCTGGTCGTGTCGCTGAGCTCGGCGGTCACGCTCGCGGTGGTCGGCTGCGTCTGGGCGACGCTCAACGGCTGGCAGCCGATGAGCCTGCGCGGCGTGCTGCTGGTGCTGGGCTCCTCGCTGCTGCTGGCGGCCGGCTACCAGCTCCTGATGATCTCGCTGCGCTCGGGCGCGGAGTTCTCGGTGATCGGCTCGTTCCGCTACGCCTCGGTGCTGTGGGCGCTGGTCATCGGCTACACGCTGTGGGGCGACGTGCCGAACCTGCTCGCCTTCGCCGGCATCGCGGTGGTGGTGGGTGCCGGCCTCTATATCCTGCACCGCGAGCGGGTGACCCGGCGGAGGGCCCTTGGCCGCTGATCGCCGCTGATCCTTCAGGCCTCCGTCGGACCGGCGCTCCTGTCGGCGCTCCGCAGAGAGAGATCGATCATCTCGAACGCATCGTCGAGGGCGCGGAAGGCCGAGGAGTTCGCAGCGACGAGGCGATCTTCGGAGCCCGGCACGATAATCTCGGCCAGGTAGCCCCATTCTGCAGGCTCTATGCTGATCCGGTGGCCGAAGTAGGTCGTCTTCAGGGAGCGCGGCTGCATGGCAACGTTAACTCGCCGGGGAGCCGCCGGTTGCATGACAGGACGAGCGGTGCGGTTCCGCGTACGATGCCGTGCCGTCTCCCTTCGGCGCGAGACTCTTTATCGGGAAACCCAAGTTATCGGGAGACCCAAGCCTCGTAGTCGCGCGCGACGTCGGCGACGGCGGTTTCGTAGATCCGCTTGCCGTGCTCGGGCGTGGCGAGATTCGGGTCGGACCCAATGCGGCCGTCGGGGAAGTTGCGGCGATAATCCTCGGCATCGGCGAAGCCGCCGGTCGGCGCGATGCGCGGCTCCATCGGCTTCTGCTGCATGGTCTGCGGATAGCCGTACCAGGTCAGCGCGACCTCCGACGGCGTCGCGTGGCTGCCCTCGGCATTGCCGTAGAGCTCGCGGCTCAGGCTCTTGATACCGGCGCTTTCCCACCAGTTGCGCAGCACGCACTTGATCGACGGCTGGTTGGACAGGCGCTCCATCGAGCGCTCGGCATAGATCTCGGAGAACGAGGCGGTGACGGTGGCGACGTTGCCGCCGTGGCCGTTGATGAAATAGAAGCGGGTGAAGCCGTGCCGGGCCAGCGACATCACCTGATCGCGGATCAGCGCGATCAGCGTCGAGGGCCGCACCGTCATCGACCCGGGGAAGGCGAGGTGATGCTGCGCCATGCCGACCGGGATGGTCGGCGCCACCAATGCGCCCACCTTCTCGCCGACGCCGCGGCCGATCATCTCGGCAGTCAGCGCGTCGGTGCCGATCAGGCCGGTCGGACCGTGCTGCTCGGTCGAGCCGATCGGGATGATGATGCCGGTCCTGCTCTTGAGATACTCCTCGACGAACTGCCAGGTCTTAAGCTGAAGCTGCACGAATGGAACTCCTCGTTTGCGGCAGGATACCATGGAAACCACTGACGTCCTGATCTGCGGCGCCGGCGCCGCCGGCCTCACGCTTACCGGCATCTCGACCCTGTCGGCGTCAGACCTTCGCCGGATCGGTGATCGGCGCCTCGCACGTCATGTTGCGGCAAAGGTAGAGTGCAGGCTGCCCGTTCACGAGGCTCTTGCCCGCGGCAGGATGATTGGCCGGCAGCGCCGTGTCGGGCGACAGGCGACGCACGACCTTGTCGGGCAGGCTCTTGCGGTAGATCGCGCGGCGCAGCGCCTCGGTCTGCGGCGCGGCGGGATCGCCGACCAGCACCAGCTCGACGGCGCTCTGCAGCGTCTCGTAGCCGTTGAGCAGCGTCATCAGCGGGAAGAAGTTGCTGTCGAGCTCGCCCGCGAACGCCGCGATCTGCGCCCGCGCCTTGTCGTGCCAGCGTGCGTCGCCGGTCAGGACCCAGAGCCGCGCGAACACGCCGACCAGGATGCCGTTGCCGGCCGGGACCGCGTTGTCATGGCAATGCTTGCCCCGCACGATCAGGTCGGCCGCATCGTCGGCGGTGGTGAAATAGGCGCCGCCTGCCGGGTCGGCGAAATGCCGGTCGAGCACCGCAACCAGCCCCTGGGCGTCGTCGAGGTACCGGGTCTCGCCGGTCACCTCGAACAGTGCCACACCGGCGCGCGCCATGTTGGCGTAGTCGTCGAGCGTACCGCGATGCAGCCGCTTGCCGGTGCGATGGCAATGGTACAGGCGGCCGTCGTCGCCACGCATCGTGCCCATGACGAAGCGCCAGGCGCGCGCCGCGGCGGCGAGCCAGTCCTCGCGCTGGAAGACCGCCGAGGCGTTGGCAAGGGCAGCGATCGTCAGGCCGTTCCAGTCGGCCAGCACCTTGTCATCCCAGCCCGGCCACACCCGCTTGTCGCGCTCCGCCTTGAGCCTGGCGCGCAAGGCCGCGAGTCGCTGCTCGTCCGCGTCGCTCGGCGGTGCCGTCGCACGGTTGCGGTGCAGGATGTTGTGGTGCTCCCAATTGCCTTCGGGCGTGACGTCGTAGGCCGTGCGGAAGAACGCGCCGTCTTCGGCGCCGAGCGCCGCATCGATCGCGGCCGCGTCCCAGACATAGAACTTGCCCTCGACGCCTTCGGAGTCGGCATCGTAGCTCGCCGCGAAGCCGCCGCTATCGGCGGTCATCTCGCGCAGTATCCAGTCGCAGGTCTCGGCGATGCGGGCCGCGTACAGCGGATTCTTCGTCTCCTGCCAGACGAGGCACAGGAGATCGACGAGCTGCGCGTTGTCGTACAGCATCTTCTCGAAGTGCGGGATCAGCCATTCGTTGTCGGTCGCGTAGCGCGCGAAGCCGCCGCCGAGATGATCGTAGATGCCGCCCTGGCACATGCGGTCGAGCGTGATGGTCACCGCATCGCGAAGCCTGGTGTCGCTGCGCTCGCGCAGCCAGCCGCGCCACAGCAGCTCGAAGACATAGGGCGAAGGGAATTTCGGCGCCTGGCCGAAGCCGCCCCACGTCATGTCGCATTCCTCGACGATGCGGCCCGCGACCTGGTCGAGCAGGCCGAGCGGGAACATCGTCTCGCCCTGGAACTCGATCGCCTTGTTGACCGCGCGATCGCGCAGCGCGTCGAGCAGGCCGGCGCGATTGGTCTCGATGTCCTGCGGCCGCTGGCGATAGGTCTGCGCCACGCCCTTCAGCACGTCGACGAAGGCGGGACGGCCGTAGCGGGCCGGCGTCGGGAAGTAGGTGCCGCCCCAGAACGGTTCGCCCCTGGGCGTGCAGAACATGGTGAGCGGCCAGCCGCCGGGCTCACCCATGATCTGCAGCGCCTGCATGTAGATCGCGTCGACGTCGGGCCGCTCCTCGCGGTCGACCTTGATGTTGACGAACAGCTCGTTCATCACCGCCGCGACCTCGGGCGATTCGAAGCTCTCGTGCGCCATCACGTGGCACCAGTGGCAGGCGGCGTAGCCGACCGACAACAGGATCGGGCGGTTGGTGCGTTGCGCCTCGGCCAGCGCTTCCTCGCCCCATGGCCACCAGTGCACGGGGTTGTTCGCGTGCTGCAGCAGGTAGGGGCTGGTCTCGCGCCCCAGCCGGTTCATGCGGCGCCCTCTCCGAGATTGCCTTCGCTGTTGATGACCAGAACGCGCGAGCTCCCGCCAAGCTGCAGCGCCGCGACGGCGGCAGGATCGGCACAGACCCGCACCAGGCCGGCGAAGCCCGCGCAACCCGACGGTCCCGAGGCGATCGCCGGATCGCCTCGATGCGGCTGCGCCAGCTTCTTTCGCGCCGGCGGCACCTGATCCTCGGTGATGGTCATGAACCAGTCGGCGCCCAGGCCGACGACCGGCCAGGTGATCGGCGAGATCTCGCGGCAGGCGAGTCCGCCCATCGCGGTGTCGGCGTTGCCGCTCGCGAGCGCCGGCCTGCCGGCCCGGTTGCTTTGCAGCCAGCAATCCGCGCTCTCGGGCTCGACGACGATGAACTGTGGCCGCGGTGTGCAGCGCGCCCACAGATACCCGATCACCGCCGCCGCGAGCCCGCCGACACCGGCCTGCACGAACACATGCGTCGGCCCGGCCGGCCACTGCCGCAGCACTTCCTCCACCAGCACGGTGTAGCCGCGCATCACGTCGCGCGGCGTGTCCTGGTAGCCGTCCCACGAGGTATCGGAGATGATCGTCCAGCCATTGGCCTGCGACTGGCGGCGGCATTGGTCGACCGCTTCCTCGTAGTCGCCATCGATGCGGATCACGTCGGCGCCGCGCGCGCGGATCGCCGCTTCCTTCTCGGCGGAGGTGAAGCTCGGCAGGAAGATGACGCAGCGCGCGCCGAACAGCTTGGCGCCCGCCGCGACCGAGCGGCCGTGATTGCCCGAGCTCGCCGTCGCAAAAGTGAACCTGGCCGTGACGTCGCGGTGTGCCCCGCGCATCAGCTCCTCGAGGCCGGGCAGCCGGCCGAGTTGCGCCTGAACGGCGCGCGCCAGCGCCATGCCGACGGCGTAGACGCCGCCCAGCGCCTTGAAGGCGCCGAAGCCGAAGCGCTGGCTCTCGTCCTTCACCCGCAGTTCGCCGATGCCGAGCTCGGCCGCCATCGCCGGCAGGGAATGCAAAGGCGTCGGCTTGTGCACCGGGCAGGCGGCAAGGCTCTCCAGCAGCCCGGGCACGCCATCGGGGTCGATCACGCGGCGCTGCTCGGCGCCATAGGCCATGTCGCGCCGCGCGCGGGGATTTCGGGCAATCCAGTCTTGGGTCATGATGCTTCCAATGAGGATCATTAGCTGGATTGCGCTGGCCTGTCTCGCCGCGCTGTCCGTCATGCCGGCGCGGGCCCAGGACTCGGGCTTCAGCTGGCCGATCAGCCGCCAGACCTTCACCATCGGGGACAACGGCGCCTGGACCGGGACGTTCGAGCTGGAGCGCACGGCGCACGATGCCCGCGCGGCGCGCAGCGGTGCCCGGGTCGACATCTCCTACACCGCGGGCCAGGCGACGATCGAGATCCTCGAGGCGGTGACGGTCAAGGCCGACGGCCGGCGCATCGCCGTGACGCCCGACAAGATCTTCGACATCGCGCCGCAGGCCGCGCGGCAGGTCGCGATGTACAGCGACACGCGCACCAAGAGCATCGTCTTTCCCGATGTCGGTGCCGGCGACACGGTGCGCTACGTCTATCGGCTGAAGCATTTCGCCTCGACCTGGCCGGGCTTCTCCTGGGTCGTGCCGGTCCGTCCGTCGATGCGGGTCAAGCAGGCGGAGACGGTCATCGAGCATGCCGCAAACCTGCCGTTCACCGAGGAGCATCGCGGCGTCGACTACCGCCGGGAGATCGTCGGCGACCGGGTGCGCGAGACCTTCGCCTGGAGCAACGACAGGAAGGTGCCGGACGAGCCCGGCGACACGTCCGACCTCGACTGGGCGCGGCGCTTCGCGGTGTCGACCTTCGCCTCGTATGCCGAGATCGGCGACGATTACGGGCGGCTGCATGCCCTGGCGTCGAAGGTGACGCCCGCGGCCTCGGCGCTGGCGGCGAAGATCGTCGGCACCGTGACCGAGCCGCGCGAGCAGGCGCGGTTGCTCGCGGAATGGGTGTCGCAGAACGTCCGCTATGTCGCGGTGTCGATCGGGCAGGGCACGCTCGCGCCGACGCCGGCCGACGCGACGATCGTCAACCGCTACGGCGACTGCAAGGCCCAGACGGCGCTGCTCGCCGCCCTGCTGTCGGCGCGCGGCATCGAAAGCGAGCCGGCGCTGATCCACTCCAGCGTGCCGCGCTACACCCTGACCGAAGTGCCGGTGGCGGACTTCAATCACGTCATGCTCCACCTGCCGGCGTTCGATCTCTACGTCGATCCGACGGCCTATTCCGCCGCCTTCGGGGTCCTGCCGTGGTCGAACTACGACAAGCCGGTGCTGCTGGCGGTCGTCGGCCACTCGCGGCTGGCGCGTACGCCCGCGCTGAGAAGCGACGACAATGTCGTCGAGGTCACGACGCATGCCGAGATCTCGGCCGACGGCCATATCACCGGCACCACGTCGGAGCATGCGACCGGCGCGATGGCGAGCGACCTCAAGGCGTGGATGGCGCTCGATCTCGACGAGGCGCGCGCGACCAAACAGCTCGATTTCTTCGACGGACCGGGCACCGGCAAGTGGCTCGATCCGGTGCGCGACGACGCCGCCAACGACGTGTCGCTGAAGGCCGAGTTCGCCATGGCCGATACGATCGACCTCGCGGCCGGCGAGGCGCTGGTGCCGCCGCCCGGCCTGCGCTTCCTCGCCCGGCCGGGCACGATGCTGATGGGCACGCACGACACGCCGCGCACGCATCCGTTCCCCTGCTATGCCGGCCGGCAGGTCGAGACGCTCGAGGTCGCGGTGCCGGAAGGCTTCAGGCCGCAGCGCCTGCCGCGGGACCGTACGTTCGAGACGGCGATCGCCACCTACCGCGCGCGCTATGCGTTCGACGACAGGACGCTCACGGTGCGGCGGGAGTTCGTCGCACGGCCCCGGCAGCAGGTCTGCACGCCCGAGCAGTCGCGCGAGATGGCCGGCCTGCTGTCGCGCATCCGCCGCGACTATGCCTCGGTGGTTTTGTTCGACCGGGCGCTCTAGGCTGCCCCAAACGGAGTGCCGCGCATGAAAGTGAACGTCGAGGTGACCTGCACGCCCGAGGAGGCCCGCACCTTTTTCGGCCTGCCCGACCTCAAGCCGATGCAGGAACGGGTGATGGCCGAGATCGAGGAGCGGCTGCGCTCGAGCCTGAACGCCATGAATCCCGAGGCGGTCTTCAAGACCTGGCTGCCGGCCTCGATGCAGGGCGTCGAGCAGATGCAGCAGCTGCAGCAGGCCTTCTGGACGCAGCTCGCCAATATCGCCCAGGGCAAGAAGGAATAGTGGGGATGAGCAACCGCGAGAAGCCGACCGATCCGGCGCCCTATTACGAAGCGCACGTCTTCTGCTGCACCAACCGCAGGCCGGCCGGCCATCCGCGCGGCTGCTGCGCCGACAAGGGCAGCGAGGGCCTGCGCGACTACATGAAGGATCGGGCGCGCGCGCTCGGCCTCAAGAGGATGCGCATCAACGCCTCGGGCTGCCTCGATCGCTGCGAGCTCGGACCGACCGTGGTGATCTATCCCGAAGGCGTCTGGTATTCGGTCGCGAGCGAGGCGGACGTCGACGAGGTGCTGCAGAAACACCTGGTCGAAGGCGGCCGCGTCGAACGCCTGATGCTGAAGACGACCGACAAGCTGCCGAAGGACCGGGTGAAGGTCTGATCACGCCCTCCCCCGTCTTCGGGGGAGGTGTCGCGGTAATCCGCGACGGAGGGGGCATGACTCTTCACGTCGCCAAGGCCCCTGACCCCTCCGTCAGCGTAAGACGCTGACACCTCCCCCGAAGACGGGGGAGGGGGATTACTCCAGCAGCTCCGCCAGCCGCCTGATCACGCGCGTCGGCTTGGCCGTGGCGTGGGCGGGAATGCCGGCGTCGAACGGGTCGTACCAGATGCCGCACAGGCCGAGCTTCTGCGGCGCCTCGACTTCCCATTCGTAGTTGTCGCCGACCATCCAGGCATCGCAGGCGTCGCAGCCCAGCCGCCCGAGCGCGTGACGGTAGACGTCGGGCTCGGGCTTGCCCATGCCGAACTCGCCTTCGATCTGGATGTGGTCGAAGCGATGGCCGAGCTCGAAGCGCTCGATCTTGGCCCGCTGGAACTCGGCCGCGCCGTTGGTCACCAGCGCGAGCTTCACACCGCGCTGGCGCAGCGCGTCGACCGTGGCATGCGCGTCGGGATAGAGCCGGTACTCGGCGCGGCGCAACTCGGTGAAGGCGTCGGCGATGTGGTCGGCCAGGGTTTCGTCGCGGTAGCCGAGCCGCGCCAGGCCGCGGCGCACCGACAGCCGGCGCGCACCCGGAATGTCCAGCCGCCATTTCGCCGCCTCGGCGCGGTCGCTCCAGAAGGCCCGTGCTTCCTCCATGATCGCTTGCCGCACGCGCTCGATCGCCTCGGCGCCCTGCGCATCGAGATGAGCGGCGAAGAAATTCAGCAGGCGCGTCCACGCCTCCTCCGGCTGCGCGTAGGCCCGGATCAGCGTGTCGTCGAGATCGAACAGGATGGCGCGGGGAAGCCCAGTCATCGCGAACCGGTCGTCACATGAGGACCATCAGTTGGTTTGCGCCGAGGTGAAGCCGCTCGGCGCCGGGCTGACCACCACGCGGCGATCGCCCTGCACCTCGATCACCGCCAGGGCGCGCTCGGTGCGGCCGTCGGGCAGCAGGCGGAACACGCCGTCGACGCCCGACCAGCCGTTGGGGTTGGCGATCGCCTCGGCCGAGAAATCGCCGCCCGGCTTCAGCCGCGCCAGCTGGGCGGCGAGCGAGACCGCGTCGTAGGCGAGCGTCGCCAGCCGATGCGGGGGACGGCCGTAGGTCGCGACGTACTTGCGCTCGAAGTCGGCGCGCAGCGCCGGATCGGGCGCGGCGTACCAGGCGCCCCGCAGCAACGGATCGGAGCCGATTCCCGGCACGTCCCACACGCCGGTGCCGATCAACTGCACCGACTTGGGGTCGACGCCATTGGCGCTGAGCGAGGCCAGCACGGTGTTGAGCCGGGGCGGCGCGATCGGCAGCAGGATGGCGAGCTTGCCTTCGCCCCTGGTGGCGTCGGCGAGCCGCTTGGCGGCGATCGAGATGTCGCTGCCTTCGTCGTAGCTCTCCGAGGCAACCACGGTGCCGCCGCGCGTCGCGACGCGGCTTTCGAGCGTGCGCGCCATCTGCTCGCCATAGGTGCTGCGCGGCGACAGCACGGCGAAGCGCTTGATGCCGGTCGAGGCGGTGTAGTCGACGACGCGGCGCACCTGTGGCGGCGCGGCAATGCCCATCACCCACAGCCCGGGTTGGGCGACGCTTTCATCGTTGGAGAACGAGATGATGTTGGTATGGTCCGTCCGACGCAGCGGCGCCAGCGCCGTCGCCGAGGCGCCGAACAGGGGGCCGAGGATCAGTGCGCAGCCGTCGGCCTGGGCACGCTTGTAGGCCTGGATCGTCGCGTCACCGCTTTCGCCGGCATCGTAGGCGGCGAGCGCCAGTTCCTTGGCGCCGGTGTTGAACAGGGCGAGCTCGGCCGCCTGCTGCATCGACTGGCCGATCGCCGCGCTGCGTCCGCTGAGCGGCAGCAGCAGGGCGATGCGCGCCTTGCCCGACGCGGTGGTCGGCGAGCCGGCGACGGGCCCCGTGGGCTTCGGCGGCGGCAAGGGCGTGCTACGCTGGGGCGATTCGGTGCAGGCACCCAGAAGAAAGGCGATGGTCGCAAGCGCGAGGAGGGGACGCATCGGCGGAAGGACTCCGGGTGGCGGGAATTCAAATGGAAGGCAGCGAACGCTCCCAAGCTACCGGCCGGCAGGCCCAAGGTAAACCGCCCGACCGTGCGCCGGATCGCCCGCTCGGGCCCGGCCTCCATATTGTCGCGACTCCGATCGGCAACCTGCGCGACATCACCCTGCGGGCGCTGGACACATTGCGCGCGGCCGACCTGATCGCCGCCGAGGATACGCGGGTCTTCGCCAAGCTCGCCAGCGCCTACGGCATCGCCAACCCGACCGTGGCCTACAGCGATGCCACCCAGGACGCCAACGAGCCGCGGATCCTGCGCGCGCTGGCGGCGGGCAAGCGGGTGGCCCTGGTGTCCGACGCCGGCATGCCGCTGATCTCCGATCCCGGTTATCGTCTCGTACGCGCCGCATTGGAGGCCGGCCACACCGTGACGGCGGCGCCCGGCCCGTCGGCGGTGCTGATGGCGCTGGCTCTGTCCGGCTTGCCGACCGAACGCTTCTTCTTTGGCGGATTCCTGCCCGCGAAGGCCGGCGAGCGGCGGCGCGCCATTGCCGACGCCGCCCTGATCCCTTCGACGATCGTGTTCTTCGAGGCGCCGCATCGGCTGGCGGCCTCGCTGGCCGATCTCGCCGAGCTGCTGGGCGACCGGCCGGCCGCGGTGGCGCGCGAGCTGACCAAATTGTTCGAGGAGGTGCGCCGGGCGTCGCTGGCGGCTCTTGCGTCGCACTACGCAACCCAGGCCGAGGTCAAGGGGGAGATCGTCATCGTCATCGGGCCGCCGGGCGAAGCGGCGGCGCCGTCGGGCGAGACGCTCGATGCCGCGCTGCGGCAAGCGATGACGTCCGCGTCCGTGAAGGATGCCGCGGCGGAAATCGCAGCACGCTTTGGACTTCGCCGCCGCGAGGTTTATGCTCGCGCCCTCGAGCTCAAGCGTCAGGGTGTGCCATGACCATCGAGACCCGCCGTCAAGCCCATCGCCTCGGCCATGCCGCCGAATGGCGAGCGGTCTGGCGGCTGCGGCTCGCCGGCTACTCGATCCTGGCGCGGCGCTACAAGACCAAGCTCGGCGAGATCGACATCGTCGCCCGGCGCGGCGGCGTGCTGGCCTTCGTCGAGGTCAAGGCGCGGGCCGACATGGAGCGGGCGACCTATTCGCTCTATGGCCGCCAGTTCGGCCGGGTTGCGGCGGCGGCCGCCCTGTTCGTGGCGCGCCATCCGCACTACGCCGGGCACTCGCTGCGCTTCGACGCCATGCTGGTGGCCGGGCTCTGGCCACGCCACCTGCCGGATGTCTGGCGCGCGCCGGAGTAGCTCGTGCCGCTCGATGCGACGCTGACGGCCGCCGAGCTCCGGCGGTTGCGCGACCTTTGTGCCGCCGGCGGACGCATCGATCTGCTGGAGGCGGCACTCGCCCTCAGCACGCTGCAGCGCGACGAGCCGATCGACACCGCACCGTTGCGCCAGCACGTCGCCGCGATCGCGGCCGAGCTCGCCGACCTGGTGCATCGTCGCGGCGCGCTGCCCGAGCGGCTGGGCGAGGTGATCGCCGGGGCCTACGGCTATCGCGGCGACAACGAGACCTATGACGATCTGCAGAACGCCGACGTGGCGCGCGTGCTGGAGCGGCGCAAGGGCCTGCCGGTCGCACTGTCGATCCTCTACCTGCACGTTGCGCGCGGCCAGGGTTGGAACGCCGAGGGCCTGGGCTTCCCCGGCCACTTCCTGATCCGGGTCGATATCGACGGCGGCCGTCACGTGCTCGATCCGTTCAACGATGGGCAGGTGATCGAGCCGCCGGCGCTGCGCGCCCTGCTGCAGCGGGTGCTGGGGCCCAATGCCGTTCTGTCGCCCGAGCATTTCGATGCAGTGCCCGATCGTGACGTGCTGCTGCGGCTGGAGAACAACGTGCGCCTGCGTCTGGCCAGGCGCGAGGACTGGCTCGGCTCGGCGCGCTCGCTCGACCGCATGCTGGCGATCGCGCCCGACCGGCCCGAGCTGCTGTTCGAATCGGGGCAGATCAATGCGCGACTCGACAAGCGTCGTGCCGCGATCGCCGCCTTCGAGCGCTTTCTCGCCACGGAGGCCGCCAAGGCCGACCCGGCCTGGGCCGCCCGTGCCTCGGAACTGTTGCAGGAATTGCGGCGCGGGCTTAACTGACGGCCGCAGGCCGTCATCCCGAGCGGAGCGAAGCGAAGTCGAGGGATCTCTTCTTTCTTGTCGAATCA
>JAFEFF010000064.1 GCA_018240745.1 Pseudomonadota bacterium
CGCTCATGGGTCCTCTCCGCCGCGAAGCGGGGGAGAGGAAGGGACCCGTTGCGAAGCAACGGGGAGGTGAGGTGGTGCGCGCCGCAGGAGAGATGCGTGTGAGGAGAGATCGCATGACCCACCTCACCTCCCCCACGCTAACGCGCGGGGCCCCTTCCTCTCCCCCCGCTACGCGGGCGGAGAGGACTGATCAGCGTGAGCGCGGCGGAGAGGACGTCCGAGCTTGAATCGGCGGATGGCCTCTGCGAAGAACCAGTCGATGACTGAACCGCGTTACTGGGACGACTACGAGGTCGGCCAGAAGTTTGCCCTGGGCAGCACGAGCTTCACCGAGCAGGAGATCGTCGACTTCGCCCGCCAGTTTGATCCGCAGCCCTTTCACATCGATCCCGAGGCGGCGAAGCAGTCGATCTATGGCGGCATCATTGCCTCGGGCTGGCATGTCGCCGCCAAGATGATGCGGCTGTTCGTCGACAACTATGTCGACCGGCGCACCGCGCTGGGCTCGCCGGGCGTCGACGCGCTGCGCTGGCTGAAGCCGGTGCGCGGTGGCGACAGGCTGACCGGCTGGGTGGTTTGCGCCGCCAAGGCGCCGTCCAGGAGTCGGCCGACCATGGGCATCATCCACGAGCAGTGGGAGGTGACCAACCAGAAGGGCGAGCTGGTGATGACCACCAAGGGCATCAACATGGTCCGGCGGAGGCCGGCATGACCAAGCGTGCGGTGACGGGCCTCGACCACGTGGTCGTGATGGTCGACGGCATCGATGCGGCCGAGAAGCAGTACGAGAAGCTCGGCTTCCAGGTCCAGCCGCGCGGCTTCCACAAGAAGCTCGGGACGGCGAACCACCTGATGATCTTCGACCGCGACTACTTCGAGATCCTGGGCATCGTCGGGCCGACGCCGTACAACGCCGAGCGCCGCGAATGGCTGAAGGACGGCGGCGGCCTGGCCAACGTCGCGCTGGCGACCGACGGGGCGGACCTCGCCTATGAGGCATTCAAGGCCGCGGGCCTCGATCCCGATGCGCCGCTCGACTTCGATCGCGCGGTCGAGATCGACGGCCGGATCGAGCATGCGAGGTTCCGCACCGTCCGCATCCCCAAGACCAACATGCCGGTCGTCGGCTTCTTCGTCTGCGAGCACCTGACGCCGCAATTCGTGTATCGGCCGGAATGGGCCAAGCATCCCAACGGGGCGCGGGCCATCCTGGGCGTCACGGTGATCGCCGAGCAGCCGGCGAAATGGGCCGACGAGGTCGCCAGGTATTTCGGGCCGGGCTCGATCCGCCGTGAGGGCGCCTCGATCATCGCCGACACGGGCTCGCACCACATCCGATACCTGACGCGCCGGGACTACGCGCTCCGCCATCCCGGGATCACGCCGGTCCGGCCGGGCGACCATCCGGCGCTGCTGCACCTCCGGGTCGACAGCCTGCCGACCTGCGAGGCGCTGCTGAGGAAGAACGGCGTGAAGGTCCTGAAACCCGATCCGGGGCGCGTGCTGGTGCCGCCGTCGGAAGCCGCCCATCTCACCATCGAATTCGCGGAGCGCTGAGTGGATCTCGCCGACCGGAGCATCTACGGGTTTTCGACCGATGAGCATCTGCGCTTCGCCGACGTCGACGCCAACGGCCACATCAACAACGGCTCGTTCATCGAGATGATGGAGAACGCACGCGTCTCGTACCTGCGCCAGATCGTGCGCCAATTCGGCGGCGGGGGCGGACTGCCGCGCTTCCGTCTGGTGATCGGCCGCATCGAGGCCGACTTCAAGCGGCAGATGTTCTATCCCGGCACCGCCACCGCCTGTGCCCGCCTGATCGAGGCGCACCAGCGCAAGGTCGTGATCGGCCAGGCCCTGTTCGACGGCGAGGGCCAGTGCACGGCGGTGCAGAAGGTCATCATGGTGTCGCTGAACGAGCAGACGCACAAGAGCACGCCGTTCGATCCGCGCGTGCGTGCGGCACTCGAGACGCTCGCCGCTTCCAGGGATGGACTACCCGCATGAGCAGCCTGATTCCCGAGGGCTTCCGACCGCTGCCCGCCGGCGACGACTTCGTCAATCTGATCGGCCCGCTGTGGTTCAAGGCCGAGGGCGACAAGCTGCGCGTCGGCCTGCCGCTCGAGCCGCGCCACGGTAACCCGATGGGCTGGGCGCATGGCGGCCTGCTGGTCACCGTTGCCGACATGGTGATGGGCGCGGGATCGGGGCACGCCACCGGCATCCGCTGGCCGCATCCCACGGTGTCGCTCAGCACCGAGTTCGTGCGCGGCGCGCGGCTCGGCCAATGGCTCGAGGGCACCGCACGCATTGCCCGCCGCACCGTCAACTTCTGCTTCTGCTCGTGCGACCTGGTGTGTGCCGGCGAGATCGTGCTGGTCGCCTCCGGGGTCTTCAAGGTGCCCGACGTCGACAGGATCCCCGAGGCAGAGCGCGCCAAGGTGATCGGCAAGTGGGGCGACGACGGTTAGTGGTGCTTCTTGCGGCGGTAGATCTTGTAGCGGTCGAAGTCCATCAGGTGCTCGTAGTTCTCGAAGGCGTCGGCGAACACCTTGTTCTGCTGGAAGTACTCGAGATAGTCGAAGACCTTGCCCTGGCAGCGCGGCATGCCGGGGATCGTATCGAGGATCAGCAGGTCCGGCTTGCCCTTGGCGAAATCCTCGGAGACGGCGTCGAACACGAACTTCTCGGTGTCGCCCATCGTGTCGGGGGCGTTGTAGAGGGCGGGGAAGTCCTCGCAGTCGGCATAGACGCCCTGGATCACCCACATGGTCAGGAACCGCATGGTCATGCGGCCTTGCACGTAGTTCAGCATCGGCCAGAACGGGTAGATGCCGGGCGACAGGGTCATGATCGTGCGATGCGGCGCGTTCTGCTCGACGATGTGGCGCAGGATGCCGCCGATCGAATCCTCGTACTGGCGCTGTTTGTAGAAAGGCGGCGTATAGAGCGCGGCCTGGAAGTAGAGCAGCACCATCAGCGTCGCCGAGATCACCGCCACCGGCAGGCGGTGGCCGCTGCGGCTGATCGGCAGGTAGCGGTCGATGGTCTGCGACAGCGTGAAGGTGGCGAGCAGGATCGCCGCCGAGAGCGCCGGCAGCACGTGGTAGGGCCAGCCCTTGGCCTGGGCGATCGCCGACACCGCCGCGCCGATGCCGAACGCCAGCAGGGCGCGCGCCGCCAGCGCCCGGGTCAGGAAGATCGCGAACGCCCCGAAGATCAGCAGCGCGATCAGAGTCGGCAGCATCACATTGCTGGTCAGGACCTGCTCCCAGCCGGCGTCGCCGATCGGCTCGTAGGATTCGAGCGCCATCGGCATCACGAAGCGGCCGAACTCGGAGAAGACCGTGTACATCAGCACGAGATGGCCGAGGGCAACGGCAAAGATCGCCCAGGGGATGGGGTCGGCAAGGGTGGGACGCCAGCCGCGGCGCACCATCAGGAACAGCTCCACCGCCGCCGGGATGGCGAGATAGTAGGGCTTCATCGCGAAGAAGATGCCGGCCACCAGACCGATCGCGATCGCGCCGGCGCGGCGGAGCCGCACGCCCTCGGCGCGCGCCATCGAGGCGATCAGGTAGGGCGCGCTGGCCACGAACATGATGTGCTCGCGCTGGCCGAAATGCTCGTTGGGCAGCACGGTGAACAGGAACAGCAGCACCGGCGGCAGCAGCGCCTCGGTGAGCGCGTGGTCGGCCGACGGCACCAGCCGCACCAGCCGGCTGCAGGCGTAGAACGAGGCGAAGATGCCGGCGACCACCCACGCGGTGAACCAGAACGGCACGCCGCCCGGCAGTATCTTGGCGGTCAGCACCGGCAGGGCGTGGACGATGAAGGTGAGCGGCAGATTCTCGTCGATCACCTGCACGTAGAGCTTCTCACCGTCGACCCAGCGCCCGGTGACGTCGAGGATCGCGCCGACATCATGGTTGATCGGCGGGAAGAAATAGCCCGCCAGCCACAGCACCGGCAGGGCGAACAGCAGAACCAGCAACAGCGGCTCGAGACGAGGCGAGACGAGGGGCGGTCTTGGGGGCGGTTTGGTCGTGACGGTTGGCAAGGCGCGGGCAAGATATCATAAGCGGAGGCGTGGAGCGGATTGAGTACGAGCGCATGCATGCGGTCGAGGATCGCATGTGGTGGTATCGCGGCCTGCGCGCCCTGGTCGTGCAGGAACTGGCGCGTGCAATGCGTGGGCGTGGCGGCAGCGTGCTCGACGCGGGCTGCGGCACCGGTGGCATGCTGGCGCGGCTCGGCCCGTCCGCTCTCGGCCTGGAATACGACTCCGTCGCAGCGGCGCTTGCCTGCAGGAAGGCCGGGCGTCCGGTGGCGTGCGGTTCGGTCAACGAAATGCCACTGGGAGACCGCACGCTCGCGGGCTACGTCTCGCTCGACGTGCTGTGCCACGACGGAGTCGATCCGGAACGCGCCGCAAAGGAGGCGCAGCGCTGCCTCGAACCGGGCGCGATCGCGCTGTTCAATCTGCCGGCCTATGGCTGGCTGTTGTCGGCGCATGACCGGCGCGTGCACAATGTCCGCCGCTTCACCCGCGGGCAGGCGCTCGAGCTGCTGGCCGGCCGCGGCTTCAAGGTCCTCAAGGCGAGCTACTGGAATACCTTGCTCTTTCCCCTGATGCTGCTGCACCGCGTCACCGAACGCGACGACGCCGAGAGCGACGTGCGTGACTTCCCGCGCTGGCTGGACGCGCTGTTCTCGGCGGCGCTGGCGCTCGAGCGAGCCGTCATCGGCTGCGGCCTGTCGCTGCCGTTTGGCGGCTCGATACTGATCGTGGCGAGGCGCGATGGCTGATCCTGCCCTCTCGATCGTGGTGCCGGTCTACAACGGTGCCGCGACCATCGGCGAACTGGTCGAGGCGCTGCGCGCCCTCGAGATCGAGGGCGGGCTGGAGATCGTGCTGGCGGTCGACGGCAGCCCCGACAACAGCCTCGCCGTGTGCAAGGAGCTCGCGGCGAAGCCGGGTGCGCCGGTCACGGTGCTGAGCCTCAGCCGCAATTACGGCGAGCACAACGCGGTGATGGCGGGGCTCAGCCGCGCCCGCGGCGCCTACGCGATCACCATGGACGACGACCTGCAGAACCCGCCGTCCGAGGTGAAGCGGCTCTACGAGTACGCGCGCGACGGCGGCTACGACGTGGTCTACACCTACTACGAGGAGAAGAAGCACTCGGCCTGGCGCAACCTCGGCAGCCGCTTCACCAACTGGTGTGCCGACCACCTGATCGACAAGCCCAAGGGCCTCTACCTGTCGAGCTTCCGCTGCATCTCGGGCTTCATCCGCGAGCACATCACGGCGAGCTACGAAGGGCCATATCCCTATGTCGACGGCCTGATCTTCCAGGTGACGCAGAATGTCGGCCGGCTGCAGGTCGCGCACCTGCCGCGCAGCGAGGGCCGCTCGAACTACACGCTAGCCCGCCTGTTCCGGCTGTGGCTGTCGATGTTCCTGAACTTCTCGGTGATTCCGCTGCGCGCCGCGACCATGTTCGGCATCGCCTTCGGCGCCTTGGGCGCACTGACGGCGATCCTCGTGATCGGCGAGGCGATCTCGGCGCACAAGCCGCCACAGGGCTGGGCGTCTCTGATGGTCGCGGTCCTGGTCCTCGCCGGCGTGCAGCTCATCGTCGTCGGCCTGATCGGCGAGTATCTCGGCCGCATGTTCCTCGCCGTCAACCGCAAGCCGCAGTACCTGATCCGCGAGGTGTTCACGCGCTGCGAGGGCGGCATCGCGGTCGAGCGTCCACCGATCAACACCCAGGCCGCCAGCCAACCCTACCGCGTGCCGAATCCGCCGGAGCCGAGACAATGACGATCTACTACGCGGTCCTCGGTATGGGCATCCTGGCCGGCATCGGCGGGCAGATGCTGCTCAAGGCCGGCGCCGACGCCCCGACCCTGGTGGCGCAGATCCTGCGGCCCTCGACGCTCGTCGGGCTTGCGCTCTATGGCTCCGCCGCCTTCATGTACATCTTCGCACTGCGCAAGATCCCGGTGTCGGTCGCGTTCCCGAGCGTATCGCTGTCCTACGCGATCGTGGCCGTGCTCGGCCACTTCCTGTTCAACGAGCCGTTCGGCGTCAGGCAGATCGGCGGCATCGTGCTGATCATGGGCGGCGTGATGCTGATCAACCAACACTGAGGAGACGGCCGTGCAGTACGAGCAGATCAGGTACGAGGCGAAGGACGGCATCCTCACGATCACGCTCGACCGGCCCGACAAGCTGAACGCCTTCACCGGCAGGATGCTGTCGGAGCTGCTCGACGCCATGGATCGGGCCGACCGCGACGACGACATTCACGCCGTGGTCTTCACCGGCGCCGGCCGCGGCTTCTGCGCCGGCGCCGATCTGTCGGGCGGCGCCAACACCTTCGATGCCGAGAACCGCGGGCCGGTCGATCCCGGCCTCGACGGCCACCGCGACGGCGGCGGCCTGTTCACGTTGCGCCTCTACGATTCTCTGAAGCCGACCATCGCCGCCTGCAACGGCCCGGCGGTCGGCGTCGGTATCACCATGCAGCTCGCGATGGACGTCCGGCTCGCCTCCGAGGCGGCGCGCTATGGCTTCGTTTTCACCCGCCGCGCCATCGTCATGGAGGCCTGCTCGAGCTGGTTCCTGCCGCGCCTGGTCGGGCCGCAGCAGGCGCTGGAATGGGTGATGACCGGCCGGGTCTTCCCGGCCGAGGAGGCGCTGCGCGGCCGGCTGGTGCGCTCGGTCCACAAGCCCGACGACCTGCTGCCGGCGGCCTACGCCCTGGCCCGCGAGATCGCCGACAACACCGCCCCCGTGTCGGTCGCGCTCAACCGGCAGATGATCTGGAAGATGCTGGGCGCCGACCACCCGATGGAGGCCCACAAGGTCGATTCCAAGGGCATTTACGCGCGAGGCAAGTCGGCCGACGTGAAGGAAGGGGTGACCGCCTTCCTGGAGAAGCGGCCGGCGAAATTCCCCATGAAAGTCAGCGACGGAATGCCGTCCTATTTTCCGTGGTGGACGGAGCGCAAGTTCCGGTAAAGGGAATTCAGGAGGAACACATGTCCAAAATCTACCTGCCGCGCCGCGCGGTTCTCGCCGCCGTGCCGGCGCTCGTTGCCGCGCCCTACATTGCCCGTGCGCAAAGCAAGCCCGAGAAGACCAAGGTGGTCCTCGCGGTCGGCGGCAAGTCGGCGCTCTATTATCTTCCGCTGACCATCGCGGAGCGGAAGGGCTTCTTCAAGGACGCCGGCCTCGACCTCGAGATCAACGACTTCCAGGGCGGCTCGAAGTCGCTCGAGGCCCTGATGGGCGGCAGCGCCGACGTGACGGCCGGCGCCTACGAGCACACGCTGCGCATGCAGCAGCGCGGCCAGGCCATCAAGGGCTTCGTCCTGATGGGCCGCGGCATGCAGATCGCGATCGGCCTGCGCAAGGAAGTGGCCGCCAAGGTCAAGGGACCGGCCGACATCAAGGGCATGAAGTTCGGCGTCAGCGCCCCGGGCTCGTCGACCCACATGCTGCTGCTGAGCTGGGCGGCCAAGGGCGGCCTCAAGGCGACCGACGTGGTGGCGATCGGCGTCGGCGCCGGCGCGACCGTCGTGGCGGCGATCGAGAAAGGTCAGGTCGACGGCGTGTCGCAGACCGATCCCGCGCTCACCATCCTGCAGGACAAGGGCATGATCGACATCAAGGTCGACACCCGCACGGCGAAGGGCAACCAGGAAGTGTTCGGCGGCTTCTTCCCGGCGGCCTGCCTCTACTGCCAGCCGAGCTTCCTGACGAAGAACCCGAACACGGCGCAGGCGCTGGCCACGGCGATCGTGCGCGCCGACGAGTGGCTGCAGACCGCCGCGCCGGCCGACGTCGCCAAGACCGTGCCCGAGGCCTATCTGCTGGGCGACCAGAAGATCTACGAGAAGTCGTTCGCCGGCGTGCGCGAGTGCATCTCGCCGGACGGCACGATGCCGGCCGGCGCCCAGGAGAACTGCATGAAGTTCCTGGTCGGGGCCGATCCGAAGTTCGCGGCCGACAAGGACAAGATCAAGATCGCGGACACGTGGACCAACGAGTTCGCGCAGCGCGCCAAGAAGCACGCGTAAGGCGATCGTGGCGACTGCCGCGCCCGCTCTGGCGCTCGACGACATCACCTGCCGCTTCGCCGCGCGCGACGGCGGCGGCGCCTACACGGCGGTGGCCAACGCCACCCTCCGTGTCGGCGTCGGCGAGTTCGTGTCCGTCGTCGGCCCGACCGGCTGCGGCAAGTCCACCCTGCTGAACGTCGCCGCGGGTTTGCTCGAGCCGTCGTCGGGCGCGGTGGCGGTGTTCGGCGAGCCGCTGCGGGCGTCGAGCGGCGTCAACAGGCGCGCCGGCTACATGTTTCAGGCCGACGCGCTGATGCCCTGGCGCACCGGGCTCGACAATGTCGTTGCCGGGCTCGAGTTCCGCGGCGTGCCGCGCTCGAAGGCGGCGGCGGAGGGCGAGGAATGGCTGCGCCGCGTCGGGCTGGCGGGGTTCGGCGACCGCTACCCGCACCAGATGTCGGGCGGCATGCGCAAGCGGCTGGCGCTGGCGCAGACGCTGATCCTCAGCCCCGACATCCTGCTGATGGACGAGCCTTTCTCGGCGCTCGACGTCCAGACGCGCCAGCTCATGGAGAACGAGCTGCTGGCGCTGTGGGCCGAGGACAAGAAGTCGGTGCTGTTCATCACGCACGACCTCGAGGAGGCGATCGCGCTGTCGGACCGCGTTGTCGTGCTGTCGGCCGGTCCCGGGACGCGGCCGATCGGCGACTTCAGGATCGACCTGCCGCGGCCGCGCGATGTCTCGGAGATCCGCATGACGCCGGCTTTCCTCGCGCTGCACAAGGAAATCTGGGCCGCCATGAAGGAAGAGGTGCTGAAGGCCTATCAGCGCCAGAAGGCGGCGTGACGTGAAGCTGCGCGTCCTGCAATTCGCGGTCCTCGCGGTGCTCATCCTGCTCTGGCACGTCTTCACCAAGCCCGGCCTGCTGCCCAACTTCTATTTCGAGGCGGACAACCGCGCCGCCTTCTTCTTCGGCGAGCCGGCCAAGGTGTTCTGGGTGATAATCGACTGGTTCACCTCGTTCGAGATCTTCCAGCATCTCGGCGTCACCCTGCTCGAGACGGTGCTGGGCTTCGTGATCGGCGCGGTGGCCGGCCTCGCCGTCGGCCTGTGGCTTGCGCTCTCCGACACGGCCTCGGCGGTGACCGAGCCGTACATCAAGGGCCTGAACTCGATGCCGCGCGTGGTGCTGGCGCCGATCTTCGCGGTGTGGTTCGGCCTCGGCATCTGGTCGAAGGTGGCGCTCGGCGTCACGCTGGTGTTCTTCGTGGTATTCTTCAACGTCTACCAGGGCGTGCGCGAGGTGAGCCCGACCCTGCTCGCCAACGCCCGCATGCTGGGGGCGAGCCGCGGCCAGCTCCTGCGCTCGATCTACCTGCCGTCGGCCATGAGCTGGGTGTTCGCCAGCCTGCACAACGCGGTCGGCCTCGCCTTCGTCGGCGCCGTGGTCGGCGAGTATCTCGGCTCCTCGCAGGGCGTCGGCTACCTCATCCTCCAGGCCGAGGGCACGTTCGACATCAACACGGTGTTCGCCGGCATCATCGTGCTGACCGGCTTCGCCCTGGTGCTCGACGCGCTCGTCACCCTGGTCGAGCAGCGCCTGATGACCTGGCAGCCGCGCGCCAGCGAGACGGAGAAGGTCTAAGACCTCCCGTTAGATCAGCGTGTTGCGATTAGTGTGTCGCTGGTAACGGTGCGCCATCAAGACGATAAGCGAGACACAGGCCTCAGTGAGCCCCGTTTGGGGGTAACCCGGTGCCGGGCTCTAGCTAGAGCTGTGTGCGTCAAGTTCAGCAAAAGGCGATGTCGATGAAGTCGGGGCGCGGGCGGCGCGAAGCCCCTTAAGCACATTGCAGCAGAAATTTGGGCTGAGCGCGCCGCTGCCAGGGCGGTCATGCCGGCGGCTCTAGCGGGTCGCTTCCTGAATGCCGCTAGCTGACGCTCGGGTCTTTCGCGCAAACGCTTGCAATGCCCGCCGGCCTGTCGCCCGACGTCGCGCCATAGATTAACGGCGCGGAGATCAGAATGCCTCCAATTCTCAGCTGTTGGTCGATTGCTACGTGTATTGCGTGGGGGATCTTCTATTGCGCATCAATGATTTTTTCATGATGATACCTGCATATCCTGGTTGTCGAGTTGTCCTTGCTATTCACGACGACTTGAAGGGAGTGCAAGCATTGGGCCGCGTGGTGACCTACCTCCGGGTGGCTGGCGTATTTCTGTTCGCCGCGCTTTTTCCCGTGAGCGCCTACGCCGTCGACATGACTTCAAGTTCCGATGATCTGCGGTATGCCCTAAGCTCGGGAATTGATTTCGCACGTACGGCCTTGGAAAGGACGTTGACTTCAGATGAACTCAGTTCCGAGAGGAAAATCCGGATAGTTATTTCCGCAGATGAGCGGATAGACTCTCCGTGGACCTTGCCTGACAAAAATGGCCCCTTCATTCAATTCAATGTCGGCACTGCTCGACTTGTTTACGCCCTTACCGCAGCTGTCTATAACCTCTCGGAACCCGAATCAGGTAAATACATAGGCCACGTTTTTACTCGATTAAAGCAGGAGGCGGCCTCTACCTCGCCGTTTGTGAATATTGACCCATTTTATAAGTGGGCGAAGTGGACGCCACAGCAAATTTCGAATTTCCAATCAAGTTTTGACAAGCAGCTGTTCATTGATCGCGCAACGCTCGGTGTTATTACGTTTATGCTAGCACATGAAATCGCACACAATCTAAATGGCGATTTGAACCACATTCACCCCCCACCTGAGGAAGCTCGGAATCGGGAAATCAAGGCGGATGCTTGGGCAGCTCAACACCTGATCAGTCTGAATATGGGGCCTAATATCGGCATGTTTTCTTTGTTGTATTATGCAGTAATGGATTGCAATGCGCTGCGACACGAGGATCGGCTGCGGCATCCGGCTGACCTTCGAAGAATAAAAAATCTCGCAGATTTTACGCTTGCCTCGCTCGACAAGATTTCACCTCCAGAGAATATGACGCGAGAGCAAATGCGAGATAGGCTGCAAACGGTCTCGAAGAATCTTTCCCAGTACATAGGGGCCGGCGATGGATGCAGTCTGTTCCACGAAAAACGTTAGGCTCTTATTCCAAGAGGAGATACTAATGTCGCGCAGTTCTTGGTTAAGTCTTCAGCAATATTGTTATGGCCTGTTTTTACTCTGCCTAACTATGGTTGCGCTGAATCTTTGTATCACCAGAAGCGCAGGAGCACAAACGCCAAAGGACAAAGCGGAATCAGTGGCAGCGGCTTGGCTTAGGGGGCTAGACCAAGGGGCGCTACCTGAACTTTTCGACCAATACGCCGGCCCCGCGTTGCAGCAACAATGGGGTAAGGTTGAGTTTGTTAATCAAACTAATATCGTGCGCATCCAGACTGGCGGGGCGGCCAAAGCTCGAACGCTTCTGGGTGGGCAGGAATTTCAGCATATGCCGGATGGCAGGCAAGGCGACTTTTTTTACTTCAGGTACCGAACCACGTTCCCGAACGCGCAATTTTTTCAAGATGTGTACTTGGAAAATATCAACGGGGCATGGAAGATTGGCGCTTATCAACCAATGATCCCTGTTCCTCCTTAGATGTCGAGTTGAGCTGCGAGGGAGACCATGAAATGCTTGCGAAAGTTTGCCATTCGCAAGGCACCAGCTATCGTATCACTGCTTATGTTGTTCGGGAATACCGACGCGTACGGGCAGAATAGGTCACTGCAATCAACCTTTGTTCGACTTCGAACCTCAGTTGACGCTTTGTCGACACAAATTCCGAACGACGCGCGAGTGGGGCAGTTGAAGGGAAGCGTGGAAGGACTGGGACAGCTGTACGATGCTCCTGATCTTCTTGCGCCGCCCGCCTATATTCGGGTGATCGACTTTTACGCGGCCCTTCTGAAGACTGCTCTGACAGCACCTCCGGCGGAGAAGCGGGCAATCGTTGACAGTGTTGCGGCCGACCTTTCCTTAAAACTTGATTTCGCGACGGCTGCTCCACAGTTGGCCGGCCAACCTCCAATGCAGGTGGACGTACGAGTTTTCACGCGACGCTTCAATCAACAGATTGATGGATACCAGATTAGCTGGAACCCACAACTATACTCGGGTCAAGAGCCAATGTTTACCTTTCTAAACCTTACTAGTCCGGCGACAGGAACGCTCCCGCCGGGGCGGTACACTATGTTGGTGGTGAAAGATCATGTTGTAGTGTCCCGCGAAACTGAACAAATCGGCCTTGGAGGAGAGCGTTCCATCGATGTTGTCGCACCGTTACCGTAGGTCATAGAGATGTTGGGCCGGTGGCTGAGTTCGAGCAAGTCCGACTGGCTTGTTTTAGCCCAGTTTGCTGCGTGGGCTAGTGCAACTATTGGCGTTTTCTTAGTCGACCCTCCTCAATTGTGGGAGGATTCTGGTTCCGATACCATCTTAATGTTTGCACGATTCCTCACTGTTATTTTGTTGGGCCTTGTTATTTTTGTAGCTGCTAAATGGAACACTCTGCGTTATGCGAAGCGTTGGGCGTTGTTCACCGTCCTGACGACAATCGTCGCTGCTGGATTGTTCTTCTCGTATCGGTACACCTATGCGAATTGGACGTGCCCTTACGTTGATGACGGAAGACCACCCAAAGTTATTGGGATACACATGAGTGCTGACGCCGTTCACATGTTGGGTGTGAATCATCTATGGACCTGCAAAGAACTGATTCAATCAGTTATCGGGCGTACGCAGAAGATTTGGCCACCCGATGAGATTGAGCAACGGTATTTCATCTTTCTGTTTATTTATACTGCGACTACTCTTTTGTTTTGTGCTGCGATTTTGGGACTGCTTCAAACGCTGCGGTGCGCTGGAATCGCTGACAATAGGCGTTGACCG
>JAFEFF010000065.1 GCA_018240745.1 Pseudomonadota bacterium
ATAGGGCTGGCCGACGATCATGGTGTGGAGCGCGATGCCGCAGACCAGCGGCTGCTTGGCCGACTGGCGCAGCAGCTCCTCGAACTGGCCGATGATCATGTCGCGGAAGTCGCCGCCGCTGTGGTGGCGCACCAGGATCTGTGGGCTGTCGTTGACCTCGATCGGATAGGGCACGCTCATCAGCGGGCCCGAGCGGGTCTTCATCCAGATCGGCTGGTCGTCGTTGGGCCAGTCCATCAGGAAGTCGTAGCCGGTTTCCTTGAGGAGATCGGGCGTCCAGCGCGTCGAGGCCATCCATGGCGCCATCCAGCCGCGCGGCCGCTTGCCCGACGCCTTCTCGATCGCATCGCCGATCTCCTCGAGGAAGCGCTTCTCGTCGGCCTCCCACATGCCGCCATGGCGCTCGGCATTGGTGCGGCCGTGGCCGATGAACTCGTCGCCGCGCGCCTTCAGCGCATCGACGATCTGCGGCGCGTAGTCGAACACCGTGGTGTTGATCAGGTGCGCCGCCGGCAGGTTCAGCTCGTCGAACAGCTCGAGACAGCGCCACACGCCGACGCGGTTGCCGTAGTCGCGCCAGGCAAAGGTGCGCGGATCGGGCGGCGGGTTGGCGACGGTGAGCAGATGCCCCTCGCCGGCGCCGAAGGCGAAGTGCTCGATGTTGAGGCCGAGATAGACCGCGAGCCGCTTGCCATCCGGCCAGGAATAGTCCTTGCGCTCCGTGATCGGCGAATAGGGATAGCGGTCGTGGTACGGCAGGCGAATCGTGTGCATGTCAGTCCTCTTTTGCTGGGGGCGCACCACTCCAGTGGCGCGTCTTTGTTGACGCAGCCGAAGATCGCGCCACTGGAGTGGCGCGCCCCCAGCGCAAGACCTCGCTACGCTCGGGATGGCATTGCAGCGACTTCTTGATTCATTCGGCGGAAAGTGGCGACGGCCTCGGCGTGAAAGGCGCGCTCCTCGGGACCGGCCTCGACCAGCGGCCGGCGCTCGTCGTCGAAATGATTGTAGGTGTCGCGGCCGCGCACCAGCATCGCCGTCACCCGCGTCGGCATGGTGCAGCGGGCATGGGTCGGGATGTAGCTGATGCCGAGCCCGACGCGGCGATGGGCCGAGCGGTTGGGCCGGGAGTTGTGCACCAGGTGCGTGTGGTGCAGCGAGAACTGTCCTGCCTTCACCGCCATGTAGGCGGTGCGCGAGCGGTCGACGTCGGCGGTGAGAGTTTGGCCGCGCGACAAGAGGTTGTCGGTGTCCTGCATGTCGGCGTGGCGCAGTTGGCCGAGCTTGTGCGAGCCCGGCACGACTTCCATGCAGCCCGACTCGACCGGCGCGTCGGTCAGCGCCACCCACGCCGTGACGTGGCAGATCGGATCGAGCGCGAAGTAGGTCGCATCCTGATGCCAGCTCACGTAGGTACCGGTACCGGGATCCTTCGGCCAGACCGAGAGATGGAACAGGCGGATGTCGGGGCCGATCAGATCCTCGACCGCGTCGAGCACCTCCGGCGCGTGCACGATCTCGTCGACCCAGGGGAACAACAGGTGCGGCTTGAAGTTGTGGCCGCGGGTCATCTTCTGGCCCTCCGAGCGCTCGAAGGCCTGCAGGGTCTCGTGCCAGGCCGCCGCGCGCTCGGGCGAGAACGCGTCGATCGGGCAGATGTAGCCGTCGCGCTCGTACTGGGCGATCTGCCCCTCGGTGAGCTTCTTTGGCATCAGTGCGCCGTCCAGCCGCCGTCGACGAACAGCAGCGTGCCGGTGACGAAGGACGAGTCGTCGCTCGCCAGGAACAGGGCCGCGCGCGCCACCTCCTCCGGCTGGCCGATGCGGCCCATCGGGTGACGCTGCTTCCAGAAGGCGCGCGCCGCCTCGGGATCGGCCTGGCGCTGCAGCGAGCGCGCCGGCATCGGCGTGTCGATCACGCCCGGCATCAGCGCGTTGATGCGGATGCCCTGCGGTGCGTGATCGACGGCGATGGTCTTGGTGAAGGAGGCTATGGCGCCCTTCGACGCCACGTAGGCCGCGTTCTTACCGAGGCTCGACTGGGCGAGCTGCGAGCCGACCGTGACGATGGCGCCCGACCTGGCGACGATCATCGGCTTGATGGCGTGATGGACCCACAGATAGGTGCCCTTCACGTTGACCGCGAAGGTACGGTCCCAGATCTCCTCGGTCACCGCGTCGACGGTGCCGCCGAGCGAGATGCCGGCAGCCGTCATCAGGACGTCGACGCGGCCCCACTTCTCCATCACGCGCGCCACGCCGTCGCGCGCGGCCTCGCCGTCGCTGACATTGGCGGCAATGGTGATCGCCTCGCCGCCCCGCGCCTCGATGTCGGCCGCCACCTGGCCGGCGCCGATCCGGTCGAGATCGACCAGCGCGAGCCTGGCGCCTTCGGCCGCGAACAGGCGCGCCGAGGCGGCGCCGATGCCGGAGGCGGCGCCGGTGACGATGGCGACCTTGTCCTTGAGCTTCATGGGAGCGAAGTCTAGCGTGCCCGGCGGGCCGCACTCCAGCCGGGTCCGGCCGCGCAAAATCACATGCCAAAATCGCGGAGGACGCCATGAAGAGTGCAGTGGACAGTCTCCTGAAGGACGCCGTGAGCAGAGGCGACGTGCCCGGCGTGGTCGCGGTCGCGACCGACGCCAAGGGAACGACCTACGAAGGCGGCTTCGGCAAGCGCGTGCTCGGCCAGACGGCCGAGATGACTCCCGACACCGTGGTGTGGATCGCCTCGATGACCAAGGCGATCACCGGCACCGCGGCCATGCAGCAGGTCGAGCGCGGCAAGCTCGGCCTCGATTCGCCGGCCAGGGAAGTGATCCCCTATCTCGGCGAGGTGCAGGTGCTCGAGGGCTTCGATGCCGCGGGCAAACCCAGGACGCGCAAGCCCAAGCGCGACATCACGCTCCGGCATCTGCTGACCCACACCGCGGGATTCAGCTACGAGATCTGGAACAACGACATCATCAGGTACCAGCAGTGCATGGGCGTGCCGGGCATCACCGGCTGCGAGAACAAGGCGCTGACCACGCCGCTGCTGTTCGATCCCGGCGAGCGCTGGGACTACGGCATCAACATCGACTGGGCCGGCAAAATGGTCGAGGCGACCAGCGGAAGGAAGCTCGGCCAGTACCTCAAGGACAACGTGCTGGGCCCGCTCGGCATGGACAGCACGGCCTTCTTCATCTCGCCCGGCATGCGCGAGCGGCTGGCGCGCATCCATCATCGCGGCCCGGACGGTTCGTTGACGCCCGACATGGCGCTCGAGATCCCGCAGCAGCCCGAGTTCGAGATGGGCGGCGGCGGGCTCTACGGCACTGCCGGCGACTACGCGAAGTTCGTGCGCATGATGCTGAACAGCGGCCGCTCGGACCGCGGCGACCAGGTGTTGAAGCCCGAGACCGTGGCGCAGATGTCCAAGAACGCCATGGGCGACTGCAAGGTCTGCCTGCTCAAGACGGCGATGGCGCCGCTCTCCAACGATGCCGAGTTCTTCCCCGGCATCGAGAAGCAGTGGGGCCTCTCCTTCATGATCAACAACACGGCGGCGCCGACCGGCCGCTCGGCCGGCAGCCTCGCCTGGGCGGGCCTCGCCAACACCTATTACTGGATCGACCAGAAGAAGGGCATCGGCGGCGTCTACGCGACGCAGGTCCTGCCATTCGCCGACACCAAGGCGCTGCCGCTCTACTACGCCTTCGAAAAAGAGGCTTACGCCGCCTAGATCTGCGCCCGAGGCCCGCGGCTCGGCGCCGGCATTGTTTGCGCTCTGCCTGTTCGCCGGCCAGGCGATCGGCGGGCCGCTGGCCGCTCCGATCGTCGATCGCTGGGGTGCGGTGCCGATCTTCCGGGTCGCCGCACTCGTGCTGCAAGCGCTTGCCTTCTGGTTCGCCGTTTCCCTCCGCAACCGCGGAGTGTAACGTTCAGTACACTTGATGTGTTGACGTGGCGTGGGGGAACGTATCTCTTCCACGCATGGACGACCGGCTTCCCGACCCGCCCCTCGAAGAATGCGACGTGCTCGTCGTGGACGATGACTTCGCCCTGTCGGAAGCCATCAGCCAGTTGCTGGTCCGCAGCGGCCTGCGCGTGCGCAAGGCGCATAACGCCTCGGCAGCGCTGGGCTTTGCCGCCTTCGCCCCGCCGCGCGTCGCGATCCTCGACTATCAGTTGCCCGACAGGACGGGCCTGATGCTCGCCAGCGAGCTGCACGCCGAGAATCCGGGTGTGCACATCATCCTGATGTCGGCGAACGATGTCGACATCGACCGCAAGACTCTCGACGAGGCGGGCATCAAGGTGTTCGTGCCCAAGCCGATGCCGCCCGGTCCGTTGCGCCAGGCCGTCCTGCGGCTGCTCCAGACCCCGGCCTAGACGGCCGGTGACACCCGGAACTGGTAGGGCTCCTCGAGAGTCTTGGCCTCGTCGGCCGTGACGGTGAACTCGGTCGCCTTGGCGGCCGAGCTCAGCTGGTCGAGGTCGGTGGCGCCGATGATAGGGGCCGCCATATACGGCTTGCTCAGCATCCAGGCGAGCGCCGCCTGCGCTGGCGTGCAGTTCTTGCCGAGCGCGATCTTCTTCAGCCGGTCGACGACTTCCCAGTCGCAGTCGCGATAGGTGCCGGCCGCGACGATGGTGTCGTTCTTGGCTCGCTCCGTCGCGCCGCCTCCTTCCTTGCTGCGATTGCCGGCGAGGAAGCCGCGTGCCAGCGGCGAATAGGGGATCAGGCCGACGCCCTGCTCCTGGCAGAGCTGGTTCATCTCGCGCTCTTCCTCGCGCTGGATGAGATTGTAGAGATTCTGCATGGCAATCGGCCGCGCATAGCCCTTCCAATCGGCGATCATGATCATCTGCGCGAACTTGTAGGCCGGCATGGTCGAGCTGCCAATGTAGCGGACCTTGCCCGACTTCACGATCTGGTCGAGCGTATACATCGTCTCCTCGATCGGCGTGTGTGGATCGAGGCGATGGACCTGGTAGACGTCGATGTAGTCGGTCTGCAGGCGCTTGAGTTGATCGTCGAGGGCGGCCATCAGGTGCTTGCGCCCGGTGCCCTGGTCGTTGTGGCCCGGGCTGAAGCGCGCGCCGGCCTTGGTCGAGATCACGATGTCGTCGCGTCGCGCCATCTTCATCAGCGTGGCGCCGATGATCTCCTCCGACCGGCCGCTGTTGTAGACGTCGGCGGTGTCGAAGAAGGTGATGCCGACATCGAGCGCGCGCTTGAAGTAGGCCGGCGCCTCGACCTCGTCGAACTTGCCCCAGCCTCGCCGGCCCTTGGCGCCCCACGAATTGCCGCCGAGGCAGATTCGGCTGACGATCAGGCCGGAGCGGCCGAGTGGTCCGTACTTCATCGAAAATCCCCCTTGTTGGCAGCACCTTTAGCGCCCACCTTTGGCGCATGAAAGTGCTGATCGAATACTGCGGCGCTTGAGGCTACAAGCCGCAGGCCCTCCGTGTGAGGGATAGCCTCCAGAAAATGGGCGCGTCCGATATCGAGCTGCGCCCCGGCAAGTCCGGCCAGTTCGACGTCACCGTGGACGGTGCTCTCCGTTACACCCGCGCCACAACCGGCCGCTTCCCGACCGATGCCGAGATCGAGGATCTGCTGCCGTAATCCGTCGGAGCTTCAGCCGTAGATCTCCCTGTTCACGCAGCGCTCGACGATCGGCTTGCCGTCGAACACCGACAGGATGTTCTCCATCACAGCGATGGCCATACGGTCGTTCGCTTCCCTGGTGACGCCCGCCATGTGCGGGCTCAGGATCACGTTCTCCAGGCCCAGCAGCTTGTTGGCGAGGTCCGGCGGCTCGCGCTCGAGCACGTCGAGACCGGCGCCGCGCAGCTTGCCGGTCGTGAGCGCGGTATAGAGCGCCTCCTCGTTGACGATGCCGCCGCGCGCGGTGTTCACGAGGAAGGCGTCGGGCTTCATGCAGGCCAGCGCCTCGGCATTGAACATGTCGATCGTCTCGGGCGAGCGCGGGCAATGGATCGTGACGAAGTCGACCCTGGGCAGGATCGCCTTGAGGTCGGTCACCTTCCTGGCGCCGGCCTTCTCGATGTCGGCCGCCGAGATGTTCGGATCGAGCACGTAGGTATCCATCTCGAAGGCGACGCAGCGCTTGACCGTGCGCGAGCCGATGCGGCCCATGCCGACCACCAGGATCGACTTGCCCGCGAGATCGACCGGCTGGTCGGCCAGGCGCTCGTGCCACGCAGCCTCGCGCACCAGGCGGTCCAGCCGCTTGGTGAGGCGTGCCGAGGCGAGCAGCATGTACATCGCGTGCTCGGCCACGGAGACCGAGTTGGCGATGCCGGTGGTCATCAGCGGGATCTTGCGCCTGGAGAGCGCCGGCACCTCGACCTGGTCGAAGCCGACTCCGAGCCGCGCCACGACTTCCATCACCGGCGAGACATCGAGCTCGGCCTGGCGATAAGGCGTACCGCCCAGGGTCACCGCATTCGCATCGCCGAGCTTCTTGTGATAGGCGGCCGCGACGTCCTTGAGCGGCAGGATCTCGTAGTCGACGTCGTCGCGCTTCTTCAGGATCTCGAGGCCCGCCTGCGGCATCCAGCCGACGACCAGGATCTTCTTGCGATTCTTGCCCGTGCTCATCGTTTCCCCTGCGGTGATTGCAACAATCCTAAAGCCCGCGGCTTCGGATCGCTAGGGCAGGTAGGTGAGCGGGAGCCGCGTGGTGGATTTGATCTCCTCCATGGCGAACATCGAGGTGACGTCGGAGAGTTCGACCCGCGCGATCAGCCGCTTGTAGAAGGCGTCGTAGGCGTCGATGTCCGGCAGGGCGAGCCGGATCAGGTAGTCGATCTCGCCGCTCATGCGATAGCAGTCCATCACCTCGGGGAACGACGCCACCGCCTTGGCAAAGCGGTTGAGCCATTGCGCGTTGTGCTGCGAGGTCCGCACCGCCACGAACACCGTGACGCCGGCGTTCACCGCCTTGCGGTCGAGCAGCGCCACCCGGGCGCGGATGATGCCCTGCTCCTGCAGCCGGTTGATGCGGCGCCAGCACGGCGTCGTCGACAGACCGACCCGGGTCGCGATCTCGGCCAGCGGCATGTCGGCCTTGTCCTGCAGGCAATCCAGAATCTTCCGGTCGAAGGAGTCGAGGGATAATTTTGCGGACATGGCGACATCCTTGGAATGGAATGCTCGATTCTGCCGCCCGAGGCGCAAAGCTAGCAACCTGTTTTCCGGCATCGTCCATACACTCGAGGCATGTTGCGGCGCTTCACCGACCACCCCTCGTCGGTCAACGAGACCTACTTCCAGCACATGGCCATGGCGTTCGGCTTCGGCGGACGGATGCTGCTCGGCGGCCTGGCCTGCCTGGTGCACGGCCTGTGCCCGTGGCTGTGCACGACGCGCGGCAGTGATACCGTTCGTGGCCTGCATCACCGCATGGTCAGCCATCGCGTGGTGCAGCCGGCGCCGGCGTCCTCGAGGGCAGTTGCTGCGGGAGACTGACAAAGCGTTCCCGGCAACTCGCGCCACGGGCCCTGCGTTCTGAACTAGATGGCGGAATGGAGAGCGGGATGTTGCAAACCCCAGTCAAGATCGGCTTCCAGGGCAGCGAGCCGAGCGAAGCGCTCACCCAGATGATCAACCAGGAAGTGGAGCAGCTCGAGCGCGTCTACGGCCGCCTCACCTCCTGCCAGGTCACGGTGCGCGTGCCGGACAACCATCACCGCACCGGCTTCTATAGCGTGCATCTGCGGCTGGCGATGCCGGGCAACTACGACGTCGTGGTCGACCAGCAGTCGGACGGGGACAATCGCCTGACCATCCCGCAATTCGCCGTCAACGACGCCTTCCGGCGCGCCAAGCGGCAGATCCAGGATCGCGCCCGGAAGATGCGCGGCGAGACCAAGACCCTGCACAAGCGGGTCGAGCGAACGCTCGACGAGCCCGAGGTCTAGGACTCGATCGCGGCCTCTGGCAGGGCGTCGGCGAGCGCCTTGCGCAACGCGGTCGGCGAGGAGGCGGTCAGGTCTTTCGCGATCTCGTGCGACACCGCTTTCCTGACGCGCGGCGACAAGAGCGTGCGCAGCTCGCCGAGGCTGCGCCTGGGCGCCACCAGGACGATGCGGTCGAACTGCTTCGACGAGCACGCTTCGTCCAGCCGCTCGGCCAGCTCGGCGGTGAAATTGTGCTTCTCCATCTTGTGCGGATCGTGCGGCGATTCGAACCCGCCGCGGCGGCCGTCGCGCGCCGTGCTGAAGCCGCGGCCCGGCTTGTCGGTCACCAGGTCGCGATCGGGGCGGCGTGCCTTGGGCGCCAGCATGTCGGCGTCTTCAGCCGGCACCAGCTTCCGGTGATCATCGCTCTCCTTCAGGAAGCGTGCCCTGGCACCATCGGCCACCACGATCAGGGTGCGCCGGGCACGCGGCGTCATCCTGGGCGCCTGCGGGATCTTCGCCTTGCGGCGCGGCTTCATGACGGCCTTGGTCATGAGGGATTTGGCCATGTCGCGCTCCTTCCGGATGGTCAGCGGCGCGGCACCCCCTTCTCGTCGAGGCGCTCGCGCAACAGGCCGATGCGATCGCCGCCCCAGAACAGCTCGTTTTCGAAGACGAACGTCGGCACTCCGAAAACGCCCGAGGCTTCCGCCTCGTTGCGCAGCCGGTCGTGCTCTGCCCCGCCCTCGCCGATCAGGAAGTCCGGGAACCCGGCCGGCGCGCCGGCCTCGATCAGCAGCGCCTCGACGGCCGCGACGTCCTCGGGATCGAACTCGCGCCGCCAGAAGCGGCCGAAAGCGGCATCGTGGTACGCCCGGAAGACGCCGTGCCGCTGCGCGTAGAGCATTCCGGCATTGGCCGGCCGGGCATAATAGATCTTCACCGGTCCCTTGAGGATCAGGCCCTGCTTGTTGGCGTAGCGCCGGGCGTCCATGTACGAGTAGCGGACCCGCCGCCAGTGATGCGGATCGCGCGCATCGACACTGCCCATATAGGAGGCGACATCCAGCGTATATGGCCGCCATTGCAGCGCGATGTCGTAGTCCCGCTCCAGCTCGTAAGCCCACGCCTTCGCGACGAAGGCGTAGGGACTCACATAGTCGCTCCAGAGAAGGACCTCGGCGCTCATGCGCTGGGGGCGCGCCACTCCAGTGGCGCGTCTTTGTCGATGCAGCCCCTGATCGCGCCACTGGAGTGGCGCGCCCCCGGCGAAAGACTACCGCGCATCCTTGGCGAGCTTCGTCTCGACCACCCGTGACCACAGCGTGGCGCCGAGGGTGATGATCTCGTCGTTGAAGTCGTAGCCCGGGTTGTGAACCTCGCAGCCACCTTCGCCGCCGCCGTTGCCGATGTTGATGAAGGCGCCCCGCACCTTCTCCAGCATGTAGGAGAAGTCCTCGGAGGCCATCACATAGGGGCCTTCGCGGTTCATGTTCTCCTTGCCGACGATCGTCTCGGCGACGTCGGCGATGAACTGCACCGAGTCGTAGTCGTTGACCAGCGGCGGGAAGGCGATACGGACATCGGGCTTCGCGGTACCGCCCAACGTCCTGGCGATGCCGGTCGAGATGGTCTCGATGCGCTCCTTGATCAGCGCCATCGTCTCCTTGCGGAACGCGCGGATGGTGCCGCGCAGCACCGCCTCGTTGGGGATGACGTTGTAGGCGTCGCCGGCATGCATCTGGGTGACCGAGATCACCCCCGAATCGAGGGGGGCGATGCTGCGCGACACCACGCTCTGCAGCGCGGAGATGATCTGGGTGGCGATGATCACCGGATCGATGCCGGTCTCGGGCCGAGCGCCGTGCGCGCCCTTGCCGGTGATGTGGATGTCGAACAGGCCGCCGCCGGCCATCTGCGGGCCCGGGCGGATGGCGAACTTGCCGACATCGAGCTTCGGCCGATTGTGCATGCCGAAGATCTGCTCGCACGGGAACTTCTCGAACAGCCCGTCCTTGACCATCGCCTCGGCGCCGCCGCGGCCCTCCTCGGCCGGCTGGAAGATGAAGTGCACGGTGCCGTCGAAGTTGCGCGTGGCCGAGAGGTACTTGGCGGCGCCCAGCAGCATGGTGGTGTGGCCGTCGTGGCCGCAGGCATGCATGCGGCCCTTGTGCGCGCTGCGGTGTTCGAAGGTATTGTGCTCGTCCATCGGCAGCGCGTCCATGTCGGCGCGCAGACCGATCGCTCTGGGATTGTTGCCGACGCGGATGGTGCCGACCACCCCGGTCTTGCCGATGCCGGTCGTGACCTCGACGCCCCACTCCTTCAGCTTCTCGGCGACGATCCTGCTGGTGCGTTCCTCCTCGAAGCCCAGCTCGGGATGGGCGTGGATGTCGCGACGGATCGCGGTCAGCTCGGCCGCGGCCGCGGCGATCTTGGGCTCGATGTTGGCAGCCATCAATCAGGTCTCCAGGAGGAAAGACGTCATTACACGACGAAATTCGTCGCCATGCACGTGCGGATAGAAGTGCCCGCCGTCCGGCAGCACGTAGGCCCGCGCATCCGGGATCAACCGTACCAATTCCTCGGTGAAATACAGAGGCGTCACCATGTCGTCGCGGGCGACGATCGCCAGCGTCCGTGAACGCACCTTCTGCAGGTCGTCGCGCCGGTCGTGCGCCACGATCGCCGCAATGCGCGACAGCACGATCTCAGGAACCGGGATGGCCTCGTGCGCCTTCGCCTCCATCGCGGCGAGCTCGGCGTCATGGTCGCGGACCCAGAACGGCGAATTCAGGGCCAGTGCGCTGCCCTTCTGGTAGGCGGCTGGCCCCAGTTCCTTCAGTGCCTGCGCACGCACCTCGAACAGGCGGCGGAAGAAGGCGTCGGTCTTGGCCCAGGTCGCGCTCAGCACCAGCCGGTCGATCCGCGCCGGATGCTCGATCGCCAATACCTGGCCCATCGCGCCGCCGGTGGAATGGCCGCACCAGTGGACCTTCTCGAAGCCCAGCGATTCGATCAGCTGCAGCGCATCGTCGGCCATCTGCGCCACGCTGTAGGCGATGCGCGACAGCGTGCTGCGGCCCGTCCCGCGATGATCGTGCACGACAATCGTAAAGTCGTTCGCGAGTTTCGCCACATTCTCACCCCACCATCGACCATCGCCGCCCAGCCCGGGTACCAGGAAGAGCGGGGGACCATTGCCGTGCTTCTCGTAGTAGAGTTCCGCGCCGTCGCGCAGTTTGATGTGTGGCATTTGAGACGTTTGCCCCCTCTTTGCGGCTGGATAAGCTCCGGCCAATGAAAGTCGAGCCGGGAGCAAACCGCAGGAAGCGCCGATTGTCGATTGCCGCGATCGGGTTGACGGCGCTCGGTGCCTGCACCCATGGCGCTCCGGCGGTGAACTGGACGCCGATCGCGCGGCCGTCGCCGGATGATCTCGCGCCGATGGGCATTGCCTACATCTGCGAGGGCCGCAAGGAAGTGGCTGTGGTCTACGCCAGAAACCGCGCATCGGTGACGTTCGGCAACAAGACCTGGCGCACCGAGTACCAGCCGACCGGCGGCAACGCCTTTCGCTATGCCGATGCCAGCGTCGAATGGCTGGGTCGCGACGACCTCGCAGCATTACGCGAGGCGGGAACGGCGCGGCCAATCGCCTTCAACTGCCGGCCCACGCGCCGCACGACATAAAGTCGTCTCAAACGATCCGCGAGATCGCCCCCGGCGCCTTCAAGGCGACACTCAGGACATCTCACGCGTTGGAGAGATCGGCCCGCGTCCGCGCTGCGCCCAATGCGGTGCGTATCGCATGCTCGGGCGCGCATAGTCGTGGCCAGCCAGCGCCTTGGCCGCGAGCTTCTGCCGCGCCACCGCCTCGGCTTGTCCGGATATACAAGCCCATACAGGAGACCCTCCATGACCCTTGGCCTGGCTTTGAAGCGTGGATTTGGCGGCCGCTGCCCGAACTGCGGCAAAGGCCGTCTGTTCCGCGCCTTCGTGAAGGTGGCCGATCATTGCGAGGACTGCGGCGAGCCGTTCCGTCATCACCGCGCCGACGACTTCCCGGCCTATCTGGTGATCGTGCTGGTCGGCCACATCGTCGTGCCGTCGGCGATGTGGGTCGAGATTGCCTACAGCCCGGCCTACTGGATCCATGCCCTGCTGTGGGGACCGCTGATCCTGACGCTGGCGCTCGGGCTGCTGCAGCCGGTCAAGGGCGCGATCGTCGCGTTGCAGTGGCAGACCGGCATGCACGGCTTCGCCGCGGCGAAGCTCGCCCGCTCCTAGCCGAAGGCGTCGAACAAGTCGGTGATGGCCGGCCGGTCGAGCCCGGCGCGCAGGCAGGTCTCGAGCAGTACCCGGGCCTTCAAGGGATGCAGCCGGCCACCCCAGATCAGGCCGGCACGCCGCAACTCGATCTCGGCGCTCGGCCCGCCATAGGTGTGACGCAGCATCGGTCCACCGGCGCCGGCGCGCGGTGCGATCACGGTCGGCATCGCCCTGGCGAGACGGTGGATGTTCTCGACCGAGCGCTCCGACACATGGCCGCCGCCCATCGCGGCGATCACCGCGCCGCGATAGCCGGCGCGGTCGGACGCGGCGAGCAACATCGACATCAGCGCCGCATCGTCGTCGAGCGACATCCAGAACAGCGCGACCGGCGCGGCCTTGCCGGAGGCGCCGGCGATCGTGCGGCGTGCCGCGACGACCGCATCGCGCACCGGCAGCGAGAGCGGCACGACGCGGTCCTCGACCAGCGCCGCCAACGGCCCGGTCTGGGTCGCGGCGAAGGCGTTGACCCGCGTCGGATGGACCTTGAGGACATCGGCGGCGGCATAGACCTCGTCGAGCATCACCGCGAGCACGCCCAGTGTCCTGGCGCTGCGGCGCACCCAGGGATCGGAGGCGACCCGCACGGCGGCCAGCAGGTTCCCGGCGCCGTCGGGTGAGGTCAGCGAGGGGTTGCGCATCGCCGCGGTCACGATCACCGGTACGTCGACGTCGAGCAGCAGGTCGAGCAGGAAGCTCGTTTCCTCCAGCGTGTCGGTGCCCTGCGTCACGATCACGCCGTCGGCCTCCAGACCGCGGATCCTGGCCGCCAGTGCGTGGATCTGATCGAACGACAGCGAATGGCTGCCGACGCGCGACACCGTCTCGGCTTCGATCTCGGCGAGGGTCTCGAGCAACGGGACAGCGGCCACCAGGTCGTCGGCGCCGAGGCCCATCTGCATGGCTCCGGTCGAATCGGGCCGCGTGGCGATCGTTCCGCCCAGGGCGAGGATATGGACGCGTGGTTTGGTCATTTGAACTTCAGGGAATGGAAAAATCGGTCGGCATCGGGCCCGGTCACGTTCGGTCCGAGGAACGCGAGCGAGATGAAGCGCTGTCCCTTCAGGACCGAAAGCTGTCGCAACTGGCTGCCGTTGGCCAACGCGCCGGTCGATTCCACGGCGGTCGCACCCTCGATCTCGCGCCAGTTGGTCGTCGACCACTTACCCCCTCCGAGCCCCTGCGCACGGGCATTGAGCGCCGCCTGCAGGACAGTCCTGGGCTGCCGCGCGTCGACGTCCGCCGGATAGAGCGCGGTCTGCGCCACGTAAGAATTGCCGCCGTAGTCGAGGCTGTACGAGTGCAGCACGAACGGCGTGCCGCGCGCCGAGACGTCGTTGATCAGGCGATGGTCCGGGACCTCCGGCATCTCGACGGTGAAGGCATTGTCGTTCGCCTGCACCACGTACCATTTCGACGGAATCTGCAGGCGCTTCTGAGCCTGTGCACGACCCGCCACGACCAGCATTGGCAGGGTAACCAACAATCTTCTGCCGGGGGCGCGCCACTCCAGTGGCGCCTCCTTGCTCGGACCAAAGGAAGAACGCGCCACTGGAGTGGCGCGCCCCCGGCGAAAGAAGCGGATCAAGGGACGGCCTGCCGCGCGCCGAACTTCTCGCGCGCTTCCGCCTCGGTGTAGTAGCCGCGCGCGACGTCGCGGGCGATCGCCTCGGGCTTGCGCTTCGCCGGATCGCCGAATCCGCCGCCGCCCGGCGTCTGAACCCGCACCACGTCGCCGACCCCGATCTCGATGTCCTGGTCCTTGGAGAGGTGCGGCGGCTTGTAAGTCTTGTTGCCCTGCCTGACCTGCACGGTGTTGACGCCTCCCGCGGCGCCACCGAGCACGCCCTGCGGGCCGGTGCGGCCGTGATCCATCACCATCGACACGCGCGCCTCGCCGCGACGCAGCCTGATGGCGTAGTTGATGCCGAAGCCGCCGCGATATTCGCCGGCGCCACCGGAGCCCTCGCGCAGGGAAAACTCCTCGAAGAGGATGGGATAGAATTGCTCCAGCACCTCGACCGGAGGCATCTTGGAAATGCCGATGGTCGAGCAGCCGTTGGAGAGCCCATCGCCGCCCTGGAAGCCGCCGTACCCACCACCGGTGAACAGGTACATGATGTAGTTGCGCTTGCGCTCGGGATCGTAACCGCCGACACCGAGATTGCCCGAGGTGCCGGCCGGCGCGGCGAACAGCAGATCGGGGATCGCCCTGGTGAGCGCCGCAAACACCGCCTCGGCGATGCGCTGGCTCACCTCGGCAGCACAGCCCGATACCGGGCGCGGATACTTCGCGTACAGGAACGTACCCTCGGGCTCGATCACCTTCAGCGGCTCGAAGGTGCCGGAATTGATCGGCACGTCGGGGAAGATGTGCTTGATGGCGAGATAGATCGCCGACTTGGTGGTGGCGATGACGCTGTTCATCGGCCCGCGGCAGGGCGGGCTCGAGCCGGTCATGTCGAAGGTGAGGTCCTCTCCCTTCTTGATGATCTTCATCCGGATGGTCAGTGGTTCGTCGACCACGCCGTCGCTGTCGACGGTCGAGCTGCCCTCGTACACCCCGTCGGGAATCGCCGCGATCCTGGCGCGCATCTGCCGCCCGGCGCGATGACGCATCTCGGCGATCGCCTGCTTGACCACGCCGGCGCCGTAACGGTCGATCAGCGCGGTCAGCCGCTGCTCGCCGGTGGTGAGCGCGGCGCCCTGGGCCTTGATGTCGCCGATGCGCTGGTCGGCAATGCGCATGTTGCTCATCAGGATGGCCAGGATCTCCTGGTCCATCACGCCCTTCTTCCAGAGCTTCACGGGCGGCAGGCGCAGGCCTTCCTGCTCCACTTCCGTCGCGCTGGCGGAGAAGCCGCCCGGCACCATGCCGCCGATGTCGGGCCAGTGGCCGGTGTTGGCAAGCCAGGCGAACAGCTCGCCCCCGTGGAAAAACGGCTTCACGAAGCGAACGTCCATCAAATGCGTGCCGCCGAGATAGGGATCGTTGACGATGAACACGTCGCCCGGATCGACCGTGCCGGCGTAGTGGCTCTTCACACGATCGATCACCGCGCGAGTCGAGAACTGCATGGTGCCGACGAACACCGGCAGGCCGAGCTCGCCCTGGGCGATCAGCGAGCCGTCGATCGCGTCGTAGATGCCGTCGGAGCGGTCCATGCCCTCGGAGATCACCGGCGAGAAGGCCGAGCGCACGAAGGCGAGGTCCATCTCGTTGCAGACCTGGATCAGGCCGTTCTGGATGACCGTGAGGGTGACGGGATCGAGGTTCGACGACATGTCCGACATGGCCTCAGCCTACCGTGTCATCCCGAGCGGAGCGAGGGATCTATGCGGCAACGGAAAGGTCCCTCGCTCCGCTCGGGATGACACCGAGCTAGAGCTCGGTGTCACCTTTCAGCAGGCGCTGGACGATCGACCGGTTCAGGATCTCGTTGGTGCCGTCGGCGACATTGACGATGCGCAGGCTGTGCCAGGCATGGTGCAGGCCGAGCTCGTTGGTGAAGCCCATGGCGCCGTGAGTCTGCATGGCGCGGTCGACCGCGCGATAGCCCACCTGCACCGAGTAGGCCTTGGCCATGGCCAGCTCCTTCACCGCCGGCGCGCCCTGGTCGAGGAGGCTGGCGACGTTGAGGCCCATCAGGTGCGCGCCATGCAGCTCTATCGCGCTCTCGGCCAGCGGAAAGGTCACGCCCTGGTACTCGGCGATCGCCTTGCCGAAGGCCTTGCGCTGCTGGGCGTAGTCGAGCGCCTTCTCGAGCGCCCAGCGGCCGTAGCCGACGGCGCGCGCCGAATTGTAGATCCGGCCCAGCGAGACGCCATACAGCGCCGCGGCGAATCCCTGGTGCAATTCGCCGACCAGCTGCCACGGCTCGACCCGCACATTCTCCAGCCGCAGCTCGGCCTCGTCGCCGCCGATATGGCCGAACAGCTTGATGATGCGCTGGACCTCGAAGCCCGGAGACGACGTCGGCACCAGGAAGGCCGAGATGCCGCCCTTGCGCTGCGCCGCCCGCTCGGGATCGGTGATGGCGAAGACGATGCAGTAGTCGGCGACCGGCGAGTTCGAAGTCCAGATCTTGCGGCCGGTGATCCGCCAGGCATTGCCGTCGGGCACCGCTTTGGTCGCGAGCGCGGCAGCGTCCGAACCCGCACCGGGCTCGCTCAGACCGAAGCACATCGACGCCTCGCCGGCCATCATCGGCGCGAGGATCTTCTCCCGCGCTTCGGGCGTCACCTTTTCCAGCAGGCGGCTCGGCCCGAACGCCCAATGGCTGATCACATAGAGCATCAGCCAGTTCTGCGGGCCGCAGAGGTGGAACAGCGCCTCCCAGCCGACGTAATAGGCGAGATGCGCCAGGCCGCCCCCGCCCAGCGCTTCGGGCACGCACATGTTGTAGTAGCCGGCCCTGGCCGAGGCGCGCCGCACCTCGCCGATAAGCCCCCTCAAATCGTCGGAGAATCGCCCGTCCTCGCGATACAGGCGGCGCGGGTTCTCGAACAGGTCGTGATGCTTGTCATGCCGCGGCAGCACCTCCTTGCGGGCGAAATCGAGCAGCCCGTCACGTACCGCGCGGACTTCTTCAGGCAGTGGCCATGCAATCGCCGACATCCGCACTCCCGACAATGAATGGGCAGTTATTGTTGCAGCGGTGACCATCAAGGGCCACATTCCCGGCGATCCAAATTTCGACGGACAATTCCATGAACGCGCCTGTTGCAGCGGACACACTCGATTCGATGAAATTCGGCGTCGGCCAGCCGGTGCCGCGCCAGGAGGACCCGACCCTGCTGCGCGGCCAGGGCCGGTATACCGACGACGTCAACCTGCCGAACCAGGCGTGGTGCGTGATGGTGCGCAGCCAGATGGCGCACGGCGTCATCAAGGGCATCGACATCTCGGCGGCGAAGGCGATGCCGGGTGTGCTGGGCGTGTGGACCGGCGCCGATCTCGACGCCGCGGGCTACGGCACACTCAAGACGCTGATTCCGGTGATGAACCGCGACGGCTCGCCGATGAAGACGCCGACCCGCCATTCCCTCGCCACCGACAAGGTGCGCTATGTCGGCGACCCGGTGGCGTTCGTGGTCGCCGAGACCCAGGCGCAGGCGAAGGATGCGGCGGAAGCCGTCGTGGTCGACATCGAGGCGCTGCCCGCCGTCACCGACGCGCGCGCGGCCGCGCAGCCCGGCGCGCCGCTGGTGTTCGACGACGTGCCGAACAATCTCTGCGTCGACTTCCATCACGGCGACGAGGCCAGGACCCGCGAGGCATTCGCCAGGGCGGCGCACGTCACCAGGCTTCGCCTGATCAGCAACCGGATCGTCGTCTGCGCCATGGAGCCGCGTTCGGCGATTGCGCACTTCGACAAGGCCACCGACCGCTACACCTTCTACGCCGGCAACCAGGGTGTGTTCGGCCTGAAGCACCAGATGGCGGCGCTGCTCGGCATTAAACCCGAGCAGATGCGCGTCCTGACCGGCAACGTCGGCGGCTCGTTCGGCATGAAGGGCTCGCCCTACCCCGAGTACGCCGGCATGTTCCATGCGTCGAAGATCCTCGGCCGGCCGGTGAAGTGGACCGACGAACGCAGCGGCAGCTTCCTCAGCGACCAGCACGGCCGCGACCACGACTTCGACGCCGAGCTGGCGCTCGACAAGGACGGCACCTTTCTCGCGGTGCGACTCACCGGCTACGCCAACGTTGGCGCCTATCTCGCCAATGTCGGCCCGCTGATGGGCTCGGCCGGCGTCACGCGCAATCTCGCCGCGGTCTACCGCACGCCGCTGATCGAGGTTTCGAGCAAGGTGGCCTTCACCAACACGCCGCCGGTCGGCGCCTATCGCGGCGCCGGGCGGCCCGAGGCCAACTACTTCATGGAGCGGCTGATCGAAACCGCGGCGCGCGAGATGGGCATCGACGCGGTGGCGATGCGCAAGCGCAACCACATCAAGCCCGAGGAGATGCCGTTCAAGACCGCGTCGGCCACGACCTACGATTCGGGTGAGTTCTCCATGCTGCTCGACAAGGCGCTGGCTGCCGCCGACGTGAAGGGCTTCGCCAAGCGCAAGGGAGAGAGCAAGAAGCGCGGCAAGCTGCGCGGCCTCGGCATCGGCAACTACCTCGAGGTCACGGCGCCGCCGATGAAGGAGATGGGCGGCATCCGCTTCGAGCCCAACGGTGACGTCACCATCATCACCGGCACGCTCGACTACGGGCAGGGCCACTGGACGCCGTTCGCCCAGGTGCTGAGCGAGCGGCTCGGCATCCCGTTCCACAGGATCAAGCTGATCCAGGGCGACAGCGATCTGCTGATCGCAGGCGGTGGCACCGGCGGCTCGAAGTCGATCATGGCGTCGGGGGCGGCGATCGTCGAAGCCTCGATCAAGGTGATCGACAAGGGCAAGCAGATCGCGGGCGTCGCGCTGGAGGCCTCGGCCGAGGACATCGAATTCAGGTCCGGCCGATTCACGATCGTCGGTACCGACCGTGGCATCGGTATCATGGAGCTCGCCGAGAAGCTGCGCACCGGGATGAAGCTTCCCGAGGGCGTGCCCGATTCGCTCGACGTCAGCCACGTGCACGAGGCGGCGCCCTCGGCCTTCCCCAACGGCGCGCATGTCGCCGAGGTCGAGGTCGATCCCGATACCGGGTGGGTCGACGTCGTGAAGTACACCATGGTCAACGACTTCGGCACGGTCATCAATCCGCTGCTGGTCGAAGGCCAGAGCCACGGCGGCGTCGTCCAGGGCATCGCCCAGGCGCTGTTCGAGCACGTGGTCTACAGCGAGGAAGGCCAGCCCCTGACCGGCAGCTTCACCGACTACGCCATTCCGCGCGCCTCGGACACGCCGAGCTTCGCGATCGGCTACCATTCGGTCCCGGCGACGACCAACATCCTGGGCGCCAAGGGCTGCGGCGAAGCGGGCTGCGCGGGCTCGCTGCCCTCGGTGATGAACGCCCTGGTCGACGCGCTCGGCGGCAAGCACATCAACATGCCGGCGACGCCGGAACGGGTGTGGGAAGCGCTGCACTCGTAGCAGATTGTAGTAGATTAACGACATGAAGGACGTCGCCATCCTGGGCTACGGCCCAGTTGGTGCGCTGCTCGCCAATCTACTGGGGCAAGCCGGACTGACCGTCGCCGTCTACGAGCGCGAGACGGCAATCCATCCGCTGCCGCGCGCCGTGCATTTCGACGGCGAGGTGATGCGCATCTTCCAGTCGGCTGGACTGGCGGATCACATCGCGCTGGCGACGCGGCCCTCGTCGCAGGGCATGCACTTCGTCAATGCCGCGGGCCAGACCCTGATCGTGCGGCGGGGGATCGACGGGCCGGGACCGCAAGGCTGGCCGAACAACTGGTACTTCCACCAGCCGATGCTCGAGCAGGTCCTGCGCGAGGGCGTCAATCGCTTCCCCCACGTCGAGGTTCATCTCGGCCGCGAGATAACCGACGTGAGCGAGCTCGACGCGCGCTACATCGTCGGCTGCGACGGCGCGCGCTCGCTGGTGAGGCGTGCCATCGGCAGCCGGCAGCACGATCTCGGCCTGCACCAGCCGTGGCTGGTGGTCGACCTGCTGTGCGACCCATCCTCGCGCCGGGTGAAGGCCCTGCCCGACTACACGGTTCAGCTCTGCGATCCCGCGCGGCCGATGACGATCGTCAATGTCGGCGGCGCGCGGCGGCGCTGGGAGATCATGCTGATGCGCGGCGACGATCCCGACCGGCTCACCGAGCCGGACGTATTCTGGCCGATGATCGCACGCTGGCTCCGACCCCAGGACGCTCGACTCGAGCGCGCCGCCATCTACACCTTCCATTCGCTCGTCCAGGAAGGCTGGCGCAACGGCAACCTGCTGCTGGCCGGCGACGCATGTCACCAGACCCCGCCCTTTCTCGGCCAGGGGATGTGCGCCGGCATGCGCGACGTCGCCAATCTCGCCTGGAAGCTCAAAGCCGTGCTGCGCGACGGTGCACCGGACTCCCTGCTCGACACCTACGAGAGCGAGCGTCGGCCGCATGTCGAGGCCTTCATCGAGCTCGCGGTGAAACTCGGCGCGATCCTGCAGGAGACCGATCCCGCGAAGGCCGCCGAGCGCGACCGTCGCTTTGCCGCGGGCGCGGAGATGTTCGACTTCCCGCAGCCGCAGCTCGGTCTCGGTTGCCGCGCCGATGCCCCGCCGCCGGTCGGCACGATCTTTCCCCAGCCCGTGCTGCCCGACGGCCGGCTGATGGACAAGGCGATCGGCCCGCGCTTCGCCGTCGTCGGAGAGACCGAATTGCTCGCCGGTCGGCGACCCGATGCGGTGATGCTGCCCGGTGTCGGCGTGGACTGGCTGGCGCAGCGCCGCCTGCGCGCGGCGCTGCTCCGCCCGGACCGCTACATCGCCGAGGTCGCCTGACTCAGGTCAGCGGTATCGCCTTCACGTGCTGCTGGAAGCCCGGCCGTGCAGCGATGGCAGCGTACCAGCGGTCGAGATTCCTGAAGCCGCCCTGGCGCTCGGGCGCGAGCTCGCGGAAGCGCCACACCATGATCCCGACCGGGATGTCGCCATAGGAGAAGGCGTCGCCGGCGAGGAACTGCGTCTTGCCGAGCTGGTCGTCGAGCATGCGGGCGGCGTCCGCGGTCCTGGCCTTGCTGTCGTCGATCGCCTTGGCGTTGCGCTCGGCCGGCGGCGTGCGGACCATGCCCATGAACAGCGGACCGATCGCCGGCGCCATCACCGTGAGCTGCCAGTCCATCCACTTCTGCGCCAGCGCCCTCGTCTTCAAGTCGGCGGGCTCCAGGCTGCTCCTGTGCTTGGCCGCGAGGTAGCGCACGATCGAATTCGACTCCCAGAGCGTGAAGCCGTCGTCCTCCTCGATCGTCGGCACGAGGCCGTTGGGGTTCATGTCGAGATACGGCTTCTCGCGGTTCTTGCCGAACGGCCCGCCGATATCGATGCGCTCGTGCGGCAGGCCGATCTCGGTCACGGCCCACATGACCTTCTGCACGTTCGACGACGAGGCACGGCCCCAGATCTTCAGCATATTTCTCCTCCTCGTGCTCTCATGGACCTCGCGCCTCCAGCGCCTCATGAGCGCGCAGGATGCGCGCGGTCCGTATGACCTTGACGCGCCACTGGAGTGACGCGCCCCCGGCGAAAGACTCAGACCGGCGTGAACATCGGCAGCGGCGGGCCGCCGTCGGTCGGCTTGAAGACCACCTTCACCGGCTGTTCGCATTTCAGCTTGTCGAAATCGCAATCGACGATGTTGGTCACCATGCGCGGGCCCTCGGCCAGCGTCACATACGCCATCGCATAGGGTACCGGCGCGCGGCGCATCACCGAGTACGAGTAGATCGTGCCCTTGCCCGACGATTCGATCCATTCGGTCTTGTCGCTGAAGCAGAACGGGCAGATCGAGCGCGGATAATGGTGGCACTGGCCGCAGGCGGTGCACTTCTTCACCAGCAGCTTGCCCTCGGCGGCGGCGTCCCAATAGGCCTGCGTCTCGGGAGAGACCGCCGGCGCCGGCAGCTTGCGTTCCTTCTTCTCCGCTTGGGTCTCGGCCATCGAACTCACTCCCTCTCCAGGATGACGGTGGCGCTGCCGTGGCGCAGGCCGAGCGAGCCGCCGGTGCCGTGCGCGACCGCCAGATCGCAGTTCTTCACCTGAACCTTGGGATGCGCCTCGCCGCGCAACTGGCGCACCGCCTCGAGCACCTTGGTGAGGCCGCCGCGGTTGCCCGGATGGTTGCTGCACAGCCCGCCGCCGTCGGTGTTGAACGGCAGCTTGCCGACGCCGGAGATCAGGTTGCCGTCGGCCACGAAGGCGCCGCCCTTGCCCTTCTCGCAGAAGCCGAGGTCCTCGAGCTGCATCAGCACGGTGATGGTGAAGCTGTCGTAGATCGCGGCGAACTTGATGTCGCCGGGCTTCACGCCCGCCTCGTCGAACGCCGCCTTGCCGCTGAAGCGCGCACCCGAATAGGTGAGATCGACCTTGCCGCCCATCTGGGTCTTCACGAACTCGCCGGCGCCGATCAGCTTGACCTTCGGCCGTTTCAGCCTGGCGGCGATCTCCGGCGCCACGACGACGATCGCGCCGCCGCCGTCGGTGATGACGCAGCAGTCGAGCCGGTGCAGCGGATCGGAGATCACCGGCGAGTTCACGACCTCCTCGACCGTGACCACGTCCTTCAAGAGCGCATGCGGGTTGTATTGCGCGTGATGCGAGGCCGCGACCTTGATCCAGGCGAGCTGCTCGGAGGTCGTGCCGAACTCGTACATGTGGCGCATGGCGCACATCGCGTACATGTTCACGACCGTCGGCCCGTAGGGGAACTCGAATGGCTCGTCGGGCGTCGGCGTGCCGCCGCGGCTGCGCGGCACCGTGCCGGTCGCCATGCCCTCGGCGCGCGGACGGCCCGCCAGGGTGATGAGGGCCACCTTGCACTTGCCGGCGGCGATCGCCTCGGCGGCGTGACCGACATGCAGGACGTAGGACGAGCCGCCGGTGTCGGTGGAATCCACATGGCGCGGCTTCAGGCCCATGTACTCGACCATCGACATCGGCCCGAGACCCGGTGCGTCGCCGGCGCAGAAGTAGCCGTCGACATCGTCCTTGGTGAGGCCCGCATCCTCGAGTGCGCCCTTGGCAACCTGCGCGTGGATCTGCGCCAGAGAGATATCCTTCGCCAGCCGCGTCGGGTGCTCGTAGATGCCGGCTATGTAGGCCTTGCCCTTGATGCTCATCGGCGGCCGATCTCCTTTGTGACGTTGGGCCGCATGGTAGGCGAATGCGGCTCACAAAAAAGCGACGACTTTCGCCCGGAGGAACCGTGCTAAGGTCCGCGCCACTGAAAGGGAGGATAGTGGATGATCCTACGCATGTTGGCACTGTTGTTTGCCGCGGCGCTGGCGTTCGCCGGCACTGCCGAGGCGCAGACGCAGGGCAAGACAGAGCTGCTGTGGTACGGCCAGTCGGCGTTCAGGATCACCACGCCGGGCGGCAAGGTGATCATGGTCGATCCCTGGATCACCGGTGGGACCCTGGTGCCGCCCGAGCTGAAGGACCTCGGCAAGATCGGCAAGATCGACGCCATCCTGGTGACGCACGGCCACGGCGATCATCTCGGCGACGGCATCGAGCTGGCCAAGACCCACAACGCGCCGCTGTGGGGCCCGGCCGGCATGAACCAGTTCCTGGCGACGCTCGGCAAGCTGCCGGCGAACCTCGCGCCGCGCATGAACGTGGGCGGCACCGCCGAGGTCGCCCCGGGCGTCAAGGTCACCCAGACCCACGCCGAGCATTCGTCGGAGATGATCCTCAAGGACGACAGCGGCAAGAGCGTGAGCTATCCGGCGGGTGAGCCGGTCGGCTTCATCATCACGCTCGAGAACGGCTTCAAGATCTACCACATGGGCGACACCGGCATCTTCGGCGACATGAAGTGGATCGGCGAGTACTACAAGCCGGACCTCATCCTGATCCCGATCGGCGGCCACTATGTGATGGATCCGAAGGACGCGGCCTACGCCACCAACCTGATCAAGCCCAAGATGGCCTGGCCGATCCATTACGCCAGCAACCCCTACCTCAAGGGCACGCCGGCCGAGTACAAGGCCGCGCTGGGCAGCAGCCCGGTGCAGGTGATCGACGCCGCGCCGGGGACGGTGAAGACGTTCTAAATCTGCCGTCCCGAGCGATAGCGAAGGACCTCATCGCCGCCAGCCATCGGTACGTCAGCGGCACGAGATCCTTCGCGGCGCCCAGGATGACGGGATTCTGCGTCTCCGCCGTGGTGCGCCAACCGCAACGGCGGTAGGACTCGCCCCGGGGCAACGGCTCGGGGACAGTGGCATGGATATCGGCGTCTTCATCCCGATCGGCAGGAACGGCTGGATCGTCTCCACCACCTCGCCGCAGTACAATCCAAGCTTCGAGCTCAACAAGCAGACCACGCTCAACGCCGAGCGCTACGGCTTCGACTTCGCGCTGTCGATGATCAAGCTGCGCGGCTTCGGCGGGCAGAGCGGCTTCTGGGACCAGAACCTCGAATCGTTCACCCTGATGGCGGGGCTCGCCGCCGTCACCTCGCGCATCAAGCTCTACGCCACCGTGCCGACGCTGGCGATCCCGCCGGCGATCGCGGCGCGCATGGCGGTGACCATCGATTCGATCTCGAACGGCCGGTTCGGGCTCAACATCATCACCGGCTGGCAGCGGCCGGAATACGCGCAGATGGGCCTGTGGCCGGGCGACGAGTACTTCGCCAGGCGCTACGACTATGCCGCCGAGTACGTGCAGGTCATGCAGGAGCTGTGGACGACCGGCCATTCGAACTTCAAGGGCGAGCACTTCCAGATGGACGACTGCCGCCTCGAACCCCTGCCGCAGGCGCCGATCAAGCTGATCTCGGCCGGCCAGAGCGATGCCGGCATGAAGTTCATTGCCAGGTATGCCGACTACAACTTCGTGTTCGGCATGGGCTACAACACGCCGACCGCCTGCGCCGCGACCGTCGAACGTCTGCAGAAGGCGAGCGCCACCAGTGGCCGCAAGGTCGCGACCTATGGCCTGTTCATGATCATCACCGGCGAGACCGACGCCGAGGCGAAGGCCAAGTGGGACCTTTACAAAAGCGGTGCCGACCACGAGGCGCTGCGCTGGCTGACCCAGCAGAGCAATGCCGACACCAGGTCGGGTTCGGACACCAACGTGCGCCACATGTCGTCCGAGGTGAGCAACGTCAACCTCAACATCGGCCTGTTGTGCGGTTCCTACGCCTCGGTCGCAAACATGATGGACGAGATCGACGGCATCCCTGGCCTCGCCGGCGTGCTGCTGACCTTCGATGAGTTCGTGAGCGGCACGAAGATATTTGGCGAGCGCATCCAGCCGCTGATGAAGACCCGCCAGCATGTCGTGCAATCGCTTAAGGCCGCCGAATGACCGGCCAGCCCGTCAGCTACTTTCCGAATGCGCCGACCATCCTGCTCTCGTCGGGCCTGGGCGGCACAGCCGGGTACTGGGTCACCGCAGCTCGCGGCACTCGAGCCGCGCGATCACGTCATCAACCCCGTGCTACCGGAGTTCCTCCCCCTCTGTCGTCCTGAGCGAAGCGAAGGACCTCATCGTCGCATCAGCGAGCATACCGTTGGCAAATCGCAATGAGATCCTTCGCTGAGTTTATCCTGAGGAGCGGCTATGCTGCCCCGAATCGGCTCAGGACGACAAGAAGCGTCGCCGGACTGGTTCTATTCGGCGACGTCGCGCGCCCCGACGGTGCGGGCGCGGAACTCCTCCGGTACCTCGCGGCCGACGTCGGTGAAGGCCTTCTTCACCGCCGCCACGGTCGGGCCGAACACCGCCTTGCGGTTCTCGCGCGCCCAGCGGTTGGAGCCGACGATGGTATCGAGCGAGCCCTGGAAGCGCGGCATGACGTAGCGCGCGAACAGCTCGTACGACCGCAGCGTCGCCTCGCGGTCGGCCCATTCGTGGGCGCGGAACAGGATGCCGCCGAAGCCGCCCTGGGAGTAGCCGAGCAGCCGCTCGATCCCCCTGGCGACCGTGTCGGGCGAGCCGACCAGCGTCGTGCCCTGCTTCACGCCCTCGCGCAGCGGATCGTCGGAGCGGCCCGGCGGGCGGCCGAGCGTGTCCTCGAAGTAGGTCACCGTCTCGCGGCGCTCGCCGGCATGGACCTCGCGCAGCGCCCGCTCGTCGTCATCGGCGACGTGCGCGTTAACGACGATGCGCCACTTCGAGCGGTCGGCCGTCTGGCCGTGCCTGGCCGCGGTCTCCTCGTAGATCGCCCACTGCTTGGCCATCGCCTCCGGCCCGCCCGGCAGGCCGGCGCCAATCGACAGCACGCCCACGCCATGCTTGCCCGCCGCGATCATGCCCGACGGCGTGATGGTGCTGGCGCAGGCGATCGGGAAGTGCGGGTAGCTGTACGGCGCGAGATGCAGCCGCGCCTCCTTGAGCTCGAACCAGTCGGTCTTCATCGTCACCGGCTCCTCGCACTTGAGCAGCGCCATGATGGCGGCCAGCGACTGCTCCATGCGGTCGCGCTGGGTCGAGGGCTCGATGCCCATCATGTAGGCGTCCGACGGCAGCGCGCCCGGGCCGCAGCCCAGCATGGTTCGGCCGCGCGACATGTGGTCGAGCTGCACGAAGCGGTTCGCGACCATCAGCGGGTGATGGTACGGCAGGCTGGTCACGCCCGAGCCCAGCCGGATGTAGCGCGTGCGCCCGATCAGCGCGCCGATGAACACTTCCGGCGAGGCGATGGTCTCCCAGCCGGCCGAATGATGCTCGCCGATCCAGGCTTCGTCGTAGCCAAGCTCGTCGATCCATTCGACCAGCTCCATGTCGCGCGCCATGCCGAGCGTCGGGTTCTCGCCGACCCCGTGGAAGGGCGCGAGAAAGATGCCGAACTCCAGGCCCTTGTGCTTGCCGGTCTGTGCCATGATTCCTCCGTGGACAGCGAACCTAGCACGGGATAGCGAAAATCGTTCCATGAGCCGGACCGACACACTGCCGCTTAGCGGCTTCACCATTCTGGAGGTGAACGACCGCGACGTGCCGCTCTGTCTCAGGCTCGCGGCTTCGCTGGCCGGCAAGATCGCCGCCGATCTCGGCGCGACGGTGCTCAAGATCGAGCCTCCGCAGGGCGATCCGGTGCGCCGCGCGCCGCCCTTCCTGCCGCAGAGCGAGAGCGCGCTGTTCCAGTTCCTCAACACGTCGAAGCGTTCGGTAGCGTTCGATCTCGCGTCGGACACGGGGCGCGCGGACCTTGCCAGGCTGCTGCAGACCGCCGACGCGGTGGTGTTCGAGGAACCGGCGTCGATTGCGGCGCTCGCGCGCGCCGGCCGCGCGACGCCGATCGAGATCGCGGCGTTTCCGGTCGAGATGAACGCCGCGACGCGCCCGGTCAGCGAGTTCACGCTGCTGGCGCTGAGCGGCCTGCTCCACATGGTGGGCGAGCCCGAGCGCAAGCCGTTGCGGCTGGGCGGCCATCAGGCCTCGTATGCCGCCGGACTGACCGCCTTCACCGGGCTCGCCTCGGCACTGGCCGCGCGCGACGCCGGGCACAAGCCGGCCGCGGTTCGCGTATCGCTGGCCGAAGTCCTGCAATGGGTGAACTGGAAGGCAGCGTCGGGTGCCGAGGCGACCGGCGTCTCGCCCGGCCGCGAGGGCAAGAAGTCGGAGTTCCAGATCGTGCCCTGCCGCGACGGTCACGTGGCGGTCGTCTACACGGTGACGCAATGGCCCGCAGCGGGCGCGCTGATCGGCGATCCGCGGCTCGGCGATCCCAGGTTCGAGAGCCGGGCCGGCCGGCGCCAGCACATCGCCGAGCTCTACGCGATCCTCACGCCATGGTTCGCCGACAAGACCCGCGCCGAGATCCAGCGTCTCGCCCAGGCCAAAGGCGTGCCGTTCGGCCCGATCTTCTCGCCCGCCGAATTGCTCGAGACCGAGCAGTACGTCGCCCGCAGCTTCCTCGCCGAACTCCAGCATCCGACCCTCGGCGCGCTCCGCATGCCGCAGCTTCCCGTGCAGTGGAACGGCCGTTCCTTCGCGCCGAGGCCCGCACCATCTTTTTCCTCCCTATCGCGCAGCGATGGGGAGGTGCCGCCGTCACACGGCGGCGGAGGGGTCATGGGCCACGCCACGACTGCGGCTCATGACCCCTCCGCCCGCGAAGACGCGAGCACCTCCCCGGCTTCGCCAGGGAGGAAAGCGCTGATTGGAATCCGCGTCCTCGACTTCGGCCTGCTGACGGCGGGCGCGAACACCTCGGCGATGCTGGCCGATCTCGGCGCCGATGTGCTGAAGATCGAATCCGGCGCCTACCTCGATCCCTTCCGCGTCGTCGGCAAGATGGACGATCGCGACGGCTGGTGGAACCGCTCGCCGCAGTTCCGCTTCACCAACCGCAACAAGCGCGGGCTGGCGCTGAACCTGAAATCGCCCGAGGGCCAGCGCGTGGTACGGGAGCTCGCCAGGCACTGCGACGTGGTGGTCGAGAACTTCCGCCGCGGCGTGCTCGATCGCGCCGGCCTCGGCTACAAGGACCTGATTGCGGTCAATCCCCGCGTCGTCTTCGCCGCCATCTCGAGCCAGGGCGACACCGGGCCGGAGCGCATGAACGTCTCGTTCGGCTCGACGCTCGACGCCACGTCAGGCATCGCCGCGCTGACCGGCTACGAGGGCGAGGAGCCGCGAATCTCGGGTATGGACGTGAACTATCCCGACCAGATCGTCTCGCTGTTCGCCGCGGGCATCGTGATTGCCGCGGTCATGGAGGCGCGGCGGACGGGGCAGGGCTGCTTCCTCGACTTCTCCCAGCGCGAGGTCGCCTCCTTCACGATCGGCGAGGAAATCCTCGCGGCCGCCGCCGACCCGAACCGCCGGGCCGGTCCGCCGGGCAACAAACAGGAGGGCTTGGCGCAGCAGGATGCCTATCGCTGCCGCGACCGCCGCTGGATCGCCGTCACCCTGGCCGAGCCCGACGCCGGCCTTCCGGCCTTTTGCGCCGCGCACGACCGGGACGATGCCGTCGCCAGGCTGCTGGCCAAGGGCATCGCGGCGGCACCGTGCAACGACGGCAACGACCTGCTGGCCGACAAGGCGCTTGCGGGCGCAACGCTGATCCGCGATGAGAAGGGCGGCCTGGTGAAGGGCCTGCCCTACCGGCTCGACGGCCAGGGCGCGGTCATCGAACGGCCGGCACCCGACCTCGGGCAGCACACCGCAGAGGTATTGCGCGCGCTGTTGGGCTACAACGATGAGCAGTTGCAAGCATTGGCGGCGGCGGGTGTGACCGCGACGACGCCGGCGGTGGGGACCGTCTGATCATGGCGAAGGCCGAAGTCCGCAAGCTCATGGAGCGCATGGCGATGCCTGTCATTGCCGCGCCGATGTTCCTCGTATCCAACCCCGCGCTGACGCTCGCCTGCTGCAGCGAAGGCCTCATGGGCAGCTTCCCCGCCCACGGTACGCGCAGCCGCGAGGAGTTCCAGGCCTGGCTCGACGAGATGATCGAGGGCATCAGGAAGCTCGAGGATGCCGGGCGCACGCCGGCCCCATGGGCGGTCAACCTGGTCGTGCATCCGTCGAACCCGCGCTATCCCGGCGACCTCGAGCTGGTCGAGAAGTACAGGGTGCCGGTGGTGCTGACGTCCAAGGGCGCGCCGGGCGATGCGATCAGGCGCATCCACGGCTGGGGCGCCGTCGCGCTGCACGACATCGCCAACCGCCGCCATGCCGAGAAGGCGCTGGAGGCCGGCGTCGACGGCGTGATCGCTGTCGCGGGCGGCGCCGGCGGCCATACCGGCACGATCAATCCCTTCGCGCTGATGAACGAGGTACGCCAGCTCGGCGATCACTTCGCGATCGTGCTGGCGGGCGGCCTCACCACGGGCCGCGACGTGCTGGCGGCCGAGACCCTGGGCGCCGACCTCGCCTATATCGGCACCCGCTTCATCGCCACCCGCGAGGCGATGGCCGCCGAGGCGCACAAGCGCATGATCCTCGACACGCGAGCGACCGACGTCTTCCTCACCGCCTCGATCGACGGTGCGCCCGCCAACTGGCTGACGCCGAGCCTGCTTGCCGCCGGCATCGACCTCGACGTGCTGCGCACCACGCTGCCCGGAAAGGTCGTGGCGGCGCACGAGAACAAGAAGCGCTGGAAGGACATCTACACGGCGGGCCATGGCGTCGGGAACATCGACGACGTGCCGGGTGCCGCCGAGCTCTGCCGGCGCCTGATCGCGCAGTACCGCGAGGCCAAGATCGCGGTGAAGCCGCGCGGTACGGAAGAGCCGAACTCGCTCGCGACTCGGGTCCAGCACATGCGGTGAATGTTGCGGTTTGGTTCTCTTTGGTTCAAAATGGATCAAATAGAATCGGAATGAACCATGTCAGCCTTTACCGTGCGTTTGCCAGACGACGTGGCCGAAAAGCTCGGTGCCCTCGCGGCCAAGCTCGATCGGTCTCGCTCCTATGTCGCTGCTCAGGCGATTGGCGATTTTGTTGAACGCGAGGCCTGGCAGCTCACCGACATTGAAGCCGGGTTGCGTGAAGCCGACAAAGGCGAATTCGCGACGGATGCAGAGGTCGCCGCTACGATCGCCAAATACACGAGGCGCAAGCGCCGCAAGTGAAGCGCATCGTCAGATGGACGAGGCGGGCTCGGCGGCGCCTCGACCAGATCGGCGCTCGCATCTCCGAAGACAATCCCGCCGCCGCAGCTCGCGTCGTGGCGGCGATCGCCCGAGGCGTTCAACAGCTCGCGAGCGCCCCAGGACGAGGGCGGCCCGGTCGGATTCGAGGCACACGCGAGCTGATCGTCGTCGGGACACCGTACACTGTCGCCTATCGCGTCCATGAGAACGACATAGAGGTTCTGACAATCCAGCACGGCGCTCAGCTTTGGCCGGAGATGTTGTAAATTCCGCTCCATGACGGCGTAAGCATGGACTGGGTCAGTTGCCTTGCTTTACGCTCTATCCTCAATCTTGGGAGAGACAGCGTGAAGACCAAGGCTGCGGTCTGTTACGAGGCCGGGAAGGAACTCGTCATCGAAACCGTCGATCTCGAAGGCCCGAAATTCGGCGAGGCGCTGGTCGAGATCAAGGCGTCGGGCGTCTGCCACACCGACGAGTTCACCCGCTCCGGCGGCGACCCCGAGGGCCTGTTCCCGGTGATCTTCGGCCACGAGGGCGCGGGCGTCGTGGTCGATGTCGGGCCGGGCGTGGTGTCGCTGAAGAAGGGCGACCACGTGATCCCGCTCTACACGCCCGAGTGCCGCAACTGCAAGTCCTGCCTGTCGGGCAAGACCAACCTCTGCACCGCGATCCGCGGCACCCAGGGCCAGGGCGTGATGCCCGACGGCACGTCGCGCTTCTCGATCGGCGGCAGGAAGATCCATCACTACATGGGCTGCTCGACCTTCTCGAACTTCACGGTGCTGCCGGAGATCGCCCTGGCTAAGATCCGCAACGATGCTCCGTTCGACAAGGTCTGCTACATCGGCTGCGGCGTGACGACCGGGATCGGCGCGGTGATCAACACCGCCAAAGTCGAGCCCGGCGCCAATGTCGTGGTGTTCGGCCTGGGCGGCATCGGCCTCAACGTCGTGCAGGGCGCGCGCATGGCCGGCGCCAACATGATCGTCGGCGTCGACCTCAATCCCGCGCGCGAGGCGCTGGGCAAGACGTTCGGCATGACCCACTTCGTCGACCCGAACGACCTGGGCGGCAAGGACCTGGTCGCGCACATCGTCGAACTGACCGACGGCGGCGCCGACTACTCCTTCGAATGCGTCGGCAATACCAGGCTGATGCGCCAGGCGCTGGAGTGCTGCCATCGCGGCTGGGGCAAGTCGGTGATCATCGGCGTCGCCGGCGCGGGCCAGGAGATCAGCACGCGGCCGTTCCAGCTCGTCACCGGCCGGCAGTGGATGGGCACGGCGTTCGGCGGCGCCAAGGGCCGGCGCGACGTGCCGAAGATCGTCGACTGGTACATGCAGGGCAAGATCGACATCGATTCGCTGATCACCCACGTCATGCCGGTCGAGAAGATCAACGATGCGTTCCACCTGATGCACGAGGGCAAGTCGATCCGCAGCGTCGTCACGTTTTAGGGGTCACGTTCCAGCCGGGAGGAGCACCATGGCCGCGAGAGCCATCGGCAACGCCACCATCGAGAAGGTCGAGGAGATCTGCGGCGCAGGCTTCAAGCCCGCACGCATGTTCCCCAAATTCGACCAGGAGGCCTTCGACGCGCAGAAGAGCTGGATGGTGCCCGACCATGTCGAGCCCGGCAGCGACCGGCTGGTCGGCTCGGTCCACACCTGGGTGGTGAAGACCGGCAAGCACACCATCCTGATCGACACCTGCCTCGGCAATCACAAGGACCGGCACAATCCCGGATGGAACAAGCTCAACACGCCGTTCCTCGAGCGGCTGCAGGCCTGCGGCTGCCATCCCGACTCGGTCGACTTCGTGATGTGCACGCATCTTCATGTCGATCATGTCGGCTGGAACACCAGGCTCGAGAACGGCCGCTGGGTGCCGACCTTCAGGAACGCCAGGTACCTGTTCGCCAAGCGCGAGTACGCGCACTGGGAGAACGAGCACAAGACGCAGGGCAAGGAAACCAACGGCGGCTCGTTCGATGACTCCGTGCTGCCCGTGGTCGAAGCCGGCAAGGCGGTGATGATCGACAGCGATCACCAGCCCGACCCGCTGCTCACCATCGAGGACTATCCCGGCCACACGCCGGGCTCGATCGCCATCAACCTCAAGGACGGCGGCCGGCAGGCCTGCTTCTCGGGCGACATCATGCATCACCCGATCCAGGTCTATCACCCCGACTGGTCCAGCCAGTTCTGCTCAGACCAGGAGCTGTCGGCCAAGTCGCGGCGCAAGCTGCTCGAGGATTGCGTCGCGAGCGGCGCCCTGCTCTGCCCCGCGCATTTCCCCGGCGCCAATGCGGGATACATCAAGCGACGGGGCGATGCGTTCGCCATCGAATGGGATGTCCAGAAATGAGCCCCGTCGCGACGGAGAAAGCAAAATGACCGGACGTGAAGAGGATGCCGGCCTGGCCGGCAAGGTCGCGATCGTCTCGGGCGGCGGCGCTGCGGGCGACGGCATCGGCAACGGCCGAGCGGCCGCGATCCTGCTGGCCCGCGCCGGCACCAGGGTGGTCGTGTCCGACATCGACAAGAAGCTGGCCCAGCGCACGGTCGAGATGATCCAGGCCGAGGGCGGCACCGCGGTCGCCGAGGCCTGCAACGCCACCAACGAAGCCGACTGCAAGCGGCTGGTCGACGCCGCGGTCGATCACTGGGGCCGGCTCGACTTCCTCGACAACAATGTCGGCATCGGCAGCCGCGGCAGCGTGGTCGACGAGAAGCCGGACGAATACCGCCGCGTGATGCAGGTCAACGTCGAGACGATGTTCCTGCTGTCCAAGCACGCGATCCCGGCGATGATCAAGACCGCCAAGGGCGGCGCGATCGTCAACATCTCCTCGATCTCGGCGCTGCGGCCGCGCGGCCTGACCACCTACACCACCTCCAAGGCGGCGGTGATCGGCCTCACCCGGGCGATGGCGGTCGACCACGGCAAGGACCACATCCGCGTCAACTGCATCTGCCCCGGGCCGATGTACACGCCGATGGTCAATCGCGGCAACGGCATGAGCGACGCCAACCGCCGGCAGCGCGCCAACGCCTCGGTGCTGAAGATCGAGGGCACCGGCTGGGACATCGGCCATGCCGTGCGCTTCCTGATGAGCGCGCACGCCCGCTACATCACCGGCCAGGTGCTGGTGGTCGATGGCGGCGTGACCTTGCAGGGCCCCGAGCGCGATTCACAGGATCACTAGCTGGAAGAACCGATGGCCCGCCTGCCCTATATCGACGCCGACCAGCTGCCTCCCGAGCAGCGCGACCTGCTCAAGCGGCCGATCAATCTCGTCCGGCTGCTGGTCAACTCGCCGGGCATGGCGAAGGCCTTCCAGGGGATCGGCGGCTACATCCGCAACAAGAGCACGCTCGATTCGCGCCTCCGTGAGCTCGCCATCCTGCAGGTCGGCTGGATGGAGAAGTCGGAATACGAATTCACCCATCACGTGAAGATCGGCAAGGAGTTCGGCGTCACCGACGAGGACATCCAGGGCCTGTTCCTCGAGACCGAGGGCAAGCCCAGCAAGCTCGATCCGCTCACCAGGACGGTCCTCAAGGGCGCCCGCGAGATGGTGCGCGACATCGGCATGTCCGACGAGACCTTCGCGGAGACCAAGAAGCATCTCAGCAACGAGCACATGACCGACCTGGTTCTGACCATCGCCTTCTACTGCGCGGTGGTGCGGGTGCTCGCAACCATGAAGATCGACAACGAGCCGCAGTACAAGGAAGTGCTGAAGCAGTACCCGCTGACCTGACCCCCACCCTGCCCTCCCCCTTCGGAGGAGGGTCAAGAGGGCTCCCTCCCCCCAAGGGGAGGGTTGGGGAGGGGGTGAGCTACAGGAGGAACTCATGCGTTTGCAGGACAAGGTCGCCATCGTCGTCGGCGCGGGGCAGAGCCCCGGCGAGGGCGTCGGCAATGGCCGCGCCACCGCACTCACCTTCGCGCGCGAGGGCGCCAGGGTCGTCTGCGTCGACCGTGACCTCAAGTCGGCGCAGGAGACCGTCGACCTGATCGGCGCCAACCAGGGCACCGCCGTCGCCTTCAAGGCCGACGTGACCAGGAATGCCGACATCAAGGCGATGGTCGCCGACACGCACGCCCGCTGGGGCCGCATCGATATCCTGCACAACAATGTCGGCGTCTCGCTGGCGGGCGGCGATGCCGAGCTCGACAAGATCACCGAGGAAGCGTTCGACCGCTGCGTGGCGATCAACCTCAAGAGCTGCATCCTCGCCGCCAAGCACGTCGTCCCGATCATGCGCGAGCAGAAGAGCGGCGTGATCATCAACATCTCGTCGATGGCGGTGATCACGACCTATCCGTACGTCGCCTACAAGGCGACCAAGGCGGCGATGGTCGCTTTCACCGAGCAGCTCGCCTACCAGAACGCGCCGTACAACATCCGCGCCAACGTCATCCTGCCCGGCCTGATGAACACGCCGATGGCGGTCGACACCCGGGCCCGCGAGTTCGGCAAGACCCGCGCCGAGATCGAGGCGATGCGCGACGCCCAGGTGCCGTTGCGCAAGAAGATGGGCACCGGCTGGGACGTCGCCAACGCCGCCCTTTTCCTCGCATCCGACGAGGCGAACTTCATCACCGGCGTCACACTTCCGGTCGATGGCGGAGCGAGCGTGAGGAGAGGATAGTGTAAGATCGAGACACAACGGGGCATGATATGTTTGCACGTACACTGATCGCGGGAGTGGCCGCGCTGGCGCTTTCGGGCGCCGCCTTTGCACAGGATGCCGATCATCCCAAGGACAAGACCCTGGTGGTCGGCTCCGATTTCGGCGTGGCGCCGTGGATGGTGCGCGGCGCGTCGGGGCCGGAGGGCTTCGGTGTCGACATGATCAAGGACGTCGCCAGGCGCATCGGCCGGCCGGGCGTCGAGATCGTCGACATCAACTTCTCCGGCCTGTTCGCCGCGCTGTTCTCCAAGCGCATCGAGTTCACGGTCAATCCGCTCAACATCACCGCCGAGCGCGCCGAGCGCATGCTCTACACCGAGCCGTTCTTCGCCACCGGCAACGGATTTCTGATCCGCGCGGCGGACACCATGAAGGGCTTCGAGGATCTCAAGGGCAAGCAGCTCGCGGTCAATCGCGGCACCATCTCCGACACCTGGGCGACGCAGAACGCCGGGAAGTACGGCTTCGAGGTGCAGCGCTACGACACCTTCCCCGATTCGGTGCAGGCGGTGATCACCCGCCGCGCCTTCACTGCCCTGAACGAGATCCCGACCACCGTCTATGCCGCGAGCCACAACAAGGCGATCAAGGTCGGCTTCAAGGACTTCAACGGCCGCAACTTCGGCTACGCCTTCCGGCTCGAGGACACCGCCTACCGCAACACGGTCGAGGGCGCGATCGAGTGCATGAAGAAGGACGGCACGCTCACCAAAATGTACGAGAAATGGTACGGCTCGAAGGTCGATCCCGGCTCGTCGATCAGCACGATCTTCCCGGGCTGGGGCCCTCCGGGCTTCAAGGGCTACGACGCCACGCCGCACGAGCTGAGCTGCAAGTGACCTCTCCGTCGTCCCGACCGAAGCGCCGCAGGCGCGAAGTGGAGGGACCTCTTTTGCCGATGCATCCGCAAAAAAAGGTCCTTCGACTTCGCTTCGCTACGCTCGGGACGACGGGGCTTGCATGACCCCACTCCTCGACAACTTCTTCAACCGCCAGATCCTCGCCCAGTACGGCCCGTCCATCCTGGGCGGGTTCCGGCTCACCGTCGAAGTGGCGCTGGCGACGATCGCGATCGGCGTGATCACCGGGCTCGTGCTCGCGATCGTGCGGGCGATGCGCTGGAAGCCGGCCGACATCGTCATCATCGTCTTCGTCGACATCTTCCGCACGCTGCCGCAGCTCGTGGTCATCGTGTTCCTGTATTTCGGCCTGCCCTATGCCGACATCCAGCTCTCGCCGTTCGCGGCGACCACGCTGGCGCTGGGCGCGGTGCTGGCGGCCTTCGCGACCGAAATCTTCTGGGCCGCCATACAGGCCGTGCCGCAAGGCCAGTGGGATGCCGCACGTTCGCTGGGGCTCGGCTTCCTCGAGATCCTGTTCCTGATCATCCTGCCGCAGGCGATCCGCATCGCCGTGCCGTTGCTCACCAACCGCGCCATCGCCATCACCAAGGGCACCGCGCTCGGCACCGCCGTCTCGCTGCCAGAGCTGCTTGGCCGCGCCCAGAGCAGCATGGCGATCGCCGCCAATCCCTCGCCGCTCACCCTGGCCGCGGCGTTCTATCTCCTGTTCTTCGTGCCGCTGGTGGTGGCCAGCCGCTGGCTCGAAGGGCTCGGCTCCCCGAAGACGTCGAGCGGGAGGCACTGAGTTGGAAGCGCTGCAGCTCTTCCTCGACAACTTCGCCGACTGGGACAGCTTCGTCCGCATCTGGCCGCTGCTGTGGCAGGGCCTGCAGCTCACTGTCCTGCTGTCGATCGTCACCTTGCCGGTTGCCGCGGCGGCCGGCCTGCTGATCGCCATCCTCTACAGCTTTCACAACAGGCCGCTGAACGTGGCGCTGCTGATCTGGATCGATCTGTTCCGCTCCTTTCCCGTGCTGGTGCTGCTGATCCTGATCTTCTACGGCCTGCCCTTCCTCGGCCTGACCCTGCCGTCCTTCGCCGCCTGCGTGCTGGCGCTCACTCTCAACCACTCGGGCTACTACGGCGAGATATTCCGCGCCGGCATCGAAGCCATCCCGCCCGGCCAGCGCGAGGCCGCCCGGGCGCTCGGCCTCCATCCGCTGCAGGTCATCTTCCTGGTGATCCTGCCGCAGGCGATCGCCCGCGTGCTGGCGCCGCTCGCCTCCAACTCGCTGGAGCTGGTGAAGACCACCTCGATCGCGGCCCTGGTCGCCCTGCCCGAGCTGCTGCGCTCGGCCCGCGTGGCGCAGGAGCAGACCTACAATCCGACGCCGCTGACCGCGGCGGCGATCATCTTCTTCGTCCTGCTCTTCCCGTTCGCCCGCTGGGTGGCACGCCTGGAGCGCGACATGATCATGAGGCAGCGATGAAACGACTGGCCGGCAAGACCGCTCTCATCACCGGCGCCTCGTCGGGCATCGGCCGCGCCATCGCAAGGAAGTTCCACGAGGAAGGCGCCGCGCTGGTGCTGATGGACATCACGGAGCAGGTCGTCGAGGGCGGCGAGCCGACCCACAAGATCCTGGACGTTCCTTTCTACCGGGGCGACGTCTCCAGGGAGGCCGACGTCGAGCGGGCGGTGCGCCTTGCCGCCAGTTCGACCGGGCGACTGGACATCGTGGTCAACGACGCAGTCGTGCGCGCCGGCAAGCCGCTCGTCGAGACCACGCTCGAGGAATGGAACCACGTCATGGCGGTCAACGTCACCGGCGTGTTCCTGGTGTGCCGGGCGGCGGTGCGCCGCATGCTGACGCAGGAGATCCGCCACGAGGCGCGCGGGCGGATCGTCAATATCTCGTCCCAGCACGGCATGATCGCCGCGCCCGAGGATTGCTCCTACGGCGTCTCCAAGTCGGCCATCGTCTACATGACGCGCCAGATCGCCGCCGACTACGGCAAGGACAACATCATCTGCAACGCCGTGGCGCCGGGAAAAATCCTGACCGGCAAGGGCGGCCGCGCGGTCGAGCCGCGCTGGATCGACTACAGTCACCGCCGCACGCCGCTGCCGCGGCTCGGCCGCCCGGACGATGTCGCCAACGCCGCCCTCTTCCTGGCGTCGGACGAGGCGACCTTCATCACCGGCGAGAACCTGATGGTGGACGGCGGCTGGATGGCGAGCTGAGGACCCGGCCGATGTAGCGCTACTGCAAATCCCGTCGACGCGAAGTTCGGCCCCGCTGCCTTCGAGCGGGTGCCTCAGCCCCCTCAGCCACCGGATCGTGGCCTGTCTCATCCTACCCGTTCTTTTGCCGCGAATCGGCGGGCGCCTCGGCGCGCTCGTTCATGCCGTAGTCGCGCAGCACCGAGGCGACGCGCAGACGATAGTCGCGGAACACGCCGCCGCGACCGGCGGCTTGGGCCTGACGGTGGCGCTCGACGTTGCGCCACGCCTCCACCGCCTTCTCGTCACGCCAGAAGGAGAGGGACAGGATCTTCGTCTCGTCGACCAGGCTCTGGAAGCGCTCGATGCTGATGAAGCCGTCGATCCGCTCCAGCTCCGGCTTCAGATTCGCGGCGATGTCGAGATAGCTCTGCTTGCGGCCGTCGGCCGGCCAGACTTCGAAGATCACGGCGATCATGGCTGCTCTCCTCTCAGGACGCGACCCACGGCTTCGTAGAGCCGATGCCGGCCGGTTTCGAGATGCATCAGATGCGTGCCCCCGTCGAGCCTGGCGTCGTGGCACGACGGCGCAGCAGTGGCGGCGTCGAGGATCGTCGCCGCATCGGCGTCGCGGCAGAGCGAATCCCAGGCGCCGCGCACGATTGCGATCGGCCGGGTGATGCGCGCCGGGTCCCAGACCAGCCGGCCAGCCCAGGTGTCGACGTTGTCGGCGCGCGGGCCGTTGGGGATGCGCACGGCGGGCGGCGCGCGCTTGCCCGCGTCGGGGTCGCTCGCGAGATAGGCCGCACCCCAGCGGTCGAAGCCTTCGAGCACCGGCGCATGGCCCTCGGGGACGTCCTCGACGAAGCGGGCATACTGCGCCTCGTTGGAGACGTCGCTCCAGGCCGGCAGTGACGACGGCGTGCCGCCGCTGCGGCGCACGATCGGAGCGAACAGGACGAGGCGATCGATCGCGTCGGGCTCGGCGATGGTGGCGAGCGATGCCGGCGCGCCGCCCCAGGAGTGCGCGACCAGCGACACCCGCCGGCCGGTCTCGCGCCGGATCAGCGCCACCACGGCGGCGACCTGTCGCGCGGCGTCGGGCGCGCGGCCGAGCGGCGGATGGCGGTCGGCGGGCTCGCTCATCGCGGCGTAGCGGCCGCTCTCGCCGAAGCTCCCGAAGTCGAACGCCCAGGCGTCGAAGCCGCGCGCATTCCAGTCGTCGAGCCAACTGCCGTCGCCGAAATCGAAGCCGACCGACAGCGCCGACGGGAAGGTGGCGCCGTGAACGTAGAGGACAGGGGCGCCGGCCGCGGGCTGGCGCCGGATGAACAGCGACGGGCTGTGATCCGTCTCGGGGAGCCGGAAGGTCTGTTGGGTCATGCGGGAGAGATAGGCGCTCCTTGCGGGTCGTTCTTTCGGCCGCCGCCGAACAGAAATCGTGGGAAACCCTGCGGGAAATCAGTCGAGCCCGCTGCCGCCGTAGATCCAATCGAGGGCGGCGTACCACTCCTCCTGGCTCTTGGCGCTCATGATGGCGTTGCGCAGCGCCGCATGCGGACCGTCGGGGTGATAGACGTGGTCGCCCATGGCGCGCGAGGTGAGCTGCACCCGGGTGGTGCGCAGGACGCGCCGCACCCGGTAGGTCTCGAGGCCCGATTCCAGCGTGTCGGTGCTTGCCAGCGAATCGGCGAGGCAGACCGCGTCTTCCATCGCCATGCAGGCGCCTTGCGCCATGTACTGCAGCATCGGATGGGCGGCGTCGCCCAGCAGCGCGACGCGGCCGTCAAGCCACTGGTCGACCGGGTCGCGGTCGCACAGCACCCACAGCCGCCAGTCGCGGCCGTGGCTGATGATGCTGCGGGCGCGGGCGCAGATGTGGGTGAAGCCCGCCTGCACCTCCTCCATCGACACCGGCTTGCCCGCGACCGGCTCGGGCGCGTCGTTGTGATAGGTGACGACCAGGTTGAACACCTTCCAGCCCGACAATGGGTAATGGACGATGTGGCACTTCGGCCCGGCCCACAGCGTGGCGGCGTTCCAACGCAGGTCTTCCGGCATCTGCTCGGTCGGGATCACCGAGCGATAGGTCGTGTGGCCCGAGACGCGCGGCGCGCCGTCGCCCACCACCTGTTGGCGGACGTTGGACCACAGCCCGTCAGCGCCGATCAGCGCCGC
>JAFEFF010000066.1 GCA_018240745.1 Pseudomonadota bacterium
CGCCGCACTGGCCGCAGCCGCACCGGCTCGAGTTCAATTTCCTCGCCCTGTCGATGTGGCTGTGGGGCGGCATGCTCTACATCTGGATGGCGGCGCTGATCTTCTACCGCTACGCCTTCTTCGAGTTCGCGCCGAGCGACCTGTCGCCGCCCTACTGGATCAACATGGGCGCGATGGCGATCTCGACCCTGGCGGGCTCGCTGCTGATCGAGAACACGCCTGATGCGCCGTTCCTGCAATCTGTCCTGCCGTTCGTGCGCGGCTTCACGATTTTTTATTGGGCGACCGGGACCTGGTGGATCCCGATGCTGGTCGTCCTTGCGGTCTGGCGCCACGTGCTGCGCCGGTTCCCGCTGCGCTACGACCCGCTCTACTGGGGCGCGGTGTTCCCGCTCGGCATGTACACCGTGGCGACCTGGCAGATGGCGCGCGCCCTGGACCTGCCGTTCCTGTCGCCGATCCCGCAGGTCTTCGTCTACCTGGCGCTGCTCGCCTGGGCAGCGGCCTTCGCCGGCCTGGTTGGCGCGCTGTGGAGGGGGCTGCGCCAGCCGGCCCTTTGACTCGACCGCCCAAGCCACTATGTTCCCGCCCGCTTGGGGCGTAGCCAAGCGGTAAGGCAGAGGATTTTGATTCCTCCATTCCCAGGTTCGAATCCTGGCGCCCCAGCCAGCGAGGCTCATCTCTGCGGCCGTCGGACTCGAGGGTTAATGTTTCGCGTCACAATGAAAGGGGGCGAACATGGGACGGCTTGGCGGCAAGGTCGCTGCGGTGACCGGCGGAGCATCGGGGATCGGCGAGGCGACGGTCAGGCGTTTCGTCGCCGAGGGCGCGAGCGTGGCCTTCTGCGATCGCGACGGCGATGGCGGCCAGCGCGTGGCGGCCGAACTTCAGACTGCCGGCGCCAAGGTCGCCTTCACGCACGCCGACGTTGGTAGCGAGGCCGCATGCCTCGCCTTCGTCAACGGCGCCGCGCAGCAGTTCGGGCGCCTCGACATCCTCATCAACAATGCCGGCATCCGCAAATACGAGAAGATCGACGAGGCTAGCGCGGCGAGCTGGAATGAGATCCTCAGCGTCAACCTGATGAGTTACGCCTTCTGTGCCAAGGCCGCGGTGCCCCTGATGCGGCGCAACAAGGGCGGCGCCATCGTCAACGTCGCCTCCGTCCGGTCCATCGTCTCGGGCGGCGGCAACCTGCAATATGACACCACCAAGGCCGCCATCGCGGGCCTGACACGGGCGCTCGCCGCCGACCACTCGTCGGAAGGCATTCGCGTGAACGCCGTCGGTCCTGGCCCGATCTTCACGCCGTTCCATCAACGCCGCATCGCGGCGGCCGGTGAGACCGTCGAGCAATACAACGCCCAAGCCGCTCGAGGCACCATGCTGAAGCGCCCCGGCAGGGCCGAGGAGGTCGCCGCAGCAATCCTGTTTTTGGCCTCTGACGATGCCTCTTACGTCACCGGCGCCCTGCTGTTCGTGGACGGCGGTATGACGGCGCTGTGAGGAGTAGTCAGTCAGGCCGCCGCCGGAGTTCGCCCCGGCTACTCGAGGCTAGTCGCCGACATATGCCACGGCTTCGATTTCCACCTTCATGCGAGGATCGACGAGCGCCTTGACCTCGACCAAGGTCGAGGCGGGCCTGTGATCCCCGAAGTAGCGCTGGCGGATCGGGTTGATGCTCGCCCGTTCGCTGATGTCGGTCATGAAGACGAGCACCTTGACCACCTGATCGGGCCGCCCGCCCGCGTGGCGCAAGCAGGTATCGATCGACTTCAAAGCAATCTCGAATTGGCTGACGGTGTCCGATGGAATGGTGCCATCCGCCTTCATTCCGACCATGCCGGAGAGGTAGATGAAGTCGCCGGCCCTGACGACATGGCAGTAGTGGCTGACCGGTTCCAGCTCATCGGGAACCATGAACCGCTCGATGGGCATGAGGCTTGTCTCCTTATTCGTTGAAGCCGACGAAGACCGCGGCTTCGGCGACAGAATTTCGCTCGAGACACGACTGCATTTGCCGGAAAGCGTTCATCCGGCCAACCCAGCGAGCCCCGCGACTGGAAGGCTCGCCGGGCCCGGGCGCCGGTCCGCGAGCAGACGCCGGGCCTCGGCATCGCGTCCGCAGTTCAGATAGGCCCGCAACAACGTCGCCTCCACCAAATCCACCTGCGCTCGGCTGCCGCCCATACGCTCCCGTTCGGGCAGCATGGGCACGATCAGGTCGATTGCCGCGGCATGATCGTCCCGCTGGAAGGCTGCGAAGGCACGCGCTACCATGGGGATGACTGAACCAGAGGGATAGCGGCCCGATCTTACCAGCTCCTCGATGGCCTGGACCCAGGCCTCCAACGCTGCGTCATCACCGGCGACGGCATAGGCGAGCGCGACATGCCAATCGGCAAGAGAAAAGCCCGGCCGGGGGATTTTCTCTCGCGCGTAATCCTGAAGCTTCGCCCAGCGAGCGTGATCCCGAGGATGGCCCGCCAGTTCCGCTCGCCACAGGAACGAGGAGGAATCCGAGAGCTTCTGATGCACGGCGCCATGATGATCGTCCGCCGAGAAGGCGTCGTTGTAGAGCTGAAGACCCGCTTGCAAATTGCCAGCGTGCAGCTCGAATAAGCCAAGATGCCAATTCAGGTGACCGAACAAGCCGCCTCTGCGATCGTAAGACGGCAGCCAGTCCCGCATGAAGGCGATGCCGCTGTCCCGCTCACCGGTTTCATAACAGAGATGGGCGAAGGCGTGGGCGGCATAGGCGTTGTGCCGGACCTGGGCCAGGGACCGTTCTATCTTGGGGCGCGCCGCGTCGTGCTGGCCGATTTCCGATAGCGCCATGCCGTAGTGGGCCTCGAACCACCAATCGTCGCCGTACTGTGGGGCGAGCTGGTTTAGAAAATCGACAAGACCCTGTTCCCGGCCAGCGAGGCCAGACATCCCAATCAACCCACCTTGGTTGGCGGCGAGGCTCAGCACCAGGGCGTCGCGCGGCCACGTGTCCACATGGACACGGATCGCGGCCAGCGCAGCGGCAGCTTGGCCGGCAAAAAGGTGACGAAAGACATCGATGTGGCTGCGGTCGCGCGCCGAACCTCCGTCACTGAGGGACAGTGCGGTGGCGAGGGACTCACGCATAGCCGCAAGATTGCCTCCGAGCTGAGAGGCACGGGCCTTGCCGATGTGGGCCAGGGCGAAGCCTGGATCGGCGGCGATGGCCCGGTCAAAAGACGAGGCGGCACCGGGATAAACGGTCAGCAGGCGGTCGACGCCTTCGATGTAGGCATCGCGCGCGGCGGCGACGGTAGTGGATACTTCGAGGCCGTAGCGGTCCGTCAGCATGTCACCGCCCATCAGAAGCGCATTCGCTTGCCTACCGCCAGCGGAACGATTTTACCGTCGCCGAAGGCGTTGGCCAGCGCCGACATGGCGCGCCACCCGGTGCAGTGGCCGGCCGCGATGACGTCGAGGCCGAAATCGCCCAGCGCCGCCACTGTTTGCGGGATGATGCGTTCATTGATGCCGCTCAAGTGCAGGCCGCCCAGCACAGCGTGCAGCTTCATCCCCGGAAAGCAGTCGCGCGCGTGCGCCAGCACGTTGACGACCCCGGCGTGGCTGCAGGCCGTGAGCACCACCAGGCCCTTGTCCCGTACGTGGAAGGCGACGAAGCGTTCGTCGATCAGCAGTTCGTCGAGCTCCCAGCCCCGATCATCCAGGGTTCGACGATGCTGGCCGGGCAGGCCGACCTCGAAGCCGCTGCGGCGGGGTATCTCGCCGCTGACGTAGACGGTGTCGTCCGCGATTGCTTGCGCATCGCGCGTGGAGATGACGCGGCCACCCTGCGCCGTGAGCGCGGCCTCCGAGGGCACGTCCTCCATCAGCCGGAACGAACCGTCGGGCATCTTGAGGGCGCGGCTGCGGAACATGTCGGGATGCATGTAGCAGGGGACCTCGCGCCCGCCATTGCGATCACGCACCAATTGCAGGGCGCGGAGCATGGCGCCGGCGTGATCCCAGTGGCCATGACTGAGCACCATCGCCTCGACCGGCCCGAGATCGATGCCGAGGCGAGAGACATTCTGTTCGAACGTGCGATCTTCCGGGCCGGAATCGAAGAGGACGGTGTGCACGCTGTCGCCGTGGCGCAAGGTGAGCAGGCAGGACAGGCCGTGCGCGGCGCAACACAGGCAGGCACCGCCCAGCACCCATGCCGTGCCACGCCGTCGTGCGAGGCCTCCCAGTTCGGTCTCGACGAACGAGGGAACGGAGGAGAGCGAATCGGTGACATTGTCGACAATGATCTGGACGTCGACGGAGTCGACTGGGGCAAGGCCGGTCATGTGCTATCCCTCCTTCATTCCCGTTGCACCGTCATCATCAACCCAACAGCTTGCCACCCCAAACCAAGACCATACGATATCCGGCTCGATCGCGGGGGTCGTGCTCAGGGCAGATTTGGAGAGAACAGTGGGTGAGGAAATCAGGATCATTGCCGCCGATGGCGGGACGTTCGCGGGGTATCTGGCGTTGCCGGCACGGACGCCGGCGCCTGGCCTGATCGTGTTGCCGGAGATTTTCAACACCAATGCGCACATCCGGTCGGTGGCGGACGGCTACGCGGCGGATGGGTTCGTGGCCCTCGCGCCCGACGTCTTTTGGCGGCAGGAGGCGGGGAGCTACCTTCCCTATACCGACGAAGGCCGGGCGAAGGCGTATTCGCTCCGCGCCCGGTTGGACACGGACCAGTTTACGCGCGACCTGGGCGATGCCATCGCCGCGTTGCGGGCGCGCCCGGACTGTACCGGCAAGATCGGGGTGATGGGGTTCTGCCTGGGTGGCATGTTCGCCTATCTGGCCAGCACGTGGCTGCCGATCGACGCGGCGGTCAGCTATTACGGCGTGCAGATCGACCAGCATCTCGGCGAGGCCGATCGCCTCGAGTGCCCGCTTCTCATGCACTTCGCCGAGAACGATCCGCATGTGCCGGCGCAGACCGTATCGGCGATCCAGGCACGCCTCGGCGGACTGGGCAGCGTGAGCATCCATATCTATCCCGGCACCGAGCACGGCTTCAATCGCCAGGGATACCCGCCGTACAACGACGCGGCAGCGGCGCAGGCGCGGCAGCGCACGATCGCTCATTTCCGCCGTCTCTTGTCGTAGGGTCGCGGCGGAACTTCCGTTCGGCCGGTGCCATCTGTTTTTGACCGGGTTCCACAGCTACTCAGCGCAGCGACACGTAGAGCTGCTTCATCATCTTGTAGAGCGGCGTGTCCTGCTTGGCGAAGCGGGTGAGGAAGTTGCGCGACTGGTCCTCGAGCCCGCTCAGGATGTAATCGATGCCGGCGCGGCGGCGGTACTCGGCGAGGTAGGCCGCGACCTCCGCCTCGGTCTCGGCCCGGCCGTTGTCGGCATACTTGGCGACCGAATAGTTGAACTCCGCCGGCGGCGCGTTGAGCTCGTCGAGGCCGTGCAGCGTCGTCTTCATGAAGTTGCCGATCAGCAGGTCGTCGAAGATGCGGTAATCGATCGATGTCATCAGGCTGCCGCGCGGCACCGCAAAGGTGACGCCGCGGTCCTTGCGGCCCTCCATCCGGATCGTGTGCTCCCTGCCGCCGACCTTGAAGGTCACGAAGCCGAAATGCCTGCGCACCGGCTCCTTGCGGCTGAAGTAGGCCTCGATCGCCGCGACGTCCTTGGGCTCGAGCTGGTCGGACCAGTTGTCGCCGTACTCGCTCGCCGGGCGCGGCGTCACCACCAGCTCCTCGTGCGGCTGGCTGTCGACCGCGCCGGTGCGACAGTCGACCGAGGAGAAGGGCGGGATGAGCTCGACGCCCGGCGACAGGCCGTGCCGGAAGGCGTCGAACGGCGTGGTGTAGGCCTGCGCCCAGATCGAATCCTCGCGCTGGTACTGATGGAACGAGGAGGAGGGGATGAAGGCCCGCGCGCCGGTTGCCCTGCAGAGATTGGTAATCTGGGCGCCGACCGACGGCCGGCGCGCCGCGCGCGGCAGCACGAACTTTCCCGACTCGTCGAAGATGTTGATCATGTCGGCGTCGCCGTACCCCGACAGCGCCAGCACGTAGGAATCCCTGTAGTGCTTCGTGATGCCGCGGATGTAGCGCGAGCAGTCGCGCGTGCCGGCATCGTTGAGGTTGATGAACAGCCGTCCGCCCGCATCGACCAGCAGGACCGAATCCTGGATGCGCGTGGTGATGCAGTGGACCTTCACCTTGTCGGTCAGCGTCACCCACTTGCGGTCCGGCAGGATGGTGACGTCGAAGCCATTGGGGGCGATGTCGCGGTGGATGCGGCTGCCGACATGGTCGGCCAGCAGGATCTTCTTGCCCTTGTAGCGCTCGATGCTGGCCGGGTTCAGGTGGTCGGGATGGCCGTGGCTGAACCAGATGTAGGGGCAGGCGGCGATATCGTCCTTGAGGTTCTGCGGGATGCGGTGGGTAAGCACCCAGCTGCCGAAATAGGCAGGCTCCTCGTCGCCGATCCAGGGATCGGTCGCCAGCAACGGCGTGCCGTCATAGACGATGATCGTGGCATTGCCCGTCGTGGCGACCTTCTGCATCCCTCTGCCCCATACCCCCGAAGCACTGTCGCATCCCGGCGCTGCGGGCTCAATCCGCCGCCTGTGCGCCCGTTTCGATGGGCGCACCTCGACTCTCGCGCCGACTTCGGCTTGATCCCGCGCCAGGACTTCGGCACCGTGCCGCCCTTCATGGCGAACACCTACGACGTGATCGTGCTCGGGCTGGGCGCGATGGGCGCTTCGGCTGCGTACCAGCTCGCGGTGCGCGGCGCTTCGGTGCTGGGGCTCGACCAGTTCCATCCGCCGCACGAGCAGGGTTCGACACACGGCGACACGCGCATCACGCGGCTCGCCTGCGGCGAGGGTCCTCAGTACACGCCGTTCGTCCGGCGCTCGCACCAGATCTGGCGCAGCCTCGAGGAGGACAC
>JAFEFF010000067.1 GCA_018240745.1 Pseudomonadota bacterium
AACTACCTCCTGTCGGCGGCCTATTTTCTCTCCGGCAACCTGGCAAATCTGGGCACCGCCGAGAGCGTCGCCGTCGGACCGTTCGCCTATACGATCGGAGACTGGCTGGCCGGCATCGATGCCGCCAATGCGGCGGGCCATGCGCTGCTGGCCGTCGATCTGTTCGATCCGGCGCGGCAGCTCACGGTCGCAGCGCTGCGGGCCGCCGCCGCGGGGCGTGCTTTCGCGACGGCGGCGGGACGACCCGCGCGGCCGGTCGAGCTGTTCCTGTTCGAGCGGCTGGGCGCCGATGCCTTGAAGCTGCTGGCGCTCGCCCCGACCAAGCCGTGCTCGGCGGCGTTCAGCCAGCCGCCGGTCGGAGGAAGCTTTGCCGCCGGGATCGCCGACCGTCCGAGCGGCGAGGCGACGCGCGCCTTCGCCCGCGGGTTGGCCGCGGGCTTCCTCGCTTCGCGCCAGGATGTCGGCTCGCTGCCGCCGCACCTGCGCTTCGTCGGCGAGGAGGACCGCGCGCCGTGGCTTGCGCTGGCGCGCCAACTGGCCGACGGAGACACCGACGGGCTGGGCCCGGCGCTGGCCGCCGCCGGTTTGCGCTCGGCGCAGTTCGTCGGCTTCTGTGTCGCCGGCTGCGGCGTGCGCGAGGCGAAGGACAGCCTGCCCAAGACCGGCGCCGGCACGCTCGAGGCCTGGCGGAAGTGGGGCGGCCCGGCGCCCGATCCCGCCCCGGCCGGCGCGCTGGTCGTGACCCGGGCAGGGACGGTCGGCATCCTCGCTGCAGCCGCGCAAGGCGACGGCCGCCTGCAGGCCTGCGTCGTGAGCGACCGCGATCCGGCGGTGACCGTCACGCCGATTGCGCGCGAGCAGGTCGAGCTGTTGCGCTGGCTCGACATTTCCATCCCGCTCGGCGGCGATGGGGCAAGGCTGGGCAGCCTGTCGCGCCGGTTCGAATCGGGCACCGGCGGGCCGGGCACGGTCTCGCCGGGTGGCGATGCCGGCGGCGTGTCCTACGGCACCTATCAGTTCAGCAGCCTGCCCGGCGGCGGCACCGTCAGGGTCTTCGTCGATGCTCCGGACTTTCCGTTCCGTGCCCGCTTCGCCGGCCTCCGCCCCGGCTCCTCGCCGTTCACCGCGGTCTGGCGCGCGATCGCGATCGAGAATCCCGCCGGCTTCGACCGCCTGCAGCACGACTACATCAAGCGCACCCACTACGATCCGCTGGTCGACCGGGTGAAGGCGCGCACCGGCCTCGATGTGAACACCCGCTCGGCCGCCCTGCAGGACTGTTGCTGGTCGACCGGGGTGCAGCACGGGCCGGAAGGCGGCGCCCAGATCGTGAACGGCGTGATCGCCCGCCTGCAGGCGGCGGGCACGCCGGCGGCGGGCGACATCAGGGCGTTCGACGCGGCGGCGCTGCGCGGCATCTACGCCGAGCGCGGCCGTGCCAATCCCGACGGTTCGCTCGTGCACTTCTCCAACAATCCGCCGGGCGTGCAGGCCAGCGTGAGCAGCCGCTTCCAGCGGGAGCTGGCCGAAGCCCTGAAGTTGCTGGAGGGGTAGCGCCCGGTTCGAGACGCCGGGCCAGGCGGCCTACGACGCCTTGCGCCAGAGAGTCGAGACCATGCGCGCGCTCCGGCGCAGCCGTCCGCCGGCCGGGCCGATCGATCCGACCATCGCCCTTCGACGCCGGTACTCGGCCGCCGCCTCGAGGAACACCTGCACGAGCTTGCGACGCTCGCGGCGATACCAGGCGACGTCTTCCAGGGTGGCGGTGGCGTTCCAGCCGGCGGCGCGCTGGGCCCGCGCCCGGGCGATCGCCTCGCGCAGCCGGTGCTCGAGGGGATGGAGATGGCCCCACACGTTCAGCAGCCGCGCCGCCGCGAGCTCGTGCGGCAGGCGCGCCGCTTCCCAGAGGCAGGCATCATCGCGTCTGTCGTACGGGTCGGCGGCGACACCAAGCTGGCCGGCGATCCGGAGCCAGTCGTCCCGCGCCCACGCGAGCTCGCCGCGGCAGGCTTCGACCAGCCGGCGGCGGGCGCCGGGGTCCGGTGTGCGGCCGACCAGGCGAGCAGTGGGGGCGGGCAGGCGCTCGGCGAGAAAACGGTCCATGAAAAGCCTCGGCGGTGAAGCAGAGGTTTACCATGGGTAGATGGTAAATGGAATGTGGATTAAATTATAATTTCCGTCCGATTTACCGAGGCTGTGCCTGCGTCGGGGCCTGCTGCCGGGGCGGGCTCTCGAAGCCGTTCATCGCGAATTCCACGGCGAAGAAGACGGCCAGGATGGCGGCGATAATGATCAATCGGCGCCGTCCGACCTCGGGAATCATACGCCACCTCCATCGGGGGAACGCTGCCCGGGCGTGCCGGTTCCGGGCCCGGCGCAACTGGCGGGGCGACTTCGCGTTGTCGCCGCATGGCGAGCCTGGTGGACTACGGGGCGGCGCTGCGCTTCGTGCAGACACGGGCCGAGGTGCTCGGCCTCGGGTTCGCCGGCCGCCATCCGCGGGCCCTGCTCTCCTGCCTCAAGAGCAGCCTGCCGATCCTGTCCCAGCCCTGCGACGCCTTTCACCGGCCCGGCCAGGTCCGCGCGCACGCCCGCATCCTCGCCCAGTGCGAGGAGTTGATGGTCGCGGTGGCGGCTGCGTTGCACTCGCGCGACGCGGCCGACGAGCAGCGGGCGGTCGACGAGGCGCGGAAGTTCTGTCGGCTGCTGGTCGAGCTGCGTCCCACGCTCGGCGTGTACGAGCTCGACCGACCATGGTAGCGCGACGCATGGCGCCGCGCCGACGACACGGCTCGCGGCGTCTAACGCCGTGCCCATCTGAGAACGCCCGTCAGCGCCGCCACCAGGGTCTGCTCCTGCACCGGCTTCTGCAGAAGCTGGGCATTGCCCATGATCGCGACCTCCTGCTTCAGCTCGCTGTCGCCGCCATGCGCGGTGTAGAAGATGATCGGCACCTCGAGGTCGCGGCGGATCGACTTGGCGGCGTCGAGCCCGGTCATCCAGCCGGCGAGCCGCATGTCCATGATCACGACCTGCGGCCTCGACTGCAGCACGCCGCGCACGGCGTCCTCTCCCGTGTCGGCCGTTCCGGCAACGCGGTAACCCAGCGTCTCGACCTGAGCCGAGAGCGCGGTGGCGAGAAGCTGGTCGTCTTCGACGATGAAGACGTGGGCCGATCGCGCTTCCACCCTTCCTCCTTTGGTCGACGCAGTGTAGGGCGCAAAGCCATGATTGCGGCGTAGTCGGGCCGTGATCAAGCGATGACTGGGCACGCGATCCCTGCGCTCCGTGTGCATCCACACAACTGATACACGCGGGCGCGAGACGCCCGGACGAATTCAGCGCTACACAGACTGGGGTTCTGTCAGGTTCCGTACGCGCGTAAGCCACTCGATCCCGGAGGCTTCGAATGCTGTCGATTTTCCGCCGCTTGATGAACAACGAGCAGGGCGTCACCGCCATCGAGTACGCGCTGATCGCCTCGCTGATTTCCGTCGCCGCAATCGTCGCCATGGCCAGCGTCGGCACCAAGGTGAACGGCGTGATGAGCAACGTCGCGAGCAAGATACAGTAGTCCGGCAAATCACTCGAATCACCGCACGATCGGACAGCGCCGCGGAATTCGCGTGGCGTTGCAATCCTGATTCCACGCGACGCCGGGATCGAAGAATGCGAAAAGTTCTGCGCGCTGCAATTTTGATTGGCACGCCGTCGAGTTCGCTTCGGGACAACTGAAACAATCCTTCGAGCGACGCCAACCGTCTTCGGAAGTACAGAAACTTCTGCACCCTCGCGGCGCACGACGCTCTCCCTTGCGGCAGGCTCGACGTTGAAGAACTGGTTTTTCGGAGTCGTATTTCTCACGCTGGTCCTGCTGATCGGCGTCGCGGTCTGGCAGTTCTACTCGCTGGCGTGGGGCGAGACCCTGAACGATGGCTACACGGCCGGCCGCTCCGAGCCCGCCTATCGCGGCACGCCGGCCGCCCGCACACTGCCGAAATAGCCGCGACGAAGTCACCGTTTCTTTCGCTGGCGCCGAAAGTTGTCTGACAGCCTGTCGCGGATGCGCGCGTTGTCGCTGCAAGGACCGCGCTTTGACGCTATGATCGCTCTCGAAGTCGTGAAGCAGCCATTCAACCCAACTGGCGGTCTGCGTTCCCGGGGCGGGCCCTGGTCACTGCGGGCGCGCCTGGTCCTGCTGGTCGTCGTGACCATGAGCCCGTTGCTGCTGCTCGGCCTGGTCGTCCAATACACGCAATACGTCGGCGACAGGGAAGTGGCGAGCGAACGCACGCTCGAGCTGGCGCAGAGCGTCGCTCTCCAGGTCGGCCGCGAGCTCGAGGCCGACGTCCGCGCGCTGCAGGTGCTGGCCAAGACCGGCCGCCTGCGTCGCGGCGCCTTCGAGGAGTTCCGCTATCTCGCCGAGGCCGCGGTCAGCGACCATCTCGAAGGCGCCAACATCATGGTGGTCGACGAGAACGGCCAGCAGCTCATGAACACCGCGCTGCCGCGCGGCACGGCGCTGCCCAGGCGGCAGACGCTCGACAACACCAGGGCGGTGTTCGCGTCGGGCGAGCCGCGCGTGTCGGACGTCTACTTCGGCAACATCCTGAGGCGGCCCGCGGTCGCCGTCGAAGTGCCGGTGAAGGACGAGCAGGGCCACGTCTTCTACACGCTGACGCTCGATCCGCGGCCCGACACCTTCGTCGACATCATCCGCCGCCAGGAGACGCGCAAGGGCGTGGTGATCGCCCTGTTCGACCGCGAAGGCACGATCATCGCCCGCTGGCCCGACTCCAGCAAATTCGCCGGCCGGAAAGCGCCGCCGTCGCTGATGGCCCGTCTGAAGAACCTGCCGAACACCACGTTCGAGACCACCACCCTGGACAATGTGCCGGTGCTGACGGGGCTGAGCCGCGTCGAGCCATTCGGCTGGACGGTGGCGATCGGCACGCCGCACGGGGAGTATCTCGGGCCGCTCTGGCAGTCGCTCGGCCTGATCATCGCCGGCGCCGTGGTGGCGCTCGCTGTCGGGCTGGGGCTGGCGCGCTACGTCGCCCACCAGATCACCACGCCGATGGAGGCGCTGGTCGCCTATGCCGGCAACACCCAGGGCGAGGCGCCACCCGAGGTCACCGGCCTCAGCGAGACCGATGCGCTCGCGACCGCGCTGCGCCGCTACGTCGAGACCAGCGCGAAGGCCGAGCGCGAGCTGGTGGCGCTCAACACCACGCTCGAGCAGCGCATCGCCGCGGCGGTCGCCGCGCGCGACGATGCCCAGGCGCGCCTGCTCGAATCGCAGAAGATGGAAGCGGTCGGCCAGCTCACCGGCGGCATCGCCCACGACTTCAACAACCTCCTCACCGCGGTGATCGGCAGCCTCGACCTGATCCGCAAGCAGGCGGGCGACGATCCGCGCCTGCAGACCCTGTCGGAGATCGCCCTGCAGGGCGCGCAGCGCGGCGCCCAGCTCGTCGCGCAGCTCCTCGCCTTCGGCCGCCGCCAGACGCTGTCGCCGCAGAGCCTGCCGCTCGACCGGGTGCTCGGCGACATCCGTCTGCTGATCGGCCAGGCTGCCGGCGGCGGCGTGAAGTTCGAGACGCAGCTCGCGCCCGACCTGTGGCCCTGCTATGCCGACCGCTCGCAGCTCGAGTCCGCCGTGCTGAACCTGGTGTTCAACGCCAACGACGCCATGCCGCGCGGCGGCCGGCTCACCATCGCCGCCGACAATCGCATGGTCGACGCGGCGGCGGGCCGGCGGCTCGACATCGCGCCGGGCGACTATGTGCGCATCGCCGTCACCGACACCGGCGTCGGCATGACGCCGCAGACGCAGCAGCGCGCCTTCGAGCCGTTCTTCACCACCAAGGACATAGGCAAGGGCAGCGGCCTCGGCCTCAGCCAGGTCTACGGCTTCGCCAAGCAGTCGGGCGGCACGGCGACCATCGAGAGCCGGCCGGGGGAGGGCGCGACCGTCACCCTGCTGCTCCCGCGGGCGGCGGCCGAGGCGCTGCCGGCGCCGCCGGCTCCGCCCAGCCACCGCGCGGTGCCGAGCAAGCGCATCCTGGTGGTCGAGGACAACACGGAGGTGCGGGCGCTCGCGCAGTCGCTGCTCGAGGATCTCGGCCACGAGGCGATCGTCGCGGCCAACGCGGAGTCGGCGCTCGCGGTCCTGCGCAGCGACACGCCGATCGATCTGCTGTTCTCCGACGTCGTGCTGGGCGGGCCGATCGACGGCGTGAAGCTCGCCGAATTCGCGCGCGATCTGCGGCCGGGCCTGAAGGTGCTGCTGACATCGGGCTATCCCGACCAGGTCCAGGCGCGCAAATCCGGCATGACGATCATCGCCAAGCCTTATCAACAGGCCGATCTCGCTGCACAGCTCGCGTCGTTCTTTCCGGCCGAAAATCGCGACGCCGTGATGGGCCGTGAACGTCAGCCGCGGCCAAATCGAGGCTGAACTTTGCGCTCGCGTAGCATCGGCGTGCGCGACGATGCATCTGACCGCAAAGTTGTATCGTCAATTTCGTGACGGCGATTTTGCGCTCGCGTACCAGCGTGGCCCAAGGGATAGAAGGCGTATGCGCTCATTCCCTTTCCGCTATCACGGGCAACTGCTCAAGATCACGGTCGTCGCGGTCGATGAAGGCTGGGAGCTGTGGATACTGGATGGCGAACGCCGGCTCGGCTACGGCGGGCGCGTCTCGGTCGATCAGGCGATCGACTCGTGGCGCCGTGGCGAGGACTCCGTGCAGATCCTGGCCGAAGAGGTGAAGAGCCAGGTATTGACCGGCCGCCTGGTGCTCGACCCGAAGATGCCGCAGCCCCACCCGACGGACACCCGGGCCGTCGCTTCCGGGTGAACCGGCAGACCGGCCGGCAATCTGGCCGCATGATACCGCCGATCGGACGCCCGCAAATCCTCGGCATCGCCGCGGTGCTGGCGGCTTTCCTGCTGGTCGCGCTCGTGGTCGAAGAACAGGACGAGGCGCCGGCCGTGCTGTCCGACGAGGCGCCGATCGCGACGAACCGCTGATCGTCATCGGCCTGGCCTTGCGAAGCGTTTCCTGGCCGGCCCGGACACCCCGGTAGCGCCGCTACATCCCTTACAACTCGCGACATGACTAGCCGTGCGAACGATAGTACCTGTGTCGCGTGCGCAATTGATCTGCGCATCGCCGCCCGGCAGGGCGGAGGGTGTGAAGGTTTTGAAGTCATCCATTTTGGGGAGAAAGAGAAATGCTGTCCGTTTTCCGCCGCCTCATGAGGAACCATGACGGTGCGACCGCCATCGAATACACCTTGATCGCCTCGCTGATCGCCGTCGCCGCCATCGTGGCCATGGGCAGCGTCGGCACCAAGGTCAATACCGTGCTCAGCAACGTCGCCAGCACGATCAAGTAGCAGCAAAGGCTCGGGAGGGCTCGCGAGGGCGGGCGTCTTCGGAAGAAGGCGTCCGCCCTTTCGATTCGGGGCCGACTTCAGCGCCGATTCACGGCCGATCCAGGGCCCGCTCAGGTGCAGCCGCTGGTGTTGCTCTGGCAGGTCGGCGTCGGCGGCGCGAGCGACGGCGTCGGGTTGCAGTTGGACGTGCAGGTCGGCGTCGGGGGGATCGACGGCGGCACGGACGGCGGCACCGGCGGCGGGCTGGGCGGCGGCGGATCGGGGGGCGGCGCCGGGGGCGACGGCGGCGAAGGCGGAGCAGGCGGCGAGGCCGGCGGATCGGGCGTCGGTGCCGGTGGATCGCCCGGCGGCAACGGAGGTGGCGCCGGCGGCGGGGCCGGCGGCAGGCTGATCGCGATCACCGGCGGAGTATCGGGCGGCGTGTTGGGGGCGAGCGTGATCGTCGGCGACACGGCGTCCAGCGCGCTGGCCGCGATGATTGGCGCGGCGCCTTGCAGCGGTCCGTCGCCGAGCGACGGCCCGGCACCCTGCAGCGGTCCCGCACCGAGCAAGGGCCCC
>JAFEFF010000068.1:0-12500 GCA_018240745.1 Pseudomonadota bacterium
ATCCGACTCAAGCATCTCGCGGTCTGACCATGGAGAGAGGGACTCCCCTGGCCGGACCGCGAATGCTCCTCAAGCGGCTCCGGGACACGATGGCGCGTGGTGGTACGCCCGAGGAAACCTTGGGCGAAGTCGTGCGCCTGGTCGCCAACGAGATGGTCGCCGAGGTGTGCTCGATCTACCTGCTGCGCGCCGGCGAGGTGCTCGAGCTGTTCGCCACCCAGGGCCTCAACCCGTCGGCCGTGCACCGCACGCGACTCAGGGTCGGCGAAGGCCTGGTCGGCGACATCGCCGCCCACGCACGGCCGCTCGCGCTCGACGATGCGCAGGCTCATCCGCAATTCGCTTACCGCCCGGAGACGGGTGAGGAGATCTATCACTCGCTCGCCGGTGTGCCGATCGTGCGCGCCAATCGCGTGCACGGCGTGCTGGTGGTGCAGAACCGTACCCGCCGCCAGTACGACGAGGAAGAGATCGAGACGCTGCAGACCATCGCCATGGTCCTGGCGGAAATCGTCGCGGCGCAGCACATCGTCAGCCCCAACGAGGTCGAGCAGGTCGACGGCCTCGGCCTCCTGCCGCTGCGAATCGACGGCGTGCAGCTCACCCCCGGCATCGCGATCGGCCGCGCCGTGCTGCACGAGCCGCGCATCGTCATCCAGAAAGTGGTCGCCGAGGACATCGCATCGGAGCAGATCCGCTTCGACGAGGCGCTGGGTGCGGTGCGCGACGACGTCGACCGTATGCTCGAGGCGCATGACATGCAGTCGGGCGAGCAGCGCGAGATCCTCGAGACCTTTCGCATGTTCGTCGACGACCGCGGCTGGATCGATCGCGTGCGCGAGGCGATCGCCTCGGGCCTGACCGCCGAGGCGGGTGTGCAGCGCGCGTTCGACGACGTGCGCACGCGGCTCGGCCAATCGACCGATCCCTATATTCGCGAGCGTCTCTCCGACCTGCAGGATCTCACCAACCGCGTTCAGCTCAGGCTGACCGGCCGCGCCGCTCTCGATCCGACGACGCTGCCCGACGACATGATCGTGATCGCGCGCGATATGGGGCCGGCCGAGCTGCTCGACTACGACCGCGCGCGCCTGCGCGGCGTGGTGTTGGAGGAAGGTTCGGCGCTGAGCCATGTCGCGATCGTCGCGCGCGCGCTCGACATCCCGGTGGTCGGCCGGGCACCCGACGTGCTGGCGCGCATCGAGCCGGGCGATTCGATGATCATCGACGGCGATCATGCGCAGGTTCTGGTGCGGCCGGCCGAGGATATCGTCCAGACCATCAGCACCGCGATCGAGGCGCGCGCGGAGCGGCTGCGCAAGTACGCCGCCCTGCGCGAGCTGCCGTCGGCGACGCGCGACCAGGCGCGCATCGGCCTGCACATCAACGCGGGCCTGCTGATCGACATGCAGCATCTCGACGAGACCGGCGCCGACGGCGTCGGCCTCTATCGCACCGAGATCCCGTTCATGGTGCGATCGGAGTTTCCCGACGTCGATGCGCAGGCGTGGCTCTACAGTCGCGTGCTCGACGTCGCCGACGGCAAGCCGGTGACGTTCCGCACGCTCGACGTCGGCGGCGACAAGGTGCTGCCCTATGTCGGCGCGTTCGGCGACGAGAATCCGGCAATGGGCTGGCGCGCGATCCGCATCGGCCTCGATCGGCCGGCGATGCTGCGCCGGCAGTTGCGCGCGCTGATCCAGGCGGCCAACGGCCGGCCGCTCTCGGTGATGTTCCCGATGATCGCCGAGGTGTCCGAGTTGTTGGGTGCACGCAGGCTGCTCGAACTCGAGCTCGACCGCGCGCGCCGCCGTGGGCTTGCCGTACCCGAGCGCCTGCGCGTCGGCGTGATGTTCGAAGTGCCGGCGCTGGCATGGCAGCTCGACAGTCTGTTGCCGCACGTCGACTTCATCTCGGTCGGCACCAACGATCTGTTGCAATTCCTGTACGCAGCCGACCGGGGCAATACCCGCGTCGCCGGGCGCTACGACACCTTGAGCCCGGCGCTGCTGCGACTGCTACATTTTGTGGTTGAGAAGACGAGGCCGGCGGGCGTGGATCTTTCGGTCTGCGGCGAAATGGCCGGCCGCCCGGTCGAGGCGCTCGCCTTGCTCGCCCTCGGCGTTCGCACTTTGTCGATGGCGCCGGGATCGATCGGGCCGGTCAAGGCCATGGTCCGTTCCCTCGACCTCAAGGAAGCCAGCGATTTTGTCACTTCTGTACTTGCACAACCCGATCATCCTCTGCGCGAGACGCTGCGTCTTTTCGCGGCCGATCACGCAGTCGAAATATAGCGGCAAAACCCGAATCGGTTTTGCCCTGCCAAAGAGCCTCTGGTAGAACGTCGACGTTAGGCATTAGAGGGGGCTCATGCCGGACCAAGTTGATTGGCGGAGCATGGAGCGAGAGGCATCTCCAGGCCGGGCGGTCGGTCGTTTGCTGCGGGATCAGCGCATTGCGCGCGAACTCGCAATCGATGATGTTGCCGCGCGCCTTCGCATTCGCAGTCGCTATCTCGAGGCGATCGAGCAAGGTCGCTTCGATCAGTTGCCGGGTGCTGCCTATATTCCGGCGTTCCTTCGCGCCTACGCCAATCATATCGGCCTCGATGCGGACAAGGTGATGACGGCGTACCAGCTGTCGGGTCCCGTGCCGATCGCGCGTCCGGTGACCCTGCCGGCCGACTTCCCTCTGGTCGAAAGGCGCGCACCGATCGGGCTCGCCGTTCTGACGGTGCTGCTGGTGATCGCCGCCGGCTACGCCGTGTGGCACTACCTGCCACGCCAGCAGATGATCGTGAGTGAGAAGGTGCCGCCTGTGCCGGATCGCTTGATGGCCACCCCCGCGCCGGCGCCGCAGCCCGCGACTGTGCCGTCCGCCGACAAGCCGAGCCCGCCGGCGACGCAGACGACGCAGGAAGCGACCACGCAGACCGCTCCTGCCCCTGGTGCTTCCACTCCGGCGGCTCCGACCTCGGCCGCTTCTGCCCCTGCACCGGCCGCTGCTGTGCCCGCTGCACCGGCGTCGTCGCCTGCCGCCGCCGCGGCGAACGAGGTATGGCCTGCGCCGAAGCAGGAGACCGAGGCGGGAGCGTCGGCTGTGCCGCCCGCGGCCATGCCCCCGTCTCCGCCACCGCCGGTCATGATGCCGGCACCGGGCATCGGCCAGGCTCAGGCCGCCCAGGCGCCGGCTCCTGCGCCCGCACCGCTCGCTCAGCAGCCCGCACCTCAGGAAGCGACCGCACCGCCTGCCGCACCTGTCGCGACACCGCCGATGCAAGCGGACACCAAGGTGTTTGCGCGGTCCAACAGCTGGATCGAACTGCGCGGTCCCGCAGGCGAGGTCCTGACGCAGACCTATGTGCGCGCCGGCGAGAGCTACACCGTTCCGGCGGGCATTTCGTACCGCATTATCGACGCGCGATAGCCGCTATTCCGTAGCTGGATTAGAGGGCGCGGGCCGAGTAGATTGCCGCGCCATGAGCATCCGCCCTTATCGCGACATCGTGCGCCGCAAATCGCGGCGGGTCATGGTCGGGTCCGTGCCGGTCGGCGATGGCGCGCCGATCACCGTTCAGACGATGACCAACACGCTGACCGCCGACGCCGACGCCACGATCGCGCAGATCAAGCGCTGCGAGGAGGCCGGAGTCGACATCATCCGCGTCTCCTGCCCGGACGAGGCCTCGACCGAGGCGCTGCACAAGATCGTCAAGGCGAGCCGCGTGCCGATCGTGGCCGACATCCATTTCCACTACAAGCGCGCGCTCGAGGCCGCCGACGCGGGGGCCGCCTGCCTGCGCATCAATCCCGGCAACATCGGCAGCGCCGAACGGGTGCGCGAGGTCATCAAGGCAGCCAAGGACCATGGCGTGTCGATGCGCATCGGCGTCAATGCCGGCTCGCTCGAGAGGGACCTGCTCGAGAAGTACGGCGAGCCCTGCCCGGAGGCGATGGTGGAGAGCGCGCTCGACCACGCGCGCATCCTGCAGGACCACGACTTCCACGACTTCAAGATCAGCGTGAAGGCGTCCGACGTCTTCCTCGCGGTCGCGGCGTACCAGCAGCTCGCCGATGCCTGCGACTACCCCTTGCATGTCGGCGTCACCGAGGCGGGCGGCACGCGCACCGGAACGGTGAAGTCCTCCATTGGCATCGGGTCGCTGCTGTGGGCCGGCATCGGCGACACGATCCGCGTCTCGCTTTCGGCCGAGCCGGAGGAAGAGGTACGCGTCGGCTTCGAGATGCTGAAGGCGCTCAACCTGCGTCACCGCGGCGTCAACGTCATTTCCTGCCCGTCCTGCGCGCGACAGCAGTACGACGTGATCAAGACCGTCGAAGCTCTGGAGAAGCGCGTCGCCCACATCACCACGCCGATGACGGTATCGGTGATCGGCTGCGTCGTGAACGGCCCGGGCGAGGCGCGCGAGACCGATATTGGTTTCACCGGCGGTGGCAACGGCACGCATCAGGTCTATGTCGCGGGCGTGCCGCACCACCGGCTGAAGGATGCCGGCATCGTCGACCACCTGGCCGAGCTGATCGAGAAGAAGGCGGCGGAGATCGAGGCCGAGCGACACAAGGTTGCCGCGGAGTAGCAGCGACTTCCGGTCTCTTTCCGTCGATCTCTCTTCAAGGCGATTTCCCGTGAGCAAGATGCAGCCCGTGCGTGGAACGCACGACCTCCTCCCCGACGAGTATCGGCGCTTCGCGCACGTCGTCGAGACCGCGCGCGACGTCGCGCGCCTCTACGGCTATCGCGAGATGGCGACGCCGATCTTCGAGTTCACCGAGCTGTTCGCGCGCGGCATCGGCGAGACCACCGACGTGGTCTCCAAGGAGATGTACACCTTCCAGGACCGCGGCGGCGAAAGCCTGACGCTGCGGCCGGAGTACACCGCCGGCATCTGCCGAGCCTTCGTCTCCAACGGCGAGCTGGCGCAGCAACTGCCGCTGAAGATCTTCGCGGCCGGGCCGATGTTCCGCTACGAGCGGCCGCAGAAGGGCCGGCAGCGGCAGTTCCACCAGATCGATCTCGAGGTGCTGGGCGCCCCCGAGCCGGGCGCCGACATCGAGGTGATCTCGGTCGCCGCCGACATCCTCGATCGCCTGGGCATCCTCGATCGCTGCGTGCTGAAGCTCAATTCGCTCGGCGATCCGGAGAGCCGCACGGCCTACCGCCAGGTGCTGGTCGACTACTATTCTGCGCACTCCGCCAGGCTCTCGCCGGATTCGCGCGACCGCCTGCAGCGCAATCCGCTGCGCATCCTCGACAGCAAGGACGAGGGCGACAAGGCGATCAACGCCGGCGCGCCCTCGTTCGCCGACCATCTCAACCAGGCGAGTCGCGATTTCTTCAAGCGGGTGCAGGATGGCCTTGTCGCCGTCGGCGTGCCGTTCGAAATCGACCCCGCCCTGGTGCGGGGCCTCGACTACTACACCCACACCGCCTTCGAGTTCGTCACCACCCACATCGGCGCGCAGGGTACGGTGCTGGGCGGCGGCCGCTACGACGGCCTGATCGCGGAGCTCGGCGGTCCGCCAACCGCCGGCATCGGCTGGGCGGGCGGCATCGAGCGGCTGATGATGCTGGCCAACGAGCCGGCGGCCCCGCCGCGTCCGGTGGTCATTGCGCCGCTGGGCCCGGCTGCCGAGGCCAAGGCGCTGGGCATCGCCCGCGTCCTGCGCCGCGCCGGGATCACGGTCGAACAGGACTATCGCGGCAACATGAAGCGGCGCATGCAGCGGGCCAACAAGCTCGATGCCCGCGCCGCGGTCATCCTGGGCGATGACGAGCTCGCCAAGGGCGTCGCCCAGGTGAAGGACCTCGACAGCGGCGAGCAGCGCGAGGTCGCGCTGGACAAGCTCCTGGAAGCGCTTAAGTCCTAGGCGATGTCCCTTCTCCAGAAACTCGACCAGGTGGTGGCGCGCCATGCCGAGCTGCAGGCGGCGTTGAGCGGCGGCAACCTCGATTCGCAGAAGTTCGTGGCGGCGTCCAAGGAGTACGCCGACCTCGGGCCACTGGTCGAGGCGGTCAACGAATGGCGCAAGGCGGAGCAGGAGCTGAAAGACACCGAGGCGCTGGCGGCCGATCCCGACATGAGGGCGATGGCCGAGGAGGAAGCCGCCAACCTCAAGAAGCGGCTGCCCGAGCTCGAGCAGTCCGTGAAGCGGATGCTGCTGCCCAAGGACGCGGCTGACGAGAAGAACGCCATCCTCGAGATCCGCGCAGGCACCGGCGGCGAGGAGGCAGCTTTGTTTGCCGCCGACCTGTTCCGCATGTACCAGCGCTACGCGGCCGAGCACCGCTGGAAGTTCGAGATCATGGAGCTCTCCGACACCGGTATCGGCGGCTACAAGGAGGCGATCGCGACCGTGAGCGGCAAGGGCGTGTTCGCCCGGCTGAAGTTCGAATCGGGCGTGCACCGCGTGCAGCGCGTGCCGGCGACCGAAGCCTCGGGCCGCATCCACACCTCGGCGGCGACAGTGGCCGTGCTTCCGGAGGCCGAGGAGTTCGACGTCAAGATCGACGAGAAGGACCTGCGCATCGACGTCTTCCGCGCGTCGGGCCCGGGCGGCCAGTCGGTCAACACGACCGATTCGGCGGTGCGCATCACCCATATCCCGACCGGCCTCGTGGTCAGCCAGCAGGACGAGAAGAGCCAGCACAAGAACAAGGCCAAGGCGATGAAGATCCTGCGCGCCCGGCTGTACGACGCCGAGCGCCAGCGCCGCGACGATGCGCGCGCCGCCGACCGCAAGGGCCAGGTTGGCTCCGGCGACCGCAGCGAGCGCATTCGCACCTACAACTTCCCGCAGAGCCGCGTCACCGACCATCGCATCAACCTCACCCTCTACAACCTCGCCGAGGTGATGGAGGGCCGTGGGCTGGACGAGATCATCGAGGCGCTGATCGCCGACGACGAGGCGTCGCGGCTGGCGGAGCTCGCGGCCTGAGCTCCTACGATGCGCTGCTGCGCGACACTGCCGTTGCGCTGACCGCCGCCGGCATCGACAACGCCCGTTTCGAGGCCCGCCTGCTGCTGACGCATGCGAGCGGCCTCGCCATCGAGCAGTTGGTAGCCCGCGGCGCCGACGAGGTGCCGGCCACTGTCGTCGAGACCGCCCGCTCGCTCACTGCGCGGCGGGTGCGGCGTGAGCCGATGGCGTACATCCTGGGCGAACGCGAGTTCTGGGGCCTGCCCTTCAAGGTCTCGCCGGCCGTGCTGGTGCCACGGCCCGACAGCGAGACGCTGATCGAGGCGGTGCTGTCGCTGATGCCGGATCGCGCGCGCGCGTGGCGTATCGCCGATCTCGGCCTCGGCTCGGGCTGCCTGCTCCTCACCCTGCTGCGCGAGTATCCGCAGGCGCATGGCGTCGGCCTCGAAGCATCGGCCGAGGCGCTGGCCGTGGCACAGGAGAATGCGGAGGCGCTGGGCGTGGCCGGCCGGGCGTGCCTGATCGCCGGCGACTGGCGGCGGCCGGGCTGGATCGAATCGCTTGGCGGGCCGTTCGATCTGGTCGTGTCCAACCCGCCCTATGTCGCCAGCGCGGCGCTGCCGAAGCTCATGCCCGAGGTCGCATCCTTCGAGCCGCAGCTGGCGCTCGATGGCGGCGCCGAAGGTTTCGACGCATATCAGGTCCTTATCGCGGCAGGCCCGCGATTGGTCACAGCGGGCGGCATCATGGCCGTCGAAGTGGGCGAAGGCCAAGCTCCTGAAATTGCACGCCTTTTCGTCGCTGCCGGACTCTCCCCGCAACCTCCCTGGAAGGATCTGGGCGGCACCGATCGGGTCGTCGCCGCCGGCAATTAACAGGCATTAAGCTATTGGCAATCCAGCGGATTGCGACTACGTTTCGTCCGGCCCCTTTGAAGGGGCATGGCCCGAGATGCGGTGTGCACGGGCCAACATCCCTCGTACCATTGAGCTGCGACGGCGCCCGGGAGAGGGCAGAGGGTAGTCAAGACAAAACCCGTCCGGCGTGTAACTGGCCCAGGTTTATGAGACCAAACAATCGGCAGCGGTCGCGTGGCGGCCGCAGTGGCGGTGGCGGCGGTCACCAGCATCACAAACAGCACCATCCCCATAACCCCAACCGTCCGCCCAATCGGAACCAGATTTTCGATAGCAGCGGGCCGGACGTGCGCGTCCGCGGCAACGCCCACCAGGTATTCGACAAATACCAGGCCTTGGCCCGCGAGGCGGCGGCCTCGGGCGACCGCATCATGGCGGAGGCCTACTGGCAGTACGCGGATCACTACTACCGCGTCATCCAGACCATGGGCGGCTTCAGCCATCGCAACAACCAGGGTTGGGGCGAGGGCGGCGAGGAAGGCCAGCAGCAGTCCGGCAATCCGCAACAGCAGGGTCAGTCCGACGGTCCGCAGCCGGGCAGTGGCGCCAATGGCTACGCGCCTGAGCAGCACCAGCAGGAGCATGAGCAGCAGACCAACCGTCAGGGCGGTCGCGAAGAGCGGGGCGGTCGCGAGGAACGCGGCGGCCGCGAAGAGCGTGGTCCGCGCGACGAGCACGGCGACGGCGAGCCCGGCTTGGGTGGCGTTGCCTTCCTGCAAAGCGGCCGTCCGCAACCGAACCCGGATCCCGCCGCCGACGACCAGCCGGACGTGCCCGAGTTCGCGCCGGCGGGTGCCAGCCGCCGGAGCTAGAGGCTCTCTACAAGTGAAGCAGGGTCGGCGCGAAGAAGCCTAGGGCGCCGAACACGACTCCCGGCAGGCCGAGCCCGCCGGACACAACTGCCAGCGCCATGACGCTGTTCAGCGCTGGAGAGCCGTATTCGAACCTGTGATGGGCAGACATTGCCTTGGTGCGCGCCTCCTCCTTGATCTTGGCGCGCGAGGTCCTTGCGGCCTTCGGCCGCCAGCATGGCGACCAGCAACTCAGTCTTCTTGTTGCCGCCCCCGACGTGGCCGTTCGCGCCTTCCAGCCGAAATTTTCCCTGCTTTTTTGATCTGCATCGTGTGGCAGCGGTTCATAACGCGCGATCGTTACACGCAAAGGCCATAGCCGCTGTCTGGTCTTGCGCCGGGGCCGTTCGACCCCATATCGAGCGCAGGATGCCCGGATAGGGGTCCGCTCTTTCGCCTGCCGTGGATCGGGGGCGTCCGAAGAAAGGGTCGAGTGATGAACCAGGAGAAGTATACGGACCGCATGCGCGGTTTCCTGCAGAGCGCGCAAATGCTAGCTCTGCGCGAGGGGCACCAGCGCTTCATTCCAGACCACCTTTTGAAGGTCCTGCTGGACGATCCGGAGGGCCTCGCGGCCAATCTGATCTCCACCGCAGGCGGCGACTCCCGCGCCGTCCACCGCGCGGTCGAGGCGACGCTGGCCAGGCAACCCAAGGTCGAAGGGCAGGGCGCGGGCCAAATCTACATGGCGCCGGAGACGGCGCGCATTTTCGACCAGGCCGAATCGATCGCCGAGAAGGCGGGCGACTCGTTCGTCACCGTCGAGCGCATGCTGATGGCGCTGGTGCTCGCCAAGGGTACCGACGCTGCCAAGGCGCTGGCCGACGCCGGCGTGAAGCCGCAGGCGCTGGAGAAGGCGATCGCCGGGCTGCGCAAGGGCCGCACGGCCGACTCGGCCGGTGCCGAGGGCAGCTACGACGCGCTCAAGAAGTATGCCCGCGACCTCACCCAGTCGGCGCGCGACGGCAAGCTCGATCCGGTGATCGGCCGCGACGAGGAAATCCGTCGGACCATCCAGGTGCTGAGCCGCCGCACAAAGAACAATCCCGTGCTGATCGGCGAGCCCGGCGTCGGCAAGACCGCGATCGCCGAGGGCTTGGCGCTGCGCATCGTCAACGACGACGTGCCCGAATCGCTGAAGGGCAAGAAGCTGATGGCGCTCGATCTCGGCGCGATGGTCGCCGGCGCCAAGTATCGCGGTGAGTTCGAGGAGCGCCTGAAGGCCGTGCTGTCCGAGATCGCCTCGTCCGAAGGCGACATCATCGTCTTCATCGACGAGCTGCACACGCTGATTGGTGCCGGCAAGGCCGACGGCGCGATGGACGCCTCCAACATGCTGAAGCCCGCGCTGGCGCGCGGCGAGCTGCATTGCGTGGGCGCCACGACGCTCGACGAGTACCGCAAGCACATCGAGAAGGACGCGGCACTCGCCCGTCGTTTCCAGCCGGTGTTCGTCGCCGAGCCGACGGTCGAGGACACGATCTCGATCCTGCGCGGCCTCAAGGAGAAGTACGAGCTCCACCATGGCGTGCGCATCGCGGATGCCGCGATCGTCGCCGCTGCGACGCTCTCCAACCGCTACATCACCGACCGCTTCCTGCCCGACAAGGCGATCGACCTGATGGATGAGGCCGCGAGCCGCATCCGCATGCAGGTCGACAGCAAGCCCGAGGAACTGGACGAGCTCGACCGGCGCATCATCATGCTCAAGATCGAGCGCGAGGCGCTGAAGAAGGAGACCGACCAGGCCTCGCGGGACCGCCTCGAGCGGCTCGAGAAGGAGTTGAGCGAGCTCGAGCAGAAGTCCGCCTCGCTGACCGCCTCGTGGAAGTCGGCCAAGGACAAGCTCGCCGATTCGCAGAAGCTCAAGGAGCAGCTCGACAAGGCGCGATCGGAGCTCGACATCGCCCAGCGCAAGGGCGAGCTGGCGAAGGCGGGCGAGCTCGCCTACGGCGTGATCCCCGACCTCGAGAAGAAGCTCAAGGAGGCCGAGGGCCACGAGGTGGCCGGCGGCAAGGGTGTCAAGGAGGAAGTCACTCCCGAGGATATCGCGGCCGTCGTGTCGCGCTGGACCGGCGTGCCCGTCGACAAGATGCTCGAGGGTGAGCGCGCCAAGCTGCTCCGTATGGAGGAGCAGATCGAGAAGCGCGTCATCGGCCAGGACGATGCCGTCCGCGCGGTGGCGAACGCCGTACGGCGCGCCCGTGCCGGCCTGCAGGATCCGAACCGGCCGATCGGCTCGTTCCTGTTCCTCGGCCCGACCGGCGTCGGCAAGACCGAGCTGACCAAGGCGATCGCCGAATTCCTGTTCGACGACGACCAGGCGATGGTGCGCATCGACATGAGCGAGTTCATGGAGAAGCATGCCGTCAGCCGTCTGATCGGCGCGCCTCCGGGCTATGTCGGCTACGACGAGGGCGGCGTGCTCACCGAGGCGGTGCGCCGGCGACCCTACCAGGTGGTCTTGTTCGACGAGGTCGAGAAGGCGCATCCGGACGTGTTCAATGTCCTGCTGCAGGTGCTGGACGACGGTCGCCTGACCGACGGTCAGGGCCGTACGGTCGACTTCAAGAACACGCTGATCATCCTGACGTCGAACCTCGGCAGCGCGCATCTTGCCGCGCTCAAGGAGGGCGAGCCGGCCGAGACGGTGCGCGAGCAGGTGATGGAAGAGGTGCGCCGCGCCTTCCGGCCGGAGTTCCTCAACCGCCTCGACGAGATCCTGCTGTTCAACCGGTTGAGCCGCGCGAACATGACGGACATCGTCGAAATCCAGCTCAACCGGCTGCGCAAGCTGCTGAGCGATCGCAAGATCGAGCTGAAGTTCGACAGCAAGGCGCTGCAGTGGCTGGCCAACCGCGGCTACGATCCGGTCTACGGTGCGCGCCCCTTGAAGCGGGTGATCCAGCGCAGCCTGCAGAATCCGCTGGCGACCCAGCTGCTCGAGGGCAGGATCCGCGACGGCGAGACCGTCGAGATCGGTGTCCGGAACGGCGAGCTGACCGTCGGCGGCGAGCAGGTGATGAGCGAGGCGGCCGACTAAGCCGCCTCCGAGCGGCGGATCGCCGAGCAGTCGCTACAACCGAAAAGAGAAAGGGCCGCGTCATGCGGCCCTTTCTCGTGTCAGTTGCCGGTCGCCAGTTGCGGCGTGGCGCCCGCCTTCTTCTTGTGCCTCGTCGCGACGGCCTTGGTCTTGTGAGCCTGGTGGGCCACGATCTTCTTCGTCGTCTTGTGTTTGTGCGCGACGTGCGGAGTCGCTTTCGACTTGTGCTTCACCGCGGGCGTCGACACGGCGGTGCCCGACCGCGCCGGCTGGCTCGGTGTGATCGTCGTGTCGACGCGCTTCTTCGGCACGATGCGCGAGCGCGCGGCGATGTTCGGCTGGCTGCTCTCGTTCGCCGTCTGGCGCTTGGCACGGATGGCCTTCGCCGCCGGCGCTTCGTCGGTCGTCTCGGGCCTGCTCGCCGTCGCGGCCGGCGCGGTCCTGAATTGCGTCAGGTACTGGCGCGCGAGGCCCTGGAAACGGGCAAGGTCCTTGCCGCCAAGCGAGGCCTGCATCGCGAACTTCTGCGCCAGCGGATTGACCGGATGCCCGCCGCGGTAGAATTCGTAGTGCAGGTGCGGGCCGGTCGACATGCCGGTCGAGCCGACGAAGCCGATCACCTGGCCCTGGCGCACCGCCACGCCCGGCTTGATGCCCGGACCGAGGCGGGACATGTGCCCGTAGCCGGTGCCGATGTCGCGCGTGTGCTCGAGCTTCACGAAGATGCCGTAGCCGCCGTTGTAGCCGGCCA
>JAFEFF010000069.1 GCA_018240745.1 Pseudomonadota bacterium
CCGCCGGCCGTCGCGCGCGAAGCCACCGGAGGGTCCTCGCCTCGGCAAGCGAGGACTTCGCCTGGACCGCCGCACGCGTCGCCGCCGAGGACGCCGCCGGCGCCGCCGATTGCGCGTGTCGTGCCGCCGGCGCCGGAACCCTCGCGCGCGCCGGTTCCGCCAAGGCCTGTCTCGCTGCCGCCGGCTCCCGCGCCGATCCGCGAGGCGGCACCGCCGGCAGCGGAACCGCCTCGCACGCCGCCGCCGCCTCGACCTGCGCCGATACCGCCGGCTGTCGCGCGCGAAGCGCCCCCGGCGCCCGAGCCGCCCCGTGCGCCTCCGTCCCCCAAGCCCACGCCGCGGACTGTGGCGCGCGACGCGACGCCCGCGCCGACCCGCGCATCGCCGCCTCCATCCGCACCGGCGCCGACTCCGCCGCCCCAGCGAGAGGCTGCCGCCGCGCCGCCTCCCGAACCGCCGCGTGCCGCGCCGGCGCCGAAGCCCGCGCCCGCTCCGCCGCCGATGCGCGAGGCGAAGCCGACGCCACCGGCACCGCCCTCGCGGCCGTCGCCCGCTCCACCGCCTCCAGCGACACCGCCCTCGAGACCGTCGGCGACGCCGCCGACGATGGACTCGATCTGGGCGTCGATCCGCCCCGGCGGCGAGCCGGCGTCGCGCGCAGCGCATCTGCGCCCGGCGCCAGCGCCGCCGCCGACGGAACCGTCGCCGGCGATGAAGGCGGCGGTGCGCGAGGTGGTCGGCTCCGACCCCGAACCGCGCCGGCCGCCGCTGCTGCGCCTGGGGCCGGCGCTGGTCGAGCCGCCGCATCCCGCCATACCGCCGCGCGCGGCGAGCGTGGCCACGCACCGGCGTACCACCGGCTGGGGTTACGCGATCGCCTGGTCGCTCGGCATCGGCGTCGGCGCCGTCGCCGCCGGCGCCTTCGTCGGCTTCCTGGTGAACGGCCCGCCGGGCCATTCGTCGCGTCCTCGCCATGTCGCCGATGTGGCGCCGCCCACGCCCGACGTCCCGCCGCCGACCGCGCAGGAGATCGTCGCCAGCAAGAGCGCGCCGACCACGGCAGCGACGGCAGCGCCCGCCAGCGGGACGTCCTCTGCATCGACGGCATCGACCGCCGCCCCGGCGACGAGCATGACGACGGCGACCGGGGCGCGCGCCGTCCTGCCGCCGATCCCGCCGGCCAGGCCCGCCACGCAACCCCCGCCGGCGTCGCCGCCCTCACCGCCTCTGTCGGCGCCGAACGACATTCGCGAACTGCAGGGCCGACTGCAGTCGCTGGGCTTCGATCCCGGGCCGATCGACGGTGCCAACGGACCGAAGACCGCCGCCGCGGTGACCCGCTATCAGCAGGCGCACGGCCTTCAGCCGACCGGTATCGCCGACAGGGACATGCTGGCCGAGCTGCGGCACGAACCCGGTGCGGCGCCCCCGCCTCCGCCGCGGCCGCGGGCGGTGCAGAGCTACCGGTCCACGTGGGCGCCGCCGCGCCAGAGCAACCCGTTCCTCGACGCGCTCGATCGCCTGTTCGGCCGCTGAACGCGGGCACCGGCGCGCTCCTACTTCCGCAGCTTGCCGAGCTGCTCGAGCTCGCCCTGCATCACCGGCACCATCTCCTGCGCATAGAGCGTCAGCCGCTCGTTGTCGCCGTTCGCGGCATAGGCCTGGAAGATCGCCGTGTCGTCGCGCAGCGTCTTCTCCTCGGCCTCGAAATACGCCCTGGAGAGAGTCTTGCCGGGCGGCGTATGGGTCAGCGCGTCGAGCAGCGCCTTGTGCGGCGGATCGAGCGCGTCGTGCAGCGGCAGCTTGGCCTCCGCCGCGGCCTGGCGCAGCTTCATGACCGCCACCGAATAGTCGAGCATCATCTGGTGCGCGAAATCGTGCACGACGTTGGACTGCGTCTTGCGCAGCGCAAGCTGGCTGGCGGCGAGCTGGAACTTGTTGACCGCGACGGCCTGCGCGACGAAGGCCTGCGTCGGATCGGCCGCGGCCGCCGGCAGGGCACTCGACGCCAGCAGGAAAGCCGCCAGCAGGCCGCGCATTGTTGCCTCCGTACGCCGACCGCACACCGTGCGCCAGATGCGCACAGCAACCATGCTAATCACACCAGCGCCATTTTGTGCGGTGTAAAAGCGTCTCCGTGACAAAAGGGGCAGTCGGAGCGGCGTTGGCCGCTTTTTTCATGGGCACGGGCGCACTGTCGCCCGCCAAGGCTCAATCGAAGGAGACGGAGGCCACCAGCGCCGAGCAGCGGCTGCTGGGCAGCGCCGACGATGACGCGCGGGTGCAGGAGCTGCTGCCTTTCACCCGCACCTACGGCGCGAGCGGTGTGGTGACGGGCTCGCTCGCGGACTCGGGCGCCCGTGCAGGGGTGCCGCGCGCCGCGCTTGTCGCGGCACTGCGCGCCTGGGATGCCGCGGTCGATGTCCCGAAGCCGCAGGACGGCGACCGCTTCTACGTGAGCTGGCAGCACACCTTCACGGTCGAAGGCCAACCGATCGGGATTGGCCGCGTGCAGTGGATGGAAGTCCGCTCGGCCTCCGGCAACACGGCGGCGATCCATCGCTTCCGGCCGAGCGAAGGCGGCGAGCAGTTCTTCCTCACGTCGGGGCAGGCGGCGAAGCCGCCCACGCTGGCGCTGCCGGTCGAACAGGTGATGGTCTCCTCGCCCTTCGGCCTGCGCGGCGATCCGTTCGCCGGCGGCGAGGCGGTCGGCCCCGTGCCGGGCGCCCTGCCCCTGCCGCATTACACCGCCGGCCGCTATCACAGCGCCCGGGCGGCGCAGATCGCCGCCATGGTGGCGATGCACCAGGCGCATCGCCAGTTCGCCGGCTACGGGCCGCGGCTGCTCGCGCCCCGCGCCTTCATGCACGAGGGCGTCGACCTCGCGGTGCCGATCGGCACGCCGGTCTATGCCGCCTCGGACGGCGTGATCGAGAAGGTCGGCCCTTACGCCGGCTACGGCAACTACGTGCGCATCGAGCACGGCGACGGCCTCGCCACCGCTTACGGCCATCTCTCGCGCTTTGCGCCGGGCATCAAGCCGGGCGTGCACGTGTCGCGCGGCGAGCTGGTCGCCTTCAGCGGCAGCACCGGCCGCTCGACCGGCCCGCACCTGCATTTCGAGGTCCTGACCGACGGCCGGCCGGTCGATCCCCTCACCCGCGCGAAGATCGGCCAGCTTGCGGGCGTCGATCTCACGCGCTTCGACCGTCTGGTGGCCGAACGGGAACACGAGCGCGACCGGGACCGCGAGCAGAGCGACCGCTAGTAGCGCTCGGGACGCTCGATGATCTTGAGCAGCAGGGTCTGAAGTCGGTCGATCCACGCATTGACGGCCGCGGTGTCGTTCGACGAGGCCTGCTCGGTCTTGTTCGACCGTTCGAGGGCCCGGCGCAGCAGTCTCGCCCCGGCGATCGCGTCGGCGAGCAGCCGGTCCCCGCCCTCATCGTCGGAAATCGTATGCTCGGCCAGCACCGCGACCTCGGCGGCGGCGCGGATGCGAAGCGCCCAGTCGTTGGGATTTCGCCGCACCCTTTGCAGCAGGACGTTCAGGGCTTCGAGATTCAAGTCGCTTCCGGGCATCGCGCAGCCATCGTCCCCGAAGCCGGCCGTCCCGTAAATCACCGATCGCACCGCCTTCGGTCACCGATTGATCATCGCCGGCGCGGCCCGTTCTTGCCGCACCACGTGATGATCACTGGAGCGCGCGCGGCGCCGGCGCGATTGAGCTTGCGTCGACGGGTCCTCAGGGAGGCTTCGCCGACTCACAGCCGGCCGGTGGATTGCCTCTCTCCCAGCCCATCGGCCGGCTGACCATCCTCCCGGCCCGCGCCGCCATCCGCGATGCGATAGACGCGCGCATTGCCTTCGACGCCGCGCAGGGGTGCATCGAATTCGGCGACGTCGTAGCCCGCGAGCAGATCGCGAACGCCCGGCGCGGTATAGAGCGCCTCGCTCAGGCAGATCTGTCCGGCATCGGCGAACGACTGCACGCGCGCGGCGATGTTCACGGTCTGGCCGAAATAGTCGAGATTCTCGTTGAGCGTCACCGCGATCGACGGGCCACAATGGGCGCCGATCTTGAGGATGATCGCCGGCCCGCCGTGCTGGCGATTGAACTCGCCGATTTCCTGGAGGATGCGCAGCGCCGCCGAGACCGCATCGACCGGCCGCGAGAAGGCGGCCATGACGGCATCGCCGATCGTCTTGACGATCGCGCCGGCGTGCCGGTGCGCCGCGGCATCGAGCAGGGCGAAGTGCTCGCGCACCAGCGCGTAGGCGTTGAGATCGCCGAGACGCTCGTACAGCGCCGTCGAGCCCTTGAGGTCGGTGAACAGGAACGTCACCTGCCGGATCCCGAGCCCCTCTTCCTCGTCGACGCGCTCGGAGCGGAACAGCCTGCGGAAAGTCTGGCGCGTGAGCAGCATGCCGCCGGAAAGGTAGGGGTCGAACTCGAGCGCCGGCTTGGCTGGCAGGGCGACGATCTCCGGCGGCCAGTTGATCAGGAGCAGCGCGCCGCGGCGCGGGCCGCTGTTGGTGATCTCGAACACCGCCGGCCCCGGCGGGAGCTGCGACACCGCCGGCGTGAAGCGCTGCCCGTTGTAGTCGATGCGAACGACGCTCGGCGTTCTGGCCGGCGCGCCGCCGACCGGTATCATGAATCCGGCCTGCGTCTGGACGTTCACCCCGGAGACGGCGCCCGGGCCGAGCTCGGCCGCCAGCTTCGTCGTGGTGCCGGGCGGCAGGTAGCTCATGCCGCGGACCAGGCCGCGCAGGAAGTCGACGAACCGGGTCTGCCCGCCCGGAAAGCGGCCGCTGTCGGCAAAGGCCAGCCGCCAGTGCAGGTCCTCGATCGACAGGCTGTCGGTGTCGTGCAGCGACAGGCGCCGGACCTGGGGCGACACCGAGAACGAGACCTCGATGAAATCGTCCAGCTCGGTCTGGCCGTCGATGTCGCACAGGCCGCAGACGAAGTGGCTCCTGAGCGCCTGCAGCTTGCCAAAGCTCTCGAGGACCAGTCCGGAGTGCGGGCACAGGATGTCCCAATGCATGTCGAGCAACCCGAGCCGCGCCGCATGGAGGAAGAGATCGATGGATTCCGCCTCGGCCACGGCGCGATCGCGCGCGAAGGTCAGCGGGTTCGCGCGGTAGAGCGCGACTTCGTCACCGGTGCGGATGAGCGTCTCGAACTTCGAGATCACGCGCGGACTCCAGGCGCGGGCCCGCTCGATCTCAGTCATCCTGCTTTCGAGCAGCCGCTCGTCGATCGCCGTCATCGTCCCCTCCGGCAGCATGCGAGGCTAACCAACTGCGAACGCGACCGGCCGCATTGTCCCCGAGACCCGGCCCGACGCCAAGGCATTCCCGGCCGATCCCGAACACCGACGCCCGGCTCGTGGGTCGCGAAATGGCCCACGGCTGCGGCCGCTCCCGCCAATGCAGCGCGCCGACGACTGGAACACACCCCTGTCGTCCTAGGGCTATCGCATATGCGCCTTCCGTCGTCTCGACCAAGGCCCGAAGGGCCGCGTGGAGAGACCTTTTTTCGGCGATAGGCAGCTTGTCGTCGAAAAAAGGTCTCTCCGCTCCGCGCTTCGCGCTCCGGTCAAGACGACGGAAGGCGCATATGCGATAGCCATACCTGTCGATACGCGCGCGGCGGATGTCAGCCTGGACATTGACCCTGCCGCGCGCCCGTCCGAGTCACTCCTTCTTGAGGGCGAACTCCATCCGGCACGCGGACGCCGCCTTGGATCGGAAGCTGACCGACAGCATGTCGTCCTTCAGCGTGCCATCCACCTTCCCGCTGAAGTACTTGTCGTCGTTGCCCTTGAAGTCGAGTGAGATGACCCCGTTGGGATGCACCGTCCCCCTGACGCTGCTCGTCGCCTTGGCGCCCGATCCCTCGGACAATTCACCTTCAATGGCGCTCCCCTTCACGGCGACGTTGAGCGTCGGCGTGAGGCACCAGGAGTCGGTCTTGCCCGGCCCCTTGTAGGTGCCGTCCATGGATGCCGTCGCGACGGGAGCCGGAGCGGCCGGCGGCGGCGCGGCCGTCGCAACGGCAGTCGCAACGGGCGTGGTCGGCGCGACAGCGGCGACGACGGGACCGGGCGGAGGGAGCGTGCACGCCTTGCCCTTGAGTGAGGAATCCACCGCTTCGTATTCCCCCTTGAGGCGGCCGAGCTCTTCCTTCCGGTCCTTGGTTGCCGCCAGCCCGATCAGAGCCGGCCAGAAGATGATCAGTCCCACCGCCATCATGGCGGTGTCGGCGTTTGCATTCTCCCGTTGCAGACCGCCCACGCGATCGACCTCCTTGGTGAGCCTGATCCTCTCCTCGGTGAGCTGGTCGCAACTCCAGTTCTGGTACTGATGCGGGCTCACATACTTTGCTTCGATGGAGTCGGGCCCCTTTGCGCAGGCCGCGACCTGGCTCGCCGCCACGAGGGCGCACACGACCGTCCGCAGGGCACCGGCCGAAGCCGGCGCCTGTTGCTGTTCCGCTTGCATTTTCGTTGTCTCCCCAATTACTCCCCAACAGACGCGGCTACACTACCACTGCGTGCGCAACGGCGTACATACTGGGTTGCATAAGGAAGACTAAATTCGCGAAGCCTGTTGAAGAGTTCAACCTCAGGCTGCTTCGATCTCGCCCTGTCCCATCCGCGCCGTTCTTGCTGGGAGCGCGGCCAGAGCAAAGCCGAAGGCTCCAGGCTCGCATCACGACTACTGGAACACACCCCCCCCTGTCGTCCTGAGCGCAGCGAAGGACCTCATCGCCGCGTCGACAGGCACGCTCGTTGAAGCGGCATCAGGTCCTTCGCTTCGCTCAGGGCGACAGAGCTGTGGATAACGTGCGCGGCGGA
>JAFEFF010000006.1 GCA_018240745.1 Pseudomonadota bacterium
CGTGCGAGGCGAGCGCGATGCCGTTGGTCGACAGAGCCGGGAACCGCTGCGCCAGGCCCGCCGGCTCGAGCAGCTCGACGGCGCACCCCTCGCCCTTCTGGATCGCGTGATTGGCGCGAAGCACGGCCTCTCCGGCGGCGCTGGCCAGGAACAGGTAGCCCGGCTCCTTGAGGCCGAGATCGACGTCGAGCAGTTCTTTCGCCCGGCGCAGGAAGCCGATGCCGTAGCGCGACAGGTGGATGTTGAGCGGCGTCGAGAACTGCTGGCGGATCGAGCTCGCCGAAAGGGCCGACGAGGCCCGCGCATAGGTCGGGTCGCGCTCGACGACGACGATCTTGCCATCGAAAGCCGGCTCGCCCGCCAGATGCCAGGCGATGGAAGAGCCCATCACGCCGCCGCCAACGATCACGATCACGCAACACCTCCCGCCCTTGCACCGTACAATATCCGCGGCGGGAAATGGGGACGGTGGGTCAGCGCGGCAGGTAGGGGACCGGCGGCAGACCGGTCCGCGCCATGCCGCGATTGCCGGCACCCCGATCATGAGTGGCGTAGCGGCCGTCGGCGCCGGGAAAGGTGCTGCAGGCGGGAAGCACCGCGAGCAGCAGGGCGCACACCAGGACAGGAACAGATTTCATGCGGTCCTCGGGAAACCGCGCCTCAGGAAACCGCCCGGGAGCCCTTCGGGCAGGTCGAACGGCTCCCGAGGGTCCGTTCAGATTCCGGAGGGAAGCGCGACCTCGTTGTCGGTCAGGATCTCCTCCAGCACCTGAAGCGAACGCGGTGTTGTTCCACGACTGCGGCCCACTGCCGTATCACAACGTCCGGGACACGCTACGAGACTCTGTCCGGCCCCGATTTGATGTGGCTCAAATTCGATCTCGGCGCGAAGTGGTTCGCACTCGCGCGAGCATCGTCACGCCAGGCTGTACAGCCGCGCGACGTTGTCGTGCACGATCTTCTTCTGCACCGAGGACGAGAAGCCGGCGAGGTTCCTGGTCAACGTCTCGCGCGAGTTGGGCCAGATGCAATCGGGATGCGGGTAGTCGGCGCCCCAGATGATGTTGTCCTCGCCGATCAGCGGCACGATCGGCTCGAGGTACTTGTCCTGCTGGTAGGTCACGTATCCCTGGCGGCGGAAGTAGTCGCTGGGCTTCATCTTGAAGCCGAGCGCCCGGGCGCGGTCGTGGTACTCGGTATCGAGCCGGTCGAATACGTAAGGCAGCCAGGTCACGCCCGATTCGCCCAGCACGAAGTTGAACTCGGGATACTTCTCGCAGGCGCCCGAGGCGAGCAGCGAGACCAGCACCTCCATGGTGTCGAGCTGGAACAGCGCCGAGCGCACCAGCCGGTGCTGCACCATGTACTCCCTCTCCATCTCCGGCGTGTCGGGCGCGCGCACGTTCTTGAAGCCGGTCGAATGGAAGGAGATCGGGAACCGGCATTCCGCTGCCGCCTCCCACAGCGGATACCAGCCGTGATGGTAGAGCGGCAGGCTCATGCGCTTGAAGGCGAGGTCGCCGCCCTTCAGGCCCATCCTCGCGCAGCGCCGCACCTCGGCGGCCGCCACCTCGGGATCGGTGTTGGGGATGATGGCGAGCGGGAAGACGCGGTTGGGGTCGGCGCGGCGGGCGAAGTCGGCCGCCCAGTCGTTGTAGCGCTGGTTGACCCAGTTGCGCAGCTCGACGTCGTCGACCAGGTCGTTGACCATCAGGCAGCCGTAGATGATCTCCTTGGTGAGGCCGTCGCGGTCGAGATCGGCGATGCGCAGCTCGGGCGTGGTCGGCCGCGGCACGGCGCCCGGGTACGAATCCCATTCGAACCCGGCGTCCTTCATCTCGTCGACATGGCCGAACGAGCCCTTCTTGTACGGCAGGAAGCCCGGACCGACGCCGTTCCACATGCCGCGGTCCTTGTCGTCGACGAACCAGTGCTGGCCGTCGTTGCGCTCCTCGACGCGCGGCGCGTTCTTCTGCCACTTCGCAGGCGCCTGCGACGACCACAGATCGGTCGGGCAGTAGGTGAGATCGATATGGTTGTCGCCGGAAATCAGCTCGTGCTGCATGGATGAGTCCTTCCCTGGCCTGCGCGAATGGTACAGGGGTTATCCTCGCCCGCTCAAGCCGCGATCCCGCGCGATTCCGGACGTTGCCGAGCCGGCGCCTTCGCGATTTCAGTCGCCTTGATGGCGTCGAGTTTGCGAGACTGTGACAGCCATGCCGAAGAAAAATCCCTACACCGTCGTTCGCGGCGGAAAGCTTCTCGACATCGACAGGCACCAGGCGGCGCCCGCCGATATCCTCGTCAAGGGCGACACGATCTCGGAGATCGGCCGACCCGGCCTCGCCGCGCCGGAGGGCTCCGCGACCATCGACGCGCGGAACCGGCTGATGCATCCCGGCCTGATCAATGCGCACACGCATGGGCCCGGAAATCTTTCGAAAGGGCTTCACGATCGCTGGTCGCTCGAGTTGCTGCTGACGGCCAGCCAATGGAACGGCATCGGCCGAACGCTGGATGACAAATATCTCTCGGCCAAGATCGGCGCGGCGGAGATGCTGCTGAAAGGCTGCACGGCCGCCTACGATCTTGCCGCGGAATTCCCTGTTCCCTCGGTCGAGGGCCTGTCGGCGATGGCCAAGGCCTACGAGGAGGTCGGCATGCGCTGTGTGCTGGCGCCGATGGTGGCCGACCTGACCTTCTTCGAAGCCATTCCCGGCCTGATGGAGCGCCTGTCGCCGGGCCTGCAGAAGGAGATCGAGAGCTTCAGGCTCGCGCCGTGGAAGGCGACGACGAAGCAGATGAAGAAGGCCCTGCAGAAGTGGCCGTTCGAGAAGGTGCATCTGGCGCTGGCGCCGACCATCCCGCATCACTGCAGCGACGCCTTCCTGATCTCCTGCCGCGACCTCGCCAAGGAATACGACGTCGGCATCCACAGCCATGTCGCCGAATCCAAGGTCCAGGTGATCGCCGGCTTCCAACGCTACGGCACCACGCTCGCCGCCCACATGGACGAGCTCGGCCTGGTGACCGACCGCTTCACCGTCGCGCACGGCGTGTGGCTCGACGACGACGACATGAAGCGGCTCGGCGATCGGGGCGCCTCGGTGGCGCACAATCCCGGCTCCAACATGCGGCTGGGCAACGGGCTCGCCGACGTGCGCGGCATGCTGAACGCCAGGATCAACGTCGCCGTCGGCACCGACGGTGCGAACTGCTCGGACAACCAGAATGTCTACGAGGCGATGCGGCTCGCCTCCTTCGCCTCGAAGGTGCAGGGCCCGGACCACGAGCAATGGGTCTCGACCGAGGAGGCGCTGCGGGCCGCGACCGAGGGCGGCGCGCGGGCGCTCGGCCTCTCCCGGCAGATCGGCCGGATCGCGCCGGGCTACAAGGCCGACATCGTCTTCCTCGACCTGCACCACGTGAACTGGATCCCGATGAACGACCCGGTGAACCAGATCGTGCACAGCGAGGACGGCAACGCCGTGCACTCGGTGATGGTCGGCGGCCGGATGGTGGTCGAGGACGGCAGGCTGCTCACCGTCGACCTCGCCCGGCTCGCCGCCGAGGCCGCCGCGTCACAGGCCCGCCGCGCCAAGCCGATGGGCGACGCCCGCAAGCTCTACCAGCGGCTGGAGAAGGTGGTCGGCACGTTCTGCCCCGGCCTCGCCAAGGCGCCGCTGCACATCCATCGCTACGGCGCGAGCCACCATCACCACTGAGACGTCCCGAATCCCACGCGGCTGGGACGCCTCCGATGCCGATTTCATAAGGCTTTTGGGCGATTCGTCCCAGATCCTGCGCCACAGGTCCGTTGGGACGATGGTCGAATGGCGGGATGCGGGACGACTTATCCACAGGCGGAGATCGCCGCCTCGAGTTCCGCCACGTCGGTCACCTCGGCATCCGGCGTCTCCGCCGGCGAGCGTGGCTTCTGGCGGCGATGGCGACCGGTGCGGAAACGGATGGTCGCCATGCCCAGCGCCTTGGCTGGCGCAATGTCGTTGTCGATGCGGTCGCCGACCATGATGCACTCGGCCGGCGCCACGCCGAGCGC
>JAFEFF010000070.1 GCA_018240745.1 Pseudomonadota bacterium
AGCGCTCGACGATCTTCTGGGAATCGTACGACACGTCCTTGACCGACAGGCCATAGGCGTCGGCGTGCTTGATCAGCCCGTAGACCTCGGAGGAGCGCAGCAGTGACTTGGTCGGGATGCAGCCCCAGTTGAGGCAGATGCCGCCCATGTGCTCGCGCTCGACCACCGCGGTCTTGATGCCGAGCTGCGCCGCCCGGATCGCCGCGACGTAGCCGCCCGGCCCGCCGCCGATGACGATGAGATCGAAACTGGTGTCAGCCATGGCCTGGCTCCTGCCCTCTCCGTCGTCCCGAGCGGAGCGAAGCGTAGTCGAGGGACCTATTTGAGTGGCAGGCGCAATAAAGCAAGGTCCCTCCACTCCGCGCTACGCGCTCCGGTCGGGACGACGGATAGGCGTTCATTGGCCTACACCAGCATCGCCGCAGGCTGCTCGATATAGGCCCGGAGCGTCTGCAGGAACTGCGCGCCCATCGCGCCGTCGACCACGCGATGGTCGACGGCAAGCGTGCAGCTCATCATGTTGCGGACCGCCATCTCGCCCTTGCGTGCGACCACCCGCTCCTCGCCGGCGCCGACCGCCAGGATCATGGCCTGCGGCGGGTTGATGATCGCCGCGAACTCCCTGACCCCGAACATGCCGAGATTGGAGATGGTGAAGCCGCCGCCCTGGAACTCGTCGAGCTTCAGCTTGCCGGTCTTGGCACGCGTCGCGAGGTCCTTCATCTCGATCGAGATCTGCGCCACGCCCTTGAGGTCGGCGTTGCGCACGATCGGCGTGATCAGGCCGCGGTCGGTCGCGACAGCGACCGAGATGTCGACGGCGCCGTACTGGATCATCTCGTCCTCGGTCCACGAGGCGTTGCACTCCGGATGGTCGCGCAGCGCCTTGGCGCAGGCCTTGATGATCATGTCGTTGACCGAGACGCGCGCGTCCTTCTTGCGCGCGACCTCGTTGATCGCCGCGCGCGCGGCCAGCAGCGCGTCGATCTCGAACTCCACGGTGAGGTAGAAGTGCGGCACCGTCTGCTTGGACTCGAGCATGCGCCGCGCGATGACCTTGCGCACCGCGGTGTGCGGGATGCGCTGGTCGCCCGGTGCGGTGAAGATCGGCTGGGCCGCCGGCACGGCTGGACGCGGTGCCGCTTTCGGAGGGCCGGCGGGCGCGCCCGGCCGGGCGCTCTCGACGTCGGCCTTCACGATGCGGCCGTTCGGACCCGAGCCCTTCAGGTTCGCGAGATCGATGCCCTTCTCGGCGGCGATGCGCTTGGCGAGCGGCGAGGCGAAGATGCGCTCATGCTCTTTTTGACCGCGCGCTTCCAGCGCGCTCATGAGCGCGCTGGAAGCGCGCGGTCCGGAAGAGGCTTGAGGAGCAGGAACGGCTTGCACCTTCGGAGCTTCGGCCTTTGGCGCTTCCGCCTTCGGCGCGGCAGCGGGCGGCGGCGCGCCCTTCACTTCGGTCTCCCCCTCCTCCAGCAGGATGGCGATGACGGCGTTCACCTTCACGCCCTCGGCGCCCTCGGGCACGACGATCCGGCCGACCTTGCCCTCGTCGACTGCCTCGACTTCCATGGTCGCCTTGTCGGTCTCGATCTCGCAGATCACCTGGCCCGACTTGACCTCGTCGCCCACCTTCACGTGCCACTTGGCGAGCTTGCCCTCGGTCATGGTCGGCGAGAGCGCGGGCATCAGGATGTTGATCGACATGGGCGGTCTCTAGCGATTGCAGACTTCGCGCGCGGCCTTGACGATATCGTCCGACTGCGGGAGCGCCATCTTCTCAAGGTTCGCCGCATAAGGCAGCGGGATATCGAGCCCGGCCACGCGCTTCACCGGTGCATCGAGCCAGTCGAAGGCGTGGTCCATCATCTGCGCGGCGAGTTCCGAGCCGATGCCGGCGAACGGCCAGCCCTCCTCGACCGAGACCAGGCGGTTGGTCTTCTTGATCGAGTCGACGATCGTCCCGGTGTCGAACGGGCGCAAGCTGCGAAGGTTGATCACCTCGGCCTCGATGCCGTGCGCGGCGAGCTCTTCCGCCGCCTGCAATGCCTTGCCGACCATGATCGAGAAGGCGGTGATCGTGACGTGCTTGCCCGGCCGCTCGATCTTGGCCTTGCCGATCGGCAGCACGAAGTCGGGATCGTCCGGCACCTCGAACTGCTGGCCGTACAGGATCTCGTTCTCCAGGAAGATCACCGGGTTGGGATCGCGGATCGCGGCCTTGAGCAGGCCCTTGGCATCGGCGGCGCTCCACGGCGACAGCACCCGCAGGCCCGGCACGTGCGCATACCAGCTCGCGTAGCACTGCGAATGCTGGGCGGCGACCCGCGCCGCAGCGCCGTTGGGGCCACGGAACACGATCGGGCAGCTCATCTGGCCGCCCGACATGTAGCGCGTCTTGGCTGCCGAGTTGATGATCTGGTCGATCGCCTGCATGGCGAAGTTGAAGGTCATGAACTCGACGATCGGCCTCAGGCCGCCGAACGCGGCTCCGACGCCGAGGCCGGCGAAGCCATGCTCGGTGATCGGCGTGTCGATCACGCGCCGGTCGCCGAACTCCTCGAGCAGGCCCTGGCTCACCTTGTAGGCGCCCTGGTACTGCGCGACCTCCTCGCCCATCAGGAAGACCGTGCCGTCGCGCCGCATCTCCTCGGCCATCGCGTCACGCAGCGCCTCGCGCACGGTCATCCGCACCGTCTTGCCGGTCCACTCGGGCTCCGCTGTCGGAGCAGGCGCGGCCGGCGCCGGCGGCGCGGCCTTCTTTTCTGCCGACGGCCTGGCGGCGGTCGGCGATTCCTCGGTCGTGGGCTGTGGCTCGGCCTTCGCAGCGGGCGCAGCCGCCGCGGACGGTGCCGCCTTCGCCGCATCCTCCACGCTCTCGCCTTCGGCGGCGAGGATCATGATCGGCGTGTTGACCGCGACGCCCTCGGTGCCCTCCGCGACGAAAATTTTGGCGACGGTCCCTTCGTCGACCGCCTCGACCTCCATCGTCGCCTTGTCGGTCTCGATCTCGCAGATCACCTGACCCGCCGTCACCTTGTCGCCGACCTTCACGTGCCACTTGGCCAGCTTGCCCTCCGTCATGGTCGGCGAAAGGGCGGGCATCGAAACGGGAATCGGCATCGATCAGGCCTCGGCGAGCACGTCGGTCCAGAGTTCGGAGGGGTCGGGCTCGGGGCTGTGCTGAGCGAACTCCGCCGCATCGTTGACGGTCTTGCGGATCTCCGCGTCGATCGCCTTGAGCTGCGCCTCGTCGATCATCTTGCCCTCGAGCATCAGCTTGCGGACATGGTCGATCGGATCGCGCTCGGTGCGGTATTTGTCGACCTCTTCCTTCGTCCGGTACTTTGCCGGATCGCTCATCGAATGGCCACGATAGCGGTAGGTCTGCATCTCGAGGATGTACGGCCCCTGCCCGCTGCGTGCGTGCTCGACCGCCTTCTCGCCGGCGGCGCGCACCGCCAGCACGTCCATGCCGTCGACCGGCTCGCCCGGGATGCCATACGCCTGGCCGTGCTTGTAGAGCTCGGTGATCGCCGAGGCGCGCTCGACCGACGTGCCCATGCCGTAACGATTGTTCTCGATGACGTAGACGACCGGCAGCTTCCACAGCGCCGCCATGTTCATCGCCTCCGAGACCTGACCCTGGTTGGCCGACCCGTCGCCGAAGTAGGTGAGCGAGACGTTCTTGTGGCCGCTGTATTTGTGGGCGAAAGCCAGGCCCGTGCCGATCGGCACCTGGGCGCCGACGATGCCATGGCCGCCGTAGAAGTGCTTCTCGCGGCTGAACATGTGCATCGAGCCGCCCTTGCCCTTCGAGTAGCCGTCGCGTCGGCCGGTCAGTTCGGACATCACGCCCTTGGGATCCATCCCGGCGGCCAGCATGTGGCCATGATCGCGGTACGACGTGATGATGGCGTCGTTGTCGACGATCGCCGACTGCATGCCGACCACCACGGCCTCCTGGCCGATGTAGAGGTGGCAGAAGCCGCCGATCAGGCCCATGCCGTAAAGTTGGCCGGCGCGCTCCTCGAAGCGGCGGATCAGCAGCATGTCGCGATAGAAGGACTTGACCTGTTCGGGGCTCACACTGTTGTCGCCGGGCCTGGACGACTTGGTCTGCGCCGCTGGCGCATCCGCCTTCGGCTTGGTTGCCGGTTTTGCCATGGCGTTTCCCCTCGGATAGCCCCTGTCGCGCTTATAGCACGCACTTGGCGATGTGGTTGATCTGACACGAAAAAACCAGAGTGGCGCAGAATGCGCTGCAGCAATTGAGAGATTGTTTTCGTAACGCCGAGCGTGCCGGACAGTTTCTTTCCGTCAGCCGCTCAGCGGCTCCGGGGCGCGCGTCAACTGGATGCGTCAGCGCGTCGGCGTGAAGACGATGATGTCGTCCTTGCGCGCATAGTTCAGCAGCGCCCGCGCCCGCTCGTCGAGCATGTCGGGATCGAGGCTCTGGTTGCGAAGCTCGGTGACCCGCCGCTCCCAGATCTTCCGCGTCGCCTCGGCTTCGGCGAAGTTCTGGTTGGCGATCATGGTCTCGCGCTGCAAGTGCGCCAGCGCCAGCAAGCCGCGGTCGCCATTCACCAAGTGATAGCCGAAATAGCCGAACACCGTGGCGAACACGACGGGAGCCAGAATCTGACGTGGTCTCAACAACATATGCCGCTTACCTGCAGGGATAAGGCAACATATGGTGTGCCAAAGTCAAGGGTGATTCGGGCTTCGCCCGAATCCTATACGGGCTTCGTCCGATCCTATTCGCTGAGGCCAAACCGGATGCGTCGATTGTGGCGGCCCTTGTTGTCGACCTTGAGCACGCGGATCGGCGTCGAGCCGCCGGTCGAGGCGAGATGCGTGCCGCCGCAGGCCTGGCGATCGAGGCCTGCGATCTCGACGATCCGGATCTTGCCGTCCGGCGTGGGCGGCGGCGCGACCGAGCGACTGCGGATCAGGCCCGGCGTCGCCTGCGCCTCGGACATCGGCACGTAGACGAAGTTCAGCGGAATGTCCTGGCGGATGAGATCGTTGATCGGCGCCTCGAGCGCACGCAGTCGATCGTTGTCGGCGGCAGGAACGTCGAAGTCCATGCGTGCGGTGCCGTCCTCCGCCATCTGCACGCCGGTCACAAGCGCACCGTCGAATTGCTGGAAGACGAGCGCATTCAGCACGTGGCTGCTGGTGTGAAGCTGGCGCATCTTGCGGCGGAAGTCGGGATCGACGACGGCCTCGACCGCACCCGTGACCTCGCCCGGCGCGTCGATCAGATGCCAGAGCTTGCCGGCCGACAGTTCGAAGCCGGTGACCCTCGCCTCGCCGCCGTTCCAGCGAACGACGCCACGATCAGCCATCTGCCCGCCGCCGCCGGGATAGAATGGCGAGTCGACCAGCGCGACTTTGCCCGGCCGCGCATCGGCCACGGTGGTTTCGAGCGTCAGCGTCTCGGGATGGTCATGACAATAGAGATGCATTCGCTGCACATAGGGCGCTGCGGATCGAGCGTATTGGTCAGAATTGCAGCGGAATCCCACCCGGATGGGACGCCCAGAATGTTGGCCCGCATGCGTTTCAGGCGATTCGTCCCAGATCCTGCGCCACACCCCTGTTGGGACGATTGTCAAATCGCGGGACGCGGGACGACTTATCCCCAGCCCGTCAGGCAACGGCAGCCTTCGCGAACTGCAGCGGGGTGATGCCGTAGCAGCGCTTGAAGTGCTTGTTGAGCGCGCTCTGGTCGTAGAAGCCGACCGCACTCGCTACTTCCGCCAGCACGGGCGAATGGCGCAGACGCCGGCACGCCACGCCGAGTCTCACCTGCGTGAGATAGGCGTGCGGCGTGAGACCGACCGTGCGCTTGAACAGGCCGATCAGCTGGAAGGTCGTCAGGCCGACGCTTGCGGCGAGCTCTTCGAGGCGAAGATCGGTCGCATGTTCAGCGCGCATCCGCTCGATCGCCCGCGCCACGAGAAGGTGATCGCGCGGTGGCGCCTTGATACGAGTGCGGCCGCTGCCGTGGCGTTCGAACAAGGTACCGAAGGAGTCGACCAGCAGCTCGCGTTCCTGGAAGACATCGCGGGCATCTTGCAGGGCGAGATGCATCCTGTGGAAGGCCCCGATCAGATCGGTGTCGAGGAAGGTGTTGCGCGTGAAGTAGGGCACCTCAGTGACACCCAGTTCATCGGCCAGGCGATCGAGCGCCAGCCGCGTCAGGTAGAGCGAGCGATACCGCCACCGCTCGCTGCGTCCCATCCAGCCGCCGTGCGGCTCTTCGGGATTGAACACGAACAGGGTCGCGGGCGTTGCCGCCTGCACCTCGCCGCGGCTCTTCACGACCGACCCGCCCTGCTCGGTCACGGCGACCACCAGGGCGTCGTGGGTATGCTGCGGATACTCGTGCGTCGTGAAATCGGCGCACAGCAGGCTGAGCCCGGCGAGGTGCCGGTCCCACCAGTATTCCGTCGAATTGCGCGGATCGACGCGCGGCATGGTCAATTTTTACCAATAGCGCGGCGGGGTTCGCCACTACTCTCGCTGCATGATCGCCCGCACCTGGCGCGCCCGTGCAACGGCCGCGAAAGCCCCCGCCTATGCGAAGCATTTCACCGAGGTGGTGGCGCCTCACCTCAAGGAACTCGCCGGCCAGCATGGCGCCTGGCTCCTGCAACGCGAGGTCGACGGCCGGATCGAGTTCGTCGCCGTCACCCTCTGGGATTCGCGCAAGTCCATCGAAGCCTTCGCCGGCAAGGACATCAGCCGCGCCCACGTCGAACCCGAGGGCCAGGCCGCGCTGGAGTCCTTCGACGACTTCGCCGACCACTACGAGATCGCCTACAGCGGCTAGGTCTTGCGGCACCTAGCCGCGCAGGATCGACTTGCCGGCGTAGCGCGCCTGGGTGCCGAGCTGCTCCTCGATGCGCAGCAGCTGGTTGTACTTGGCGAGGCGATCGGAGCGCGACAGCGAGCCGGTCTTGATCTGGCCGCAGTTGGTGGCGACGGCGAGGTCGGCGATGGTTGCGTCCTCGGTCTCGCCCGAGCGATGCGACATCACCGCGCCGTAGCCCGCGTGGCGCGCCATCGACACGGCTTCCATCGTCTCGGTGAGCGTGCCGATCTGGTTCACCTTGACCAGGATCGCGTTGGCGAGGCCGTTCTTGATGCCGTCGGCCAGCCGACTGGGATTGGTGACGAAAAGGTCGTCGCCGACCAGCTGGATCTTCTTGCCGAGCTTGTCGGTGATCTTCTTCCAGCCGTCCATGTCGTCCTCGGCCATGCCGTCCTCGATCGACACGATCGGGAAGCGCTTCACCAGGTTCGCGTAGTAATCGACCATAGCAGCGGCATCGAAGGACTTCTTCTCGCCCTCCATCTCGTACTTGCCCTTCCTGAAGAACTCGGTCGAGGCCGGGTCCAGCGCCAATACGACGTCGGCGCCCGGCTTGTAGCCCGCCTTCTCGATCGCCTTCATGACGAAGGTCAGCGCCTCGTCGGCGGTCGCCAGGTTCGGCGCGAAGCCGCCCTCGTCACCGACGTTGGTGTTGTGGCCGGCATCCTTGAGCTGGGCGCGCAGGGCGTGGAACACCTCGGCACCCATGCGCAGCGCCTCGGCGAATCGGTCGGCGCCGACCGGCATGATCATGAATTCCTGGATGTCGATCGGATTGTCGGCGTGGGCGCCGCCATTGATGATGTTCATCAGCGGCACCGGCAGCAGCGAGGCCTGGCTGCCGCCGACATAGCGGTAGAGCGGCAAGCCGCACTCGGCCGCCGACGCCTTGGCGACGGCGAGCGATACCCCGAGGATGGCGTTGGCGCCGATCCGGCCTTTGTTGGGCGTACCGTCCAATTCGATCAGCGCACGATCGATCTTGATCTGATCGGTGGACTCGAGGCCCGACAGCAGGTCCATCACCTCGCCGTTGACAGCGCCGACCGCCTTCAGCACGCCCTTGCCGCCGTAGCGCTTCTTGTCGCCGTCGCGCAGCTCGACCGCCTCATGCGCGCCGGTCGAGGCGCCGGACGGCACTGCGGCGCGGCCCATCGCGCCGCTCTCCAGCTCGACCTCGCACTCCACGGTGGGATTGCCGCGGCTATCGAGGATTTCGCGGGCGCGGATTTCGACAATGGCGCTCATGGGGACTCTCCGTTCAGGCGTTCCTCCCCATTCACATGGGAGGTGTCAGCGTCTTTACGCTGACGGAGGGGTCATGGGCCATAACACGAGCTGCGGCCCGTGACCCCTCCGTCGCCGTGTGACGGCGCCACCTCCCCAAATGAATGGGGAGGAAAGCCCGCTCTCTAGCCGCTGTGCCGGGGATTTTCTACCGCCAGGCGCTCTTGAGCGCCTGACCGGTCTTCCACTTCTCGACACCCGCGATGTCGTCGCAGGAGAAGGCCTGCGACTCCTTGCGCGGATTGCCCTGGATCCAGGCGAACACCAGGCATTCCTTGGCCGTGCTGTCGCCCTGCCTGGTGTCGAAGGTCACCTCGGCCGTCGCCGCGGTGCCCGCCTTGGCATCGCCGTAGTCCTCGACTGCCGGCTTGATGTCACCGACGGTGCGGCCGGCCGACCTGGTGTCGGCATACCACTTCGCGAAGCCCGCGAACTGCTCGCCCACTGCGCCCTTGCCGTCGGCGGCGACATAGGCCTTGAGATCCTTGACGAGGGCTTCGGTCGCGGCGTTGGCCTTGGGCTCTGCCGCCTTGCGGCGCTCGGCGAGCCGCGCCTGCAGTTCCCTCAGCCGGTCGGCGTTCGACGGGGGCGCGGGCGGCGCCGCAGCAGCCTCCATCTTCGGGTCGAGCCGCTTGATCGGTGCGCGCGATGCCTCGTTGTTCAGCGCCGCCGCCTCGGCAGGCGTCAGCTTGCCGCTCTGGGTGTAGCCATGGCCCTTCTGCCACGCCGCGATGCCCTTCATGGTGGCTTCGGACTGAAGGTTGCCGTCGATCGGACCGTCGTACTTGTCGAGCGTGTGCAGCGACTCCTGGATCTTGCGCCGGTCGGGCTCGGGACTGTTCAGCACCGTCGTGTAGTCCGGCCCGCGCGGCGCGGCGCTGGCGACCGGCGCGGGCGCCGGCGCCTGGGCGCGCGGCGTCGGCACGCCGTTCTCCCACGAGCAGGAACTCGGGTTCTGGAAGCAGCTTTCGACCTGCCCTGCGCTCTGCGCGAAGGCGAACGCCGGCAACGTCAGGACGATCAGGCCGAGCAGCCAGCGCATCTCAGAGTCCGCCGTACATGTTGGCGGCAAGCTGCGCCGGCAGTCCGATCACGAGGACGATCGGCTGGCCGCGCTGTGTCTGGCCGCGGGCGATGATATGGTCGTTGGGGCTGCCGGTGTGGCTCTCGTAGGTGCCGTGGCCGGCGAACCTGCCGTTGAAGCAGCTCAACGAGAAGCGGCCCGAGCTCGGGCCGTCGTTGGTGAACGTGCCGTCGCACACCGGCTCGGCGCGCGGATTGTCGACCGAGAAAGTCACCGACCGGTCGCGGCCGATCAGGGCGCCGTACTTCGCCGTGCCGTTGAGCCGCGCGACGTTGCCGTGGTCGTCACGATAGAAGATCGACGCCGGCCCATAGGCCTGGTCCGGCAGGGTTTCGCGCGGCACGACGTAGGAGCCGTCGCTGATGATCACCTGGCAGCGGCAGCCGACGCCGTAGTTCTCGCCGAGGGGCCCGAGCTGGTTGAGCTTGGCGTTGCAGCTGCCGAGCGCCATCTGCTGCACTTCGCTCTGGCTCATCTGGTTGCGCGTGTAGGCGTCGGCGTAGACGAACGAGCACTGCTTGGGCATCGGCACGGCGACCGCCTTGTGGCTGGCGGCCATCGTGTCGGTGTTCACCCAGAAGCGCTGGGCCATCTCGGGGAAGCGCAGGAAGATCGGATCGCGGCGCTCGGCCTTGCCGTAGGTTTGCGCCCACGCGCCCGCCGCCAGGGTCATCAGGCCCCCTGCCATGAGACCCACGGCCAGAAGAAGGATTTTTCGGCTCATGGGCAGAATCCAGCGGAAGAACTTGGCTGAAATAGGACCCCGAAAGGGTCCCTTTCGTCAAACCGGGGCGGTCAGACCAGACGGCTTTGTGCCTTGGCCGCACCAATGAACGAGGTGAAGAGCGGGTGCGGCGCGAACGGCCGCGACTTCAGCTCCGGGTGGTACTGCACGCCGATGAACCAGGGATGGTCGGGGATCTCGACGATCTCCGGCAGGATGCCGTCCGGCGACATGCCGGAGAAGCGCAGGCCGACCTGCTCCAGCCGGTCCTTGTAGTTGACGTTGACCTCGTAGCGATGGCGATGGCGTTCGCTGATCACGTCCTGGCCGTAAATCTCGTGCACCTTGGTGCCGGGCCGCAGATGCGCCGGGTAGGCGCCGAGCCGCATCGTGCCGCCGAGATCGCCGTTGGCGGAGCGCTTCTCGAGCTGGTTGCCCTTCATCCACTCGGTCATCAGGCCGACCACGGCATGGTCGGTCGGGCCGAACTCGCTCGACGAGGCCTCCTCGATGCCGAGCAGGTTCCGCGCCGCCTCGATCACCGCCATCTGCATGCCGAAGCAGATGCCGAAGAACGGCACCTTGCGCTCGCGGGCAAACTTCACCGCGTGGATCTTGCCCTCGGTGCCGCGCTCGCCGAAGCCGCCCGGCACCAGGATGCCGTGCACGTTCTCGAGGTGGCTGACGGCATCGTCGCGCTCGAAGATCTCGGAGTCCATCCACTCCAGCCCGACCTTGACGTTCGAGCCGAAGCCGCCATGGGTCAGCGCCTCGGACAGCGACTTGTAGGCGTCGAGCAGCACCGTGTACTTGCCCACCACGGCGATGGTCACCTTGCCCTCGGGCTCGCGCACCGAGCGCACCACGCCCCGCCAGCGGTCGAGGTTGGGTTCCTTCTCGGCCAAACCAAAATACTTGCAGACCTCGCGGTCGAAGCCTTGCTCGTGGTAGGCGATCGGCACCTGGTAGATGGTGTCCACGTCACGGGCCTCGATCACCCGTTCCGGCTTGACGTTGCAGAACAGCGCGATCTTGCGCCGCTCGTTGGCCGGGATCTCCTTGTCGCCCGAACGGCAGACCAGCAGGTCGGGCTGAATTCCGACGCTCAGCAGCTCCTTGACCGAGTGCTGGGTCGGCTTCGTCTTGAGCTCGCCCGCGGTCGGCACCCAGGGCAGCAAGGTGAGGTGCACGTACATCGTGCGCTCGCGGCCCAGTTCGTTGCCGATCTGACGGATCGCCTCGAGGAACGGCGTGCTTTCGATGTCGCCGACGGTGCCGCCGACCTCGACCAGGACGAAGTCCTCCCTGTCGGTATCGGCGGTGATGAATTCCTTGATGGCGTCGGTGACGTGCGGGATCACCTGGACCGTGGCGCCGAGATATTCGCCACGCCGCTCGCGGGCGATGACGCTGGAATAGATGCGGCCGGTCGTGATGTTGTCGCTCTGCTTGGCGTCGACACCGGTGAAGCGCTCGTAGTGGCCGAGGTCGAGGTCGGTCTCCGCCCCGTCGTCGGTCACGAAGACCTCGCCGTGCTGGTACGGGCTCATCGTGCCCGGGTCGACATTCAAATAAGGATCGAGCTTGCGCAAGCGCACGCGAAAGCCGCGCGCCTGCAGCAGCGCACCCAGCGCCGCCGACGAAAGACCCTTGCCTAGCGAGGAAACCACGCCGCCCGTTATGAAAATAAAGCGCGCCATGGAGCTACAGCCTACTAAATCTGGTTGCACGCGGCCATGGGGATATCCCTCCGCCGGAGGAGCTTCGGCGGTGGGAACGGTCGGTCATTCGACGTTGTTCCTAGCGGGTCGGCGCTGTAGGCACCGACGGCGTCGTCGGAGCCGAACCCGCGGCGCCCGGCGCCGCAGCACCGCCACCCGGCGCGGGGGCGGTCGGCGGGATCGGTGCGGTGTGCACGTTGTCCATGATCGAACGCGACGCACGCGCCCCAGGCTCGCCGACGCTCCAGGCCATCAGCAGGCTCAGGAAGAAGAACAGGCCGGCGAAGATCGCGGTTGCGCGCGACAGCACGTTGGCCTGGCCGCGCACCGAGAACAGCGCGTCGGTGCGGCCCATGCCGAGACCGCCACCCTCGCTGCGCTGAAGCAGGATGACGACGATCATGGCGGCGGTGACACCGACATGGATGATCAGCAGCACCAGGCGCCAATCGTGTAAGAAGGCTTTCACGCTGTCCATTTTGCGCCGCGCTTCTAACCCCTTTAGGCGGCCTTGGCGATAGCCAAAAATTCGTCCGCCTTCAGGCTCGCCCCACCCACCAGGGCACCATCGACGTCGCCCGCCGCCAGCAGTTCGGCGGCGTTGCTGCCCTTCACCGAGCCGCCATAGAGCAGCCGCACCGCGGCCGCATCGCTCACCAGGCCGCCCAGTACCTTGCGAATATGCGCGTGCGCTGCGGCCACTTCGGCGGTGGTCGGCGTCTTGCCGGTGCCGATCGCCCAGACCGGCTCGTAGGCCACGACCAGCTTCGCCGCCGTCGCGCCGGACGGTACGCTGCCCCTGAGCTGGGCTTCGAGCACGCCGAGCGTCTTGCCCGCCTCGCGCTCGGCCAAAGTCTCGCCGATGCAGACGATCGGGAGAAGGCCGGCGCGCCAGGCGGCCTCGGCCTTGGCTCGGACGACGGCGTCGGTCTCGCCATGGTCGGTGCGGCGCTCGGAATGGCCGACGATGACGTGGCCGGCGCCGGCATCGCGCAGCATCTCGGCGGAGATGTCGCCCGTGTGCGCGCCGCTCGCCTCGGCATGGCAGTCCTCGCCGCCCACCAGCACGCCGCTGCCCTTTACCGCATCGGCGACCGCCATCACGAGGGTCGCGGGCGGGCAGACGAGCACCTCGCGATCACGCCAGCCGGCCTGCTTCACGCCGTCGGCGACGCCTTTCGCCAGAGCCAGCGCGTCGGCCCTGAGGCCGTTCATCTTCCAGTTGCCGGCGATCATCGGACGACGGGTGCGGGCCATGGATACCTCATATTGTGCAGTCCGGGTGTCTAAGGGCCGGAAACGTTGCCTGCAAGGGGGGCCGGTGGTAGGCATGCGCCCCGTCGTTCGGCCCCCTTCCCGCAAAGCGCACCCGTGAACAGATTCCGCAAGATTGCCAGCTATATCGTCGGCGCCATCCTGATGGGCATGCTGATCATCAGCTTCGCGCTGTGGGGCATCGGCGACATGCTTCGGATCGGCGGCGGCAGCCGGGAGGTGGCGCATGTCGGCGGCATTCATATCCCGGTGTACGGCTGGGTGGGCGGCACGTCGGTATCGATCGATGAGGTACGGGACCGCTTCAATCGCCAGCTCGATCAGATCCAGCGTCAGACCGGCCAGCGGCCGGAACCCGACCAGGCGTTGCGCTATGGCCTGCACCTGCGCGCGCTCGAGGACGTGCTGCAGCGCGCGGTGATCGACAATGCGATCGAGAAGTACGGGCTGGTCGTCGGCACATCCGAGATCCAGTCGGTGATCGCCCACAACCCGTCCTTCGCCGGCCCGACCGGCGACTTCGATCCCAACAAGTATCACGGGCTGCTGCAGAACGCTCGCATCACCGAGGCCGCGTATGTCGCCGACGTCCGCCGCCAGATCGCCTCCTCGCAGCTGTTCGGCGCCGTGCGCACCGAGGGCCTCGCGCCAATCAGCCTGCGCGACGACATCTTCAAGATGGAGAGCGAGAAGCGGGTCGCCGAGACGCTCTACGTGCCGGACTCCATCATCACCGATGTGCCCAAGCCCACCGCCGAGCAGCTCAACGCCTACTTCGACGCCAGCAAGGCGAAGTTCCAGATCCCCGAATACCGCGCCTTCTCCTACGTGCTGCTGACGGTCGACGACGTGAAGGACCAGATCACGGTCACGCCGGAACAGGTGAAGCAGGAGTACGAGGCGCGCAAGGCCGAGTTCGGCACGCCCGAGAAGCGCGACGTCGACCAGGCGACGACCGACAGCGAGGACCAAGCCAAGAAAATCATCGACCTGGTGAAGTCCGGCAAGTCGCTGGAGGACGCCACCAAGGAAGTGACCGGCAAGACCGACGGGGTGATCAAGCTCGGCCTGGTGCTGAAGAAGGACCTGCCGGCCGGTCCGCTTGCCGACGGCATCTTCGCCGCACCCGAGGGCATCCTGCCTACGCCGATCAAGTCGCCGCTCGGCTGGCACGTCGTGCGCATCAACAAGATCGAGGCCGGCAAGGTGACGCCGTTCGACGAGGTCAAGGACAAGCTCGAGGCCGACCTCAAGAACCAGCAGGCACCCGACCTGCTGGTCAAGCTGGTGACCGACTTCGACCGCTCGCTCGGCAAGACCCAGTCGATGGTCACGTCGGCACAGGAGCTCAACCTGAAGGTCCATACGGTCGAGAACGTCGACGCGCGCGGCCAGGACCCGTCGGGCAAGCAGGTCCTGATCGGGCCGGCATCGGCCGAGATCGTGCAGGCCGCCTTCGCCACGCGCGAAGGCAACGAAAGCCAGCTCTTGGAGACGCCCAAGGGCGAGGACTACGTCGTCCACGTCGACCGGGTCACGCCGGCGCGCATCCCCTCCCTGTCCGAGGTCGAAGCCAAGGTGAGTGAGGCCTGGCAGGCGGAGGAGCGCCGCAAGCGCGCCGACGCCAAGGTCAAGGAAGCGGCCGACAAGGCGAACGGCGGCGGCGACCTCGCGACCATCGCCAAGGAGCTGGGTCTCGAGCTGCGCACCACCAAGGCGGTAACCCGCTACGACGCGGACACCGCCAACTACCTTACCCAGCCGGCGACGCAGCAGCTGTTCAAGCTCCCGGTCGGCAAGGCCGCTTCGGTGCGCAGCGCCGAGGGCAACGTGATCGTGCGGACCAAGGAGATCCAGCCGGCCGACCTCGCCAAGGAAAAGGACGCGCTCGAGCGGTTCGGCAAGCAGCTCGACGGCATGGTCGGCAACGACCTGGTGGCGCAGTTCCTGGCTGCGCTGCGCACCAAGTACGGCGTGTCGGTGAACGAGGAAGTGTTCACTGCCGCCTTCCAGCCGCAGCAGCAGCAATAGAGATGACTGTCTCGCCCGAGTTCGACGCCTTCGCGCGCACCTACGACGCCGGCAAGCCGCAACTCGTCTGGACAAAGCTGGTCGCCGACCTCGAGACGCCGGTCTCGGCCTATCTCAAGCTGGCCGACGGCCGGGCCAATTCCTTCCTGCTGGAATCGGTCGAGGGCGGCTCGGTGCGAGGCCGCTACTCCATCATCGGCTTCAAGCCGGACGTGATCTGGCGCTGCACCAGGAACAAGGCCGAGATCAACCGCCGGGCCCGCGCCGATGCGCATGCCTTCGAGCCGGTCGAGGGCCGGCCATTGGAAACGCTGCGGGGCCTGATCCGCGAATGCCAGATGGAGCTGCCCAACGGCCTGCCGCCGATGGCGTCCGGCCTGTTCGGCTTCCTGGGCTACGACATGGTCCGCGACATGGAGCGGCTGCCGGACAAGAACCCCGATCCGATCGGCCTGCCCGACGCCATCATGGTCCGGCCCACGCTGATCTGCATCTTCGACAGGCTGGAGGACAACGTGACCCTGGTCACGCCGGTCTGGCCGCAGCAGGGCACCTCGGCGCGCGCCGCCTATGAAGCCGCACAGGAGCGGCTGGCCGATGCCGAGGCCGACTTCGAGCGCTCCCTGCCCTTCCGGCGCGCCAATGGCGATGAGCTCGACGATCTGCCCGAGCCCCAGGCCAACATGTCGAAGGACGCGTTCAAGAAGATGGTCGAGACCTGCAAGGAGTACATCCGCGCCGGCGACGCCTTCCAGATCGTGCCATCGCAACGCTTCTCGCTGCCGTTCAAGCTGCCGCCGCTGTCGCTGTACCGCTCGCTGCGCCGCATCAACCCGTCGCCGTTCCTGATCTTCTTCGACTACGGCGACTTCTCGATCGTCGGCTCGAGCCCCGAGATCCTGGTGCGGCTGCGCGACGACATCGTCACCATCCGGCCGCTCGCCGGCACCATCCGGCGCGGCGCCACGCCCGAGGAGGACAAGCTGCTGGCGGACAAGCTGCTGGCCGATCCGAAGGAGCACGCCGAGCACCTGATGCTGCTCGATCTCGCCCGCAACGACGTCGGCCGCGTCGCCAAGATCGGGTCGGTGCGCGTCGTCGAGCAGTTCACCATCGAGAAATACAGCCACCTCCAGCACATCAGCAGCCACGTCGAGGGCAAGCTGGAGGATGGGCTGGACGCGATCGATGCGCTGAAGGCCGGTTTTCCCGCCGGCACGCTGTCCGGCGCGCCCAAGGTTCGCGCCATGGAGATCATCGACGAGGTCGAGCCGGTGCGCCGGGGCATCTATGCTGGCTGCGCCGGATATTTCGCCGCCAACGGCTCGATGGACACCTGCATCCTGCTGCGCACGGCGCTGGTGAAGGACAGCACCATGTACGTCCAGGCGGGCGTCGGCGTCGTGGCCGACTCCGACCTCGAGGCCGAGTACCAGGAGAGCGTCCTGAAGGCGCGCGCCCTGGTCCGCGCCGCGGAAGAGGCCGTGCGCTTCGAGAGCCGCAACGTCGGCAATACGAGGCGATAGTCTTCGCCGGGAGCGCGCCACTGGAGTGGGGCGCTCCCAGCAAGTACGCTCTTCCCCAACGGAGGAGCCACATGTCGGACTGGCAGAAGAGATATCAGCGGCTGGTGTTCGATCGCCCGCATCCCAAGGTGCTGCGTGTCACCATGAACCGGCCGGAGAAGTACAACGCCACGGACGCGACCATGCACACCGAGCTGGTCAACGTCTGGCGCGACATCGACGGCGACGACACGGTCAACTGCGTGATCATCCAGGGCGCCGGCGGCAAGGTGTTCTCGGCGGGCGGCGACTTCGACCTGATCGAGAACAACATGAAGGACTTCAATGCGCTGCTCCGCACCTGGAAGGAAGCGCGCGACATTGTCTACAACGTCATCAACTGCTCCAAGCCGATCGTCTCGACCATGCGCGGCCCCGCCGTCGGCGCGGGCCTGGTCGCCGGCATCCTGGCCGACGTATCGATCGCCTCGAAGAACGCGCGCATCATCGACGGCCACACCCGCCTCGGCGTCGCCGCGGGCGATCATGCGGTGATCGTATGGCCGCTGCTGTGCGGCATGGCCAAGGCCAAGTATTACCTGCTGCTCTGCGAAGCGGTCGACGGCGAGGAGGCCGAGCGCATCGGCCTGGTGTCGATGTGCGTCGAGGACGACCAGCTCGAAGCCAAGGGCCTCGAGGTCGCGACCAAGCTGGCCGAGGGCGCGCAGACCTCGATCCGCTTCACCAAGTACGCCCTGAACAACTGGCTGCGCATGATGGGGCCGTCGTTCGATGCCTCGACCGCACTCGAGATGCTGGGCTTCATGGGCCCGGAGGTGAAGGAAGGCCTCGCCTCGCACCTCGAGAAGCGCAAGCCCAAATTCGATCCGTATTCACCGCTGTAATTTGTCGTCCTGAGCCCATTCGGGGCGGCGTCGCCGCCCCTCAGGATAAACTCCGCGAAGGACCTCATCGCCGCCTGCAACCGGCATGAGATCCTTCCCTTCGGCTTCGCTCAGGACGACGAGAGCGTGGGAGGAACCAATCAATGCGTGGACTGAACGGCAAGAACGTCATCGTCACCGGCGGCGCGGGCGCGATCGGCGCGGCGATCTGCCGGCGCTTCGCCGGGTACGGCGCCAAGGTCGGGGTATTCGACAGGAACTTCGAGGGCGCGAAGAAGGTCGCCGTCGCGATCAAGGGCGTCGCCTGCGGCGTCGACATCACCGACTACAAGGCGGTCGCCGACGGCATCGCCGCCTTCGAGAAGGCCGCCGGCCCGACCGACATCCTGGTCAACAACGCGGGCTGGGACCAGTTCGTGCCGTTCGTCGACACCACGCCCGACCTCTGGGACAAGGTGATCGCGATCAACCTCAATGGCCCGCTGAACATGAGCCACGTCGTGCTGAAGGGCATGGTGGCGCGTGGCCACGGTCGCGTGGTCAACATCGCCTCGGATGCGGGTCGCGTCGGCTCGTCCATGGAAGCGGTCTACTCGGCCTGCAAGGGCGGCATCATCGCCTTCACCAAGACGGTGGCGCGCGAGGTCGCGCGCAGGGGCATCACACTCAACACCGTCTGTCCCGGCCCAACCGACACGCCCTTGCTGGCGGCGGTCGCCGGCGCGGACGAGCGCGGCCAGAAGATCCGCGCCGCGCTGGTGAGCGCCATCCCGATGAAGCGCGTCGGCCAGCCGGAGGACATCCCCGGCGCGGTCTGCTTCCTCGCGAGCGACGATGCGGCCTTCATCACCGGGCAGACCATCAGCGTGTCGGGCGGCTTGACCATGCACGGCTGAGCGTCGGAGAGTCGACGCCACCATGCCCGAGCTCACCTGGCTGGCGTCGGCCTTTCCGAACTTCCTGCGCTACATCGTCGTGAGCTTCGCGCTGGCCGGGCTGTTCCTGTGGATCTACGTGCTGATCACGCCATGGCGCGAATTCGCCCTGATCCGCGCCGGCAATGCTTCCGCGGCGCTGGCGCTGACCGGCGCCCTGCTCGGCTTCTGCCTGCCGCTCGCCAACACCATCGCCCATTCGGTCAGCCTGACCGACCTGGTGCTGTGGTCCCTGGTGGCCCTGGTCGTTCAAGTCATCGTGCATGTGGTGATGCGGATCTTGTTGCCGCACCTGAAACAATCGATCGAGGCGAACGAGCTGGCAGCCGGCGTGGCGGCCGGCGGCTTCGCGGTCTGCTTCGGCCTGATCAACGCCGCCTGCCTGACGACCTGACATGACGATGCCACCGGACAACCGGCCCCGCGCTTCCCGCGCGATCAAGCTCGTGCTGATGGGCGTCGCGGGCGCGGCCCTGCTCTACTCCTGCACACCGGGACTGATGGGCGGTGGCATGGGCTTCTGGCCCTGGCTCTGGTTCGTGGGCAATCCTTTCTCGCGCGGCCCGGTCGTCACGGCGCCCAGCGCGACCACGTCGCCGTCGACGACGCAGTCGCAGCCCAGCCAGCGCGGCGGCTTCGGCGGCACGGCCGGCGAGCACGGGTCGACGGCGAGCTGACCATGCAGCGCGAGGCTTCGACACCGCGTCCCAACTGGCAGGGCAAGCTCGAGGAACTGGGCTTCGACTATTACGTCATGGACGGCAAGGCCTACTGGACCGAGCAGGCCTGCTACGCCTTCACCGCCGCCGAGGTCGACCAGCTCGAGGCCGCGACCGAGACGCTGCACGACATGTGCCTCAAGGCGGTCGAGCACGTCGTGTCGAACAAGCTCTGGGAACGCCTGCGCATCCCGCCGGCCTGGGGCGACTACATCACCACGGTGTGGCGCCGCAACGATCCGACGCTGGTCGGCCGCTTCGACCTCGCCTACGACGGCAAGGGCCCGCCCAAGCTGCTCGAATACAATGCCGACACGCCGACCGCGCTGTACGAGGCCGCGGTCATCCAGTGGTACTGGCTGAAGGACGTGAAGCCCGATGCCGACCAGTTCAACTCGATCCACGAGCGGCTCATCGAGGCGTGGCGCGGCATCCTGAAGCGCCTCTCCTCCGAGGCGCTGATCCACTTCGCGCGCTTCGAGGACCAGCCCGAGGATCTCGCGACCTCCGAATACATGCGCGACACCGCCCTGCAGGCGGGGTTGGCCGGCAAGCCGATCGCCGTCCCGCAGATCGGCTGGAACGGCAAGCGCTTCACCGATCCCGACGAGATGCCGATCCGGGTGATGGCGAAACTGTATCCGTGGGAATGGATGGCGCGCGAGGAGTTCGGCAGGCACGTGCTGACCGACACCACGGCATTCCTCGAGCCGGCCTGGAAGATGATCCTCAGCAACAAGATGCTGCTGCCACTCCTGTGGGAAGGCTTTCCGCAGCACGAGAACCTGCTGCCGGCCTTCGAAACCGAGCATCCCGACCTGAAGGGCTCCTACGTCAAGAAACCGATCTTCGGCCGCGAGGGCCACAACGTGACTGTGGTCGGTCCCGGCTTGTTCGACACCGCCGGCGGGAGCTACGGTCAGGAAGGTTTTGTCTATCAGGCCTACCAGCCCCTGCCGGTGTTCGACGGCAATCATGCGGTCGTGGGCTCGTGGGTGATCGAGGGCAAGGCGGCGGGCGTGGGCATGCGCGAGGACGAGCGGCGCATCACCCACAACAACAGCCGCTTCGTGCCGCACTATTTCAGGTGAGGAAAAGACCATGAGCGAGATCTGGATCCAGCCGACCGGCGGCGCCCTCGGGGCCGATGTCCATGGTGTGGACCTCTCGAAGCCGGTGAGCGATGCCGACTTCAAGAAGATCGCCGAAGCCTGGGGCGAGCATCTGGTTCTGCGCTTCTCCGGCCAGAAGATCGACGATCCGACGCTGATGAAGTTCAGCGCCCGCTTCGGCGAGCTCGACCGCGTGCCGATCGCCGCGGTCGGCTTCGATCGCATGGACTCGGGCGTGGTCAAGGAGGCTCAGGAATGGGTAGCCGTGATCGCCAGCGTCAAGAAGGACGGCAAGGCGATCGGCGGGCTCGGCAGCTACGAGCTCGTCTGGCACACCGACATGTCCTACAACCCGCTGCCGCCGCGCGCCTCGCTGCTCTACGCGCTGGAGGTGCCGCCCGACGGCGGCAACACCGGCTTCCTCAACATGTACGCCGCCTACGAGACGCTGCCGGATCACCTCAAGCGGGCGATCGAAGGCAGGACCTGCATCCATGATTCCAGCCGCAACTCGGCGGGCGAGCTGCGCAAGGGCTTCCAGACCACCCACGACGTCACCAAGACGCCGGGCGCGGTGCATCCCCTCGTCCGCCTCCACCCGATCACCGGGCGCAAGGCCCTGTTCCTCGGCCGCCGGCCCGGTGCCTACATCCACGGCCTGAGCGTCGAGGAGAGTGAGAAGCTGCTCGACGCGATCTGGGCGCACGCCACGCAGGAGCGCTTCGCCTGGTACCAGAAGTGGCGCATGGGCGATCTCGTGATGTGGGACAACCGCTGCGTCATGCACCGCCGCGACGCCTTCGACGAGAGCCTGCGCCGCCTGATGCACCGCACGCAGATCGTCGGCGAGCCGGTGCTGGCGGGCTGAGCAAACCCCTCCTCCCTGCGCGCAAGCGCGGGGAGGTGGCGCGGTAATCCGCGACGGAGGGGTCGTGAGTCGCAACGATTCTGCGGCCTATGACCCCTCCGCCCGCGACGACGCGGGCACCTCCCCGCGCTTTCGCGCAGGGAGGAATATGACTCTAGCAGCGACCGGGGATCGCTCATCGCACCGCCGGCCGGCGGTCTATTTCATCCCCGGCATCTTGATGGCGGACTTGCGCCGCTCGGGCATCGGCTCCTCGAAGGCGCGCGGGTAGCGCCACGGCCGGGCCGAAACCTTGTCGAGCTTCGCCAGCGCTTCCGCCGGCAGGCGCCAGCCACCGGCCTGCAGGGTCTCGCCGAGCTGATCGGCATTGCGGGCGCCGACGATCGCGCTGGTCATGAACGGCTGGTCCATCACCCAGCGCAGCGCCACCTGCGCGGGGGACCTGCCGATCTCCTTCGCCACGTCGAGCAGGGTCTGCAGGATCTCGGCGTGGTTCGATGCGAAGAAGCGACTTTGAAATCCCCAGCCTTCGGCGGAGCGGCTGCCCTGCACCTTGAGGCTGCCCGGCGTGTACTTGCCGGTGACATAGCCGCTGCCGAGCGGCGACCACGCCACGCAGCCCAGCCCCTTGAGCTGCAGGACGGGCACGATCTCCTCGTCGATGTCGCGCACCACCAGCGAGTATTGCGGCTGGTAGCAGGCGAACCTTTCCCAGCCGTTGACCTCGCTCAGCCACAGCGCCTCCATCAGTCGCCACGCCTCGAAGTTCGAGCACGCCGTGTAAAGCACCTTGCCCTCGCGCACGAGGTCGTCGAAGGCGCGCAGCATCTCCTCGAGCGGCGTCGCGTGGTCGACGTGGTGGATGAAGAAGATGTCGACATAGTCGGTCTGCAGCCGCTTCAGCACGCCCTCGATCTGCTGCTTGATGTGCAGCCGCGACATGCCCGAATCGTTGGGCCGATGGCCCATCGGGTTGAAGACCTTGCTGGCGATCACCGCCTCGTGCCGCTTGCCCTTCAACGCCTCGCCCAGCATCGCCTCCGACATGCCGCCGACATAGGAGTTTGCGGTGTCGAAGAAGTTCACGCCGGCCGCCAGCGCCGCATCGACCATGCGCGAGGCACCGGCCTGGTCGGCGCCGTTGCCGAAAGTCATGGTGCCGAGGCAGATCTCCGAGACCTTGAGCCCGGCGCGGCCGAGATTGCGGTAGTCCATTCAACTCCTCCGTCGTCCGACTCGCATCCGCGTGATGCCAACAACGGTGTCATCCCGAGCGCAGCGAGGGATCTATGCACGTGCCAGCCATGGGTCCCTCGCTGCGCCCGGGATGACACAATCCCCGGTCTTCAAAGGTGGCTGAGACTATAAGCCCAGCATCGCCTTCGCGAGCACGTTCCGCTGCACCTCGGACGAGCCGCCGTAGATCGTCGTCTTGCGCTGGTTGAAGTAGCGCGGCGAGACGTCGTCGACGTACTCGCCGCCGACCGGGACGATGTTGCTGTCGTAGTTGCGCAGCTCGGTGAAGGGGGCGCCGTACCAGCCGACCGCCTCGACCGCGAGCTCGGTGATCTTCTGCCCGACCTCGGTGCCGCGCATCTTGACGATCGACGCCATGCTGCCCGGCGCATCGCCGGTCTTGAGCGACGAATAGAACATCAGCTCGTTCATCTCGACGGCATCGAGCTCCATCTCCAGCGCCGCCATCCTCTCGCGCCAGTGCGGGCTCGCGGACAGCGGCTCACCCTCGTTGAGCTGCGTCTTGGACAGCGTCTGCAGGTGGCGGAACGCCTTGCGCAGCCGCGGCCCATGGGCCTGCCCGCCGCGCTCGAATTCGAGCAGATACTTGGCATAGGTCCAGCCCTTGTTCTCCTCGCCGACCCGGTTCTCGACCGGCACCCTCACGTCGGTGAAGAACACCTGGTTGACCTCGTGGCGCATCGGCGTGCGCGTGCCGTCGACCAGGTATATCGGATCGACCTTGATGCCCGGCGTCTTCATGTCGATCAGCAGGAAGGAGATGCCCTCCTGTCGCTTGCCCTCGTTGGAGGTGCGCACCAGGCAGAACATCCAGTCGGCCCAGTGGGCGTTGGTGGTCCAGATCTTCTGGCCGTTGACGATGTATTGGTCGCCCTGCCGTTCGGCGCGCGTGCGCAGCGATGCAAGGTCGGAGCCCGAGCCCGGCTCGGAATAGCCCTGGCACCACAGTTCCTCCGCCGCGGCGATCTTCGGCAGAAAGCGCTTCTTCTGCGCCTCGCTGCCGTACTTCATCAGCACCGGCGCCACCATCTTGAGACTGAAGGACGACAGGTACGGCGAATCGGCCCGCGCCATCTCCATCTCGAAGATGAACTTCTGCGTCGAGCTCCAGCCGGTGCCGCCATATTCCTTCGGCCAGTTCGGCACCAGCCAGCCCTTCTGCGACAGCTTCTTCTGCCACTGCAGCAGCCGCTCCTTGGAGACGTGGCTCGAGCGGCTGCGGCGGCTTTCCTCCGCCACCTCCGGCGGCATGTTGGCGGTGATCCAGTCGCGCACTTCCTTCTGGAAGACGAGCTCCTCGGCGTTGAAGGCTAGGTTCATTGCGCTTCCAGAATTAGAGTCCCAACATCACCTTCGACATGATCCCGCGCTGCACCTCGGACGAGCCGCCGTAGATCGTCATCTTGCGGCCGTTGAAGTAGCGCGGCGCCAGCACGTCGGCGCCCTCGGGGCCGATCGGCTCGACATTGGCGTTCCAGGCGCGCTGCTCGGGGAACGGCATCGAGTACCAGCCGGCGGCCTCGACGGCGAACTCCTGGACCTGCTGCATCACCTCGGTGCCGCGCAGCTTGATCATCGACGACAGCGGGCCCGGGTTCTGGCCCGAGGCGAGCTTGGAGTAGAACTCCATCTCGAACATCTCGAGGCCCGAGATCTCGATGTCCATGCGCGCAAGCTTCTCGCGCCAGGCGTGGTCGGACAGGATCGAGTCCTCACCCTCCGGCATCGCGCTCGCCAGCCGCTTCAGACGCTCGAAGCCCGAGCGCAGCCGGGGGCTGTACGGATTGCCGCCGCGCTCGAACTCGAGCAGGTACTTGGCGTAGGTCCAGCCCATGTTCTCCTCGCCGACGCGGTTGGACACCGGCACCTTCGCGTCGGTGAAGAAGACCGAGTTGACCTCCTGCGTGCCCGCGCGGTTGCCGTCGGCGGTGATGATCGGCTCGACCGAGATGCCGGGCGTCTTCATGTCGATCAGAAGGAACGAGATCCCCTCCTGCCGCTTGCCCTCGTTCGAGGTGCGCACCAGGCAGAAGATCCAGTCGGCCGTCTGCGCCAGCGTCGTCCAGGTCTTCTGGCCGTTGACGATGTAGTGGTCGCCGTCACGCACCGCCCTCGTCCGAAGCGACGCGAGATCCGAGCCCGAGCCGGGTTCGGAGTAGCCCTGGCACCAGATCAGGTCGGAGTTCAGCATCGGCGGCAGGTGCCGCTTCTTCTGCTCGTCCGAGCCGTACTTCATGATCACCGGCGCGCACATCTTGGGACCGAACGGCGAGGTGCCCGGCGCGCCTGCCTTCGCCATCTCCATCTCGAAGATGTATTTCTGTGTCGTGGTGAAGCCCGGCCCGCCAAACTCCTTCGGCCATCCGGTGCACAGCCAGCCTTTCCTGGCGAGCCGCTTCTGCCAGTCGATCAGCTTCTCCTTCGGCAGGTAGGCGTTGCGCGCCACCTTCAGCTCACCCTGCATCTCGGGCGTGAAGTTCTCCTTCAGCCAGTCGCGCACTTCCTGCTGGAAAGCCAACTCTTCCTTGCCGAACGTCAGGTCCATTTCCCGGGCTCCTTTGGAGGCTCAAGCTAGCGCGCTACAGTCGGCGAAGAAAGCAGGAGGAAATGCATGCCGTATCGCATCCGCCGCGTCGTCACGGGGCATGACAAGGCCGGCAAATCGGTGTTCGTCATGGATGGCAAGGCGCCCAACGTGCTCGAGATGGCGTCGATGCCCGGCGTCGCCCTGACGGATTTGTGGCGCACGAAGACGGCGCCCGCGTCGAACGCCGGCAACGCCGATGCCGCGACCGGCCGGATCGTGCTCGAGCCGCCGGCCTCCGGCACGATCCTGCGCATCGTCGAGTTCCCGCCCGATTCCAGGTGGCGCAAGCGCGCCGACGCCGGGAAGGCCTTCGCCTCGATCGGCGCCGGCGGTGCGCCGGACCACGCCTCGGCCGATGCGATGATGCATTGCACTGCGACGGTCGACTACATCATCGTGCTCAAGGGCGAGATCTGGGCGATCCTCGACAAGGGCGAGAAGCGGCTCAGGCAGGGCGACGTGCTGATCCAGCGCGGCACCAACCATTCCTGGAGCGTGCGGACGAAGGAGCCCTGCGTGATCGCCGCCGTGCTGGTCGGCGCCAAGCCGGCCGGCCGGCTCACCCGCAAGAAGGCCGTGCCGAAGCGCCGGCGCTGACCAAGTCACGTCTTCGTCGGCCGTGCCCTTGGCCGCCAGCCGCGCCGTTCCCGCGAACCGGCCGTGCTGCCGGGCGAACGGATGTCGGCGCCGACTGCGGCGGGCTGCCGCATCAATGCTCGGTTGGAAACTTTTTGCACGATCCGGGGGTTTTTGCATCAGTCCGTCCATTCGCGGGGAGAGTTCGCGTGGCAAAGATCGGGAACGGCACATTCCTGCGCGTCAGGTTCTGGCCTGATCAGGCCGAGGAAGTCCGGTCGATGGCGGGCCAAATGCCTGGCGCAAAATCCAGCTTGGTCGAGATCGCCGGGCGCTACGACGCCCTCCCCTGAAGCCACCCCTGCAGGTCGCTTTGGGATGTTCACGCTGGCATTCGATCGCCGCCACCGAATCCTGCTGACCCGCGTGAGCGGCGCGGTCGGCTCCGCCGACGCGTCGGCGCTGGACGGCGCCATCCAGCGCTTCACCGCCCACCACGGCCCGGTGCATGGCGTGGTCGACTTCACCGCGGTGTCGACGGTGGTGGTACCAATCGGCAGGCTCGTCCACCAGCAAACCAGCGCGACCGGATACAAGCAGATCGTCGTGGCCAGCGACCGGTTGGCGGAGCTCGCGCGCACGGCGGCGCGCGAGTCGCTGGTCGTATCGTCGATGGACGAGGCGCTGCACCAGCTCGGCGCGGTCAATCCGTCGTTCGAGCCGGTCGATCCTCTCTGACTGCTCAGGCGACCTTCCTGGCGAGGTGCGGGAACATCGCGATCCGCGCCGCCTCGTCCATCTCGGTCTTGAAGGCGTGCTTGTCCTTGAGCGCCAGCGCCCGCTGCGCGGCCGGCCGCGCGTTGATCTCGCCGAGATGGCGCTGCAGGTTGGGAAACTGCCTGGGCGCGTCCGGGCCCAGCACGTTGGGGATCAGCCGCGACCAGCCCCACACCGCCATGTCGACGACGGTATAGGCATCGCCCAGCATCCATTTGCGGCTGCCGAGCCGCTGCTCGAGGATGCCCCAGTGGCGCTGTGCCTCGAAGGTGTAGCGGTTGACGGCATACTCCTTCGGCTCCGGCGCGACGTTGCGGAAGTGCACCGCCTGGCCCGAATAGGGACCGATGCCCGAGGCGACGAACATCAGCCACGACAGAAAGTCGCCGCGCTCCTTGTCCGACTTGCCGGGCAGGAACCTGCCGGTCTTCTCGGCGAGGTAGAGCAGGATGGCGTTGCTGTCGAACACGGTCGCGTCGCCGTCGACGATCGCCGGCACCTTGGCGTTGGGATTGATCGCGAGGAATTGCGGCGTGTGCTGCTCGCCCTTGCGGGTATCGACCGGCACGAGCTCATACGGCAGCGCCATCTCTTCCAGGCAGAGCGCGACCTTGGTCGGGTTGGGCGCGAGGTTGTAGTAGAACTTGATCATCGGGGTCACTCCCTTTTGCCCAAGTTTACGGTCTATGCTGACCATGAGGGAAGAGAACGGGGAAGCGCCATGGGTAGACGTCTCAACCGTGCGATCGAGCTGCTCGAGGCCGACCAGGCCATCTATTACGACGGTCCACACACCGGCCATGTGCTGACCTACGACCAGGGCCGCGCCGACGCCCGCACCTGGGCCGACTATATCAACGTCGGCATGGAGCACGGCGCCTTCGACATGACCGGGCTCGAGGAATACATGCGCGGCCTGCTCGACGGCGGCCCGACCCGCTCCGGCCATCTCACCCCGACCGTGATCGTCGAGGCCCCGGTCAACGGCACCGACGGCCAGAACGTCGCCTTCAATGCCTGGCAGTTCCGCCAGATCCTGGCGCGCGGCGTCCATGGCATCCTGCTGTGCCAGGCCGAGACGGCCGACGCGGTGCGCGAGTTCGTGCGCAGCTGCCGCTTCCCCCACCACAAGGCAGGCACCGAGACGCTGGGAACCGGCACCCGCGGCCGCGGCTCCGAGCCCACCGCGGCGCCGATTTGGGGCCTGAGCCAGGAGGAGTACTTCCGCCTGGCCGAGCCTTGGCCCCTCAATCCGCAGGGCGAGCTTTTGCTCGGTGTAAAGATTGAAAGCCCCGCCGGCGTCGCCCACGCCGACGACATCCTGGCGATGCCTGGATTGGGCTTTGCCGAGTTGGGACCGGGCGATCTCGGCCTGTCGCTGGGCTATACCACGCTGCAGCGCCGGCCCTATCCGCCGGAGATGGAAGCGGCGCGCGCCAAGGTGTTCGCCGCCTGCAAGCGCAACAAGCTCGCTTTCCTCGAAGGCGCCACGCCCGACAAGATCTCCGCCAGCCTCGACGAGGGCGTGCGGGTGATCGCCGGGCACAATCCCGAAACCGCCAAGGTCGGCCGCGCCCACCAGAAGCGCACCATGCCGGTCTAGCGCGTGACCAATCCGACCCGCCGCGACGTCGCCCTGCTCCCGCTGGTGCTGGCTGCCGCTGCGGGCCGGGCGGAGGCACAGATGACCATACCCGTTGAAAACGCCTCGCTCACCGAGGTCCAGGAGGCCCTGGCCAAAGGCGCGATCTCGGCCACCGACCTCGCCCGCGCCTACCTTGCCCGCATCGACGCCTACGACAAGGGCGGCCCCGCGTTGAACTCGGTGCGCGAGGTCAATCCCGAGGCGCTGGCGATCGCCGGCAAGCTCGACGCTGTGAAGCCTTCGGCCAGGCAGCCGCTGGCCGGCGTGCCGATCCTGGTGAAGGACAACATCGCCACCGGCGACAAGCAGCACACCACAGCGGGCTCGCTGGCGCTCGAATCGGCGCACGCCAGGGGCGACGCGCCGGTGATCAAGCGGCTGCGCGATGCCGGCGCAGTGATCCTCGGCAAGGCCAACCTGACGGAGTTCGCCAACATCCTCGCGGTCGGCATGCCGTCGGGCTACAGCTCGCTCGGCGGCCAGGTGAAGAATCCCTACGTGCCGGCCTTGCTGGGCGAGCACGACATCCCGGTCGTGCAGCCGGGCGGCTCGAGCGCCGGCTCCGCGGTCGCGGTCGCGGCCGGCCTGTGCGCGGCGGCGATCGGCACCGAGACCTCGGGCTCGCTGCTCAGCCCCGCGACCCAGAACGGCCTCGTCACGGTGAAGCCGACGGTCGGCCTGATCAGCCGCTCCGGTATCATCCCGATCTCGCACAGCCAGGACACGGCAGGCCCGCTCACCCGCACCGTGCGCGACTCGGCGATCCTGCTGAACGTGCTGGCCGCGCCCGATCCGCACGATCCCGCGACACGAGCCCAGCAGCGACCGCACGACTACACCGCCGGCCTCGACAAGGACGGCCTGAAGGGCGCGCGCATCGGCGTGCCGAGCGATCCGGACGATCCGTTGAACGACCCCTACTACGGCAAGCTGCCCCAGCGCTCGAAGGAGGTGATGGCGCAGGCGATCAAGGTACTGCAGGACCTCGGCGCCACGATCGTGCGCGCTGCCATCCCGGCGATCGGCTGGATCGGCGGGCCGGGCACCACCATGGCGGTGCTCAACCGCAATCCGCTCAGCCCCGGCAAGGGCAACCCGGGACCGTCGTCGGTGGTCTTCCTCTACGAGCTGAAGCACGACCTCAATCTCTACCTGCGCGACTGGGCGGTCGGCGCCAAGGTCAGGACGATGGCCGACATCATCGCCTTCAACCAGGCCCAGCCCGACAGGTGCCTGCGCTTCGGCCAGGACCTGTTCCTCGCCTCGGAGGCGACGAAGGGCGATCTCTCCGAGCTCGAGTACAAGTCGGCGCGCGCGATGGACCTGATGGCCGCCAGGCAGCGCGGCCTCGACGCCTACATGGGCCAGCACAAGCTCGACGCCGTGGTGTTCCCCGGCGTCGCGGGGGCTGCGATCGCGGCCAAGCCCGGCTATCCCAGCGTGCAGGTGCCGGCTGGCTTCATCTCGGGCGCCGGCGACAAGGACACGCCGGACTATCCGCTCGGCCTCACCTTCACCGGCCGCGCCTGGAGCGAGCACAAGCTCTTGCGGCTGGCCTACGCCTACGAGCAGGCGACCAACATGCGGAAGCCGCCGCCGGGCCTCCCGGCGCTCTGACCTCTGCCATCGACCGTCACGCGCCGTGGCAGTGATCCGTTGCAGGTGGGCCAACGTTTTGCGTCGATACTGCCACTCTGCCCGTACCCCCTCCCGGGCCCTCGCGTTTACCCCACCCGCAGCGGCGTGGCGGTCGCAGGGCGACAGGATTTCGAGGCGCAAGGCGGGCATCATGGAGCCACACTGCACCAACCGCAGGCCGAACACCTATTATGGGCAATGGCCACCCGATCCAGCCTTGTTTTATGTGGGCCGAATCGCGAGCCAATGCCCATAATGCGACCCGGCGACAAGCCCTTATCCACAGGCTTTTCGACGTCATGAGGAGGACGCCATGCAGTTCGGCATCACCATGTTCCCGACCGACTACGCCATCCCGCCGCACGAGCTGGCGATGGAGGCGGAGGCGCGCGGTTTCGAATCGGTCTGGTTCCCCGAGCACAGCCACATCCCGACCAGCCGCAAGTCGCCGTGGCCGGGCGGCGCGGAGCTGCCCAAGTACTATTACGACAGCTACGACCCGTTCGTGGCGATGGGCGCCGCCGCGGTCGTCACCAAGACGATCAAGCTCGGCACCGGCGTCTGTCTGGTGGTGCAGCGCGATCCGATCCACACCGCCAAGGAAGTCGCGACGGTCGACCGGCTCTCCAACGGCCGCGTGCTGTTCGGCGTCGGCGGCGGCTGGAACGCCGAGGAGATGGCCGACCACGGCACGACCGATTTCAAGTCGCGCTTCAAGCTGGTGCGCGAGCGCATCGAGGCGATGAAGGAGATCTGGACCAAGTCCAAGCCGAAATATTCCGGCGACATGGTGAAGTTCGACGAGATGATGCAGTGGCCCAAGCCGGTGCAGAAGCCGCACCCGCCGATCATCGTCGGCGGCGGCTTCCCGCAGGGCGCGCGGCGCGCCGCCAACTACGGCAACGGCTGGATGCCGATCGGCGGCCGCGGCGGCGACGTGCTGTCGTGGATCAAGCCGTTCCACGAGATGCTGAAGGAGAAGGGCCGCACGCCCGACGACGGCCCGATTACCCTGTTCGGCGTCGCCCCGGACGTCGACGCGCTGAAGCGCGCCCGCGACGCCGGCGTCGCCCGCGTCGTGTTCGGCGTGCCGGTCGAGGCGAAGGACAAGGTTCTGCCGGTCCTCGATGCCGGCGCCAAAGTCGTCGCTACCCTGCGGTAGCTTGGGGAGTTTTTCGATGCCCTTTTATCAAAGAGGCGACGTCCGCATTCGCTACGAGGAGACCGGCTCCGGGTTTCCGCTGCTGGTCATCCCCGGCGGCGGATTGAACTCGCGCGTCAGCAACTGGCCGAACGCCGTCGTCAATGCGATGGAGGAGTTCAGGCACGACTTCCGCTGCATCACCATGGACCAGCGCAATGCCAATGGCGGCGAGTCCACCGGGCCGGTGCCGGTCGAGAACGCGTGGGACGCGTTCGCCGACGACCAGCTTGGGCTGATGGACCATCTCGGCATCCGGGAGTTCCTCTTCATGGGCTACTGCATCGGCGGCTGCTTCGCCGGCAAGCTGCTGCAGCGCGCACCGCAACGCGTCGTCGCCGCCGTTTTCTGCCAGACCGTGGGCGAACGGGCCGAGGATCCGGGCGTCATGGTCCGGCACAGCCAGCAGAACTGGCTGCCGGATTTCCGGGCACGACGCCCCGAGGTCTCGACGGAGACGATCGAGAAATACATGCATAGCCTCTGGCGCGCTCAGCCGGATTTCCTCTACAGCGTGCCGCGCGCGTTCATCGCCGCGTGCCGGACGCCGATCCTGGTCCTGCCGGACGACACGCCATCGCATCCGCTGCAGACATCGATCGACGTTGCGTCACTGGCGCCCAATGCCGAGATCACGGTCTTCCCGTGGAAAGAGCCGCCGGAACTGAAGGCCCGCACCATCAACCGCGTGCGCACGTTCCTGAGATCGCACGTGCCGATGCGCAGCGCCGCGCAGTAGAGAGGGTCACTGCCATGTCCCAGTTACGCTACGAAAAGCTGCATCCCGAGTTCGGCGCCAGCGTCCGCGGCATCGACCTCGGCAAGCCGCTCGCCCCTGAAGCGGTCCAGGAGATCAAGGCCGCGATCGACCGGTATTCGTTCGTCTGCTTCCCCGATCAGTCGATGCATGACGACCGCCAGCTCGCCCTTACCCGCCAGTTCGGCAAGCCCGAGCCGAGCCACACCAGCGTCGGCAAGATCGAGTATTTCGGCACCATCGGCAATGTCCAGCAGGACGGCACGGTGCTCGGCAACGCGCACAAGAAGACCATCTTCCTCACCGGCAACAACATGTGGCACTCGGATGCCTCGTTCAAACCGGTGCCGGCGTTCCTGTCGATCATGTGCGCCTACGAAACACCGTCCGAGGGCGGCACGACGATGTTCGTCTCCCTGCGCGCGGCCTACGATCGCCTCTCCCCCGAGCGCAAGGCCGAGCTCGACCCCCTGATCGCGATCCACGATTACGTCTTCTCGCGCTCGAAGGTCGCCCCCGATGCCGTATCGCCCGAGCTGGCTGCCTCGCTGCCGCCCGTGCGCCAGCGGCTCGTCCGGACCAATCCGGCGACGGGTGCCAGGAACCTGTTCCTCGGCTCCCACGTCCGGGAAATCGAGGGCATGAGCCAGGCGGCCGGACGCGCCCTGATCGACGAACTGACCGAAGCAGCGATCCAGCCCGAACACGTCTACGACCACGCCTGGCGACCGGGCGACGTCGTCTTCTGGGACAACCGCTGTCTCCTCCACGCGGGAAGCGGCTACGACGCCGACCGCCACCGCCGCTACATGCGCCAGACCCGCGTCAGCGGAACGTGCTCGACGCTGGAGGAGATTGGTTAGTCGAAGGGTCTCAGAGCTTTTCGACCCCGGCGCGGGCGCAGTCCTCGTCTTCCTGTGCGGTCCCGCCGCCGACGCCGCAGGCGCCGATCAGCACACCCTGACGGAAGATCGGCACGGCGCCCTGGCCATAGAACATGTGGTTGCCTTCGGCCGCGGCGATGCCGCGCAAGGTCGGATGGTCCGCCCGTGGCGTCAGATCGCCACTCGGCCGTCCGAAGGCAGCCGAAGCCATGGCCTTGCCCTGGCTGCCGAACGAGCCCGCCCACATGGCGCCATCCATGCGCTGGAAGGCAATCAGGCGTCCGCCGGCATCGCACACGGCGATATTCATCTTGGCGCCGATCTGATCGGCCTTCTCGATCGCGCCGGCGATCACGCGATTTGCATCCGAGAGCGTGAGGGTCATGAGGTCGATCCTTTGGGATTATGAGCAGCCTCGCCTGCAGTCTCGGCGCGACGACGCAATATGAGCAAGACTCAATATCGTCTCCCTCTTCCCCGCTCCGTAGGGCCATCGCACATACCATTCCCCGTCGTCTCGACCGGAGCGCGAAGCGCGGAGCGGAGAGACCTTCTCTCAACGATATGCGGCTTATCGTAGAGAGAAGGTCTCTCCGCGCGGCCCTTCGGGCCTTGGTCGAGACGACGGAGGGGGATAGCTCTACTCCGCTCCGCGGGCGAAGAGGAACATGATCTCGAGTCTTGAGCTCGAGTTCTTGATTTGAGTCTGGCTCACACCGCGATCACCACGCCGTCGTGGCCGGGGTCGGCGCCGCCGTCGAGGCCGTCGTCGTGGATGCGGATGGCATGGACGGCGGCGAAGCCGAAGCCGTAGGGGCTGCGCACCACCGGGTAGCCTTGCGCTTTGAGCTCGCGCTCGACGCGGCCCTGGATGCGGTTGGAGATGTCGATCGCATCGGAGGTCGCCGAGAAGCGCGGCGCGCTCACCGCCTCGACCATGGTCATGCCGAAGTCGAGCGCATTCAGGATGACGTGCAGCACGCCCATCGCGATCTGCGTCGCGCCCGGCGCGCCGATGATCAGGTGCGGCTTGCCATCCTCGAAGATGATGCTGGGCACCACCGAGCTGAAGCGCGCCTTGCCGGGGGCGATCGAGCCGGCGCGGCCGGGCCGCGGGTCGAACACGCCCATGCAGCCATTGTACATGAAGCCCAGGCCCGGCGTGATCACGCCCGACGGCATGCCGAGCGAATGGGTCATGGTGAAGCAGTTGCCGTCCTTGTCGAGCACGGAGATGTGCGTGGTGTCCTTGGAGACGGCGCCACTATTGAATCGCGGAACTGTTGCTTTCACGCCACGCGAGATCTCGCCGGCCATGGTCTTGGCATAGGCCTTCGAGGTCAGCTCCTCGACCGGCACGTGCACGAATTTCGGATCGCCGACCTTGAGGTCCTTGTCGATGGTCGCGCGCTTCATCGCCTCGGAGACGATGCGCAGATGCTCGGTCGAGCCATGCTCGAGCGCACCGAGATCGAAGTGCTCGAGGATGTTCAGCATCTCGATCAGCATCACGCCGCCACCCGGCGGCTGGTTGGTCGAGACGCGATAGCCGCGATAGTCGCCCCACAGCGGCGGATTGCGCGTGGTCTTCCACGCCTCGAGGTCCTCGATCGACAGCAGCGCATCGTTCTTGCGCATGTCCTCGTCGATCGCCCTGGCGATCTCGCCGGAATAGAAGACGTCGGCGCCGCCCTTGGCGATGGCGCGCAGGGTCTGGCCGTAGTCGCGGTTGACCACCGCGTCGCCGACCTTCTTCGGCACGCCGTCGGGCCGGCAGTAGAGCGCGCGCGCCGCCGGCGTGAAGCCGGTGCGCTCGTAGTTCGGCGCGCGGCCGAACGCGCCCTCGTCGGCCCACCAGAAATGGACGTGCGGCCGCACCGTCCAGCCGTTCTCGGCCCAGTGGATCGCCGGCTCGACGATGCGCGACCATGGCAGGCTGCCGTGCTCCCGGTGCGCCTCGTAGTACATCTTGAGGTTGGCCGGCGCGCAGATCGACTTGTAGCCGATGTCGTTCACGCGGCCCTTCAGGATGAAGCCGTAGCCGTCGCGTGCCTCGCTCTCGATCAGGTTGGCCCACATGTCGGGCCGGGCGGCGAGCGGCGCCGGCGCGTGGGCATCGATGTAGCCGTGGAACTTCTTGCCCGGCATGTAGATGCCGCACGAGCCGAAGCCGGCGATGCCGCACATCTGCGGATCGACCACGCCCTGCACCAGGGCGCAGGCGATGCCCGCGTCCACCGCATTGCCGCCCTCGCGCAGGATGTCGGCGCCGGCCTCGGTCGGCTCCGGCTGTGGCGCGACGATCATCGATTGCTTGTGATAACGCACGGGCGGCTCCTCCTACTCTCGCTCCTGCCTTTCCTCCCCGCGCTGAAGCGCAGGGAGGAATGACCACGCGACTCAATCCCAGCCGTTTCGCTTGCGCAATACCGCCGACAGGGGCGCGAGCGCGAAGCCTTTGCCGGCGACGCCGGGCAGCCATTCGGCCAGCGCCTGCAGCGTCGTCTCGTGCGGATGGCCGATCGCCACGGCGAAGCCCTGGCGCCGCGCCACCGCCTCGGTCTCGGCAAGCTGGCGCTTCACGGCGCCGAGGGCCTCGTCGTCGTCGAGGAAGACGTTGCGCGCCACGCTCGGCACGCCCAGCTCCTGCGCCACCTGGTCGCCGACGCTCGACGGCGTGGTGCGCGAATCGAGGAACAGCAGCCCGCGCGCCCTGAACTGCTTCAGCACGGTCTCCATGCCGGCCCGGTAGGCGGTGAAGCGGCTGCCCATGTGGTTGTTGACGCCGACATAGCCGTCGAAGCTGTCGAGCGCCGCCGTCACACGCGCCTTGAGTTCGGCCTCGCTCAGCGACACGCGCAGCGCATTGGGGCCGGGATCGGCCACGCCGCCCGGTTCCATCGGCAGATGCAGCATCAGCTCCTGGCCGTGCGCATGCGCGGCCTTGGCCTGCTCGCGCAGATCCCTGGCATACGGCAGGAACGACAGGGTAAGCGGTCCCGGCAATTCCCACGCGCGCTTCGAATGCGGCCGGTCGACGCCGACGTCGTCGATCACGATGGCGATCAGCGGCTTGCTGCGCAGGTCGTGGAACGGGACCGCGTTGCGCTGCCATGTCTGCAGTTGCTGCTCGGGCGGCTGCGTGCTCGTCGCCGCCGCAGCGACCTGCGGCGAGGGTTGCTTCGGCTTGTCCTCGACGGTCGCCGGCTTCTGGCCGGGATCGGTCTCGATGTAGCGTGGCAGACCCGGGATGTCCTCGATGCGCGCGTAAGTGACCTTCGCCGGTTTCGGGGGCTCGAAACGCTGCGCCAGCCAGTAGCCGCCGACGATCGCGTCGAGGAACAGGAAAGCGAAGGCACCGATCGTCAGCGCACGCCGATGGCGCTCGATCCAGGCGAGCGCCCGATTCGGACTCCTTCTGTTCGACTTCCCGCTTCTGTTCCTCCTCGACGCCATCTCAGCGTCCGAGTCCAAGTCGTTGGTCTGCGGTCACAAATTTGCCCCGGTAAGTGGCTCTGCCGACATAATCGTTACAGGTCCGCCATCTGTTTCACCATCGTCACGTCGCCGCTGCCCGCACGCCCTGCTTGCGGCGCGAAGCCCAGCCGCTTGCTGAGGTCGATCATGCGGTGGTTCTCGCGCAGGATATGGCCGATCACGCGCTTGGCGCCGCGCTTCCGCGCGTAGTCCAGCACGTGGCGCAGCAGCAGCTCGCCATAGCCGCGCCGCTGACGATCCGACGCGACGATCAGCGCGAACTCCGCCTGCTCGAAACCCGGATCGGCGGCAAGCCGGCCGACGCCCAGCAGCTCCTGGCGGTCCCCGGCGCCGTCGAGCAGCAGGAAGGCCATCTCCCGGTCGTAGTCGATCTGCGTCAGGCGCGCGGCCATCTCGTGCGTCAGCTCGCGCATCGGCCCGAAGAAACGCAGCCGGATGTCCTCCGCCGTCAGGTGGCCGGTGAAGCGCTGGATCAGCGGCTCGTCGTCGGGCCGGATCGGCCGGATGCGCAGATGTTCCCCGCGATGCTCGATCTCTGCCTCGAGCTCGACCGGATAGGGCCGGATGGCGAAGCGCCCGGCCCCCTCGTGTCCTTCCGCCGGCTTGCGCACGACGATGCGCGCATCGAGCACGACCACGCCCGCGGCGTCGACCAGCAACGGATTGATGTCGAGCTCGGCGATCTCTCCCACGTCGGCGATCAACTGCGACAGGCGGATCATCGCGTCGCACACCGCGCTCCGCGCCGCCGGCGCCCGGTCGCGATAGCCGCGCAGCAGGCGATCCACGCGCGTGCGGCTGAGAGCATCTTCTGCCAGGACGGGGTCGAGCGGCGGCAGCGCCAGCGCCTTGTCGTCGATCACCTCGGCCGCGACGCCGCCATGACCGACCATCAGGATCGGCCCGAACACGGGATCCTCGGCCGCGCCCAGGATCAGCTCGACGGCGTTCGGCCGCTTGACCATCGGCTGCACCACGAAGCCGTCGATCCGCGCGCCGGGCGCGGCGGTGCAGATCTTGTCACGCATCAGATCGAGCGCGTCGCGCACCTCCTGCTCGGTGCCGAGCTCGAGCGCCACGCCGCCGACGTCGCTCTTGTGAACGATGTCGCGCGACAGGATCTTCACGGCGACCGGAAAGCCGATCCGCGCGCCCGCGTGCGCCGCCTCGGCCGCATCGAGCACGACTTCGGTCGGCACGACTGGAATTCCGTAGGCGGCGAGGACGCGCTTGGCCTCGGGCTCGGTCAGCACGGCGCGATTCTGCGCCAGCGCGCCATTCACCACGGCGCGCACCAGGCCGGTGTCCGACCGCGCCTCGGGAATCGACGGCGGCGTGCGCTGCAGGGCGCGCTGGCCGCGCCGATAGGCGACGATGTAGGTGAAGCCGCGCACCGCACGCAGTGGCGTGTCGTAGGCCGGGATGCCGGCATCGTGCAGAACCTTGCGGCCGGCATCGGCATCCGGCCCGCCCATCCAGCAGCCGATCACCGGCACGATCTTGCGCCCGGACGCACCGACGATCGCACGCGCCGCATCGACCGGCGAGGTGAGCGCGGTCGGCACGTTGACCGCCAGCACCGCGCCGACGGCCCGGTCGTCGGCGAGGGCATCGAGCGCCGTCGCATAGCGCGCGCCGTCGGCGTCGCCGACGATGTCGACCGGATTGCCGCGTGACCAGATGCGCGGCATCACCTTGTCGAGCGCATCGATGGTGCGCGGGTCGAGCGCTGCCAGCTCTCCCCCTTCGTCGATCAGCAGGTCGGTCGCGACCACGCCCGCGCCGCCGCCGTTGGTCAGGATCGCCACCCGCTCGTTGCGCGGCACCAGACCGTGCCCGAGCGTCTCGGCCGCGTCGAACAGCTCGCCCAACCCTTTCACCGACACCAGTCCCGCGCGCGCGAAAGCCGCGTCGTAGACCGCGGCCGAACCTGCCATCGCGCCGGTATGCGAGGCCGCCGCCTGCGCCGCCGCGGCGTGGCGGCCGGCCTTGAGCACGATCACCGGCTTGAGGCGCGCCACGCTGCGCGCCGCCGACATGAACTTGCGCGCCTGGGTGATGCCCTCGACGTACATCAGCACGGCGCGCGTCTCGTAGTCCCGCGCCAGCATGTCGAGCATGTCGCCGAAGTCGACGTCGGACATGTCGCCCATGGAGACGATGTGCGAGAAGCCGATGCCCTGGGCGGTGCCCCAGTCGGCCAGTGCCGCCAGGACCGCGCCCGACTGCGCGACCGCGGCCAGCCGGCCGGGCTTGATCCGGGCCGGCCCGAAGCTCGCATTGAGGCCGATCGACGGAACGACATAGCCGATGCAGTTCGGCCCGAGGATTCGCATCAGGTATGGCTGGGCGATGCGCAGCAGCCCGGTCCGCCATGCGGCGTTCTCCTGGCCGGCGCCGGCGCCGGCGCCCGGCCCGGCGCTGACGATCACGGCGGCCTTGGTGCCCTTCTCGCCGAGCTCGCGGAGAATGCCCGGCACGGTCGGCGCCGGCGTCATGATCACCCCGAGATCGGGTGGCGACGGCAATTCCGACAGCGTGCGCCACACCGGCCGGCCGGCGATCTCGCCGCCCTTGCGATTGACCAGATGGATCTCGCCCTTGAATCCGCCGGCCAGCAGATTGCGCGTGACGGCTGCGCCGACCGAGCCCGGCCGCTCGCTGGCGCCGATGGCGACCACCGACTTCGGCGCCATCAACTTGTCGAGATTGCGTGTGGACATGGTTACGGACCATTCCCAACTATTGCGCCACAGGCATGACAGCGAACCCGGTGCGAAACAAGCGCAGCACGATGATGCAGCCCTTGCTGCGACGGTCCCTGCCGCGGCGCATCGTGCTGATCCTGCTGCTGTTCCTTGCCACGGCTCCGCTGGCCGCAGCAGCGCCGGACGAGCCGGCCGAGTCGATCACCCATCACCAGTTCGCGGTCGCCGGACAGAGCGTGGCCTTCACCGCCACCGCGGCGACGCTGGCGCTCACCAACGACAAGGGAGAGCGCCAGGCCGGCATCTTCTACGTCGCCTACACGCGCGACGGCGCCGATGCCGATCGCCGGCCGATCACCTTCGTATTCAATGGTGGCCCGGGCTCGAGCTCGGCCTATCTCCACCTCGGCGCCCTCGGGCCGCGCATCGTTCCGTTCGCACCGGACGGCCAGATGCCCGATGCGGCGGCCAAGCTGGTCGACAATCCCGACCACTGGCTCGATCTGACCGACCTGGTGTTCGTCGATCCGGTCGGCACCGGCTACAGCCGCGCGAGCGGCGATGCCAAGCGCTTCTGGGGCATCAGCGAGGACCTCGAATCGCTCGCGACCTTCATCGACCGCTATCTCAGCGCGGCCGGCCGGCGCCCTTCGCCCAAGTACCTTGCCGGCGAAAGCTATGGCGGATTTCGCGCCGCAAGCCTGCCCCAGGTGCTGGCCGAGAATCACAGCATCGCCATTGCCGGGGTCTTCCTCATCTCTCCGGTGCTCGAGTTCAGCCTGATCGCCGACGACGATCTCGCTTTGCTGCCCGACGTGCTGCGGCTCCCGTCCTACGCCGCGGTGCACCTCGAACAATCGGGCACGCTCACGCCCGGCGCGCTGGCCGAGGTCGAGCGCTTCGCCATGGGCCCGTACCTCACCGCCCTTGCCGCCACGCCGCGCGACGAGGCCGCGCTGCGGGCGATCTATCCCGAGGTGGCGCGATTCACCGGCGTACCCGAGGCGGCGATCGCCCGGCGCGAGGGCCGCGTGCCTCTCGGCCTGTTCGTCAAGGAGGCGCGTCGCCCCGACAAGCTGCTGATCAGCCGCTACGACGGCTCGGCTACCGCACCCGATCCCTACCCCGAATCCAATCGCACGCGCGGCGATGCGCTGTTCGACGGCCTGCGCTCGGTGTTGGCCAACGCCATGACCGGCTACCTCGCCGACTCGCTCGGCGTGCGCACCGATCTGCCCTATCGGCTGTCCAACAATCAGGCGGCCCGGCGCTGGAACTGGCGCAGCGGGATCGAAGCCCGCGGCGGCTATCCCGGCGCCGCCGATTCGCTGCGCGAGGTGCTGGCCGAGAACCGCAGCTTCAAGGTCGCGATCGCGCACGGCATGACCGACCTCGTCACGCCGTACATGACCAGCCGCTACGTGATCGGGCACATGCCCGCGTCGCTGACCGCGGGCCGTGTCTCGCTGTCGCTGCATCCCGGCGGCCACATGATGTACCTGCGGGCCGCCAGCCGCGCCGGCCTGCACGCGGACGCCGCGAAGCTGTATCCGGCGCCCTAGAACAGCCGCGGCCCGTTCATCAGGACGAGGCCGCAGACGATCACCGCTGCGGCAACGATCCGGCGGCGGCCGAACGGCTCGCCGAGCAGCAGCGTGCCCATCAGGGCGCCGAACAGGACCGAGGTCTCGCGCAAGGCGGCGACATGCGCCATCGGTCCGAGCGCGAGCGCGTAGATGGCAATGCCGTAGCCGGTGCTGGCGATCGCACCGCCGATCGCGCCCCGCCACCATTGCCGCCGCAGGTGCGCCCAGGCGTTCTGGGGCCGCAACACGATCGCCAGCACCAGCAGCCACGGCCCTTCCGCGACACACAGCCAGGCGATGTAGGCCAGCCGGTGCGCGGAGTCCGGCCCGGCAGCGCGCACGCCCATGCCGTCGGCGATGATGTAGCTCGCGATGCTGAAGCCGGTCAGGACGGCGAACAGCGTCGCCAGCCCATGCCGCCCGCCGACGGTTGCCGTGGCCTTGAGCGGCATCGCGAGCGCCACCAGGCTGCCGCTCAGCAGCACCACGCCGACGATGTCCTGGGTCCTGAGGTGCTCGCCGATCAGCTGGCCCGACACCAGGGCGACCAGCAGCGGCCCCAGCCCGCGCGCGATCGGATAGGTGTGGCTGAGGTCGCCGTACGAGTAGGCCTTGAGCAGGAACGTGTAGTACGCGAGATGGATGGCCACCGAGAGCGCCAGGAACTTCCAGGCGCCGGGCTCGATCATCGGCAGGAACGGCACGGCTGCCAGGCCCATCACCGTGCCGGTCGTCATGATCACGCCGAAGGTCGCGAGCCGGTCCGACCGGTCGGACTTCAGCAGGGCGTTCCACGTCGCATGCATCAGCGCCGCTGCCAGCAGCAGCGCCACCACCAAGGGGGCGACGACCATTGGCGATCAGCGCGATCGGTAGTTCGAGTAGACTACGGTCACGCGCACATGGACCTTCTGGCCCTTGCCGACCTCCGCCTCCTCGTCGGCGCGGATCGATATCGGGAACCAGTAGCGGTCGTCGACCAGCGCGCGGATCACCTCGAAGCGCATCGGCGCGATCGGCGTGGCGCTGCTGCGGCCGCACAGCCGCATCACCGCGTCCTCGCGCGCCCACACCCAGGCGCGGCCCTCGAAGCCGCGGATCTCGGCAGTCGGGTTGCGCGGCAGGACGTCGAACAGCACGGCGTTGATGTCGCCGACCTTCTGGCGGCCGGAATAGACGACGTCGCCGCTCGAAACCCGGTCGGGCGTGAGGGTCAAGGCATCGCGCAGCACCTCGACGTCGCGATCGGTAAACTTGATGCGCTTCAGCGTGTTGACGGTCGTCAGGATCGGCTCTCGCCGCAGGCCGCTGGCGTCGAAGCTCAGTATCGAGACCTGATGGTACTCGCCGTCGACGGTGTCGCCGACCAAGGTCTCGACCGTGGCGTCGACCGTATAGCCATAGTTGCCGAGCGCCTTGGCGAACGCGCCCTCCTTCACCGAGAGGGCGCGGACGAAATCCTGGGCAGTCATGCGGGTTTGGGCGTCGCGGTCGACCGGCGGCAGGTCCTCCCCGCATTTCACCTGCGCCCACGCCGATGTAGCAAGCGCAAGCAGGACGGCGGGAAGGACGAGAGCGTGCGGCACCATGCGCCAGTCTAGCGCGGCGGCTCGGCGATCGAGAAGAGGTCGCGCTCGCCGAGGTCGGCGCTGCGGCGCCGCTCGAGCGCCTGATTGTAGCGGCGCAACGCGTATTGCTCGGTGAGGTAGCCCACCACTTTGTGCTCGGTGGGCGAGTCCAGCACGGGCAGGGTCTCGATCTCCTTCTCCTCGAAGCGCGCCAGCGCGGTGCGGACGTTCTCGTAGCTCAGCAGGAAGACATCGCCGTCGCGGGCGAAGTCGCGCGCGGTGCGCGTCGCTACCACGTCGGGCTGCCGGTCCTCGTGCAGCGCCGCGGTGTCGAGCGAGCCGAGATAGCCCGTCTTCTCGGACACGACGAACACCCGCGTCACGCTGCCGGGCGGATACTTCTCGCGCAGTTCGGCGAGCGGCGTGGTCTCGGGCTCGGTCTTGGCGTCCTCGCGCATCAGGCGGCCGACGGTAAGGTCGGCCAGCCAGCCGATATCGTGCGGCCCGCGGATGCCGACGCCGCGCTGGTGGAAGCGCCACGTCGAGAACGAATAGCCGAAGGCGAGCCGCACGATGGTCGAGGCGATCACCACGCCGACCATGACGCCGACCGTGACCGGGAAGTTGTCGGTACCCTCCAGCACCAGGAACACCATGGTGAGCGGCGCGCCGATGACCGCCGCCGCGACCGACGCCATGCCGACCAGCATCAGCACCTGCTGCTGGACGACCAGGCTCGGCACCAGCAGGCCCAGCACCTCGCCGAACAACGCGCCGAAGATGCAGCCCAGCAGCAGCGAGGAGCTGAACATGCCGCCGCGGAAGCCGGCGCCCAGCGAGATCGCCGAGGCGACCAGCTTGGTGACCACGAGCACGCCCAGCACCCACAGGGTCGGGTCGTGGTCGAACAGATCCTGGATCGCGCCATGGCCGCTCCCCAGCACCTTGGGCACGGCGAGCGCGACGGCAGTGACCAGCAGGCCGCCGACCGCCGGGCGCAGCCATTGCGGCATCGGCAGGCGGCGCAGCAGCCGCTCGGCCCAGGTCACACATTGCATGGCCAGTATGCTGTAGCCCGCGGCCAGCGCGCCCAGCAGGGCGAACATCAGGTAGAACCATTGCGGGATCTCGGCGAACGGCCCGATCACGAACAGCTCGGTCGGATGCAGCAGCGCGCGTTCGCTGAGCGTCGCGGCGAGCGAGGCGGCGGCGACCGGCGCCAGCGCGCGCACCGAGTAGCCGCCGAGGATCAGCTCGTAGCCGTAGAAGGCGCCACAGAGCGGCGCGTTGAAGGCAGCGGCGATCGCCGCCCCTGCCCCGGCGGCGACGAAGATGCGCTGGTCCTCGCGGCGCAGGCGGAAGTATTGGCCGAGCTTGGCGAGGATCGCGGCGCCGGCCTGACTGTAGCCCGCCTCCATGCCGACCGAGACGCCGGACGCGTTGGACCACACGGTGGCGATCAGGAGCCGCAGGCTGTCCTTCATCGACATGCGCCCGCCATGCAGCGCATTGGCCTCGATCGGGTCGACCACGTCGGTCGGCCGCACGCGCCGCATGATCATGACGCTGAGACCCAGGATCAGACCGCCCAGCGCCGGCACGATCATCACCCGCTGCGGGTCGACGCCGATGCCGCTGCTGAGCGTATGGTCGCCCGCGATGTTGAAGATCAGGGTGTGCGCCAGGTCGACCAGCCGGTGCAGGCCGATCGTCGTGGCGCCAATCAGGCCGCCGAAGGCGGCGCAGACCAGGATCTGCGTCGGCTCGTTGGAGCGCAGGCGGCCCTGCAGAAGGAGGAGTCGCCGCGCCTGCGCGAGGCCGAGGCGCGGTATCGCAAATTCCATCAGGCTTTCTTTCTACCCCCGAAACGGCGAAAATGCGCCCATGTTGCTTCTCATCGACAACTACGACAGCTTTACCTACAACCTCGTGCACTTTCTGGGCGATCTCGGGGCGCAGTGCACCGTGCACCGCAATGACCAGATCACGGTCGACGAGGCGATGGCGCTGAAGCCGGACGGGATCGTGCTGTCGCCCGGTCCCTGCACGCCGAACGAAGCCGGAATCTGCATGGACCTCATCAAGGCCGCCGCCAAGGCGCAGGTGCCGCTGCTCGGCGTATGCCTCGGCCACCAGGCGATCGGCCAGGCGTTCGGCGGCAAGGTCGTGCGCGCACCGGTGCCCATGCACGGCAAGCTGTCGGGCGTGAGCCATACCGGCCAGAGCGTGTTCGAGGATGTCCCCTCGCCGTTCCAGGCGACGCGGTACCACTCGCTGATCGTCGATCGCCAGAGCCTGCCGGCCGAACTCGAAGTCACGGCGCAGACGGGCGACATCATCATGGGGCTGCGCCACAAGAACCTGCCGATCCACGGCGTGCAGTTCCACCCCGAGAGCATCGCCTCGGAGCACGGCCACAAGATCCTGGAGAATTTCCTCAAGATCGCCGGAGAGCACCCGACGCAGCAGAAGCGTGCGGCCTAGGGTGCACGAGGAAACGCCTCACCCTGAGGAGGCCGCGAAGCGGCCGTCTCGAAGGGTGAAGTTGGTCTTTACGGCTGGTCCGCGACCCCGAAGCCGGCGCGCTGGATCGCCCGGGTGATGGCGGGGACATCGGCGCCGGCGGGCAGGCGCATTTCGCCGCTCTTGAGGTCGACGGAGAGCGGCGCGGTACCCGCCCCGGTGGCGGCACGGGTGACCGCCTTGACGCAGCCGTCGCAATCCATGCCGGTGACTTTGAGGATCAGTTCGTCAGCCATGTGATATAGCTACGCGCCCCGCCGGGCGGCCGGCAAGGGGCAAAATGTACCGAGGATTCCGGGTTTGAGCGGCGACATTGACGATTTTCGCGGCCTTCTGGCCAAGGTGGGCAACGGCGAGACGCTGAGCCTCGCCGAGGCGGAGCGGGCGTTCGACATCATGACGTCGGGCAACGCCACGCCGGCCCAGATGGGGGCCTTCCTGATGGGCCTCAAGGTCCGCGGCGAGACGGCCGAGGAGCTGGCGGGCGGCGCCAAGGTGCTGCGCGCCAAGGTCCTGCGCGTGCAGGCGCCGGAGGGCGCGATCGACATCGTCGGCACCGGCGGCGACCACCACGGCACCTACAATGTCTCCTCCTGCTCGGCGCTGGTCGTCGCGGGGGCGGGCGTGCCGGTGGCCAAGCACGGCAATCGCGCCTTCACGTCGAAGTCGGGCGCCGCGGACGTACTGAACGCGCTCGGCATCAACCTCGACCTGCCGATCGAGACGCTCGAGAAGTCGCTGATGGTGGCGGGCGTCTGCTTCCTGATGGCGCCGCGGCATCACAGCGCCATGCGCAATGTCGCGGGGCCCCGGGTGGAACTGGCGCCCTCGCGCACCATCTTCAATCTGCTGGGGCCGATGTCGAATCCCGCGCTGGTGAAGCGCCAGCTGGTCGGCGTGTTCGACCGGCGCTGGCTGAAGCCGGTGGCCGAGGCGCTGGGGCAGCTCGGGCTCGAGCGTGCGCTGGTCGTGCATGGGCAGGACGGCATGGACGAGATCACCACCACCACCGCGACCTGGGCCGCCTCGCTGGACAACGGCAAGGTGACCGAGATCGAGATCGTGCCGGAAGACGCCGGCCTGCCGCGCGCCTCGCTGTCGGCGCTCAAGGGTGGCGATCCGATGCACAATGCCGACGCGATCCGCGGCGTGCTGGCCGGACAGCGCAACGCCTTTCGCGATATCGTGGTGCTGAACAGCGCCGCCGCGCTGATGGTCGCCGGCAAGGCCGGGAATCTGAAGCAGGGCGCCGAGATGGCCGCCGCCTCGATCGATCTCGGCAAGGCCCGCAAGGCGCTCGAAACTCTCGTGGGAATCTGCGCATGAGCGACACGCTCACCAGGATCGTCGACGACAAGCGCCGCCACGTCGACGCCTGCAAGGACCGCGTCTCCCAGGGCGAGTGCGAGAAGCGCGCCAGGGCCGCCGAGCCGCCGCGCGGCTTCGCCAGGGCATTGAAGGCTGCGCTCGCCGCCGGCCGCTACGGGCTGATCGCCGAGATCAAGAAGGCCTCGCCCAGCAAGGGCCTGATCCGCCCGGACTTCGATCCGCCGTCGCTCGCCAGGGCCTACGAACGCGGCGGCGCGACCTGCCTGTCGGTGCTGACCGACGAGCCCTACTTCCAGGGCAAGGACGAGTTCCTCGGCCAGGCGCGTTCGGCCTGCAAGCTGCCGGCGCTGCGCAAGGACTTCATGATCGACCCGTACCAGATCTTCGAAGCCCGGGCGCTCGGCGCCGACTGCATCCTGCTGATCATGGCCTGCCTCGACGACCAGCTCGCAGCCGAACTGGCGCGGCTCAGCCATCTCTGCGGCATGGACGTGCTGGTCGAGGTGCATGACGGCGACGAGCTCGAGCGCGCGCTGGAGATCGACAGCGACCTGATCGGCGTCAACAACCGCAACCTCAAGACCCTGGCCGTCGACCTGGCGACCACCGAGCAGCTCGCGCCCAGGGTGCCGAAGAACCGCGTGCTGGTGGCCGAGAGCGGGCTCGGCACGCCGGCCGATCTCGCGCGCATGGCGAAAGTCGGTGCGTCGGCGTTCCTGATCGGCGAGAGCTTCATGCGCAAGCCGGACGTCGAGGCCGCCGTACGCGAGATCCTGGTGAAGCAGCAGACATGAGCGACCTCACCCACTTCGATGAGCGCGGCAATGCCCGCATGGTCGATGTCGGCGACAAGGACATCACCGAACGGGTGGCGACCGCGAAGGCCAGCATCGCGATGCAGCCCGCGACGCTGGCGCTGATCCGCGACAAGAAGGCGGCCAAGGGCGACGTGCTCGCGGTGGCGCAGCTTGCGGGCATCATGGCCGCCAAGAAGACGGCGGACCTGATCCCGCTGTGCCATCCGCTGGCCTTGTCATCGGTGCAGGTGACGCTGACGCTCGACGAGAAGCGCAACGCCGTCGACATCGAGGCGACCTGCAAGCTCAAGGGAAAGACCGGCGTCGAAATGGAGGCGCTGACCGCGGCCTCGGTCGCCGCCCTCACCGTCTACGACATGTGCAAGGCGGTCGATCGCGGCATGGTCATCGAGCAGGTGAAGCTGCTGCACAAGTCCGGCGGCAAATCGGGGACCTTCAATGCCCGGTAACCTCATCTTTACTTCTCCTCTCCGCCGCGCAGCGGGGGAGAGGAAGGGGCCCATCGCGCAGCGATGGGAAGGTGAGGTGGTGCGTACCGCTAAGACAATGTTGACCTGGAAAGGAAGACCCACCTCTCCCTCCCCACGCTTTGCGCGGGTCCCCTTCCTCTCCCCCCGCTTCGCGGGCGGAGAGGGCATTCATCAGCGGGTGCGTTAAATGGCACCGATGCTCTCCGTGCGCGAGGCGCATGCGCGGGTGGTGGCGGCGTTCTCGCCCCTGCCGGCCGAGACGGTGTCGATTGCCGATGCCGCGGGCCGCGTGCTCGCAGCCGCGCCGAAGGCCCGGCTGACGCAGCCGCCGGCCGACCTGTCGGCGATGGATGGCTACGCGGTGCGGGCCGAGGACGTACCGGCGGCGCCGACGACGCTGACGCTGGTCGGCGAGGCGCCGGCGGGCGGCTCCTACGATCACGCGCTGAAGCCCGGCGAGACCGTGCGCATATTCACCGGCGGTCCCCTGCCGATGGGCGCGGATTCGATCATCATCCAGGAAGACACCAGGGCCGACGGCAAGAAGATTACCGTGCTCGAGGCCCCGACGCCGGGCCGTCACGTGCGCAAGGCCGGGCTCGACTTCAGCGCCGGCGATGCCCCCTTCCCGCCCGGCCGCACGCTGACCACGCGCGACGTGGCGCTGCTGGCGGCAATGAACCTGCCGTGGCTGTCGGTCCATCGAAAACCACGTGTGGCGATCCTGTCGACCGGCAACGAGCTGGTGCTGCCGGGCGAGCCGATCGGACGCAACCAGATCATCTCCTCGTCGGGCGTCGCCATGGCGGCGCTGGTCCGCGCCTGGGGCGGCGATCCGACCCTGTTCGAGATCGCGCGCGACGAGATCGAGGTCATCGGGGACGCGATCGCGGCCGGCGCGCAGCACGACGCGCTGATCACCCTGGGCGGCGCCTCGGTCGGCGACCATGATCTGGTGCAGGACTCGCTGAAGGCCCAGGGCTTCACGATGGACTTCTGGCGGATCGCCATGCGTCCCGGCAAGCCGCTGATGTTCGCCGCCAAGGATCGCGCGCGGGTGATCGGCTTTCCGGGCAATCCGGTCTCGACCATGGTTTGTGCGCTGCTGTTCCTGAAACCCGCTCTGGAGCGCATGACCGGCCAGGCCGGCGACCTGCCCGCTACCACCACCGCCCGGCTCGCCGCCGACGTGAAGCAGAACGACCAGCGCGAGGACTATGTCCGCGCCCTCGCCTGCCGGCAGCCCGACGGCAGCCTCACCGTCGAGCCGCACAGGATCCAGGACAGCTCGATGCTGTCGGTGCTGTCGTGGTGCAACGCGCTGATGATCCGGCCGCCGCACGACCCGGCTCGCAAGGCCGGCGACAGCGTGCAGATCATTGATCTTTCTGTTCTCCCCGGAGGTTATTGATCCCCAGCATCCTGGGGGAAACTTGACGACTCTCCGGAACTAAACTAGAACATGTGCCGGGTTTCAGGATTTGTTCCGAAATCTGGTAGGCGTTTCGGGGAGAAGACGGTGCTAACCCGCAAGCAAAACGAACTGCTTCTGTTCATCAACAAGCGCCTCAACGAAGGCGGCGTCTCGCCCTCCTTCGACGAGATGAAGGAGGCGCTTCGGCTCAAGTCCAAGTCCGGTATCCACCGGCTGATCACCGGGCTGGAGGAGCGCGGCTTCCTGCGCCGTCTGCCCCACCGCGCACGGGCCCTGCAGGTCCTGAAGCTGCCCGAGGCGGCGGCGATGCCGGCGCCCAACGTCACCCCGCTGCTCGACTCGCGCCGCGGCATGGCCGAGGCCCGGGAAGCGTTCGTGCCGCAGATCGTGCGCGGCGAGCGCGTGCCGTTGGCTGGCGCCATCCAGGCTGCCAACGAGGCGCAAGCGCTCAGCCTGCCGCTGTATGGACGGATCGCCGCCGGTACGCCGATCGAGGCGCTGCGCGACAACTCCACGACCATCGACGTGCCGGTCTCGCTGCTCGGTAACGGGGCGCATTACTGCCTCGAGGTGCAGGGCGATTCGATGGTGGAAGCCGGCATCCTCAATGGCGACATCGCCATCATCAAGAGCGCCGATCAGGCCGAGTCGGGCGAGATCGTCGTGGCGCTGATCGACGACGCCGAGGCGACGCTGAAGCGGCTGCGCAAGAAAGGCGCGTCGATCGCACTCGAGCCGGCCAACGCTGCCTACGAGACCCGGATATTCGGACCCGATCGGGTGAAGATCCAGGGCCGCTTGGCGGGAATCTACCGCCGCTACAACTAAACAGATCGCCTCGTCCTGAGGAGGCCGCATAGCGGCCCTCTCGAAGGGTGGTCGACAAGCAAGGTGCGCGCCGCTCCTCAGGGTGAGGTGGTGTGATCCGGCGTTCTTGCAGAGCGACAGGACACGTGTTCAAAAGTGTCCATGCTGAAGACGTCACGTCGCACATTGCTCACGAGCGCAGCGGTGCTCGCGGCCCCCGCGATCGCCCGTGCCGACACCTGGCCCAGCCGGCCGATCCGCTGCATCGTCGCGCTGCCGCCGGGCGGCGGCACTGATTCCACCGGACGGCTGGCGATGCAGGCGCTGAGCGAAGCGCTCGGTGTGGCGGTGGTGGTCGAGAACAAGGCCGGCGCTGGCGGCACGATTGGCAGCGACATCGTCGCCAAGGCCGCGCCCGACGGCTACACGCTGGGGATCGCCACCTCCTCGAGCCACGCAGCGGCGCCGGTGTTCCGCAAGGACCTGCCCTACGATCCGGTGAAGTCGTTCACCGCCGTCACCCTGCTCGGCACAACCTCCTACATCCTGATCGGCGGCCCCGCCGCGGGCGCCAAGGATCTCGAGACGCTGATCGCCAGGATCAAGGCCAATCCCGGCAAGCTCACCTGCGCCTCCCTCGGTCCGTCGACGCTGGGCTACCTGCTGACCAGGCAGTTCGAGCTGGCCCTCGGTCTCGACATGATCGACACGCCCTACAAGGGCGCGGCGCAGGTCTATCCCGACCTGATGAACGGCACCGTTGCCGTGATGCTCGACAATCCGTCGGGCTCAGCGGGCCTGGTGCGCGAGGGCCTCCTCACCGGCTTTGCCGTCACACGGCCTTCGACGGCGGTCCCCAAGGTGCCGACCTTCGACAGCCTCGGCGTGAAGGGCTTCGAGGAGGTGTTCTGGTACGGCGTCGTGGCGCCGCCCGGCCTGCCGCCCGAGATCGCCGCCCGCCTCCAGAAGATCCTGGCCAAGGCCTTCCTCGCCGATCCGGGGCGCGGGAAGATGCGCGCGCTGGACGTCGAGCCGGTGATGTCGTCGCCACAGGAGTTCGCCCGTACCATGGCCAACGACACGCAGCGCTGGAAGGCATTGGCCGACAAGCTCGGCCTCAAGCCCGAATAGGAGACGCAGGATGGATGGCAGCCCGACCCCGGCCTATCGCGTCAACGAGCTGACGCCGGATCCCAACGTCACCTTCGATTCCAAGGTGGTGAAGGACTACGTCACCTACGCCCATCGCATCGCCAATCGCGGGCTGGTGAACTCGAGCGTCGGCGGCATGGTGATCCGCGTGCCGCATCCCGGCTATCCCGATGGCGTCTGCTACGCCAAGCCCCAGGGCATCAGCCTCGAGGAGGTCGAGGACGGCGATCTCGTCATCACCGACATCCCATGTGGCCGCATCCTGGCGGGCGAACGCGCCACGACGGTCGGCCACCAGATGAACCGCGAGATCCTGCGGCTGCGGCCCGACGTCAACGCGGTGATCCACCTGCATCACGACGAGATGATCGCCTTCATGGCGGCGGGCTACGACAAGATCCGCTCGTTCAGCCTGACCTTCGGCTACCTGATGCAGAAGCCGGCGCACCACCTGCCGGCCAGCATCAACGTCGAGGAGGATGTCGGCCCGATCAAGTCGTTCATCCAGAACACCAACTGCATCATCATGAAGCGGCACGGCTTCACCGTGCTGGGCCGCACCGTGTCGGAGGCCTATCACCGCACCTGCGTGCTGGTGAGCGAGATCAAGCGCAACATCATCGTCGAGCTCCTGTGCGCGGCCAACGGCAAGACGCCGGAGACCGTCACCGAGGAGGAGATGGCCTACATGGCCACGCACGGCGACCAGGTGATGTACCCGCAGCTCATCAAGAAAGGTTGACGGGCCTTCCGCTACAAGCCCCATGACGCCCGAGCTGGTCGCAAACGCCCTGTACCCGACGGGGCAAGAAGCTGCCGATACGCGACGGCTACCGCTGTCCTTGCTTCGTCTCACAGGACCAGAATCGGGATGGCTGGGACCGCATGATCGTCGCGACCGTTCAAGCCGTCGCGGCATGCGCGAGGCGTGCGGCTGCGGCTAGGCCGCGCGTCGAGCACGATCACTTATGTCTTGGCGTAGGCGATGCTCATGGTCTCGGCAACACAGGCCGGACGCTCCTTGCCCTCGATCTCGACGGTCCATTGGTATGTCATGCGAATGCCGCCGTTTGGCATGTCGTCGGCGGCGAGCAGCTTCTGGCGGCCGCGGATGCGCGCACCAACCTGCACGGGGCTGGTGAAACGCACTTTGTTCGAGCCGTAGTTTATGCCGTTCCGCACATTGTCGATCTTGAGCACATCCCGGCTGAAGGTAGCGATCACGGCCAGGGTAAGATTGCCGTGCGCAATGGTCTTGCCATCCGGCATGTCCGTCTTGCAGCGCTCGACATCGACATGAATCCATTGATGGTCGCCGCTCGCTTCGGCAAATGTGTTGATGCGTTCCTGTGTCATTACCAGCCAGTCGCTGACCCCGAGCTCCTGACCGACCAGCGCCTTCATTGCCTGCGGGCTCTGAACGATTCGCTTTGCCACGATGTCCTCCGTCAAACCAACCCAGCACGTACCCTGTACCGCGACAGGAAGAATCACCCACCGACCTGCAACTTTGCCCAGGTGTCGCGTAGCTCGATCGTGCGGTTGAACACCAGGGCGTCCGAGCCGCTCGTCAAGTCCGCGCAGAAATAGCCTTGCCGCTCGAATTGCACGGCTTCGCCGACAGGCATCTCCGCCAAAGAGGGCTCCAGCAGCGCGCCCGACAGGACTTCGAGCGAGCCTGGATTCAAGGCGGCGTCCAGATCGCCGTCGGCTCCCGGGTCGGGACGGTTGAAGAGCGTACTGTACAAACGGATCTCGGCGGGGCGTGCGTCCCGGCCCGACACCCAGTGCAGCGTGGCCTTCACCTTTCGACCGTCCGGCGCATTGCCGCCGCGGCTGTCTGGATCATAGGTGCAACGCAGCTCCACCACGTTGCCATCCGCGTCCTTCACGACCTGGCGGCAGGTGACGAGATAGGCATAGCGCAACCGCACCTCTCGCCCCACCGCCATCCGGAAGAACTTGTTCGGCGGGTTCTCCATGAAGTCGTCGCGCTCGATGAAGATCTCCCTGCTGAAGCGAAGGGTGCGCGTGCCGGCGCCCGGGTCCCCCGGGTGGTTGACGGCCTCCAGCTCTTCGACGTGGTTCTCGGGAAAATTCTCGATCACGAGCTTGAGAGGCCGCAGGACCGCCATGCGCCGCTGGGCCACCTGGTTGAGACGGTCGCGGATCGCGTGATCGAACATGGCGAGATCGACGACGCTGTTGGCTTTGGACATGCCGATGCGCCGAACGAAGTCGCGGATCGCCTCCGGTGGCACGCCGCGGCGGCGCAGGCCTGCCAGGGTCGGCATGCGCGGATCGTCCCAGCCACTCACGATGCCGCGCCGTACCAGATCCGTCAGGTAGCGCTTGGAAAGTACGGTGTATCCGATGTTGAGGCGGGCGAATTCGATCTGGCGGGGCCGCGACGGGACCGGCAGATGGTCGAGGAACCAGTCGTAGAGGGGACGGTGGTCCTCGAATTCCAGGGTACAGAGCGAGTGTGTGACATGCTCTATGGCGTCGGACTGGCCATGAGCGAAATCGTAGATCGGGTAGATGCACCACTGCGTGCCGGTGCGCGGGTGAGACGCGTGCAGGATGCGATACAGGACGGGGTCCCGCAGGTTCATGTTGCCGGAAGCAAGGTCGATCTTCGCCCGCAGCACGCAGGCACCATTCGGAAACTTGCCGGCACGCATATCGCGAAACAGGCTGAGATTCGTTTCCACCGAACGGTCGCGATCGGCCGAAGCACGGCCCGGTTCGGTCAGCGTGCCGCGCATCGCCCGCATCTCGTCGGGGGGCGTGTCGTCGACATAGGCGAGGCCGGCGCGAATGAGATGCTCCGCCCAGTCGTACAACGTCTGGAAATAGTCCGACGCATGGTGCAGATGCTCGCCCCAGTCGAAGCCAAGCCAGTGTACGTCCCGCTTGATGGCGTCGATGTATTCCTGCTCCTCCTTCACGGGATTGGTATCGTCGAAGCGAAGGTGGCAGCGGCCGCCGTATTCGACGGCAAGTCCGAAATTCAGGCAGATCGACTTTGCGTGGCCGAGATGCAGATAGCCGTTCGGCTCCGGTGGAAAGCGCGTGACGATGCCCTGGATCGAGCCGCGGGCGAGGTCAGCCTCGACCATGTCGCGAATGAAATCCCGGGGCTCTACGTTTGCGCTGGCCTCCGGCATCGGCTTCTTGTCATTCATCTACCTGTCAACCTCCACACGGGCGTGTACACGAGCAATCTGCGGTCAAACCAATCATAACACTGCCGGCGCGCTCGCTGGCGACGCTGCTCGGCCGCATCCGCCGTCATCGAGCCTAGCACGCTCGTCCCTGGCGCCCATGGATCAGCCGCAGCCCAATCCCCTACTCCTCGATCGCGGCGCAATTTCCGTATCCCCGCCTCGCCAAGCGCAAAGTTGAGAACCCTTCTCTTTACGACTGGCGTCCTATCACGGAGAGAAGATCTCTCCACGCCGCTTTTCGGGCCTTGGCGAGACACAGATGGCAGATTTTTCTTTTTGGTCGACACACAAATTTCCAACCGGCGGCGAGCGATTCCCTGGGAAATCTCGCTCCGGAACGTCAAAGGGTCCCGAATCTGGCGCTCGCAACGAGCTCATTATGGGCAATGGCCGGCGATTAGAGGCCCGCAAACAGCGGCTTTTCCTCCGGCCATTGCCCGTAATAGGTGTTCGGCGCGTGATCATGCAATATCGCGCGCATGATGATGCTCATCGGACCGCGCCACTAACAAGAAACAGGCAGCGGCGTTAGGGTATCGAAGTCGGCGGCGAAGCCCAAGCTGCGTATCCGGCTGATCAGCTTCCTGGCCTGTGCCTCGTTGTTGCGGCGATCGAGGTGTTGC
>JAFEFF010000071.1 GCA_018240745.1 Pseudomonadota bacterium
ACCTGGCTGCCGAGCCCCAGCGTGAAGCGGCCCTTGCTGAGCTTGGCCAGCGTCCAGGCGCTCATCGCCGTGACGGTCGGGCTGCGCGGGAAGGCCATCGCCACCGAGGTGCCGATCTTGATCCGCGTCGTTGCCTGCGCGGCGAGCGCCATCAGGATGTAGGGATCGTCCTTGGTCTCCTCGACGACGAGCCCTTCGTAGCCGATCTCCTCCAGGAGCCTCGCATCGCGCCCGATGGTGGCGAGATCGAGCGGGACCTCGGGTGCGCGCAGGCCGGGGTCGACCTTGCCGAGCGGAAGCAGGGTTTCGAGAAGCATCGAGCAAGTCCCATTCAAGCCTCCCTCCCCTCCGCGGAACCCGCGAAGGGGAGGAAAGCTCATTCTAAGCCGCCTTCTTCACCAGCGAGCCGATCTCCGGCAGGCGCTTGTCGACCTGCTCGGGCTTCTGGCCGCCGAGATTGACGATCAGGCGGTGCACGCCGAGCGCGGCGTAGGCCTGCATCTGATCCATCTTCATCGACATCGGCGGCGTGATCAGGATCTGGTAGTCCGGCCCGCGCTTCCTGCCGGCCTTGGCGAAGGCGGCGTCGAGCTTGGCCAGCATGTCCTTGGTCCGGGCCGGGTCGCAGTTGAAGCCGTACCAGCCGGCGCCGAACTGCACCGCCCGCCGGAAGGCAGCGTCGGCATAGCCGCCGACGATGATCGGCACGTGCGGCTTCTGGATCGGCTTGGGATCCATCTTCATGGTCTCGAACTGCACCCACTTGCCCTTGAAGTCGACCACCGGCTCGGTCCACAGCCGCCGCATCACGGTGAGGAACTCGTCGCAGCGCGCGCCGCGGTCCTCCCACTTGTAGCCGCAGCCTTCGACTTCTTCCTTGTTCCAGCCGACGCCTATGCCGAAGTCGAAGCGGCCGTCGCTCAGCCAGTCGAGCGTGCAGACCTCCTTGGCGGTGTAGATCGGATTGCGCTGCGGCACGAGCGCGACGCCGGTCCCGAAGCGGACCTTGGTCGTCGCCGCGGCGAGGAAGCCAAAGGTCGCTGTGATGTCGAGCATGCCGCCGCCGGGCGGCACGGGAATGCGTCCGTCTTTCGAACCGGGATAGCCGAAAGTATTCCGTTCGAACAGTGCAACGTGCTCGCCCATCCAGATCGAGTCGAGCCCCAGGCCTTCGGCGCGCTTGCCGAAGTCCCTGATCATCGCGGGCGTCGCATTGGGCGACATGAAGGTGGCGAAGACTCCGATCTTCATCTGGCGCACTCCTCCTGTGACGAGCCCGCACTATACGACAGGTTTGGGCGCGGGTAGCCTGACCGTCAAAGAGAGCGCTGAAAGTGCCGACAAAAGAGGGAGGGGAAACGATGCCAAGAGCGCTGATCCGCCTGGCGGCTGCCTTGATGCTCGTCGTTGCGAGCACGGCCGCCCTCGCCGAGGCGTGGCCGACCAGACCGATCCGGGTCATCGTCTGCTATCCTCCCGGCGGCGTGACCGACGTGGTGGCGCGCCTGATCGCCCAGCCGCTGTCGGCGGCGCTCGGCCAATCGATCGTGGTCGAGAACAAGCCGGGGGCGAACGGCATGATCGGCAGCCAGATCGTCGCCGACTCGGCCCCCGACGGCTACACGCTGCTGATGTATGTCGACGGCAACACCGTCCTGCCGTCGATCATGAAGAAGATGCCGTTCGAGCCTCTCAAGGCGTTCGCGCCGATCACGGTGCTGGGCCGCGGCAGCCACGTCATCGTGGTCCATCCCTCGCTGCCGGTGCGCTCGCTCGGTGAGCTGATCGCCTACGCCAGGAAGCACCCGGGCGAGCTGTCCTACGCCTCGCCCGGACTGGCCAGCCCGCAGAGCCTGTCGCTCGAGGCGATCAAGAAGGCGAGCGGCATCGACATCGTGCACATCCCCTACAAGGGCGGCGGCCAGGCGATCGCCGACGTGGCGGGCGGACAGGTCAAGTTGGGCGTGCTCGGCATGGCGCCAACCCTGCCGCACATCCAGAGCGGCAAGCTGATCGCGCTGGCAGTCACGGGCGGCAGGCGCTCGGAGTTGCTGCCGAACGTTCCGACCGTCGCCGAAGCGGCACTGCCGGGCTTCGAGACGGTGCAATGGCAGGGCATCGCCGCGCCGGCCGGCACGCCGACCGAGATCGTCGGGCGCATTCATGACGAGCTGGTGCGCATCATGGCGACGCCGCCGGTGGTCGAGCGGCTGAAGTCGATCGGCATGGACAACTCGACCAGCGCAACGCCCGACGACTTCCGCACGCTGATCGACACCGACCTGCATCGCTGGCCGGCGATCGTGAAGGCGGCCGGCATCGAACCCGAGTGAGGAATCCGCCGTGAATATCCTGTTCATCACCTCCGATCAGCAGCGCGCCGATTGCTACGGCTTCGAAGGCCGCAAGGTGAAGACGCCGCATCTCGACATGCTGGCGCGCGAGGGCACGCGCTTCTCGGCCTGCATCACGCCCAACCTCGTATGCCAGCCGACCCGCGCCTCGATCCTGACCGGCCTGCTGCCGGGAACGCACGGCGTGTCGGACAACGGCATCGACCTGCCCGACGCCACGGGAGAGGCGGGCTATGCCGGCGGCTTCACCAGGGCGGGCTATGCGACCGGCTATATCGGCAAGGCGCATTTCAAGACCGCCAACACCTACAAGCCGACTTTCACCAGGGAGTGCCGCCAGAGCCCGCAGCCGCAGGACTGGTGGGGCCCGTACATGGGCTTCCAGCATGTCGAGCTGATGGTCGAGGGCCACAATACCAAGCCGCCGCTGGCGCCGCCCTACGCCCAGCACTACGAGCGCTGGTACTACGCCGACGGCCGCGGCGGGGAGAAGAACCGGCTGCTGATGAAGCAGCTCCCGCCGGTGACCGACGCGGCGCAGACCTATCACTCCGGCCTGCCGGTGGCGTGGCACAACTCGACCTGGATCGGCGACCGCACCATAGAGTTCATCCGCGCCAACAGGGACCGGCCGTTCTGCGCCTGGGCCTCGTTCCCCGACCCGCACCATCCGTTCGACTGCCCCGAGCCGTGGAGCCGGCTGCACCATCCCGACGAGGTCGACCTGCCCGAGCATCGGACGATGGATCTCGAGCGCCGGCCGTGGTGGCACAAGGCGAGCCTCTACGGCACGCCGAAGATGGACGATCCGGAACTGCGCAATTTCCGCGAGAAGCATTCGCGCACGCCGGTCCAGTCCGATCGCCAGTTGCGCGACCTGATCGCCAACTACTACGGCATGATCTCGCTGATCGACCACAATGTCGGCCGCATCCTCGCGGCGCTCGACACCTACGGCCTCGCCGAGAACACGCTGGTCGTCTACTCGACCGACCACGGCGACTGGCTGGGCGACCATGGCCTGATCCTCAAGGGGCCGATGGCCTATGAGGGCCTGCTGCGCGTCGGCCTGCTGGCACGGGGGCCGGGCGTGCCGAAGGGCAAGGTGGTGACCGCGCCTGTATCGACCGTCGACCTGCCGGCGACCTTCGCCGACTATGCCGGCGTGTCGCTCGAGGACGCGCGCCACAGCCGCAGCCTCAAGCCGATGATCGAGGGCGACGACGGCCGCGACTTCGCCTTCTCCGAATGGGACCTGCGCGCCTCGCGCTGCGGCGTCGACCTGTGGCTCGCCACGGTGCGCACGGCGACGCACAAGCTCACCGTCGAGAGCAACTCGGGCGCGGGCGAGCTCTACGACCTCAAGAACGATCCCAAGGAAATGGACAACCGGTTCGGCGATCCCGGCGTCGAGAAGGTGCAGCGCGAGCTGATGGACATGATCAAGAGTCGCCCGAAGGACAAGGTCGACCCGCTGCCGCAGGTGGGGATGGCGTGATGACGGCAAGCCCGTCGTCCCGACTCGGGCTTTTCGGCCGAAGGCCGAAAACCCTTGAGCGAAGCGGAGTGGAGGGACCTTTTTTCCGCGTCGCCACTGTGTCCCGCAGAAAAGAGGTCCCTCCACTCCGCCTCGCTACGCTCGGCTCCGGTCGGGACGACGGGGTGGCGACGGGAGACTTCGCATGAAACTCACACCCGAAGAGCAGGCCATGCTGGCGGGCGAGCAGGGGCCTGTCCGGCAGTGGGCGATCCGGCATCAGATGGCGGTCGGCGCGTTCTTCGACGCCGAGGATTTCGTAGCCGTGAGCCAGGCGCACATCATGGCCGACACCGAGAGCCTGGGAGACTCGGGCGTGTCGTGGCTGGAGGAGCTGGTTGCGCAGCCGGGCGCGCGCCTTGCGGTGCCGACCATCACCGATCCGCGCGGGCTCGATCTCGCGACCTACAGGCGCCTGAAACAGACCGAGGCGATGGCCTCGCTGGAGGCGCGGGCGTCGAAGGCGTTCGAGGCGCTCGGCGTGCTGATGACCAACACCTGCATCAACTACCAGACCGTGCTGCCGGCGGTGTGCGGCGAGCATCTCGCGATGGGCGACACCGGCGTGACGATCTACGTCAACAGCGTGATGGGCGCGCACAGCAATTTCGAGGGCGGCCCGTCGGCGCTCGCCGCCGGCCTGACCGGCCGCACGCCGCGCTACGGCTATCACCTGCCGCAGCATCGCCGCGGCACGCGGCACTTCGAGCTCACGCGGCGGCCGCGCGACCTCGCCGACTGGGGTGCCTTGGGCGGTATCGTCGGCCGCATCGCCAACAGCTACTGGGAGGTGCCGGTGATCTCCGGCCTCGAGACGTCGCCGACCTCGGACGAGCTGAAGCACCTCGGCACGGCAATGGCGAGCTTCGGCTCGGTGGCGCTGTTCCATATCCCCGGCATCACGCCCGAGGCGGCGACGGTGTCCGACGCTTTCCAGGGCGCCGCTGCGCCGAAGCCGGTGACGGTCGGCGCCGACGAGTTCGCGCGCTTCTACGAGGGCTACGCCCAGGCCGGCGAGAAGGTCGACGTCGTGGTGTTCGGCGCGCCGCAGCTCTCGATCGTCGAGATGCAGCAGCTCGCGAACCTGCTCGACGGCCGCACGGTGCACGAGGGCACGACGCTGCTCGTGACGACCTCGCCCGAGGTCAAGCATTCGGCCGACCGCATGGGCCTGACCGGCCGGATCGAGGCGGCGGGCGGCATCGTCGCCTCGGGCATCTGCTTCTACCAGAGCTACGCCCGCGAGATGGGCGAGGCCAACGGCTGGCACCGGCTGCTGACCAACTCGGCCAAGCTGGTGAACATCATCGGCGGCTACGGCTACCAGCCTTCGCTCGGCACCACCGAGCAATGCGTCGAGAGCGCGATCGCCGGGAGGATGCGCTGATGCCGATCGCGCTCGCCTGCCATCGCGGCATCGGCCCCGACGTCGAAGGCCCGGCGCTGGTGGCGGAGGACAATTTCTCCGCCCGCTACGATCTCGACCGCCTCGCCGGTACCTTCTCGCGGCCGGCCCACAAGCTCCACGGCCAGAGCTATGTCGGCAGGATCCTGGTGCTGGAGACCGCCAAGGGCGGCGTCGCCTCGGCCTGGATGCTGCGCGAGATGGCCGAACGCAAGCTGGCGCCGCTCGCCATCATCTTCGACCGCACCAACACCATCCTGGAGCAGGGCGCCGCCTTCGCCGACATGGCGATGGTCGACCGCTTCGAGAAAGGCCGGCCAACCCGGCTCATCCGCACCGGCGACCGGCTCCGCATCGAGCCGGCGGCAGGACGGGTGACGATCCTCAACCGCGACTCATGATGGACCGCGCGCATCTTGCGCGCTCGTGAGGCGCAGGATGCGCGCGGTCCAATGAGTCCCTGTGGATAAGGCGACGCGCGCGAGTCTCACGATGGGCATTGGCGTGCGACTCGAGTCCCGATTTTCGGGCACGCAACGCGCGGCCATTGCCCATAATAGGTGTCGGCACCGGAACGGTGGCAGACTCGCGCGCATGAGCGCGCAGATTTTTTCACCCCCGACTTTTCCGACCCGTCCGCCCTTCCCGAGAATAATACCGAGGCGGGGGAGGGGTGCGGGCAGTGTGGCAGGAAAGGCCTCCGACGCCGATGCCATCGGCATCGGAGGCCTGCCACCCGGTTTGGCAGCGATGGCAGTGAAGGCGTTACTCGTCCGCGCGGCTTTCGCGGATGCGACGCGTGCCCTGGAAGACGGGCTTGATGGGATCCATCACGAAGCGGATGCGCGGCAGGTCGGTGTCGACCGTGCAGCAGGTCGCGACGATCGGATCGGCGAGCTCGATCGAGCCGGCGTTCCATGCCTTGCCGTCGAAGGTCGCCACGTGCGGCGTGCCGCGCTCGGCCTTGTAGAAGGTGTATTTCGGATCGACCTGGATCAGCATCGGCTGCGTCTGGCCGTCGATTGGCGCGTTCGCGGCGGTCACCCAGTTGATGTATTGCACGTCGGTGCCGGCGACCGGCTGCGGGTTGATCAGCGCGCAGTCGAGGATGGTCCTGCCGTCCTTCTTCACCGTGCCCATGATGCGGTCGTGCCGGCGCACGAACTTCACTTCGCCCTGCTCGACCGGAATGCCCCATCGCGCCCGCAGCTCCATGGCGGCCGCATCCGTGCTGGCGATCGCGCCGAGCAGGAAGCCGCGCGGATGGGCGCCGGCGCGGCTGCCGAGGCGCAGCACCGCCAGATTGAACGGCCCCACCGGGCTCTCGGGATAGCGTGTGACCGCGAGGATCACGTAGGAGGGCAGCGCGGGATGCATCGCCTTGGGCAACAGCCCGTCGGTCGAACGGCGCGGCACCTCGACCAGCAGCTGCATCGTTTCGGCCTTGGGCAGCGCCCACGCCTCGGTGTCGAGGTTCGCAAGCGTCGGCAGGTGCTTGCTGTCCTGCGTGATGTCGAGCGTTCCATAGAGGGGCATGGCTCACTCCGCAGCCTGCGCCTTGGGCGCTCCGGCGCCCAAGGCGTCAACGTTCGCCGGCTTCTTGGCGAAATGCGGCATCACTTCCCTGGCGAACAGGCGCAGGCTCGCCATCACCTGGTCCTGCGGCACCACCTCGTTGGCGTTGAGGATGAAGTTGATGCAGTCGACGCCCAGCGACTCCCACTTCTTCACCGCGCGGATGATGCGGGCGGGATCGCCGTAGGCCATGCCCTCGGTCTGCTGCTCGTTGGCGTCGGGCCCGGTCGCGGCGCGGCGCAGCGCCGGCAGGAGGCCGAGCGACTGATAGGACGGCGAGGAATAGACCTCGCGGGTCGAGATGAGCTGCGTCGCGAGATAGTTGAAGGTGTTGCCGAGACGCTTGCCCATCTCGACGCCGGTGGCGTTGTCCTCGTGGCAGAACAGGAAGTTGGTCGTCGCGACCTGCTCGTTGACGAAGGCGCCGACCGGCTCGCACATCTGGATGCGGCGTCGGTACTCCTTGATCTTCTTCTCCTGCTCCTCGAAGCCCGCGAAGGAGAGACCGAGGCTGCCGAGCCCGCGGTCGGCCGCGTCGATCTCGGTGCCGGGGCTGGTCACGGCGACCCACATCGGCGGGTGCGGCTTCTGGTAGGGCTTGGGCAGGATGGTGCGTTCGGGCATCGACCAGAACTCGCCCTGGTAGGAGAAGGTCTCCTGCATCCACATCTTGGGCAGGCAGCGCACGAACTCGTCCCAGCTCTTCTTGGTGATGTCGGGATTGGCGCGGAAGCCGCCGAGCTCGGTCCAGGTCGCCGACCGGCCGGTGCCGACATGCAGGCGCCCGCCCGACAGGATGTCGAGGGTCGCGGTCTTCTCCGCGATCTTGATCGGATGGTTGAACTCCGGCACGCAGACCACGATGCCGTGGCCGACCTGCATGTTCCTGGTGACCATCGCGCACGCGGTGAGGAACAGTTCGGGCGCGGAGCAGTGGGAATATTCCTCGAGGAAGTGGTGCTCGACCGCCCAGACATGCTCGAAGCCCAGCTCGTCGGCCAACTTCACCTGCTCGAGGCAGTTGTTGTACACCGTGCGCTCTTTCTCCGGCGTCCACGGACGCGGCACCGAGATCTCGTAGAACAGGCCGAACTTCATGGCAGGCTCCCTAACCGTCGGACGACGGAGGCATTGCAAAACGCTAGGCTTGCCGCTGGGACGGCGCAACTCCACCATGCGACCGGAGGGCGAAACGCCGAAGGGACAGACATGAGCAGACTGACAGGTAAGGTCGCGGTCGTGACCGGCGGGGCGAGCGGCATGGGGCGCGCGACCGTCATGCGCTTCCTGGCCGACGGCGCCAAGGTCGTGGTCGCCGATCTCAACGAGGCCAACGGCAGGGAAACCCTCTCGGTCGCCAGGGCACAGGGCCACGGCGACGATATCGCCTTCGTGCGCTGCGACGTCGCCAACGAGGCCGAGGTGGCGGCGATGGTGGCCGAGGCGGTGAGGCGCTTCGGCCGGCTCGACATCGCCTATCTCAACGCCGGCGTCGGCGGCGCCTTCGGCCCGATCGCCGAGACCAGCGTCGAGGACTGGGACTACACTTTCGCCGTGCTGGTGCGCTCGGTGTTCCTCGGCATGAAGCACACCTCGTCGGCGATGCGGAAGCTCGGCGGCCATCGCGAAAAGGGCGGCGGCGTCATCCTGGTCACCGCCTCGATCGCCGGCATGGTGGGCGGCGGCGGCAGCCACGCCTACTCGGCCGCCAAGGCGGCGGTGATCAGCCTGATCGAGAACGTGGCGGCCGAGCTTGGCCCCCATCGCATCCGGGTGGTCGGCATCGCGCCCGGCGTGATCTCGACGCCGCTGCTCCATCGCGGCAAGCCGGAGCGCTACGAGGCGCAGTTCAAGCGCCAGCCCTGGCCCGACCGCGGCGAGCCGGAAGCGATCGCCGACGTGGCGTCCTTCCTGGTGTCCGACGAGGCGCGCTTCATCACCGGCGAGACGGTAAAGGTCGATGGCGGCCTGCTCGCCCAGGGCGTCGCCCTGTTCGGCAGCGGCAGGGACTCGACCTTCCTCAAGAGCGCCGGCGTCAATCGCGGCACGACCGGCGAAGCCATGGTCGTGCGCCATCTCGAACCCCAATCAGAGAAGAAGGGTTGATCGATGACTTCCGAAGCGCAACGCCTCCACGGGCATCTCATCGGCCAGCAGGGCTCGCGGCGATCGCTGAACACGCCCGCGCTGGTGCTCGATCTCGACATGCTCGACCGCAACATTGCCGAGATGGCCAACTTCGCGAAGGCCCACAAGGTGAGCCTGCGGCCGCATTCGAAGACCCACAAGTCGGCCGACATCGCCAAGCGCCAGATCGCGGCAGGCGCCCTCGGCGTGTGCTGCGCCAAGCTCGGCGAGGCCGAGGCACTGGCCGAGGCGGGCGTCGAGAACCTGCACATCACTTCGCCGGTGGTGACGCCGCAGGCGATCGCGCGGCTGATCGCGCTCAACGAAAGGGCGAAGGATGTGATGGTCGTGGTCGACCATCCGGCCAACGTCGACGCGCTGGCTGCCGCGGGGGCCAGCAGCAGCAAGCCGTTGACGGTGGTCATCGACATCGACCCCGGCATCCATCGCACCGGCGTGGCGACACCCGACGGCGTGGTCGAGCTGGTGAAGAAGGTCACGGGGCTGAAGTCGCTGAAGTATGCCGGCGTGCAGTTCTATTGCGGCAGCCACCAGCACATCCTTTCGTTCAAGGAGCGCCAGGAGAAGATCGAGGAGCGCACCGAATACCTGAAGGGCATCCTCGCCAGGCTCGAGGCGGCGAAGCTCGAGCCCGGCATCATCACCGGCTCCGGCACCGGGACGCACTACATCGATGCCAAGTTGGGCGTGTTCACCGAGCTGCAGGTCGGCTCGTACGTGTTCATGGACCACGACTACAACGTCTGCGACCTGCGCGGGGCCGACAAGCCGACCTTCGAGCAGGCGCTGCAGATCGACGCCCGCGTGGTCAGCGCCAACACGCCGGGCATGGCGACGGTGGATGCCGGCCTCAAGGCGATGGCGACCGAGAAGGGTCCACCGATGATCCTGAAGGGCGCCGTCCCGGGCTCGACCACGCGCTTCATGGGCGACGAGCATCTCGGCGTGTTCGCGCCCGAGGGCAAGGCGGCGCCGGCGTTGGCCGAGCAGGTCGTCCTCACGCCGCCACATTGTGATCCCACCGTGAACCTCTACGAGAGCTATCACGTCGTGAAGGGTGACACGCTGGTCGACATCTGGCCGGTCACCGCACGGGGGAGGTCACGTTGATCATGATGAGGCACTTCTGGGCGGCGGCCGTGCTGCTGGCCGCGATGGGCGGGCCGGCGCAGGCCGCGTCGCCGCCGCTGCCGGTCGGTCCGCTGGTCGGCGACATGGACCTGTCGCCCTTCTATCGCTGGGCCGAGACTCTGCCGGCGACGCCGGGCGTGATGCTGCGCCAGGAGCTGGCGCCGGCCCAGGCCGACATCACCGACGCGTCGCTGACCCAGCGCATCCTCTACACCTCGACGGATCTGCGCTGGAAGTCGGGGATCGTGCCGGTCAGCGGCACCTTGTACCTGCCCAAGGACGCCCCGCCGCCGGGCGGCTGGCCGCTGGTTGCCTGGGCGCACGGCACGCTGGGTGTCGCCGACATCTGCGCGCCGTCGTGGGCCGGCCACAAGCCGCGCGACGCGACCTACATCCAGCGCTGGCTGGAGAACGGCTTCGCGGTCGTCGCCACCGACTACCAGGGGCTCGGCGGTCCCGGCCCGCATCCCTATCTCAACTGGGAAGCCGAGGGGCGCTCGGTGCTCGACGCCGCCCGCGCGGCCCTCGCGGCCTATCCCGACAGGCTGGCGCGCAAGGTCTTCGTCACCGGCCAGTCGCAGGGCTCGGGAGCGGCGATCGGCGCCACCCGCATCGCGCCGAGCTATGCGCCCGACCTGCCGTTGCGGGCGACCGTCGCGACCGGCGTCGTCTCGACCTTCCCGCACGGTCCCTACCAGGCCCCGTCGACGGCGATCGGCTCGCCGCACTATCTCACGCTGCTGATGCTGGGCGGTGCGCTGCCCGACAACGTGCCGCCCGATTCGCTGATGCGGGAGAAGGGTGAGGTGCTGCTGATGACGGCGCGCGAGCGCTGCAGCCCCGACATGCGCGTGGTTGCGCAGAAGGAAGGCATCACCGCGGCCAATGCCTTCAAGGAGCCGATCGACAAGGTCGAGGTGCGGGTGGCGCCGGTCACCGACATGACGCCGGTGAAGCTGCCGGTGCCGGTCCTGCTCGGCACCGGTCAGGCCGACAAGGTGCTGGTGCCGCGCCGTCAGTTCGCGGCGGTGAAGGCGCTGTGCTCGGCCGGCAGCGACATCGTCTGGAAGACCTATCCCGGCGCCACGCACAATGGCGGCCTGCTGGCCTCCTTCCCCGACGCGCTGGAGCTGTTCAAGACCGTGCTCGCCGGCCAGCCGGTGACGAGCAACTGCGGCAGCGTGGTCGAGCCCGGCGAGCCGACCGCGCCGGGGCAGGGACTGCTGTTCAACGACTGAGTCGGAATACTGCCGGGGCCTGGATTTCCTCGAACCGGATGAGGACGCCGTCCACGAGGGTCGTCGTCACGAAGAGGGCTCCACGGCGCCGTCGATCAGGCCGACCTCCGCCGCCTTGATCTGCAGCGCCATGTACTTCGAGTAGATGCGGCACTGCGCCAGGCTGCCGGCGATGAACCACAGGCCGGGCTGCGGTGTGCGCATGAACATGTTGCGCAGCTCCTGCTCGGGGCCGAACCCCCAGATCGGGCCGACGCGGTCGGCGGTCCCCTTGCCGAACAGCCTGGCGACGAGCTGCTCCTGGCCCTTGTATCCGGTCGCCAGCACGATCAGGTCGGCCGGCACCGTCTCGCCGGACTCGAGCCGCGCGCCGTCGACCGTGAAGCGGTCGATGTCGGCGAACTGCAGGAGGCGGATCTTGCCCGCGACCAGCAGGTCCGAGCAGCCGACGTTGAAATAGTAGCCGCCGCCGCAGGTCAGGTACTTGAACTGCCAGCCCGTGCCGTTCTCGCCGAAGTCGAGGCGGAAGCCGATGCGCTCCAAGCCGTCGAGCAATGGCTTGTCGATCTGCCGCGCGCGCTCGGTCAGGATCTGGTGGGTCTTGTGCGCGAGCGCCAGCGGCGTGGCGACCGTGATCAGGTCGCAATCCTCGAGCGACGGGCCCTCGTCGTAGAGCGTGTAGGGGAGCTGCGCGCTGGGCTCGATGTTGACGATCAGGGTCGGGCTGCGCTGGACCAGCGTGACGTCGGCGCCGCTCGACTGCAGGTCCTGAGCGATGTCGTGTCCGCTGTTGCCGGTGCCGATCACGATCGCCCGCTTGCCCGTCCAGGCGTCGCCGTCCTCGTACTGGCTGGAGTGCAGCACCTTGCCCTTGAAGTTCTCGAGCGAAGGAATGTCGGGGATGTTGGGAATGCCGCTGACGCCGGTCGCCATCACGATGTGCCGCGGCTTCATCGTGCGCCGGGCGCCATCGGCGCGGCGCAGGGTGACGGTCCAGCGGCCTTCGCCTTCGTCGTAGCGGCCGCCTTCGAGCTCGGTGCTGGTCCAGTAGTTCAGCTCCAGGCTGTCGACATAGGCCTCGAACCAGCCGGCGAGCTTGTCCTTCGGAATATAGGTCGGCCAGCTCGGCGGGAACGGCATGTAGGGCAGGTGGTTGACCTGCACCTGGTTGTGCAGGGTTAGCGCGTGATAGCGGGTGCGCCAGTTGTCGCCGATGCGCGGCCAGCGGTCGACGATCAGCGTGTCGACGCAGAGCTGGGTGAGGCGCGCGGCGATCGAGAGACCGGCCTGACCGCCGCCGACCACCAGCACCGCCGGATCGCGATCCTCGTAGGCCGCCGAGGCCTTGCGCAGGTCGAGCCAGTTGGGGCCGCGGAAATCGCGCAAGTAGGACTCGCCGTGCGGCCGCGCCCGGCCGACCTGCTCCTCATGACCTTTCAGCTCCTCCAATCCGGTCATCAGCGTCCATGCCTTCAGCGTGCCGTCGCTGTCGGGCGTGAGCCTCACCACGCCGTCGCCGCGGCCCTCGGCGGTCTCGAACCTGAAGATCGCCTCGATCACGTCGCGGCCGGCTCGCGTGGCCTCGCGTGGCGGCGTCCGACCGGGATCGATCTCGACCTGCGAGGGCCGTCGCGCCTTCCGCAGGGCCTGCACGATGGCGTCGCGGCCGCTGACGGTCTCGATCCGCCAGGTGAGGGCCAGCACGTCGCGCCAGTGGCTGTCGGCGTGGAACAGGGACGGTAGCGCGGAGTCGCCGGCTTTCTCGAAGCGGGAGAGCCAGTCCGCGACGGCGGTTTCGATCTTCATGACAGGTGCTTGCCTACCAACAATTCGCCCTTCCAAAGTCGCATCAGCATCAGGATCGCCACAAGGCCGATGGCGCTGATGGCTGTCATGCCGAGAAAGGCATGCTGGCCGTAGCGAGCATAGAGCAGGCCGGCGAACTGGTAGATCACCGCCTGTGTCGCACCGGTGCCGAGCGCATAATAGATGCTCTGGCCGAGCGCCGTGCCGTTGCTCGGCAGCGCGCGCTGGATGAAGGCCATGGCGCCGAGATGGCAGGCGGCGAAGGTGAAGGCATGCAGCGCCTGCAGGAAGACCAGCGCCGGCAGCGCGGTGGTGAACGCCATCCCGGTCCAGCGGACCAGGCCGGCGGCCAGCCCCAGCCCGATCAGGCCGGTGACGCCGACGCGCTTCATCAGCCAGCCGCTGCCCATCATCATCAGGATCTCGACCGCGACGCTCTCGCCCCACAGCAGGCTGATGGTGACGTCGTCGAGGCCGGCGCCACGCCAGGTGAGCGTGCCGAAGCTGTAGAGCACCGCGTGGCTCGACTGGCAGAAGCCCGCGCCGATCATGAACAGCAGGAACGGCGGCGAGCGGAACAGGTCGAGCAGCCCGAACGGGGCATGGCGGCCGGCGTCGCGCCGGTGCGCCTCGGCGCGCGGCAGCAACAGGGCGAGGGGCAGCAGGCAGACGATGCCCGCCCAGCCGACATAGAGCACCGATGGCGGGCCGAAGCGGTCGACCGATACACCGCAGATCAGCGTGCCGGCGATGAAGGCGATCGATCCCAGGACGCGCAGCTTGCCGTAGACGAAGCCGCGCGCCTTGGCTTCGTTCACCAGCACGCCGTCATAGAGCGCCATGGTCGGCGACCACACACAGCCCCAGACGACGCCGACCAGCAGCAGGGCGAGGAAGGTGTAGGACAACCGGTAGGCGCCCATCATGACGATCGCGCCCGCCGCGAGCGCCAGCAGCATGCCGCGCAGCCGGCCGAGGCGATGGGCGAGCACGCCCATGCCGAGCACCGACACGACGCTCACCATCTGACGGGCCATGAACAGGGTGCCGATCTCGGGGTCGGTGATGCCGCGATCGCGCAGCCACACGGGCCAGTAGCTCATGAAGGCGCCGGAGGCGAAGAAATAGGCCGCGCCGAAGCCGGCCAGCCGGCCGCCTTCGACAATGCGCTTCAAGCTAACCCTCCTTGCTCATGGTCCCTCTCCGCCACGAAATGGGGGAGAGGGCGGGGCTCATTGCGAAGCAATGGGAGGGTGAGGTGCTCGGCGTTACAGAAACGTCGCGGGGTAGCGAAGGAAAAGATTCCCGACACCTCACCCTCCCCGCGCAAGCGCGGGTCCCCTCCCTCTCCCCACGCGTATGACGCGCGCGGAGGGGTCCTTCGATGTGGAGGAATCACTCGCTGAACTCTCGGCGCACCTGGTCCGTGTGCTGGCCGAGGTCCGGAACGTCGCCCAACCGTTCGCCCTGGCCGTCCCACGAGGCCGCGAGCGCCGGCACCGAGACATC
>JAFEFF010000072.1 GCA_018240745.1 Pseudomonadota bacterium
CAGTGCGAGTTGATTGCGGCGCCCCACGGACTGCGATCCCACGGTCCGTCGAGGGGAATGCCGGCCGGCCACCTCGGCTGGGTCATGAATCGATTCGATATCGCGCCCCCTCCCGCATGCCATCCTCGACGGCGATCGAGCCCCCGGAGGCGCATGCTGCAACGGATTCTCGGCTATCTGATCGCGGTGGCCGCCGCCGCGTTGACGCTGATCTACGGGCTTCCCTGGTTGAGCGAGGTGATGGGGACGCTCAATTCGGGTTAGCCGACCCGGCAGTGCCCCGAGATCCCGGTTGCGTGGTCGGCAAACGATCCTGACGGCGGGCTCGACGGGTGGATAGGCTCCGGAGCCGCGGGCTGCAGGGGGAGCCAATGGAATTCTATCTCGATTTCGACCAGTTGCTGGGTCGCGCGGAATCGAATCCGCACTCGATCGTCGCCATGCTGGTCGTCTTCTGCGCCATCGCCGAAGGCCTGTTCCTGCTGCGCCGCGATGGACGCTATCCATGGCAGGACGCGTCGGTGTCGGTGTGCATGACCATCGGCCATCTCGTCACCCAGGCGGCGGCTCAGGGCTTGATGTACGGCATCATCGCTGCGGCGGTGTACCGCGTCCGACTGTTCACGATCCCGGTGTCGTGGTCGCACTGGTCGAACCTGGTGCTGCTGTTCCTGCTGGTCGATCTCGTCTACTACGTCGAGCATCGCTGCTCGCACCGCATCCGCCTGCTCTGGGCCTCCCACAGCGTCCATCACAGCGCCGAGCGGATGGTCGCGACGACTGCCTTCCGCCTGGCCTGGACACCTCTGCTGTCGGGCATCTTCCTGTTCTACCTGCCGGTCGTCTGGATCGGCTTCGACCCGGTCTGGGTCTACGGCATGACCTCGGCCAACCTCACCTACCAGTTCTTCGTCCATACCGAGCTGGTGCCGCACATCCGCTGGCTGGAATGGGTCCTCGACACGCCGTCGTCGCACCGCGTCCATCACGCCAGCAACCCGGAGTACATCGACAAGAACTTCGGCGGCACCCTGATGGTCTGGGATCACCTGTTCGGCACCTACCAGGCCGAACGGCCGGACATTGCGATCAAGTACGGGCTGGCGCACAGGCGCTCGCATCCGAACAATCCGTTCGTCGTCGCCTATGAAGGCATGTGGGAGGTCCTGAAGAGCCTCTTCAGGTCCGGCAGCGCGCACGAGAAGTGGGCCCGGGTGTTCGGGCCGCCCTGATCGTCATCGTCGAGTATCAGAGAAGGAAGATCCGCCGGCGGCTCGGAGCAGTCCAGCGCGGCGGCTAACGCGCAAAAGGATCCCGCGAATTTCCACTACCGCTCGAGAAGGGATCGCTCGACTTCTGCGTGAAGCCCATCTCCCGCTGGCAGTTCACGACCTCGCTGATGGCGGCGTACGTGTTGCGCAGGGACAGGTTGGCGACCCGCGATCCCTGATAGTAGATCTCCATGATGTTGCGTTGCGCGAAGTCATTCACGAAGCTGCCCGCCAGATTGGCGTGCTTGAGCACGGTGGTTTTGGGAGTGCTCGAGCCGATCTCCGTCGCGACGAGCTCGCCGTCGTACGAGCTGGCGCGGTCGAAGACGAAGCGCATTCGGTAGCGCTTTCCCACTTCCAGCGATTTCCATTGGGGATTTCCGAACAGCAGGTAGACGGCCTGGTGGTTCCGATCCACTCCGATGCGCACGATCGTTCCGTCTTCGTAGGGCTGGAAGGCGAAGCACCCATCCCCGACGGAGCGATCGACCAGGATTTTCCAGCCTCCCACCTGCCCCCAGGAGGCAGTGCCCTGAGCGAGCGTCGTCCCCGGCAGGGCGACGGCCATCGACAATAATGCCGCAAGACATCCGGCGCGCATGTATCCCCCCTCGGCCCGCCCAGAGGTCGCGCAGGATAGCAGCATCAGCCGTTGCCGACGGACCTCCTTCGATGACCCAGGCTGCCCCTCCCGTCGTCTCGACCGGAGCGCGAAGCGCGGAGCGGAGAGACCTTCTCTCGGCGATAAGCGGCTTATCGTAGAGAGAAGGTCTCTCCGCGCGGCCCTTCGGGCCTTGGTCGAGACGACGGGGGTGGCATATGCGATAGCCTTGGGGCGGCCCGGATCGTTGGTCTCTACGCGATCAGATAACCGGCGCCCCAGGCTATGCACGAGATGATGACGCCCCAGCAAAGCAGGGCGAGGGGCACGGCGTAGGCGAAACAGCGAAAGCTGATGATCGGCCCCTCCGAGCTCAGGTCGACCGGTGCGACGCAACGCCCGAGGCGCGTCGCGCCCGGCCGATGACCCTCGATTTGCCGCGAGCAGATCGTCTCGAGCTCCGGGCAGCCCGGCAGTCGGAGTTGTGCGGTCATGGACTAGCTCCAGAGAAGATTTGCCCCACTGCCTACTTCATCGTGCTCGCGACGTTGCTCAGCACGGCATTGACCTTGGTGCAGACGCTGCCCATCGCGACAATGGCGGCGACGGCGATCAGCGAGGCGATCAGCGTATACTCGATGGCGGTCGCGCCACGCTCGTCCTTCATCAAACGGCGAAAAATAGAAAGCATGACATAATCCCCAAGTAGAAAACGATCAGAACAAATTCGGCTCGAAATGGTGCGCCGAC
>JAFEFF010000073.1 GCA_018240745.1 Pseudomonadota bacterium
AACCTCGCCCGACGCGATCCTGCCGACCTCCCTCGACCGCTTCCGGACCGGCGGCCGCTACAACCAGCACGCCCCGGCCTGACTCTGTCATCGGCACTGTCATCAGGCTGACAGTGCTCCAATGCTGAAGGCATCGGCATTTTCAGCGGTGTTCTGTCAGGTGTCACGCACCTCCTGTGCCACGCGGCTCGATCCTATTAGTCCTAAAGCGGCCTCAATTCGTAACACCGACAGCATAGACGGCTCACCCGGACAGGCTTAGCGTCTTTTCCGACGTCATATTAGGTCAATCATATTGACTTAAATCCGCGAAGGTGGTCTAAGTCAGACAAAGACGCAGCATTCGCGCCGGCGGTGTGCTTCTTGCGTAATAAAATTTCACACAGTTCGTGTACGGGGGCCCTCATGGCCGAAAGGATGCTGAAGTTCGTCGGAACGCCCCAAGCGCTGCCGGAGAAGCGGCCGGCGGCGGAGCGGCGTCGCGACTTCCAGGAGATCTATGCCCAGTACGCCCGGGACAAGGCGGCCGAGCAGGCCGCCCGCTGCTCGCAGTGCGGCGTGCCGTTCTGTCAGATCCATTGCCCGCTGCACAACAACATCCCCGACTGGCTGAAGCTCACCGCCGAGGGCCGGCTCGACGAGGCCTACGAGCTCTCGTCGGCGACCAACAACTTTCCGGAAATCTGCGGCCGCATCTGCCCGCAGGACCGGCTGTGCGAGGGCAACTGCGTCATCGAGAAGGGCTTCGAATCGGTCACCATCGGAGCGGTCGAGAAGTTCATCACCGACACCGCCTGGGACCGGGGCTGGGTGAAGCCGATCCAGCCGCGCCGCGAGCGGGTCGAAAGCGTCGGCATCGTCGGCGCCGGTCCGGCCGGGCTTGCTGCGGCCGAGCAACTGCGCCGCAAGGGCTACCAGGTCGCGATCTACGATCGCTACGACCGCGTCGGCGGCCTGCTGATCTACGGCATCCCGAACTTCAAGCTCGAGAAGGACATCGTGCAGCGCCGCGAGACGCTGCTGCGCGATTCGAAGGTCTCCTTCCATCTCAATTGTGAGGTGGGCCGCGACGTTTCGCTTGCCCAACTGCGTGAGCGTCATGACGCGGTGTTGCTCGCAACCGGCGTCTACAAGGCACGCGACATCGCAGCGCCCGGCGTCGGCTTGCCGGGCATCGCGGCGGCGCTCGACTATCTCACGGCGTCGAACCGCCAGGGTCTCGGCGAGAAGGTGCCCGACTTCGAATCGGGCGCGCTCGACGCCAAGGGCAAGAACGTCGTGGTGATCGGCGGCGGCGACACGGCGATGGACTGCGTGCGCACCGCCGTGCGCCAGGGCGCGAAGTCGGTGAAGTGCCTCTATCGCCGCGACCGCGCCAACATGCCGGGCTCGCAGCGCGAGGTGAAGCACGCCGAGGAAGAGGGCGTGGAGTTCGTCTGGCTCTCCGCGCCGCAGGCCTTCCTCGGCAACGACACGGTGAGCCACGTGCGCTCCGTGCGCATCCATCTCGGCATGCCCGACGCGTCGGGCCGCCAGACGCCGCAGGAGATCCCCAACAGTCACGTCAACATCGAGGCCGATCTGGTGCTGAAGGCGCTCGGCTTCGATCCGGAGGATCTGCCGGCGATGTTCGCCGCATCCGATCTCGCGGTGACCGGCTGGAACACCCTCAAGATCGACTGGCGCAGCATGATGACCAGCCTCGACGGCGTGTTCGCCGCCGGCGACATCGTGCGCGGCGCCTCGCTGGTGGTGTGGGCGGTGCGCGACGGCCGCGACGCCGCCGAGCGCATCCATTCGTATCTCACGGCCAAGGCCCCTATGACCGCGAATGGGGCCGCGCTGCCGGTCGCGGCGGAGTGAGACGATGCTGACGCTCTACGACTTCATGGGCTCCGGCAACGGCTACAAGGTGCGGCTGACGCTGTCGCATCTCGGCCTCGCCTACAAGCTGGTCGAGCGCGACATCATGAAGGGCGAGACCCGCACGCCGGAGTTCCTCGCCATGAACCCCAACGGCCGCATCCCGACCCTGCAACTCGCGGACGGCACGCATCTCGCCGAGTCGAACGCGATCACCTGGTACCTCGCCGAGGGCACCCCGCTCGCGCCGCAGAGCCGGCTGGCGCGCGCGCAGACCCTGCAGTGGATGTTCTTCGAGCAGTACAGCCACGAGCCTTACATCGCCGTCGCTCGCTTCTGGCGGCACTTCTTCACCAGGCTGACGCCACAGCAGGAGATGGAGCTGCCGGGCCGAATGGAGAAGGGCTACGCCGCGCTCGGCGTGATGGAGCAGCATCTCGCCCATCACCTGTTCTTCGTCGACGAGCGCTTCGGCCTCGCCGACATCGCCCTCTACGCCTATACGCACTGCGCCGGCGAGGGCGGCTTCAACCTCGACAACTTCCCGCAGGTGAACGCCTGGCTGGCGCGGGTCGCCGCGCAGCCCGGTCACGTCACGATCGAGCACAAGGACTGAGCAAGGGAGAGAGCCATGCCGATGATCAACGTGCAGATGTTCGAGGGCCGCACCGTGGAGCAGCGCCGAAAACTGGCGAAGGAACTGACCGACGCCACCTGCAAGGCGCTCGGCTGCACGCCCGACGCCGTCCAGATCATCCTGACGGACGTGAAGAAGGAAAACTGGGCCGAAGCCGGAAAGCTGTTTTCCGACACGTAGTCGTTGAGGCCATCCCCCACCCTCCCGTCCCCCTTCGGGGGAGGGAAAAGAGGGACCTCCTCTCAGAGTCCCCTCCCCCGAAGGGGGGAGGGCCAGGGAGGGGGACGGCCGCAGTAAGGAAGTCCGCCATGTCTGATTTCGTCCGTCACTACCTCGAAGGCACCGAGAAGCTCACGCAAGCCTATGGCTACAACCCCGCCGAAGGATCGGACTCCTGCGGCGTCGGGCTGGTCGTGGCGCTCGACGGCAAGCGCCGGCGCGATGTCGTCGTGGCGGGCATCGATGCCCTGAAGGCGGTGTGGCACCGCGGCGCCGTCGATGCCGACGGCAAGACCGGCGACGGCGCGGGCATCCACATCGAGATCCCGCAGGATTTCTTCAAGGAACATGTCCGCGATTCGTCGGGCCAGGAGATCGAGGGCGGCCGCATCGCCGTCGGCACGGTCTTCCTGCCGCGCACCGACATGGCGGCGCAGGAGCGCTGCCGCACCATCGTCGAGACCGAGATCCTGCGCTTCGGCCATCAGATCCTCGGCTGGCGCCAGGTGCCGGTCGACATCTCGGTGATCGGCGAGAAGGCCAACGCCACGCGACCCGAAATCGAGCAGATCCTGATCGGCCGCGGCGACCCGAAGCTCGACAACCGCGAGTTCGAGAAGCAGCTCTACATCCTGCGTCGGCGCATGGAGAAGGCGGCGATCGCCGAGAATATCGGCGAGTTCTACGTCTGCTCCTTGTCCTGCCGCTCGCTGATCTACAAGGGCATGTTCCTCGCCGAGCATCTGTCGGCCTTCTATCCCGACCTGCTCGACGAGCGCTTCACCTCGCGCTTCGCGATCTTCCACCAACGCTATTCGACCAACACCTTCCCGCAGTGGAAGCTGGCGCAGCCGTTCCGCGTGCTGGCGCACAACGGCGAGATCAACACGCTGCTGGGCAACGTCAACTG
>JAFEFF010000074.1 GCA_018240745.1 Pseudomonadota bacterium
GCATTCGGCCAGCGGTTTCGGCAGTCTCGCGAAAGGCACATCGTCGTGCCGTGCCCAGACGTAGTCCTTCGCGTACCCCAACGCGCGATAGTAGTGCCGGGTGCGCTCCATGTAGGGTACGGGTTCGCCGGTATCGACCATTCGACAGCTCACTCTCTTTTCCAGGCACCGCCCCGAACAGTCAGGAGGTGGCCGGTCTTGATCCATATTCTGCAGCCCTGCGGACCTGCCGTCGCCCGCAGAATGCTGCCGGTCGGCAGCCGCAACCAGGACAGGGGCTCGAAGCGCTCGCCGCCCTCGTCGAAGCGGCCGTCCAGCACCAGCAGCTCGGCGCCGCCCGGCACGTCGAGGGCGATCGCCGCGCCCGGCGCCCACTTCTCCAGCCGCACGTCTTCGTGGCCGTCGCGGAACAGCGGAAGCAGTTCCACGCCGGGTCGATGGGGGGCGGCTTCACAGGCGATTCCGGCGGTATCCAGCTTGACCTCTTTTCGATCCGCCGGATCGAACTGCCACAGCTTGACGAACAGGATGCATCCGCTGCCCGAACCGGGCGTATGCCGCGAGGTCGGCGGATTGCGGACATAGCTCCCGGCCGGAAAATCGCCGTGCTCGTCCTGGAAGACGCCGTCGAGCACCAGAAATTCTTCTCCGCCGCCGTGGACATGAGGGGAGAACCGGCTGCCGGCTGCATAGCGGACGATGGACGTGGCCCGCGCGACCTCGTCGCCGATCCGGTCCAGCATGCGCCGTTCGACCCCGGCCATCGGCGAGGGCACCCAGGGCAGCCGCGCGGCGTGGACGGCGACGCGGCGCGAAAAATCGGCATTGATCTCCATGCGAACCGGCATCCTTCTGCGGCAGCATCATAGGATGCCGGCGAGCGTCCGTCTTTCGACGACGAGACAGCCGATATAGAACATCGGACAGGGGTGAGCGTCGGGCGGATCGAGACAGACAAGAGAGGAAGTATGGCGTACCGCGTCCTGATCGCGCAGTTCATGCACGAGACCAACACCTTCAGCAAGCTGAAGACCACGCTGGACGACTATCGCCGGCGCTGGCTGATCGACGGCGAGGAGATGGTGCCGCGCTTCAAGGGCACGCGGAACGAGGTCGGCGGCTACATCGATTCGGCGGCGAAGTACGGCTGGGAGCCGGTCTATGCGGCGGCGGCCAACGCCACGCCGTCGGGCACGCTGACCAAGGAGACGTGGGAGACGATCCGCGACAGGATCCTCGGTGCGGCGAAGAAGGCGGGCAAGCTCGATGCGGTGTGCCTGTCGCTGCACGGCGCCATGGTGACCGAGACCGAGGACGATGCCGAAGGCGCGCTGCTCGAGGCGCTGCGCTCGATCGTCGGTCCGGACGTGCCGATGGTCGCGACGCTCGACCTGCACGCCAACGCGACGGTGAAGATGGCGAAGAACGCCAATGCGCTGGTGAGCTTCCGCACCTATCCGCATGTCGACGGCTACGACCGTGCGGTGCAGGCGGCGGCGCTGGTGCAGGAGGCGCTGACCGGCAAGAAGAAGCCGCGCTGCCTGTTGAGCCAGCCGGCGATGCTCGAAGGCGCCGACCATGGCCGCACGACGCAGCCCGGCGTGATGCGCGACCTGCTGGCCAGGGCCGACGCATACGAGAAGGAGCCGGGGATCAACGTGGTCAGCATCCAGGTCGGCTTCACCTGGTCGGACATCCCCTACACCGGCCCGTCGATCGCCGTGAGCCACGAGCCGGCCGCCGAGGCGCGCGCCAGGGAGATCGCGCGCCTGATGATCGACGAGATCTGGCGGCGGCGCGACGAGATGAGCGCCGACTATCGGCCGGTGGCCGACGGCGTCGCGGCGGCGCGCGCGAGGAGCGACAAGAAGGGCCCGCTGGTGCTGGCCGACGGCACCGACAATCCCGGAGGCGGCGGCTACAACGACACCACGCCGGTGCTGCAGGCCTTGCTCGACGCCGGCATCCAGAACGCGGCGATCGGCACGATCTACGATCCGGGCACGGTGCGGCAGGCGATGAAGGCCGGCGTCGGCGCCGAGATCGATGTCGAGCTGGGCGGCCACACCGACCAATCGATGGGCAAGCCGGTGAAGGCGAAGGCCCTGGTGAAGATGCTGTCCGACGGCGTGTTCAGGAACGACGGGCCGATGAACGCCGGCGTGCTGAGCGACATGGGCCCGACCGCGGTGCTGCGGATCGGCGGCATCGACGTCGTCACCATCTCCAACCGCATCCAGACCACCGACCTGCAGGTCTTCCTGAGCCAGGGCATCGATCCGCGGGCGAAGGACGTGCTGGTGGTGAAGAGCGTGCAGCACTTCCGCGCCGCCTACGCGCCGATCGCGCGCGAGATCGTGCTGGTCGATTCCGGCGGCATCTGCTCGCCCGACATCTCGCGGCTGAGGTTCAAGAAGCTGCGCCGGCCGATCTGGCCGCTCGACGGCGTCAACGATCCCTATGCCGGAGCACGCTCGTGAAACCCTACGTAGTTTGCCACATGGTCAGCAGCGTCGACGGCCGCATCTGGGGCAGCCGCTGGCGGCCGAAGGCGAACGTCGTGCCCGACCTGTTCGAGAAGCTGCACGACCGGATGGGCGGCGGCTCGTGGCTGTGCGGCCGGGTGACGGCGCAGGAATTCGCCAGGGGCAAAGGCCTCGTCTATCCGCCGACCGGGCAGAAGTTCCCGCGCGAGAACTGGTACGCCACGCGCGACGCCAAGGCGTGGGGCATCTTCCTCGACGCACACGGCAAGGCGGTGTGGCAGCGCTCCGACATCGGCGGCGATGCGATCCTGGTGATCCTGACCGAGCAGGTTCCCGATTCGCATCTCGCCGGCCTGCGGGCCGACGGTGTCTCCTACATCTTCGCCGGCCAGACCGAGATCGACCTCGCGGCGGCGCTCGAGACGCTGAACCGCGAGCTCGGCCTCTCGCGGCTGATGCTGGAAGGAGGCGGCGGCGCCAACGGCGCCCTGCTGCGCGCCGGCCTGGTCGACGAGCTGAGCCTGGTGATCTGCGCCGTGATCGACGGCAGCACCGGCGGGCCGATCGTCTTCAATTCGGGCGACACCGACCTCGGACCGGCGCCGATCGAGAGCATGACCCTGATCAGCCACGAGGTGCTCGAAAAGGGCGCGGTCTGGCTGCGCTACAAGCTGACTAATCTGCCGCCTTCTGGTCGATGAAGTGCAGCACGCCGTCGCTGCGCTCGCCCTTGAGGTAGCGGAAGGTGCCGGCGCCGGTGGCGATCAGGTCGCCGCGCTGGTCGTAGATCTCGGTCTCGGCGGCGAAAGTGCTCTGGCTGGCGGACGGCCGCCAGGCGCCGAGGATCGTCAGCACGTCGCCGTCGCGCGCCGCCTTGATGAACTGCGTCGTGAACGCAAGCGTGACGGAGAGCCTTCGTGCCGTCGCCGTCTCGTTGAAGGTGCAGGCAAAGCCGCTGGCGCTGTCGAGCAGCGTCATCAGCACGCCGCCATGCAGCAGCCCGTTGGCGTTGCACAGCTCCGGCCGGACCTCGAGCCGCATCTCGACGAAGCCGTGACGCCACGAGACGACCTCGTGGCCGATCAGGCCGTTGAAACCACGGAACTCATGGGAAGCGACCGGCCGCGCGTCGGCCGGTCGTTGGATCGCCATCTCCCTGTCGCCGCGTCTGGCGTCGCCTGCTCCTAGCGGCGGGCCATCGCGGCCATCGGCGGGCGGGCGCCGTTGGTCATCGGTCGGACCGGCGGGACCGGCGCCGCGCCGGTCGACGGCTGCGCCGCCATGCCGGTGCGGATGTCGCGCGCGACCTTGACCAGGCGCGGGCCCCAGTCGGCTTCGAGCCGGTCGCGGCTGATCTGGTAGATCGGCGCCGAGGCATTCACGGCATAGGCCGCGGTACCGTCGGTGTTGCGCAGCGGCACGCCGACGCCGCACAGCTCGGGCAACCACTCGCCCCAGGTGACGCAGAAGCCGCGGTCGGTCAGCTCCTTGAACGAGCGCTCGAGGCCGGTCTTCACCTTGGTCCAGTCGTCGCGCCAGCGGCGGCGGATCGCATCGATCTGCCTGTTGCGGTCGACGTCGGGCAGCGAGAACAGGTAGGCGCGGCCCATCGCCGTGCTCGCCATCGGCACGCGGGTGCCGACGTCATGGGTGATCGCCACCACCGACGGACCGCGGCAGGCCTCGAGGTAGATCATCGAATGACGGTCGCGGCCGCCGAGCGCGGTCGAGGCGTTGAGCGCATGGGCCAGCGTCTCGAGCGGCTGGCGCGAGGCGCGGCGCACGTCCATCGACGAGATCGCCGCATAGCCGAGGGCCAATACCGAGGCGCCGAGCTCGTACTTGCGGAAGCGGCGGATGTAGTTGAGGTAACCTAGTTCTGTCAGCGTATGGGTGAGCCGCGCCACGGTCGGCTTCGGCAGGCCGGTGCGATGCGCGATCTCCTGGTTGCCCAGCATGCCCTCGCCGGCATGGAACGCGCGCAGGATATCGAGGCCGCGGGCCAGCGCCGTGACGAACTGGCGATCCTTGGCCGGCAGGCCCTCGGTAAGCCCGTTCTCGACGGAGCTTTGGAGCGCGGCGGTTCGGGTGACGAGGTGGCTGACATTGCCCATTGGTCGTTTTCTCCTATGAATGGCTGTTCATTTCTGCGGATCGGAAGCTGCCATTCGTTGGAAGTCACTGCAATGCAAGGAGAGGGGTTTTGATATGCGAACGTGCAAGGCCGCCATGTCACAAATGCGGGGTTCGAATCTCAGCAGTTGTGCGGGCGGTAACTCCTTCGCGGAAATCGCTATTTCGGTATTTTACCGGATTGGTGTGATAGCATCTGCCAACCCCTTCAAGAGGCACTCTCTGTGGCCAAAGAACCTACTGTCCCTAAGGACATCGCCAGCCTTTCGTTCGAAGACGCGCTGAAGGAGCTCGAGGCGATCGTGAAGCAGCTCGAGCAGGGTCAGGTGAAGCTCGACGATGCGATCAATTCCTACGAACGCGGCGCGCTGCTCAAGCACCACTGCGAGCAGAAGCTTGCCGAGGCCAAGATGAAGGTCGAGAAGATCGTCTTTTCCGCCGATGGAACGGTCAGCAGCCAGCCGTCCGACCTGAGCTGAACCGTACGCAATCGTCCCATGCCGTTGTCTACCTACCGACAGTTCGAGCCGGCCCTGGCCTATGCCGCCGAGGCGACCGAGCGAACGATGGATCGCCTGCTGCCGCGCGGCGACACCGGTGAAGCGCGCGTGTTCGAGGCGATGCGCTATTCGAGCCTCGGGGGCGGCAAGCGCCTGCGCGCCTTTTTCGTGCTGGCGAGCGCCACGCTGTTCAAGGTGAGCGCGATGTCGGCGCTGCGCGTCGCCAGCGCGATCGAATTCGTGCACGCCTATTCGCTGATCCACGACGACCTGCCGGCGATGGACGACGACGACATGCGGCGCGGCAAACCGAGCTGCCACAAGCAATTCGACGAGGCGACCGCGATCCTCGCCGGCGATGCCCTCCAGGCGCTGGCCTTCGAGGTGCTGGCCCAGGAGGCCACGCACGGCGATCCGGCGGTGCGGGCGGCGCTGGTCTTCGAGCTTGCCAGAGCGGCTGGTGCGCACGGCATGGTCGGCGGCCAGATGCTCGACCTGCTGGCGGAAACCCGGTCCGACCAGTCGGTCGACGCGATCGACCAGTCGATCGGCGCGATCACCCGGCTGCAGCGCCTGAAGACCGGCGCCCTGATCTCGTTCTCCTGCACGGCGGGAGCGATCCTGGGCAAGGCGGCCGAGCCGCTCAGGGTTGCGCTCGCGGCCTATGCGCACGATCTTGGACTGGCGTTCCAGATCGTCGACGACCTGCTCGACGTCGAGGGCGATCCGGCCGAGCTCGGCAAGGCGACGCAGAAAGACGCCGACGCCGGCAAGGCCACGTTCGTGTCGATTCTCGGACTGGAGCGCGCCCGGTCGCAAGCCGGGCTACTTGCGCAACAGGCGGCTGCTCATCTAGAGCCTTTTGGCGCACCGGCCGACCTCCTGAAACAGGCGGCCGGATTCGTGGTAACCCGTCGTTCGTGAGGGTTCGTCTCGACAACGTCTCAACTTCATTAGGTCTATAGTGGACTCCATGACCGGGCAGAGCACGACGCCGCTTCTCGATACCGTTGACTTGCCGGCCGACATCCGTCGGCTGAAGCCGGAACAATTGCGGCAGCTCGCCGACGAATTGCGCCAGGAGACGATTTCGGCGGTATCGGTGACCGGCGGCCATCTCGGCGCGGGGCTCGGCGTGGTCGAGCTCACCGTGGCGCTGCACTACGTGTTCGACACGCCGCGCGACCGGCTGATCTGGGACGTCGGCCACCAGGCCTATCCGCACAAGATCGTCACCGGGCGTCGCAGCCGCATTCGCACCCTGCGTCAGGAGGGCGGCCTGTCCGGATTCACCCGGCGCAGCGAGAGCGAGTACGACCCGTTCGGCGCCGCGCACTCCTCGACCTCGATCTCGGCCGGCCTCGGCATGGCCGTCGCGCGCGACCTCGCCGGCGGCAACAACAACGTGATCGCCGTGATCGGCGACGGTGCGATGAGCGCCGGCATGGCCTACGAGGCAATGAACAACGCCGGCCACCTGCGCAGCCGGCTGATCGTGATCCTGAACGACAACGACATGTCGATCGCGCCGCCGGTCGGCGCGATGTCGGCGCACCTGTCGCGTCTGCTGTCGGGCCGGCCGTACGTCACGCTGCGCAACCTCGGCCGCTCGGTCGCCGAGGTGCTGCCCCGGCCGCTCGAGATGGCGGCGCGCCGTGCCGAGGAATTCGCGCGCGGCTTCGTCGCGGGCGGCACGCTGTTCGACGAGATGGGCTTCTACTATGTCGGCCCGGTCGACGGTCACAACCTCGATCATCTGCTGCCGGTGCTGCGCAACGCGCGCGACAGCAAGCTCGACAAGCCGATCCTGGTCCATGTCGTCACCAAGAAGGGCAAGGGCTATCCCCCGGCCGAGGCGAGCGCCGACAAGTACCACGGCGTGGTGAAGTTCGACGTCATCACCGGCAAGCAGGCCAAGCCGGTGGCCAATGCGCCGGCCTACCAGGCGGTGTTCGCCAGGGCGCTGATCGCCGAGGCCGAGGTCGACAAGAAGATTTGAGCCATCACCGCCGCGATGCCCTCGGGCACCAGCCTCGACAAGTTTGCCGAGCGCTTCCCCGAGCGCACGTTCGATGTCGGCATCGCCGAGCAGCATGGCGTCACCTTCGCCGCCGGCATGGCCTGCGAGGGCTTCAAGCCGTTCGCCGCGATCTATTCGACCTTCCTGCAGCGCGGCTACGACCAGGTCGTGCACGACGTCGCCATCCAGAAGCTGCCGGTGCGCTTCGCCATCGATCGCGCCGGCCTGGTCGGCGCCGACGGCGCCACGCATGCGGGCTCGTTCGACCTCGCCTATCTCGGCTGCCTGCCGGGCTTCGTGGTGATGGCGGCGGCCGACGAGCTCGAGCTGATGCACATGGTGGCGACCGCCGCCCGGATCGACGACCGGCCCTCGGCCTTCCGCTATCCGCGCGGCGAGGGCGTCGGCATCGAGCTGCCGGCCAGGGGCACGCCGCTCGAGATCGGCAAGGGCCGCATCCTGCGCGAGGGCACCAAGATCGCGATCCTGTCGCTCGGCGCACGGCTCGCCGAATGCCTGGTCGCCGCCGAGGATCTCGCCGCCAAGGGGCTCAGCACCACGGTGGCCGATGCGCGCTTCGCCAAGCCGCTCGACACCGGGCTGATCGAGCGGCTCGCCCGCGAGCACGAGGTGCTGATCACCATCGAGGAAGGCGCGGTCGGCGGCTTCGGCAGCCATGTGCTGCAGCACCTCGCGACCGCCGGCATGCTCGACCACGGCCTCAAGGTCCGGCCGATGGTGCTGCCCGACCGCTTCATCGACCACGCTTCGCCGGCGAAGCAGTACGCCGAGGCCGGCCTCGACGCGCCGCACATCGTCGCGACCGCCCTCCAGGCGCTCGGCCGGCAGGCGGAGCGGGCAAGGGGATAGGCGGCTTCGCGCCGGGTTCAAAGACGCGAACAGCGACATTTCCGAAGAATTCGATTCCGCGATAACGAATACGGATCGGTGCGACGTCGGCTGTCGACTTTCGCCGGCGACGGTCGGCCGGTTCCGTATACCAATTCCGCGTCTTCATCCTGAGATCGGTCATGTTGACGCTGTGGCTGCCAAGAAAAAGATGTTCGGTGTTGACGCACCGGCGCTCGTCGCAGCGATGACAGACATGCAGGCCCTTCGGGATCGGGCCATTCTTGACGATCCAGGCCAAGCGATGGGCGAGATAGCTCCGGCCACGGAACGTGAGCTGGCCGTAGCCACCGTTGGCGAGAGACCCTTGCCAAATTCGACAACCCGAGACCGGATCGCGTTTGGTGAAGTGATCGAAGCGCTGCTCAGCGGTCCAGCGCCAGCGGCAGTAGGGAAGGTCGGTAACTCGAATGCGTGGAGGCTTTGGCATACGCGCACAATAAGCGCGCCGCATCCCAACTACCTATTATGGGCATTGGCTTTCACGATTCCTTAGGGATGCGCACCGAGAAAGCGGGGGCCAATGACCAAAAAGCGGCGCTTGAGGCCCCGCTTATCCACAGGCTATCGTGAGGGATTAAGCAGCTCAACGCGTGCGCGAGGCGCAGGCGCAGCGCCGTTGACGACGGCAAGTCGTTGCTGGAGAAGTTGTTGTAGAGGCTCTGAAGAAGTTGCGCAGTATGAGGCGCTGGCCGAGCAGCCGCCACGCGCATTGCCACCGAGGTCCGGTGCATCGCTGCAACGCTCGACCGACTCGATCCGGGCGCATTGGCCGGGCAACGCCGCCGGCCGTTCTATGCGCAAGCCGATGCCGGAGAGCACCATCGGCTCAACAACGCAAACTCATGAACCCGGTAGCCGACAAGGCGCAGGTCACTAATCTCCCGTTCCTCGCGTAAGAGAGGTACCTTAAGCAACCTTGAGAAGTGGGGATGGAAATGCACCTGCGATTTGCGGACCCCGTTGTGCCGCCGCGAACCGGCCGGGTCGAAGCCGAACGATGCGGTCGAGAGCATTCCAAACGCGAGATCGTTTTTCGTTCGGTCAGGACAACCGCTATAGCTGCCGACCTGTGCTGTTGGCAGCGCCTTCCTCGCATAGGTTGCCTTATGCAAACCCAGACCCAGCCAGAGGAGGTATCGATGGTCAAGAATCGAGTCCCGCTTATGGCGGCGGCGGGGATTCTCTCGGCTTCGATGATCCACTTCGCCACCGCACAGTCTGTGCCCAAGCAATGCTACATGCTGGTGGGCGGCGACACTGCAAACCCGGGCACGGCGCTCGTAGAGTTCACTGACCCCGCGCAGGTGCATCTTTACTTCCGCCACTCCATGCAGCCCTACCAGGACATGCGCAGCGGCAAGGGGTTCGCGAATGTCGCAGCAAGCATGATCGACCAGCGCCTGCGGCCGATCACACGAAACGGCGCCGAAATGAAATTCGACAACGGCGAGAACGCCGTCTACACCATCACGGTGAACGGCGGCATGCTCGGCGGGAATATCACGAACCCGCAGGGCAAGAAGTTCGGCGCCCAAGGATACTGCACCTGATGTCACATGGACGAATGTGCACAACGCCGGTCACCGCAAGTGAACCGGCGTTCGTAGCAACGCGTTCCTCGCATAGTTGTTTTACAAAAATTTTGTCAGAGGAGGGCAGCGATGCTCAGAGACTTTCGCACTGCGCTTGTAACTCTCTTCATGATCACGATTGCAGCTATAGCGCCAGGCATCGCGGCTCCCACCGCATTCGCGGCCGACCAGGACTCGGCCTCGAGCGGTACCGATCCGGCCATCGCAGCCGCAACAGACAAGACCTACTTCACCGACAAGTCGCAGTCGTGGAATGCGGACTTCGTGTCGAAGAACGGATCGAGCTGCAGCTCTGAAAACAACAACTGCTCGAAGATCTGCCTCGAGCGCGACTCGTACTACCGCCAAGCCTGCAATTCGGATTGTGCCGCCCGGATCAACTACTGCCGGACCACCGGCTTCTACCCTTGGATAAAGGGCAAGTCGGTCAGGGTCTCGTCGCGCCAGTAAGCGAGACCGGCGAGAAGACCAGAAAGGTCGGGGCGAAAGTCCTGGCTTTTTGCAGCGCGTTTCTCGCATGGGTTGTTTTGTGCAAACGTGTTCTTCTTCAAGGGGAAGTCAACCATGCTCAAGAGCGTGATCGCGGCATTTGCCGTTCTTGCTCTGTCTCTGACCGCTTGCACCCAAACGGCAACCAATGTTCCCGCGAATACGTCGGCGTTCGCTGCGCCGATCGGCAGCATCAAGAGCTGTCAGGGTCTCATCACCGTGATCTCGACTTTCCCGATGAACAAGCCCAACATCAAGATCACCTTCGACCAGCCTAGGGCGTTCCAGTTCTTGATCGACTCCTATGGGGGCGACAACTTCGAATCTCGCGGCACGTTCCCTCTTTCCACGCTTTCGAAATTCGATACCGGCGCCGGCGGCAGGGCGATCACCTGGAACGTGTCGCTCAACGGCAGGTCACTGATGATCGAGGGCAACAACCGGGACTACGGCCAGAGGTATTCAGGCACCCTCCCCTGCCAATAACAAAGGCAGGCCAGCCAAACTGGCGCCCCCTCATCCACCGCCCGTTTCCCGTTTCAGGTGGTGATGGCCGGCGGCTCCATCCGCGAGCCCAATGCCGGAGACCGTACTCGGCTCAACAACGGCAACCCACAAACCGCGTAGTTCGACAAGGCGCAGGTCACCAAGTCTCCCGTTGCTGTCGTAAGAGAGGAATGTTATACAACCTTGGGAAGGGTGGCATGGAGATGCGCGACTTGCGACCCCGTTGTGCTGTTGCGAACCGGCGGTGTCGAAGCCGAACGATGCGGTCGAGAGCATTCCAAACATAGGATCGTTTTTCGTGCGGTCAGGACAAGCGCTATAGCTGCCGACCTGTGCCGTGGGTCGCGCGTTCCTCGCAAGTGATCTTATGAAAACTTTGCGTATCACCCTTAAGGGGGGAAATCCGATGCGTCGATTTGCTTTTTTCCTTGCAACGTCTGCCGCCGTCGCGATGGCAGCAACGTCCGCTCTCGCTCTCACGTTACAGGAGGTTGCAGGCCAGTGGTCGGGCATGACCGCAAGAGGTACGAAGGTCGTCGTCAATGTCGGTGCCGACGGGAAGTTCTCGGCCAGCACCGGCTCTGCCAATGGAGCCGGTCAGGCGGTCATCAAGGGCGAAACCGTCGTTCTCGACTTCGGCAACGGCAGTTTCAACCTCAAGAAAAACGGCAGCAACCTCTCCGGCGACGTCATCTACCTCGGCAAGCCGACCGCGGTGACGCTCAGCAAGCAATAGTCACCGCTCCCCTTCAAGGGTCGCCACCTGGTGGCCTTTTTTCAGCGCGTTCCTCGCGACCGCGGCCACCCGTCCAATGACAAAAAGCGGCGCTCGAGGCGCCGCTTTTGCTTCAGCTGCTTATTGCTCCCAGTGGTGCCGAAGGAAAAGATCCCTCGGCTACGCTCGGGATGACGGCTTCGCCGTCACTTCGGCTGCGCCACGGTGCGCAGGTAGGGCTTGATCGTCTTGAAGCCGTTCGGGTACTTGGCCTTGGCCTGCTCGTCGGTGACGGCCGGCGGGATGATGACGTCCTGGCCGTGCTTCCAGTTCACCGGTGTCGCCACCATGTGCTTGGCCGTGAGCTGCACGGAGTCGAGGATGCGCAGCACCTCGTCGAAGTTGCGGCCGGTGTTCATCGGGTAGGTGAGCATCGCCTTGATCTGCTTGTCCGGGCCGATCACGAACACCGAACGCACGGTGGCGTTGTTGGCGGCGGTGCGGCCTTCCGAGGTCGTGCCGGCATCCTCGGGCAGCATGTCGTAGGCCTTCGCCACCTTCAGCTCGGGATCGCCGATCATCGGGTAGGTGACCTTGTGCCCCTGGGTCTCCTCGATGTCCTTCGACCACTTCTCGTGGTTGGCGACCGGGTCGACCGAGAGGCCGATGATCTTGGTGTTGCGCTTGTCGAACTCGGGCTTCAGCCCGGCCATGTAGCCGAGCTCGGTCGTGCAGACCGGGGTGAAGTCCTTGGGATGCGAGAACAGGATCGCCCAGCCGTCGCCGATCCACTTGTGGAACTCGATCGGACCTTGCGTCGTGTCGGCCTTGAAGTCGGGCGCGGTGGAGTTGATGCGCAGTGTCATGAAGCCCCCTTTGGCTCGAGTGGGTCCTACATCTAGACCTCCGGCCGGGGCCGTCAAGCCTTGGCGGGGATCCAGCTCATGAGGCCGAGACCGTCATCGACTTCCAGTGTGGTTCCCACCACGTACCGGCCAAATCCTTCCGACAGAACGGCGACGGCCATCTGTGCAATATCGTCCGGTGTACCTGGGCGACCCAAGGGGATTTGAGCGACCAGATCGACGAGATTGCCGACGACGAATCGATGCCATCCTCTGCCGGCGGCGGCTCGATGTCGCCGCCGCAGCCCAGGGCTATCGCATTTGGCTCCTCCGTCGTCTCGACCGGAGCGCAAAGCGCGGAGTGGAGAGACCTTTTTTCAACGGCAAGCGGCCTATCGCCGAAAAAAGGTCTCTCCGCGCGGCCCGGAGCCTGCCCCGAGGGCATCCGAGGGGGGCCTTGGTCGAGACGACGGGTAGCCATATGCATGCATCAGGGACTCCCGAGGAGAAAAGGGTGGCGGCAAAGACCCGACTGGATGTGGCGCTCGTCGCGCGCGGGCTCGCGGAGACGCGCGCCGCCGCGCAGCGCCTGATCATGGCGGGACTGGTGTTCTCCAACGACAGGCGCCTCGACAAGGCAGGCGCGAGCGTGGCCACCGACACGCCGCTCGAGGTGCGCGGCCAGCCGCATCCCTATGTCTCGCGCGGCGGGCTGAAGCTGGAGAAGGCGCTCGACCACTTCGCCATTCCGGTCGAAGGCCGCATCGCGCTCGACGTCGGCGCCTCGACGGGCGGCTTCACCGACTGCCTGCTGCAGCGCGGCGCGGCCAGGGTCTATGCCGTCGATGTCGGCACCAACCAGCTCGCCTGGAAGCTCCGGTCGGATCCGCGCGTGGTCTCGATGGAGAAGACCAACATCCGCGACGTCACGCGCGCCGCGATTCCCGAACCGATCGACCTGATCGTGTGCGACGCCTCGTTCATCGGCTTGCGCACCGCGCTCCCCAATGCGCTGGCGCTGGCCGCGCCCGGGGCGCATCTGGTCGCGCTGATCAAGCCGCAGTTCGAGGTCGGCAGGGGCCGGGTGGGGAAGGGCGGCATCGTCCGCGAACCGGAGCTTCACCAGGAAGTCGTCGACACCATCACGCGCTGGCTGGCCGCGCAGCCCGGCTGGTCGGTGCTCGGCGTCACCGACAGCCCGATCACCGGCGCCGACGGCAACAGGGAGTTCCTGATCGCCGGGCGGTTCGACGCCTAGCCTGCCAACTCCGGGAAGAAACGCTGCCGCATATACTCGGTATGCGCGACCAGCTTGGGCTGGTCCTGCAGGAAGTCGCGCATCGGCGAGCGCACGGGCGTCCGGAGCGTGGTGGCGAGCGCGCCGAACAGGGTTGCATCGATCGTCGCCGGTTCGGCGCCGAAGAAGAACGGGCCGTCGCCGAACAGAGTCAGCACCGCCTCCCAATCCCGGCGGCCCGAGTCCATGATCTCCTCGTCGGTGAGCCGCCCGACGCCCTGGAATCTCAGGATCTTGCGCATCTGGCCCCGAACCATATTGGCGACCATGGGGCGGACGAGCGCCGGCACGCCGTCGAAGGTGTGCCGCATCTGCTGCCAGCCCTCGTCGCGGATGAAGTGGGTGTAGAGGATGACGAAGACGTAGTGCTCTTCGATCGTGCGCTGGACGGCGAGGGCGGTGGCCCGTTGCCGGGCATCGAGTCGTGCATCGGGATCGATGCCGCGCGTCTTCTTGAGATGGTCGATGATCAGTGACGAATCGCCGAGCCGCTGGCCGCCATCCTCGATGAACGGCACCTTGCCCTTCGGCGCCTTTCGCGGGTTGGGCGTATCGACTACCTCGTAGGGGATGCCGGCGATGCGCAGCCAGGTCTCCATCTTGCAGCAGAACGGGCTGACATTGGGAATCGCGAACTGGCGCGGGAACTGGAACAGCTTGATCGGCACCGCGGTCGTCATGGGTACTCCTGTGCTCCTAGCGGATGGCGCGCGTCACCCGGAATTTGTTGTTGTCGGCGAGCGTCTCGAACGAGGCGAAGCTCGCCTCGAGCATCGGTTCGTAGGGCAGGCCGCGATTGGCGACCATGTACAACCGGCCGCCGGGCCGGAGCGATCGCGCGGCCGCCTCGATGATCGCCTGTCCCAGCGTCGGCGTCGAGGCACGGCCGGTGTGGAACGGCGGATTGCAGACGATGGTGTCGTAGGTCGAAGGCGCCGGCTCGCGCGTGAGGTCGAGCCAGTGGAACGACGCGCGTTCGTCGGTGATGTTGGCGCGCGCCGCGTCGAGCGCAAGATGCTCGGCGTCGATCAGGTCGATGTGCGTGACGGCGGGCTGCAGCATCCGTCGCGCGAGGTAACCCCAGCCGCAGCCGAAGTCGGCGACGGGACCGGCGAGATCGTCCGTCAAATGGCGCGCGAGCAGGGCGGAGCCGTCATCGATGCGGTCCCACGAGAAGGTGCCGGGCTTGCTGAGCCAACTGCCGTCGCCGACCGGCTGCAGCCGGCCGAGGCCGCGCCAGTAGCCCGGCGGTTCGTCGTCGCCCTTGGTGAGCCAGAACACGCGGCAATGGAACTTGGACAATGTGTCGTCGAGCCCGAGGGCCTTCCGCACCTGCTTTTCGAGGCTCGCCGCGCCGTCGTCGTTGGAGCCGGCGCAGACCAGGGTGCCGCCCGGCTCGAGCAGGCCCCAGCCGCGGGCGATGTTGGCGAAGTTCTCCTCCTTGTGCTTGGTCAGCAGCACGAGCCCCATCGGCCACGCTCCGCCCTCGATCCGTGGCGTCGCGCCCTTCAGCTTCAGGAAGTCCGGCCGCGACGATTGCTCGCAAGTGACGCCGGCGAACGGCGGGTCCTCGGCACGCAAAAAGAACGCTCGCTGGGGGGCGAGCGCTCCGGTGTCGAAGGCGTGGGCGAGGGCGCGGCTGGCCTGGCTCACGGCACCCTAACTACGGAACAAGGACGGCGCGTCCCATGATCAGGCCCTTGCGCAGGTCCTGGAGCGTGGCGTCGGCCTCGTCCAGCTTGCGCTTCACGATGGGCACCGGCTCGGCCTTGCCGGCGGTGACCAGGTCCATCATCTCCTTCATCTCGGCCGGGGTGCCGGTGACCGAGCCCATGATGGTGTTGCCGGTGAACGCGAACATCGGCATCGGCGTCGAGAAGGTGCCGCCGAACAGGCCGACCACGATCAGCCGCCCGCCGCGGCCGAGCGCGCGCCAGCCGAACTGGGCCGAGGCCTCGGCCCCGACGAAGTCGATCGCCGCCGCGACGCCGGTGCCGCCGGTCAGGTCCATGATCTGCCTGCGCGCTTCCTTGTCGCGCGGATCGACCACGGCCGAGGCGCCGTTCTGGAGCGCGAGCCGGCGCTTGTTCTCGTCGATGTCGGCCACGATCGGCTCGCGGCCCAGCACCGCCTTGGCGAAGCGCACGCCCATCAGGCCGACGCCGCCCGCGCCGATCACCAGGATCGGCTTGCCGGCATCGTGGCCGACCGCCTTCTTGACCGCGCCGAAGGCGGTGATGCCGGAGCAGGAATAGAGGCAGGCGAGCTCGACCGGCAGCTTGCCGTACGGATAGAGGTATTTTGCGTGCGGCACGAGGACATGGTCCGCGTAGCCGCCGTCGTCGTTGACGCCCAGCGCATGCGGCGTCGGGCAGAGGTTCTCGGTGCCGTTCTGACAGTACCAGCACTTGCCGCAGCCGATCCAGGGATAGACCACCGCCTTGTCGCCGACCTTGGCGCCTCTGGAGTCCGGACCGACCGCGACCACGTCGCCGACGATCTCGTGGCCCATGGTGCGCGGCGGGTTCATGGTCTTGGCGGTCGAGTATTTGTTGCCGCCGCCCATGTCGAAGAAGCCTTCCCACAGATGCACGTCGCTGTGGCACACGCCGGCGGCGGTGACGCGCAGCAGCACCTCCGTGCCCTTGGGCTGCGGATTGGCCGCCTCGACCTTCTGCAGCGGCTGACCGAATTCGACGACCTTGTAGCTCTTCATCGTCTGCTTCCTTGTGTGCTAGAGGATGCCAAATTAGTTGGGAGGACTAACAATGTTAAGGCGCGAATTGCTGGCGGTTGCCGCGTTGTCCGTGCTGCCGGGCGTCGCGTCGGCGCAGGACACCGTCAAGATCGGCCTGATCCTGCCGATGACCGGCCAGCAGGCCTCCACGGGCAAGCAGATCGATGCCGCGGTCAAGCTCTATCAGGCGAAGAACGGCAGCACCGTCGCCGGCAAGAAGATCGAGGTGATCCTGAAGGACGACACGTCCGTGCCCGACGTGACCAAGCGCCTCGCCCAGGAGCTCGTCGTCAACGACAAGGTCGCCGTGCTGGCGGGCTTCGGCATCACGCCCTCGGCCATGGCCACCGCACCGATCGCCACCCAGGCCAAGGTGCCGGAAGTGGTGATGGCGGCCGGCACCTCGTCGATCACCGAAGCCTCGCCGTTCGTCGTGCGTACCTCCTTCACGCTCGCCCAGTCGTCGGTGCCGATGGCCGAATGGGCCTACAGGAACGGCATCAAGAAGGTGGTGACGCTGGTTTCCGACTATGGCCCCGGCATCGATGCCGAGAAGTCGTTCTCCGACAAGTTCAAGGCCGACGGCGGCACCATCGTCGAGAACCTGCGCATCCCGATGCGCTCGCCCGACTTCGCGCCGGTGCTGCAGAAGGTGGCCGACGCCAGGCCCGACGCCCTGTTCGTCTTCGTGCCCTCCGGCACCGGCGCCCAGTTCGTCAAGCAGTTCGTCGAAAGAGGCTTGGACAAGAGCGGCATCAGGCTGATCGCCACCGGCGACGTGACCGACGACGACCAGCTGAACGGCATGGGCGACGCGGTGGTGGGCGTCATCAACGCCCATAACTACAGTGCGGCGCACGACAGCGCGGTCAACAAGGCGTTCGTCGACGGCTTCAGGAAGGCCAACGGCGGCATGCGGCCGAACTTCATGGCGGTCGGCGGCTGGGACGGCATGCACCTGATCTACGAGGCGCTGAAGAAGACCAACGGCGACGCCGGCGGCGACAAGCTGATCGCGGCGATGAAGGGCATGGCGTGGGAGAGCCCGCGCGGGCCGATCTCGATCGACCCCGAGACGCGCGACATCGTGCAGAATATCTACATCCGCAAGGTCGAGAAGAAGGACGGCGAGCTCTACAACGTGGAGTTCGCGACGATCCCCAACGTCAAGGACCCGGTGAAGGCGGCGAAGAAGAAATAGGCGTGTCTCGCCGGCATCGTTTCTTTTCCTCTCTCCCGATCGGGGGAGAGGAGGAAGAAGACTGAGATGGCCACCATTCTGTTCGACGGCGTGGCCTACGGCATGCTGCTGTTCGTGCTGGCTTGCGGGCTGGCGGTGACCCTGGGCCTCATGAATTTCGTCAATCTGGCGCACGGCGCGTTCGCCATGGCGGGCGGGTACGTCACGGTCACGCTGATGGACAGGTGGGGCGTGCCGTTCGTCGCCTGCCTGCCGGTCGCGTTCCTCGCGGCGGCGGCGCTCGGGCTGGTGCTCGAGCGGTCGCTCTACGTTCATATGTACGGCAGGAGCCCGCTCGAGCAGGTGCTGTTCTCGATCGGGCTGGTGTTCGTCGCCGTGGCGGTGACCGACTATTTCATGGGCTCGAGCCCGCGCAACATCCAGCTCCCGGCCTGGCTGCAGGGAAGGCGCGAGGTGCTGGGCGCCAGCATCGGCATCTATCGCTCGTTCCTGATCGTGCTGTGCGGCGCGCTGGCACTCGCGCTCCAGTTCGCGCTGATGAAAACCCGCTTCGGCAGCCGGCTGCGCGCCGCGGTCGACGATGCCCGCGTGGCAAGGAGGCTCGGCATCCCCGTGGGCTTCGTGTTCGCCCCGACCTTCGCGGTCGGCTCGGGCCTCGCCGGCCTGGGCGGCGCGCTGGGCGTCGAGCTGCTCGGCCTCGATCCGTATTTTCCGCTCAGGTTCATGGTCTTCTTCCTGATCGTCGTGACGGTCGGCGGCACGTCGGGCCTGATGGGCCCGTTCGCGGCGGCGCTGCTGCTGGGCGTCGCCGACGTGGCGGGCAAGTACTACCTCTCCTCGGCGCTCGGCGGCTTCGTGATCTACGTCGTGCTGATCGTCGTGCTGGTGCTGCGTCCGCACGGCCTGTTCGCGCGCGCCCGATGAATGCGCAGGAGAGCCTGAAGCGCCGCGCGCGCTGGCGCGTACCGGAGATCGTCTTCTGGCTGGTCGCGTTCGGCGCCCTGTTCGCGCCGGCAGGCAAGCATCTGCTGCTGAACGAGATCGCCATCCTCGCCCTGTTCGCGCTCTCGCTCGACCTGATCCTGGGCTATGCCGGCATCATCTCGCTGGGCCATGCGGCGTTCTTCGGCGCCGGAGCCTACGCCGCCGGCATCTTCTGCAAGCTGGCGACGCCCGACCCGACCGCGGGCCTTGTCGTCGCCATCGTCGCCGCAGGCGCGCTGGGCCTCGCCACCAGCCTGCTGGTGCTGCGCGGCAGCGACCTCACGCGGCTGATGGTGACGCTCGCCGTCGCGCTGGTGCTGCACGAGGTCGCCAACGCCCTTCCCGAGTGGACCGGCGGCGCCGACGGCCTGCAGGGCATGACGGTCGGCCCGCTGCTCGGCACCTTCGATTTCGACCTGTACGGCCGGACCGCCTACGCCTACAGCCTCGCGATCCTGTTCGTGCTGTTCCTGCTGGCGCGCCGCGTCGTGCGCTCGCCGTTCGGCCTGTCGCTGACGGCGATCCGCCGCAATCCGCTGCGCGCGGCCGCGCTCGGCGTGCCGGTCCATCGTCGCCTGATCGCGGCCTACACCCTGGCCGCCGCCTATGCCGGTGCGGCTGGCGCGCTGCTGGCGCAGACCACCGGCTACGTCTCGCTCGACGTGCTCGAGTTCCAGCGTTCGGCCGACGTGCTGCTGACCCTGATCATCGGCGGCGTCGGCTGGCTCTATGGCGGCATCGCCGGCGCCATCGCCTTCAAGATCCTGCAGGACGTGCTGTCGTCGAGCAGCCCGCAATTCTGGATGTTCTGGATGGGGATCTTCCTGGTCGTGCTGGCGCTGGTCGGTCGCGAGCGGCTGGCGGGCGGCGTGCGCGGGCTCTTCGCCCGGATGGCGCGCCAGTGAGCGTGCCAGTGAGCGCGCTCGAGACCCAGGGCCTCGCCAAGCGCTTCGGTGGGCTCGTCGCCACCAATGACGTCAGCTTCCGGCTCGAGAAAGGCGCGCGCCACGCGCTGATCGGCCCCAACGGCGCGGGCAAGACCACCTTCATCAACCTGCTGACCGGCGTGCTGTCGCCTTCGGCCGGGCGCGTGCTGCTGGGCGGCGAGGACATCACGCGACTGAAGCCCGAGGCGCGGGTGCGCCGCGGCCTGGTCCGCACCTTCCAGATCAACCAGTTGTTCGCCGACCTCACACCGCTCGAGACGTTGGCGCTCGCCGTCGGCGAGCGGCTGGGCGAGGGCACGGTCTGGCATCGGCCCGTCGGCGGCAACGCGCTCGCTCGCGAGGTCGACGAAGTGGCGGCGCGCTTCGGCCTCGCCGATGTGCTCGACATGCGCACCGACACCTTGCCCTACGGCAAGCAGCGCCTGCTCGAAATCGCCGTCGCCTTCGCCTGGGCGCCGCGCGTGCTGCTGCTCGACGAGCCCGCCGCCGGCGTGCCCGCGGCCGAGCGCCAGGACATCCTCGACGCCATCGCCGCCCTGCCGGCGGACGTAGCGGTCCTGCTCATCGAGCACGACATGGGGCTCGTCTTCGACTTCGCGCAGCGCATCTCGGTGCTGGTCGAAGGCGCCTTGCTGACGGAAGGGACGCCGGCCGAGATCGCCGCCGATCGCCGGGTGAAGGCCGTCTATCTCGGCGAGGCTGCGCATGGCTGAGCTGCTGGCGGTCAGCGGCCTCAGCGCCGGCTACGGCCGCGCAGTCGTGCTGTCCGACGTCGCCTTCCGGCTGGGCGAGGGCGAGGCGCTGGCAGTGCTGGGCCGCAACGGAGTGGGCAAGACCACGCTCATCGATAGCTTGGTCGGCGTGACGCGCCGCTTCGCGGGCTCCCTCACCCTCGGCGGCCGCGATATCACGGCGCTGTCGCCGGAGGCGCGGGCGGCCGCCGGCATCGGCTGGGTGCCGCAGGAGCGCAACATCTTTCGCTCGCTGACGGTCGAGGAGAACCTGTCGGCGGTCGCACGGCCGGGCCCCTGGACGACCGGGCGCGTCTTCGCGCTGTTTCCACGGCTGAAGGAGCGGCGCGGCAATTCGGGCGGCGCCTTGTCGGGCGGCGAGCCGCAGATGCTGGCGATCGGCCGGGCGCTGGCGACCAACCC
>JAFEFF010000075.1 GCA_018240745.1 Pseudomonadota bacterium
ATGTATATCGAGGTCACGGTCGAGACGCCGACCAACCTCACGGCCAAGCAGAAAGAGCTGCTCAAGGAATTCGAGAAGGCCGGCAAGACCAGCCCCGAAGCCGAGGGCTTCTTCACCAAGGTGAAGGAGATGTTCGGCGGCGACTAGCGTCTTAACGCTCTTGTGCTGGGGGCGCGCCACTCCGTGGCGCGTCTTCTCATTCTCATCGGACCGCGGGCCTCCAGGCCCGCATCATGATTCATGAGCGGGCTTGGAGGCCCGCGGTCCGGAAGATCATGACGCGCCACGGAGTGGCGCGCCCCCGGCACAAGACGACGATGTCCAAATGGAGTTTGCGCGTACCGGCGATGCCTGCTCTACGCGCCGATCTTCTTCGCGAGCTCGATCATGTCGTTGCCGACGGCGTCCCAGTCGCCTTCGGGCTCGAGGTCGCGCTTCTGGCCTGGGCCGTGCTCGTGCGGGCGGATGACGAAGCCGGTCGACAGGCCGCACTTCTGCGCCGCCGCCAGATCGCCGTTGTGGGCGGCGACCAGCATCACCTGGTGCGGCTCGAGGTACATGGTGTCGACCACGCCGAGATAGGATTCGGGATCGGGCTTGTAGTGCCGGTAGGTCTCGCCCGAGAAGCAGTGGTCCCAGGGGATGCCGCTGTGCCTGGCCATGTTGATCAGCAGCGCGACGTTGCCGTTGCTGAGCGTGGCGACGACGTACCTCTTCTTCATCATGGCGATGCCCTCGACCGAATCGGGCCACGGGCGAAGCTTGTGCCAGAGATGGGTGAACTCCCAGGAACCCGCCTCGCCGGGATGCTTCAGGCCGCGCTTCTTCAGCAGCATCTCGAACGCCTCCTTGTGGAGGTCGTCGATGCGCGTCCACGGCAGCTCGCCTTTGCGCACGCGGCTCATCTGCGGCTGGTAGAGGCCGCGCCAGTCGTCGGCGAAGCTCGTCCAGTCGGTGTCGAGACCGTATTTCCTGCCGAGCTTCGGCAGGTCCTCGATCAGGCTGCCGCGCCAATCCACCACCGTGCCGAACACGTCGAAGATGCAGACCTTGAGGTCGCTGAGATCCTTGGGCATTAGTTTCCCCTCATGGTTTGGAAGCACAATACGGTGGCCGGTACCGACGGCAAGGCGCGCTGCGGCTGGGCGAGCGCCGACCCGCTCTACCAGCGATATCATGACAAGGAATGGGGACGGCCGCTCAAGGACGACCGGGCGCTGTTCGAGCTGCTGACCCTCGAGGGCTGCCAGGCCGGGCTTTCGTGGATCACCGTGCTGCGCAAGCGCGAGCATTACCGCAAAGTCTATGACGGCTTCGATCCCAGGAAGGTCGCGCGCTATACGCCGGCCAAGGTCGAGAAGCTGCTGGCCGATCCCGGCATCATCCGCCACAGGGGCAAGATCGAAGCCAGCATCGGCAACGCCAGGGCCTATCTGGCGCTGGTCGAGCGCGAGGGTTCGTTCGCCAGGTTCCTGTGGAGCTTCGTCGATGGCAAGCCGAGGAAGAACAGCCCGAACAGCCTGAAGGACGTGCCGGCACGCACGCCGGAGTCCGACGCGATGTCCAGGGCATTGCAGAAGGCCGGGTTCAAGTTCGTCGGCTCGACCATCTGCTACGCCTTCATGCAGGCGTCCGGCATGGTCAACGACCACATCGTCGGCTGCCACCGCCACAAGGAGTAAAGCGTGACCCGCCGCGTCTTCATCGGTGCCCTGGGCACAGAGACCAATCAGTTCGTGCCCTTCCCGACCGGGCTGCGCGGGTACCAGGAGCACGGCATCTTCCGCGGCGACGCGACCCGGCACGAACCGACCAACTTCACCGCGCCGGTCCATGTCTGGCGCCGCGAGGCCGAGAAGCGCGGCTGGACGGTGATCGAAGGGCTCAGCACCTTCGCCGCCCCCTCAGGCACGACGGTCCGCTCGGTCTACGAAGGCTTCCGCGACGAGATCCTGGCGGGCGTGACGGCCGCGCTGCCGCTCGACGCGGTGCTGATCAACATGCACGGCGCGATGGTCGCCGACGGCTACGACGACTGCGAGGGCGATCTCTTGTCGAGGATCCGCGCCATCGTCGGCCCGAAGGTCGCGATCGGCGCGGAGTTCGACCTGCACTGCCATCTCAGCGCCCTGATGCTCGACAGTGCCGACGCGCTGGTCGGCTACAAGGAGTATCCGCACACCGACACGATGGAGCGCGCAGAAGAGCTGTTTGCCATCATCGCCGACACCGTCGAGGGCAAGGTGAGGCCGGTGATGGCGCGCTACGACTGCCGCATGATCGCGCAATACCGCACCTCGGTGCCGCCGATCAGCGAGTTCGTGGTGCGCATGAAGTCGCTCGAGGGCAAGGACGGCGTCCTCTCGGTGTCGCTCAGCCACGGCTTCGCCTTCGCCGACGTCGAGGATGTCGGCACGCGCACGCTGGTCGTAGCCGATGGCGACAAGGTCAGGGCGGAGAAGCTCGCAAGACAGCTCGGCGAGGAGCTGTGGGCCAACCGCGAGCGCTATTCGACGAAGTACCTCTCGATCGCCGAGGCGATGGACCGCGCCGCCTCGCACAACCAGGGGCCGCTGGTGCTGGCCGACCGCGCCGACAATCCGGGCTCGGGCGCGCCGGGCGATTCCACCTTCGTGCTGAAGGCGCTGGTCGAGCGGCAGATCGGTCCCGCCCTGTTCGGGGTGATGTGGGATCCGATGGCCTTCCAGATCGCCGCCGAGGCGGGCGAGGGGGCGCGGCTCCGCATGCGGCTCGGCGGCAAGTCGGGCGCGGTAAGCGGCGAGCCGGTCGATCTCGACGTCACGGTGAAGAAGATCGCCCACAATGTCTTCCAGCCGTTCGGGCCGGTGATGTCGCCGCTGGGCGACATGGCGCTGCTGTCGTCCGAGCATGTCGACGTCGCGATCTGCACGCGGCGCAACCAGACCTTCCATGCCGACGCCTTCCGCGCCGTCGGTGCCGAGCCGGCCGACTATCGCGTCGTGATCGTGAAGAGCGCGCAGCACTTCTACAACGGCTTCGTCGGGCTGGCGAAGGAGATCCTCTACGTCGCCTCGCCCGGCGCTGCCGACCCCGACGTCACGCGCTGGCCCTACACCAAGCGCAGGACGCCGTTCTGGCCGAAGGTGTCGGACCCTTGGAAATGACAGTCATCGCAAGCTGACTCTCATCCCGAGCGTAGCGAGGGATCTTTGAGGCCTCAGGAAGGATTCCTCGCTACGCTCGGGATGACAGCTTCCGGAAGCCGAGCCGCGACCAGGTGACCTCCGGACCCTGCCGCGAAGGAGTGACGACGTTGACGAGGCACGTCAGGCCCTCGCGCGCGGCGAGCGCAATCGTTTCCTCCGGCGTGACCTCGAACATGCGCCGGCCCTCGGGGACCGGCCCGTGGCGCAGCGACAGGAGCAGCACGCCCTCCGGCCGCACCAGCGAGGCGATCGCCGGCATCGCCTCGGCGCGCTCGGTTGCGTCGAGGTGCATCCACACCGCCGACGCCAGCACGGCGTCGAACGTCCGGCCGCGCGCCCGCACGCGGGCCAGCGCCGGCAGGGCGTCCGCCAGCCATTCGATGCGCGGCGACGGATGGAGCTTCATCGCCCCCTCGCGCATCTCGGCGACCGGCTCGACCGCCAGCACCCGGTGGCCCATCGCGGCGAAATGCGCGGCGTCGCGGCCCGTGCCGGCGCCGATGTCGATCAGCGTCGAGGGCGTCGTCGGGATCAGGTGCCAGACCGGCTGATGCAGCGTCTCGGCCGAGATCGATTCGTAGAGCTCGAGCAGCGCCGGCGCCTCCTGCGCATAGCCCGCGGTGCTCTTCTTCACAACAAGGCCGCCAGCGCTTCGCGCGTCGTCTTGCCTTCGGCGACCGGGACGACCTCGAACTCGACCAGCTCCTGCCAGTCGGCGATCCAGCGCTGGAACAGGGTCACGTCATCGGTCTCCATGAGCTGGAAGCAGCGGCTGAGATCGGCCGATACATAACTCGCCACGAACGCCAGCCCGTCCGGCAGGCCGCGGCTTGCCCGGAGCTTACGATAGACGGCCTTGCCGTCCTGATTGCGGAATTTCTCGACCACCATGAAGAGCATGCACGCCCCCCTTCCGCGGGTTAGTCTAGGTGCACATGCCCTGGGGGAACACATGAAGATCGCAGTCGCAGGCGCGGCCGGCCGCATGGGCCAGATGCTGGTGCGCGAGATCGCGCGCACCGAAGGCTGCACGCTCGCCGGCGCGCTCGAGGGCGCGGGCAACACTGCGATCGGCCGCGATGCGAGCGAGGTCGCAGGCGTTGGCACCAGTCATCGCAGCCTGAAGGGCGTGAAGATCGTCGCCGATCCGAATGCGGCACTCGCCAACGCCGATGCGGTGATCGACTTCACCGTGCCGGCAGCGACGGTCGAGCATGCCAGGGCCGCGGCCGGCAAGGGCGTCGCCATGGTGATCGGCACGACCGGCCTCGATCCGCAGCAGACCGCGGCGGTGCACGAGGCGGCGAACAGGATCCCGATCCTGTGGGCCGCCAACATGTCGATGGGCATCAACATCCTGCTGGCGCTGGTCGAGAAGACCGCGTCGATGCTCGATCCCGCCTACGACATCGAGGTGCTGGAGATGCACCACCGCCACAAGATCGACGCGCCTTCGGGCACCGCGCTGGCGCTTGGCCGCGCCGCGGCGGCGGGCCGGCAGGTCAAGCTCGAGGACGTGTGGCGCAAGAGCCGCGACGGCCACACCGGCGCGCGCCCGGCCGGCGAGATCGGCTTCGCCACCCTGCGGGGCGGCGAGGAAGTGGGCGTGCACACCGTGATGTTCGCCGCGGCCGGCGAGCGGCTGGAGCTCAGCCATCGCGCCTTCAGCCGCGAGACCTACGCCTCCGGCGCAGTACGCGGCGCCCTATGGCTGAAGGGCAGGCCGCCCGGCCTCTACGGCATGAAGGACGTGCTGGGGCTTTAGTCTCTCGTCCCGAGCGAAGCTTCGCGCTCCGGTCGGGACGACGGTGCTACTCTTTTTCTTCGCGATCCCAGGCGTGCTGGTACGTCGGCGCGCGCAGCGCCGCGAGGGCGGCCTTGAGCTCGTCGGCGACCTTGGCCTTGGCGGCCGGCGCGAGGAAGCGGCCGACGATGACACGGTTGCCGCGAGAGCTCAGCACCAGGCGTTCGCCGAGGTGCAGCTTGAGCCAGTAGGCCTCCAGCCGGTGCTCCTCGCGCTCGCCATCGGGCGCGACGCGGACCACCACCAGCTCGCGGTCGGTCAGCGTCAGGGTCTCGCTGCGCCTGGCGTCGAAGTAGTTGCGGTCGAACAGCCACCACAACAGCGCCACGTCGAGGCCGCAGAAGCCCGCGATCGGCCAGGCGCCCAGCAGGTACATCGGCAGGCCGATCAGCAGGTTGGCGAGGATCACCATCCGGATCAGCCATTTGAAACCCACCGGCGACAGGCTGCGATGGGGCCGCAAGAGCGTGGAAAAGTGTACGGTCTCGGCCATGCTATGAACCCTTATGGCCCTGATGAAAGCTGCCGTCATCCCCGAGTTCTTCGCCCGGCTGAAGAAGGCGATCCCGGAGCCGGAGACGGAGCTGGAGTACGACACCGTCTACCAGCTCCTGGTTGCCGTGGTGCTGTCGGCCCAGGCGACCGATGCCGGCGTCAACCGCGCCACCGGGCCCCTGTTCAAGATCGTCAAGACGCCGCAACAGATGCTCGACCTCGGCGAGAAGAAACTCATCTCCTATATCAGGACGATCGGGCTGTATCGCACCAAAGCCAAGAACGTGATGGGCTTGTCGAGGATGCTGGTCGAGCGGCATGGCGGCGAGGTGCCGCACACCCACGAGGCGTTGCAGGCCCTGCCCGGTGTCGGCCGCAAGACCGCCAACGTGGTGATGAACGTGGCGTTCGGCGAAGCGACCATCGCCGTCGACACCCACATCTTCCGCGTCGGCAACCGCACCGGGCTCGCCCCGGGCAAGAACCCGCTCGAGGTCGAGCTGCGGCTGCTGAAGCGCGTGCCGGAGGAGTACCGGCTACACGCCCATCACTGGCTGATTTTGCACGGCCGCTATACCTGCAAGGCGCGCAAGCCGGAATGCCCACGCTGTGTCGTGAACGACCTCTGCCTGTTCAAGGCCAAGACGACGGCCGCCTGACGGGCCTATTGCAGCGGAATGTTGATGTTGATCGAGGGCGGCGGCAGCTGGCCGCCGTAGCCACCGCCACCGTAGCCGTAGCCGCCCCCGCCATAGCCACCGTAACCGCCATAGCCGCCGTAGCCGTAGCCACCGTAGCTCCGCTCGGTGTAGACGGGCCGAGCCGGGACAACGACCACGGGCCGCTCCACGTAGTAAACGTGCCCCGGAGGCACGAAGGGCGGCCCGCGACGGTGGTGCTTCTTCCAGCCGTGACCCTCGTCATCGTCGTGCGCGAGCGCCGACCCTGCCGCCGACAGGGCGACCGCCATCAGGCCGGCCGCAACCGCCAGACGCCTGGCACTTGGATGCATGGGTTTCCTCCGTCTGCAATCGCACGAACCATACGGAGAGAGGCGCCCGGGGTTGCGTGACCAAACTGTGGCTAAGCGTGCGCGGGCGCACTGTGGCTAACTAAGCGTGCGCGGGCGCCTGCTGCTCGCGCACCCGCCACAACAGCAGGAAACCCAGCACCAGGAAGACCAGAACGCAGGCGACGCCGAGCCGTGTCGATTGCGTGGTCCGGGTGATGATGCCGATCGCGAGCGGCGCCATCCAGGCGGTGGCGCGGCCGGACAGCGCGAACAGGCCGTAGAACTCGCCGGTCATGCCGACCGGCGCCAGGCGGCCGACCAGGGTCCGGCTCGCCGCCTGCATCGGCCCCATGCAGAAGCCCAGCAGCAGGGCGAAGGCCATGAACGCCTTCTCCTGTGCCGAGCCGAACATGCCGCGCATCGGGCTGACCGGATCGGCCGGAACCACGAACAGCACGCGATCGGCGGTCACGCTGACGATGCCGAGCGTGGCGACGATCACGCCGGCAATCGCGATCTGCACCGTGCGCTTGCTGCCGAGATAGTCGTCGAGCTTGCCGCCGAGGAACGCGCCGGGAATCGCGAACACCGTCAGGATGATGCCGAACACGCCGAGCGTCGTGGTGTTCCAGTCGAAGGTCGCCGAGGCATAGACGCCGCCGAAGGCGATGATCGCCGCCAGCCCGTCATTGTAGAGCATGAAGGCGACCAGGTAGGTGAGGGCGTTGGTGTAGTGCCGCAACCGGCGGACCGTGGTCAGCAGCGACGCGGCCCCCTCGCGCGCGCAGTCGTAGAGCGGCAGGCGCCGCTCGGGCGCCTGGTCGGGCGTGAACAGGAACATCGGCAGCACGAACACCGCGAGCCACAGCGCCGAGGCGGGGCCGGTCAGTCGTTCGAGGGTGTAGCCGGGATCCCCGCCGAGCGTGAAGTGCGCGGTCAGCACCAACGCGAGCGCGATCAGGCCGCCGACATAGCCCAACCCCCAGCCGAAGCCGCTCAGCCGGCCCATGCGCTCGGGCCCCACGATGTCGGGCAGCTGGGCGTTGTTGAACACGATCGACATCTCGGCGCCGACCGTCGCCACGATCACCGCCCAGCCGATCGGCTGCGCCAGGTCGGGCCGGTTGGGATAGGCCCACCACAGCAGCACGCAGCCGATGCCCAGAAGCACCTGGAAGAAGAAGACGTAGGGTTTGCGCCGGCCGCCGGCATCCGCCATCGCGCCGAGGAACGGGCTCATGAGCGCGATCAGGATGCCGGAGATCGACTGGGTGAATGCCCACGCCGACTGACCGTGCACCGCATCGCCGATCATCACGTTGGCGTAGTAGGGCGCGAAGATGAACGTCGTCACGACCGTGAAGAACGGCTGGTTGGCCCAGTCGAACAGCGCCCAACTGAACTGGCCGAGCCGCGAGGCCTCGCGCGCGGTGCGGGTCATTGCGGCGCGATCAGTTCGATCGACGCATGCCGGCCGGCCGCCGTGACCAGACGGCGATCACAGGTGAGAAGAGGCGCGTCCAGCACTTCCGCGAGCGCCACATAGACCGCGTCGTAGGCGCTCAAGTTGCTCCGCAGTTGCCATACGCGAGGCAGAAGGACGTCGTGTGGATAGCGCCGAATCGGGAAGCTCGCGAGAGTGCCAAGAGCCGTCTGCCCGCGTTCGGCGTCGATCTCGCCGGCCAAGGCATAGCGGCGAACCACCTGGGCAACTTCAACGTCCAGAAGATGCGGCGCGTGAAGCGTCTCGCCACGCGCGAACAGGCGACGCCTCACCGCGGGGGCCGCCGCTGTCTGCAGCAGCGCCTCCAGCATCGCCGAAGCATCGACAACGATCACCGGCGGTCGCGCTCGGCCCGAACTGCATCGGCCGGCGAAATCGAGGGCTTGAGGGGAGGCAGGCGTTGCAGCCGGGCCTCGAGCTCCTCGATCGTGGGCTGCTCCGCCACGACGCGCAGGTGATCGAGCAGATAGTCGGACAGCGACATGCCGGCCAGCGCGGCCCGTGACTTAAGCCGGCGATGCAGCGCGTCGGGGACATTGCGGATCTGGATCATCGCAGACATGTCGAGAGCATAACTTCATGTGCAGCACATGTCATCGGCTCCGCCTCGGCAATTGCCGGATCGCGTCGCGGTTGGAGGGCGAGAACACTTTCTCCATGGCCAGCTGCCACGGCCGCCCCCTCTGCGCGCTGTCCTCGGTCGGATCGAGGGTCGCCAACGTCACCTCGGGCACCAGGAAGCCGAA